>JAEWOI010000028.1 GCA_023460935.1 Actinomycetes bacterium
GTGTTGCCGTGGGCGTGTCGGTCGGCGTTGCGGTCGGCGTGTCGGTGGGGGTCGCCGTGGGCGTGTCGGTCGGCGTCGCGGTCGGCGTGTCAGTGGGGGTCGCCGTGGGCGTGTCAGTGGGGGTCGCCGTGGGCGTGTCCGTTGGCGTGGGCGTCGGGGTCTCCCACGGCGGCACGGTGGTGGGAGAGGTCTCGGTTGGCAGCGGTCCCGGCTCGGTCGGTTCCTCCGTCGGCGGTGCCGACTGCGTCGGTTCCGGCCGTGGCGGATCGGCACGCGACGCCGTGGCTGTGGGACGCGGGCCGGAGGTCGGGCTGACGTACGGGGTGGGCACCACAGTCTGGGACGGGCTAATGGTCGCCGTCGGCGGCAGCGTCTGCGGGGCGCCCGAGGAGGGGCTCACCGTCACCGTCGGCCGCACGGGGTCACCGGTGGTGACCAGCGGGGCTCCGGAGCGGGGAGGCGCGACAAGCGCGCCAGCGGCAACACACGCTGCCGCGGCAAGCCAGACGCCCGCCTTCGCCATCGCTTAATCCCCCACTGCAGTGGCTACTCGACAACAACTCTACTTCGCCGGCGCGACCAGTCGCCAGCGCCGTTGTTCGAGGTCGAGGTTCGTTCTCGCCTGCCCCGACCACAGCCGCCTGCCGACCGGGGTTCGGTAGAGCGGCTGCACCGACAATAACCGCTCCACCACGCCCAGGCGACCGGATGCGAAGACGGGGTCCGGCAATTGCTGGTGCTCGAGCCGGACATTCCGCACGTAGTAGTGGTAGCGGCCGGGCGGCTGCCCGAGCACCGCCAGGTCGGCGTCCACCACCAGCGCGCCCGCGTGGTCGCCCGGCTCGGGAGAGTGTCCTGCGGTCAACAGCACCAGCCGGTGCACCTCTTCAACCTCCGCGCGCGGCAGTCCCGCCGCCTCCAGCTCGGCTTGCGCAAGCTCGGCCGAGCGCTCCTCGTCGCTGCCGGGGGACCCCGCGTAGACCGCGTCGTGGAACCACAGGGCGAGTGCCACCGGACGGGACGGCTCCCCGTCGCTGATCGCGGCCAGGGCGTCCAGCGCGTGCGCCAGGTGCCGGACGTCGTGGTAGTGCCGGTGGGGCTCCTGCCAGCGTTCGAGCAGCTCTCGCCCGAGCGCGGCCGACCCCGGCAGCAGCCGATCCCAGGCCGCAGCCAGCCGGGGCAGGACCTGCTGGGGCCGGGGCGTGCGCGCCGGCTTGCGTACCCTGAGGCCTCCGGCCACCAGGCGGCGCAGCAACTCCGTGGCTGGCACCGGCGCAGCCCCGGCTGCCACCAACTCCTGGTGGTGTCGCTCGGCCACGTCGTAGTGGTCGTGGTCGAACGCACGGATCGGCACGTCGTTGGTGTCGGCGAACGCGAACAGCTCCTCCAGCGAGGCGTCGGAGACCAGATGGGAGAACCGGGTGCCGTGCGCCGGCCAGAGCGGCGGGTCGATCAGCACCACCACGGCTGCGTCCTCAGCCCGGGTTCAAAAAGAGCGCGGTGAAGGCCGCGCTGTCGAGCACGCTGAAGCTGAGGGTCAGCCGGGCCACGGCGCTGGTGGCGCCGTCGGGGACGTCCAGCCGGTCGACGTCGACAGCGAACACCGTGAACACGTAGTGGTGTGCCGGGCCGGGCGGCGGCCAGGGGCCGCCCCAGCCGGGGTAGCCGTAGTCATTGGCCCAGGTACGGGCGCCCTCCGGCAGCGGTGCGCCCTCTGCGAGCGAGGTGACACCTGCCGGGATGTCGGTGACCACCCAGTGCCACCAGCCGCTGCCCGTTGGGGCGTCAGGGTCGAAGCAGGTGATCGCGTAGCTCCGCGTCCCCTCCGGTGCGCCCGACCAGGCCAGCGCGGGGGAGACGTTCGCCCCGCCCACGCCCGGCTCGGCGTAGCGGGAGTCGATCACGGCGTTGGGGGCGATGCTGTCGCTGCTGAGCTCCATCGGTCCTCCTCGACGGTTGGTCCCGCGGCCAGCTAACCACGCCGGGCGCGCGGTGTCATCGCCCGATCGGGCAGGATGTGGGCGTGGCTCCCGAGTTGCCCCCGCTGGGCACGCACCAGGTGATCGTCCCCCTCCCGCAACTCGACCTCGACGACCTCGTCCCGGCCTGCGAGGTGCTGTGGCAGGAGGGTTTCCGCGTCTGGTCCGTGGCGGCCGGCGAGGCCGGCCAGTTGCCCGGGCTGCTGCGGTTCTTCGGACGCAGGGCACACATCGGCGTGCACGCCGCCCGCGAGGCGGCGGACGTGGTCGGTGCCGCGGCCGCCGGTGCGGCGTTCGCGGCGTGCGACTACCTGCTGCCGGCCCTGGTCGCGGCGGCACCCGAACTGCCGGTGGTGCTGGGCGGCCTCACCCCATCGGAGCTGCGGGCCGGGCTGGACGCCGGCGCAGCAGCGGTGCAGCTGGTGCCGACCGAGGCCTTCGGGACGGCGTACGCGCGCAGCCTGCCGGAGTTGCTGCTGCCGGCACCGCTGATCGCAACCGGCCGGCTGGAGCGCTACCAGGCCGAGCTGTGGCTGGAGGCCGGCGCCGCCGGAGTCTGCCCGAGGGAGCTGGTGGGCCACGAGCTGGTCAGTGGTGACAGCCTCGCGGGCCTGCGGGCGAAGTTGCAGCAGTGGCGGCTGGGCGACTGATCAGCGGCCGGCGCGGCGCCTGGCGGTGAAGCGCATCAGCGAACCGATCGCGAAGAAGGCGAGGACGCTGCCGAGCAGTCCGCCACCCACCACCCAGGCCAGCTGCACCCAGCGCTCGCCCTCCTCGTCCACCGGGCGCCGCGTCGGGGCGGGGGCAGGAGTGGGGGATTGGCTGACACTCGGGGACGGGCTGGGCTTCGGGGTCTTCTTCGGCTTCGGCTTCTTGGTGGCCAGCGGTTCGGGGTGCGCGCCGGCCACCGGGGCCGCCGGCCGGTCCACAGCGTGGCCGGACGCAGGGGTGCCGGACGCAGGGGTGCCGCCAAGGGCCAGGGTCAGGGCCAGAGCCACCAGCGCCACCGCCACTGCTCTCACGGAACCTCCAAGGGGCCTGGACGACGTCGTCGCAACCGGGTTGGTCAGCAGCAGTATTCCCGATGTGGCGCCCCTTCGGGGGCAGGGCGATGCCCGGCGCAGTTGCCCGGGGTTGTTCCTTAAGTTACCCTGAGAATCCCTTTTGGTTTCTGTCAGGACGGTTGTGCCGATGTACCAGCCCCGACGGGTCGCTGACCCGATCGAACCGGCTGTCGCCACCCCTGCCCAGCACCTGCCCCACTCGAGCGGCCCCCGCCGGGCCCTGCCGACGCTCACCGACCGCCTGTTCACCAGGGGCGGGGTGACGCTCGCTGTGATCACCGCCTCAGCGACCGCCGGTGCCGTGGTGGTCGGCAGCACCGGTGGTTCTGCCGTGGCGCTGGGCGTCCCGTCCCAGGAGCAGGCGGCCGCGCTGGCCGAGCTCGCGACGGCGGCCCCCGTGCCCCGGGCGCTCAACGCCGAGCAGCTGGCCGAACCGGCCACGGCGGTGACGGCCAAGAAGGCCAGTGCCACGCTGCTCAGCCTCACCCGCATGTACACCACCGGGTCGCTCAACGTCCGGGCCAAGGCCAGCACGAAGAGCAAGCAGATCGGGCGGGTGGAGATTGGCGCCAGGGTCAGCGCCACAGCAGAGATCGACGGCAAGTACCGGATGATCGAGTTCGACGACGGCTTCGGGTGGGTGCTGGCCGGCGAGCTGTCCGACTCCGCCCCGGTCGAGGCCGCGGGCACCACCATGGCAGCCTGTTCGCGCGGATCGCGGGTGGAGAGCCGGCTGCGCAAGGACACCGTCCACATCTACCGGTCGGTGTGCGCGCTGTTCCCAGCGGTCAACTCCTACGGCGGCTGGCGCTCCGGTGGGCTGCCGTTCCACAAGAACGGGCGGGCGCTGGACATCATGCTCACCCCCCGGGCGGAGAGTGCGCTCGGCTGGCGGATCGCGAAGTACCTGATCAAGCACTCCCGCGACTTCAACATCGACCACATCATCTTCGAGCAGAAGATCTGGACGCCGCGCTCCCCGCACTGGCGCCACATGGCCGACCGGGGCAGCCTGAACGCCAACCACTACAACCACGTCCACGTCGCCATCAGGGCCTGACTGCGGTCGTTGCCCCGGCCCGGGGCAACCTCGCACTCGCGGGTGCAGCACGGGGCGGAATCGTTAGGCTGGCTGCATGAGCGAACTGGTTGATCCCACCACCACCGAAGCCTGGCAGCGGCTGACCGAGCTCGCCGGAGCGCTCGAACCGGACCTGCGCGGCTGGTTCGCTGCAGATCCGGGGCGGGCCCAGCGGTTCACCTTCACCGCAGGCGACCTGCACGTCGACCTGTCCAAGAACCTCGTCGACGACGACATCCTCGGCGCCCTGACCGACCTCGGCCACCAGGTCGGCCTCGAGGCGCGCCGCGACGCGATGTACGCCGGCGAGCGGATCAACGTCACCGAGGACCGCTCGGTACTGCACACGGCCCTGCGCCGCCCCCGCACCGACTCGCTGGTGGTCGACGGCAACGACGTGGTCGCGCAGGTGCACGAGGTGCTGGACCGGGTCTACGACTTCGCCGGCCGGGTTCGCAGCGGCCAGTGGAAGGGCGTCACCGGAGCCCGGATCAAGACGGTGGTGAACATCGGCATCGGCGGCTCCGACCTCGGCCCGGTGATGGTGTACGAGGCGCTGCTGCCCTACGTGCAGGCCGGCCTGGAGTGCCGGTTCGTTTCCAACATCGACCCGACCGACGTGGCGGAGAAGACCGCCGACCTCGACCCGGCCACGACGCTGTTCATCGTCGCGTCCAAGACCTTCACGACCCTGGAGACCTTGACCAACGCCCGGATGGCGCGGGCGTGGCTGCTGCGCGAGCTGCGCGCGGCCGGCGCCATCGACGATTCCGAGGAACTGGCCGGCGAAGCCATCAGCAAGCACTTCGTCGCGGTGTCCACCGCCCTGGACAAGGTGGCGGAGTTCGGCATCGACCCGGCCAACGCCTTCGGCTTCTGGGACTGGGTCGGCGGCCGGTACTCGGTGGACTCCGCCGTGGGCACCTCACTCGCCGTGGCCCTGGGACCGGAGGCGTTCGCCGACTTCCTCGCCGGCTTCCACGTCATCGACCGGCACTTCGCCGAAGCGCCGCTGGAGCACAACGTCCCGGCCCTGATGGGCCTGCTCAACGTCTGGTACGTCAACTTCCTCAAGGCTGGCAGCCACGCCGTGCTGCCCTACGCGCAGTACCTGCACCGCTTCGCCGCCTACCTGCAGCAGCTCACCATGGAGTCCAACGGCAAGGGCGTGCGGCTGGACGGCTCCCCCGTCGTCACCGAGACCGGCGAGATCTTCTGGGGCGAGCCCGGCACCAACGGCCAGCACGCCTTCTACCAGCTGATCCACCAGGGCACGCAGCTGATCCCGGCCGACTTCATCGCCGTCGCCACTCCCGCCCACCCGATCACGGACGGCGACGCGGACGTGCACGAGCTGTTCCTGAGCAACTTCTTCGCCCAGACCAAGGCGCTCGCGTTCGGCAAGACCGCAGCAGAGGTCCGCGCCGAGGGGACCGCGGAGGAGATCGTGCCGGCCCGGGTGTTCCCCGGCAACCGGCCCACCACCTCGATCATGGCGCCGGCGCTGACCCCGTCCGTCGTGGGCCAGTTGATCGCCCTCTACGAGCACATCACGTTCACCCAGGGCGTCGTGTGGGGGATCAACAGCTTCGACCAGTGGGGCGTGGAACTGGGCAAGCAGCTGGCGCTCCAGATCGCCCCTGCGGTCGCCGGCGACGAGACCGCACTGGCCGCGCAGGACCCGTCAACGCAGGGCCTGGTCCGTTACTACCTGCAGCATCGCACCCGCGGCTGAGGCGCGGGGCGATGCGGCCGGGGCCGGACGCCTCGGCTAAGATCGCGCTGACCGGGCATTCCGTCCGGAAAGAGGAGGGGACGTCGCTCCATGTCTTTGGCTGCTCTCGCCGAAGCACGTGGTCTGCACCGCGTGGGTGCGAGGCCCCCCTTCTTCAAGTACCTGAAGCAGACCTGGGACCGGCGGCAGTTCGCTTTCACCCTGGCCAAGTTCCGGATGCGTTCCTCCCTGGAGGCCAACCGGCTGGGGATCCTGTGGCTGGTGCTGCGCCCGGTGCTGAACGCGCTGATCTACGGGCTGATCTTCGGTGCGCTGCAGGGCCCGCGGCGCCCGGAGGGCTACGCGGCCTACGTCGTCGTCGGGGTGTTCTTCTTCCACTTCTTCTCCGGCTGCATGACCAGTGGCGCCAAGTCGATCACCGGCAACCGGTCGCTGGTGCAGTCGCTGTCCTTCCCAAGGCTCACCCTGCCGTTGGCGACGATCCTGCAGGAGCTGCTTTCGTTCCTGATCACGTTCGTGGTGATGCTGGGAATCGTGATGGTGTTCGGCCACCTGCCCGACTGGGACTGGTTGCTGCTGATCCCGCTGGTGGTGCTGTTCACCCTGTTCAACGCCGGCGTGGCGCTGATCTGCGCCCGGCTGACCGTGCATGTGCGCGACCTGACCCAGGTGCTGCCGTTCGTCACCAGGATGCTGTTCTACACCTCCGGGGTGCTGTTCAACGTCAACACCATCCTCGAAGGCCACCCGCAGATCCTGGCCGCATTCGACTACTACCCGGTCTACCAGGTGCTGCAGCTGGCCCGGCACATCCTCACCGACACCGCGGTCTACCAGCCGCACTACTGGTGGTTCCTCACCGGTATCTCGCTGGTCACGTTCGTCGTCGGAGTGGTCTTCTTCTGGGTGGCCGAGGAGCGTTACGGCCGTGACTGAACCGATCGAGGCGACGCAGCAGCAGACCGACTCTGGGGAGCGCCGGCCGGTCGTGATCGTCGACGACCTGCACGTGAAGTACCGCGCGTACTCCTCGGGCAAGGCCACCCGCGGCGCGAGGAGCGGCCTGCTGGTGAAGACCAGGGGCATCCGGGAGGTGCACGCCCTGCGCGGGGTGTCGTTCACGGCGTACGAGAACGAGTCGATCGGCGTGATCGGCTCCAACGGCTCGGGCAAGTCGACGCTGATGCGGGCGATCGTCGGCCTGACCCCACCGGCGGGCGGCGCGGTCTACGCCAGCAGCCGGCCCAACATGCTCGGCATCGGCGCGGCCCTGCTCGGGGAGCTGTCCGGGGAGCGCAACATCGTCCTCGGCGGGCTGGCGCTCGGCTTCACCAAGGCCCAGATCGCCTCGTTGCGCGACCAGATCGTGGAGTTCGCCGAGCTGGAGGACTTCATCGACCTGCCGATGCGCACGTACTCCTCCGGCATGTCGGCCCGGCTGAAATTCTCGATCGCTGCCTCCCGCAACCACGAGATCCTGATCATCGACGAAGCCCTGTCCGTCGGTGACCGGCGGTTCCGGTCCCGCAGCGAGGCGCGGATCCGGGAGATCCGCGACAACGCCGGCACGGTGTTCCTGGTCTCGCACTCGATGGGCACGATCCGCAGCACCTGCAACCGGGTGCTGTGGCTGAACAAGGGCGTGCTGCAGATGGACGGCCCGACCGACGAGGTCATCTCGGCCTACGAGGAGTCCCGCCGCTGAAGGCTGCGGCCCGGGCTCAGGGCCGGTAGGGCCAGGACCTGGGACGGTCGAGGAAAGCGTCGATCCACTTTTCCCAGGTGCCGATGATGTAGCCGTAGTGCGGGTAGGCGTAGATGAACGGAAGCATCAGGTACCCGAGCGCGAGCAGTGCGCCCACCGTAGTCGAGGTGGCCGTGTGCCCTGAAGGCACAGGCTCGGCACCGGCCAGCAGTTCGCTGTCGGCCAGCGCCAGCAGGACGAAGGTTAGGAAGACCCCCATCACCGCGAACCTGGAAAGGTCCCAGGCCACCAGCAGCAGGCCCAGCGGGCCGACCAGGCCGGTGACCAGCCACGGGCTCGAGCGCAGCAACCGCCAGTTGAGGACGAGCATCAGCACCGCCGGCGCGATCATGAACAGTGTCATGGTCAGCGCGAACTTCCATGTGCTGGCATAGAAGCCGAGCATGTAGGTGAGGCTGGAGACCAGGGTCTGCCCGAGCTGGTCGCGCACCATCCCCTTGATCACGTACGGGTCCATCGGCGAGGCCTGCATCAGGCCGGCGCCTGCCTGTTGGTCGGCCAGGAGCATGATCACCACGGTGCCGAGGAGTGCGGCGGCGAAGGTGATCGCGTGTGGCCAGAACCGCTCCCTCCGGATGAGCCGGACGGCCAGCAGAGCGGCCACCGGCAGCATGAAGAAGATGAACTGCTCGTGGACGAACGGGGCGACGGCCGCCACCACCGCAGCCGGCGCCGTCCAGCCGCGGGCGAGGAACACGTACGTCAGCAGCACCAGCAGCGTCACGAACGGGTCGAGGTAGCCGGTGTTGTAGGCCAGGGTGGGCAGGAACTGCGAAGCGACCAGGAGCATCGTCGTGGCCGGGTGCAGGTGCCGGGCGCGGGCGGCGACGACTGCGAGGATCGCCAGGGTCAGCAGGCCCGCAGCCCAGCAGGCTGCGGCGAACACCGGCTTGCTCTGCGGCAGACCGAGCAGCCTGATCACCTCGCCGACCAGTCCGCGCCGCACCAGGCCGTCGCTGTAGTTCAGGTAGATGTTCGGCTCGCCCCACCTGCGCACGTGCTGGGACCACGCACGCAGGCCGCTGGCCAGCCCGATGCCGAAGATCAGCGCGGCGAGGCCGGCGGTGCGCCAGAAGGCGGGCGTCAGCCTCCCGAAGGCTGGGCGAGGTGGCATCTGGGGCGGTCAGTGCGGCGCGAGGGTGACGTTCTGGGTCTTGGTGCTGCCGCCGCTGATCGTGAAGTACTCGGTCTTGATCCCGTGGCCGCTCAGCCGGTAGCGCACCTTGTAGGCCCCGTCGGGCAGGCCGGTGACCTGGTAGGCGCCGCCGGTCGCGGTGCGGTCCATCCCTGCGACCTCGCTGCCGCCACCTGCCTCGTTGGACATCACCGTGACGTCGACGCCGGCATACCCGCCCTTGCCGCTGACGCTGACCGTGCCGGAGAGCACTCCGCCCCTGGCCAGGGTGATCGCCGGCGCGGTGTGGGTGCCGTCCTTCTCGACGGTGATCACGCTCGACTCCTCGAGGAACCGGCCGCCGGGCTGGCCGGACCACGACCACAGCGACGTGTAGTTGCCGGCACCGACGTAGATGGCCTTGATCCGGTAAGTGCCGGGGCGCAGCTTCAGCTTGTGGTTCCCGTCCCCGGACGCCTCCACCTGGTTGATCAGGTCGTTGCCCTTGAAGGCCGCCACGACCACGTCCCTGGCCGGCGCGCCGTTCACCTTGACGTTGACCGTGCCGTACGGGATGCGGGTCTTGGCCAGCACGTAGTCGGAGCGGTCGGAGCGGATGGTGACGCCGTCAGCGTCCACCACACGGATCCGCACGTAGTACTGGGTGTTCTCCTTCAGCGGCTTGAGGCTGCCCAGGGTGGTTGAGGTCGGGCCGTCGACGACCTGGTAGGTGGCGCCCTCCTTGATGGCGCTGTCCAGCGCGTAGTCAATGCGGTACTTCGCGCCCGGGTAGGTCGCGATGCCCGTGGGCGGGGTCCAGCTCAGGTCGACGGTGTACGGCGTGGCGTTCTTGGCGGTGAGGTCGGCCGGTGCCGCCAGCGGATAACTGGACGTCTTCACCGACTTGCCGGTCGTGAACGGTCCGGTGCGCACCGAGTTGGGGCCACCCGGCCGCACGAACACGACGGAGGTGTCGACCGTTTCGGCCGCAGCGATGTAGAGCTTGTAGTAGGTGCTCTTCACCAGTCCCTTGATCGTGATGCCGGTGGAGGTGGTGGAGGCGTAGACGGTGGGCTTGCCGCTGGCGACGGCTTTGGTCTGGTAGCCCGAGACCGAGCCGCCGATGTTGGCCCAGTTGAACTCGATCGAGGTGCCCGCCACGTTGGTGATCGCGATCGCCGAGGTCCTCCGCGTGGTGGAGTACTTCGTCTTGGAGTAGCCGCGGGCCGACCAGTCCGACGTCGGCCCGGGGGTAGCTGCCTTGAAGTCGTAGGCGCGCACCCGGTAGTAGTAGGTCACGTCGCCCGACATGCCGGTGAGCAGCGCCGAGGTCTTGGTTGGGTCGGTCACGTCCAGGCTCTTCAGGTACTTGCTGAAGGTGCTGGAGGACGACCACTGCACCTGGTAGCCGGCGGCCCCGTCGACGGGGTTCCACTTGATCACCATGGAGTCGTAGCCGACGGCGCCCACTCGCGTCGGGGTGCCCGAGGGTCCCGGGGCTGCCACCGCGGGCGGCAGCGAGGCCACCGCGATGCCGGTACCGATCAGCGCGGCGGCCACCGTGCCGGCCAGCGCGCGGAGCCAGGGCTTGCTGCGTGCGGTGCTCACTTGCACGACCTCCCGCCCTGGGACAGTTCGTACCACTGCGTCATGTACTCACCGAACAGCCGCTTGGCCGATTCCTGGTACTCGCCGACGGCGCGGCGGGTGTCGATGGTGATCACGTGTTCCTCGCTGTAGCGCAGCCCGGCCACCGACATGTTGGCGGTGCCGGTGAGGATGCGGCCGCTGTTGCCGTACTTGGGGCCGATCAGGATCAGCTTGGTGTGCATCGGGAAGGCAGCGCACTTGAACGGGATCCTCGCCGACTTCAGGGTCTTCAGCACCGCGGAGGAGAACACCGTTGAACCGTAGGAGCGGCTCATCAGGATCTGCACGTCGCAGCCCCGCTTCTGCAGGCTGGCCAGCGCCTTCACCATCTTGGCCGACTTCTCGTCGGTCATCTTGAACATCGCGATCCGGATCCGGCCGTCGACGGGGCAGTCGACGCCGTCGAACTGCTCGATGTAGTAGTCGTCGGTCGAGGTCGGCTGCGGGCTGAACGCGATCGCGGTGCCGCGGTCCTTGTCGGTGTAGTGCCGGGGCATGGTGTCAACCCAGATGCCGCGGGACTTGACCAGCTTGAGCGTGCCGTTGGCCGGCTTGGAGATGCCGCTGGAGGTCTTGCACTTGGTGTTCGACTTCGCGCAGTAGATCATGCCGTCTGCGCGGGCCGACACGAGGTCGTGCATGATGTGGTCGTCGTAGAAGACGGTCGCTTCCTGCAGGTAGGTGCGAATCTGGCTACGGGCGATGTTGCCCGAGCTCTGCATGACGATCGGGTGGGTGCCGGCGGCCTCGCCCGGGTAGTTCGTGTCGGAGATCGTGATGAACTTCTCGTGGTTCAGCGCGTACGGGAAAACCGACTTGGTGTTGGTGTTGAAGCAGCCGTTGTAGCAGACGTAGATGCTCGGGGTGACGCCGCTCTTGACCAGGCGTTCCTTCACCTTGTCCAGGGCGCTGCCGGTGGTGGAACCCTTGTCGATGACGATCTCGACGCTGACGTTGCGCCGCTTGTTGACGTACTCGATGGCGTCCCAGATCACCTCGGGATCGCTCTCGGGCCGGGTGCCCAGGCCGGCGGGGGTCATTGTCCCGAGGGCCCGGATGAAGAAGAAGCCGAGCTTGATCTCGGCGTTGTCAGCAGCTCCGCAGATCACCTGGGCCATGCGGGAGGCGAAGCTCCACGGGGTCTGGTTCTTGGGGTCGAGATAGCCGCGCAGCTCGAAGTCGTCAGTGTTCAGCCACGCCTCGAACGGCTCCGGGGGAGCGGTCAGCGTGGGGCACTCGTACTGGTCCTTGACCTCGTCGTAGACAGCGACCTGCACCTCCCCCTCGCCGTTGAGGTCGAAGTCGATGGCGGCTGCGGGCGCCGCCAGGCCGAGCGCGATCGCTCCGGCCAGGAGGGCCGTCAGCAGGCCACGGTTCTTGGGCAGGCGCAGTCGCCTCGGACGCAATTGCTGGTCAGTCACCTGTTAATCACCCTCGGTCGGCATGCCGAAAACCCCGTGCATCGGCCTGAGACAGTCGCCTCAGTATCGCACGCTACGCTGAGAACCGCCCACTTTCAGGCTCATCCAACGGGCTTGGGCCGGCGGTGGGCCGCACGGGTCCGTTCCGGGCCGGAAGGAGTGGACGTGAAGCGATTGGTGTCGGCTCTGCTGCTGGGCGCCGTGGTGCTGCTGCAGCTCGGGGCCACCCCGGCGCAGGCGGCCGGCAGGCTGCAGTTCAGCGACCCGGAGGAGCACGCCGAGTTGAGCCGGGCGCCGGGCTGGGTGTCGCTGGTGTTCGACACCGAGGTCGACGAGAGCCTGGCCAAGCTGGTGGTGCTGAACAGCGCCGGGGAGAACGTCACCGTCGACGCCCTGATCATCGAGGGCACCCAGATCACCACCCAGCTGCGCTCCGGGCTGGCCGAGGGCACCTACACCGTCCTGTACCGCGTGGGCGGCGAGGACGGGGAGCCGGTCGGCGGCTCCTACCAGTTCGCCTACGGCAAGGGCTCCTGGACCCCTGACGGCAAGACCTCCTGGACCGGCGAGGAGAACCAGCCGCCGGTGATCGCCGACCCCAACCCGAACCCGACCGCAGCGCCGACCGGCCAGCCCACCACCTCGGCCGCACCTTCATCCGGGGCATCCACCACGGCGCCGCCGTCGGCTGCGCCGTCGAGCCCGGGCGCCAGCGCTGGTTCCACGCCGTCCCCGGCACCGATCAACGCCGGCGGAACCGGCAACCCGTGGCTCTGGGTGGCCATCGCCGCGGTCGTCGCGGCCGCCGGTGGAGCCGTGGCGCTGGTGCTTCGTCGACGGTCCCGGGGCGGGCAGTTGCCGCGTGCCGGAGCCTGACCCAACCAACGCACAGATTCTGCACAGTTTCGGGGCGCGGAGCCGCTAGTGTTCCGTTGCCCCGGGTTACCCGTGGCCCTACCGGAATGAGAAAGCCATGGGGAGATCAGTCGACCTGATCACGGTCCAGACCCTGCCAGACCCGCCGCACCGCAACGTCGTCCGGGTGCGCCCCGGCCGCCGGCTCGCGGTCGAGGCCAACCGCGAGGTCGACCACTCCCTCACCCCCTGGGTGCACTTCCTCACGCCGATCGCGATGGCGCGCGGCGCCGCCCTGCGATTGGAAGGCCCGGCCGACGCCACGGCGCTGCCGGCCAGCCGGGCTGCGCAGCGGGTGCTGGCCGAGTGGTGGCCGGACTTCGCGGAAGTCGAGGTTGAGGCCGACTGGACCGAGCCGACCCGGCCGGCGGACGGCGTCGGGCTCTTCTTCTCCGGCGGGGTGGACTCGTTCTACAGCGCGCTGCAGCATGCGGACGAGGTGACCCACTTGATCTTCGTCAGCGGTTTCGACATCGGCCTGCACAAGGACGACCTCACTCGCCGGACCCTGGAGGTCATTCGCGAGGTGGCCGCGGACATGGGCAAGGAGTTGCTGGAGGCACGCACCAACATCCGCAAGTTGTCCAACCAGTACTGCGACTGGGGCAAGCAGTACCACGGCGCGGCCCTGGCCGGCATCGCCCACATGTTCTCGCCCGTGATCGGCAAGGCGATCATCCCGGCGTCCTTCGCAGACGACCACGCGTGGGGCTCGCACCACCGGCTCGACCCGCTGTGGTCCAGCAGGGTGACGATCGTCCACGACGAGACCGTCCGCCGGATCGACAAGCTGGCCCGGATCGCGGAGTCCGACCTGGCGCTGAAGCACCTCCGGGTCTGCTACTCGGCAAGCAACGCCGAGTACAACTGTGGCCGCTGCGAGAAGTGCCTGCGCACGATGACCTCGCTGTACACCTTCGGCGCGCTCGACCGCGCCCGGACGCTGCCCCACACGATCGACCCGGCGCGGGTGCGCAAGCTCTACCTGAAGGGCTCGGGCAGGATCTTCGCAGAGGAGAACCTGGCCAGGCTGCGGGAGATGCCCGACCAAGACCTGAAGCTGGAACGGGCGCTGGCCACGGCTCTGCGGCGCTCGCCGGGGCGGGGGAAGCGGCGACGCGCGAAGAAGAAGCTGCGGCTGTTCTGGCAGGACGCCCGGCTACTTCCCGGCCGCGCGGCCCGGGCGGCCCGGCGACGCGTGCCCGCAACCGTCAAGGCGCGGCTGCGAGCTCTCGCCGGGCGGGGCCGGCCGCAGGGCTGACCGTCGGCCGGCTCAGCCGGCCAGTGCCCTGCGGGCGCGGCGCCACTCGCTGCGGAACGGCACGAAGGCCTTCCCCCAAGGCTTCAGCACCCGGTAGGCGACCACGGCCGGGTCGGGCTCGGGGGTCTCGAAGTAGGGCAGCGTGTTGTAGCGAACCGCCAGCGTCGCGCGGTCCGGCCCGATCAGCACGTTCAGCATGTCCCGGAAGCTGATCAGGTGCCCGCTGACGATGCCGCAGGCGCGGTCGGCGTAACCGGCGGCGTGCAGCCGCTGCGGGTCGAGCAGCAGCACGGTGGCGTCGAAGAGCGTGAAGCCGACTCCCTTGCCGCGGGTGGCGGCGGCGAGGAAGGCCAGGCCCTTGCGCCAGTCACCGCCCTGCCGCGCACCGAGGTAGCGGATCAGCTCCGCGCCGGACTGGCGTCCGCGCTGCGGGTCGGGGATCGCTGCCACCGCGTGGTCGCCCAGGTCGAGTTCGAACAGCTCGGCCAGGTCCTCCCGGATGACCGTGGACACCGGCAGCAGCAGGGCGCGCCCGCTCTCCCGAACGCTGGTGAGCGCTGCGGCGAGCACCAGCTCCCTGGTCGACGGGCGGGTGGCCGGATCGGCCCAGCGCAGGTCGCTGAGCCCCAGGGTCCCCGGGTGCAGCAGTTCCACCGGCAACCCGCTCTTCGCCGAGAGCGCTGCGGCGTCCAGCTTCTTGGCCTCGGCGCCGACGATCACCACGCCGAGGTCGTCCGGGCCGTGCTCCGCGAGCATCGACAGCGCCACCGGGACGTGCCTGCCCTCGCCGGGCTCGACGCTGACCAGTGCGACGTGACGGCGTCCGGAGTGGAACACCGGGATCGTGGCCGGAGCGGGCCCGAGGCGGAACTGCTGTTCGGCGAGGAACTGTTCGGCCGCTGCGACCTCGGGGGCGCAGAGCTCGCCCCAGTAGGCGTAGACCTCGTCCTCCCCTGCGCCCTCGAACACCTTGGTGAGCACCGCGGACACCATCTGCAGGATCCGCTGCCGGATCGCCTCGAAGCCAGCCGGGTCGAGGTCGATCAGGCCACCGAAGCGGATGTCGGAGCGGTTGGCCGGCTCGAACACCACGTCACAGCCGACCGAGGTGGCCGGCAGGTAGCAGTGCAGCCGGGAGGTGTACAGCTTGCGGTACTTCTCGTTGTAGTCGGCGATCCAGGACCGGGCCAGGCGAAGGTTCTCCGCGAGCGGGCGGTAGCGGACGTCCCGGATCGACTGCTCGCGGACGTGCTCGCCGGCCTCGGCCGGCATGCCGGTGTAGTCGACGTAGCCGACGTGGGTCTTGTGCCGCGGGTCGCCGGGAGGGAAGACGGTGTCGATCGTCGTGGTGATGCAGCCGGAGAAGAACGCCGGCACGCCCACGTCGCGCAGCGCGATCACGCTGTGCCAGTCCCGGCACCCGATAGGGGCGTAGCGGCGCAGGTACTCAACCACTTCAGGGGTCAGCATGTCGGTGCGGTTGAGGTGGAAGGAGATGAAGATCGGCCGGATCGATGCGTTGAACGGGAAGTTGTAGCCCAGCTGGTAGGTGTCGTGCATGAACCAGCCGAACGCCAGCATCCAGGTCCGGTCCGGCAGCTCCTGCAGGGTGGACGCGTCGCGCTGCACCTCGACGAGCTGGATGCTGCGCGCCGGTGAGTCGCTGATCACCCGCTCCGGCTTCACCGAGCCGGCGAGCTCCTCGACGAAGCCGACCAGGTCGGCGTCCTCCCCGACGAAGCTGAGGTTCTGGTGGCGCACCACGTGGCCGAGGGAAGCGATCGTCTGCACCCAGTCGCCGACGTTGCGGGAGGAGTTGTCCGGCTGCTTGTAGTTCAGCACGCCGAACCGCAGGTCGGCCGGCAGCTCCCGCTGCGGCACCCTGCGGGCGCCGTCGCTGTACCAGGTGGTCAGCAGTTCCAGCCAGCGGCGCGAGGCCGAGTCGTCCGGCAGCGCGGGGCGGGCCAGGCAGTGGTCGGTCACCTGGCGGGCCAGGTCCTCATGGCCCCTGGCGAAGGCCTGCCGGGCCACCCGGAACAGCTCCGCGCTCTTCAGCGACGGCAGCAGTTCTTCATCCACCAGCCGCTGCAGCATGGCGCGGCCGGCCTCCGGTTCGCACTTGAACGCGGCGTCGAACCACTTCTCCGCCGCCGCGACCACCAGCTTCGAATCCTCGATCCGGCTGAAGTCCTTCCAGGCGGCCTTCGGCGAGGACAGGGTGTGGTGGCACACGCCCAGCACCAGCAGGCCCAGCTCGCGGGTCTCGGCCCGCTCGTAGAGCGAGTAGCCCAGGGCCAGTGGACCCTCGGGCTGTTCTGCCGCCAGCCGGACCCTGGCGTGGGTGACCAGCGCAGCCGGTAGCGGTCGCCCCGAGGTCAGCAGCGCGTCGAGGGACGTGTCCCGCAGGCGCGACTCGTCCGGTCCCTGCAACTCCTGGGCGGCGCCCGTCAGCAGCCTGGCCGAGCGTCGTCTGGCAGCGGCCAGCAGCCGCTCACCCAGCCGCTTGGGCCGGGCAAGGAATGAACTGGCAGAGGGCATACGGCTGGCCTTTCGTTGCGGTTCTTCGCCGGGGCGAGGGGTCACTTCTGCACTGCGGCGAGCTCGTTGAACAGCCCCGCCCAGCGCTGGACGAAGGTGGTCTCGCTGAAATGGGTGGTGGAGAGCTTCGCCGCAGCCACCATCCTGCCGTGCAGCTCTGCATCCTGCATCACCGAGACGATCCGGGCCGCCATGCGCTGGGTGTCGCCGTAGGGCACGAGGAAGCCGTTGACGCCGTCGGTGATGATGTCGGAGGGACCGTACTTCAGGTCGTAGCTGATCACCGGGCACTCGTGCATCAGGCTCTCCAGCAGGGTGAGCGGAGCACCCTCGTAGCGGCTGGTCATGATGCACATCCCGGCCTTCTGGTAGACCGCGTGCGGGTCGGTGGTGTAGCCCATCAGCTGCACCGACTTCTCCAGGCCCAGCTTCTTGATCAGCGCGGTCAGGCTGCCCTGCAGGACCCCGCGGCCGTACACCTCCAGGCGGGCGTCCGGAACCTCCTGGACCACCCGCTTGAACGCCCGCACGGCGTGGTCGACCTGCTTCTGCTGGTCGAGGCGGGCCATCATGATCGCCAGCTTGGGGTCGCGCCGGATGCTCGGGTCGAGCTTTGGCTCCTGCGCGGAGTGGGGGATCACCCGGAACTTGGGCGTCTTGCCGAAGTGCGCCTCCGCCTCGGCGCGCTGCGTCCTGGTCAGGAACACGATCGCGTCGGAGTCCTGCCGCCGCGACAGCATCGGCTGGTACACCGGTCGGATGCTGTGCACGTCCAGGTAGGGCTCGCGGATGTGGGCGTTGTGCAGCACGAACAGCTTGCGCACGTTGGGCCGCTGGTAGTTCAGCAGCATCTCGTCCGTGATCCGGGCCTCGCCGGTGATGAACGCCGGCCGGTCGCCGATCAGGTTGTCCAGGCAGGTGTGCAGCACCTTGTGGTAGTTGAAGCCCACCGAGTCGGGCGCGCCGTCGGTGTCGAAGTAGGTGACCCGCTGGGTGGTGAGCCCGTAGCCGTCCTCGGCCGAAGCCGTCCAGTGGTTGAACAGCGGCCGGCCGTTGTGCGCGTAGTAGACGTCCTGGCGCGGCTTGTTGGTGGTCAGGTCCATGTAGACGGTGCGCTTCAGCGTCCCGTCGGTGCGGAACTCGTCCCGGCGGGTCCGGGCACGGTTCTCGTTGAACCAGTCGCGCACGATCAGCCGGCCCTGGTAGTCCAGCCGCTTGTAGAGCCGGTAGACCCCCTGCTCGTCGAAGAAGCGGTAGACCGGCTGCTCCTTCTCCCGTACCCAGCGCAGGCCGGGCTCCTCCAGCGGGTGCTCCACCGGCGGGCCGTCGTGCACGCTGTCGTCCGGGTAGAAGTCGTGCAGGCTGGCCAGCCGCACCCCCGGCGCCAACGCCCCCTTCTCCCGGAACAGGTGGGTCAGG
Organism: Actinomycetes bacterium; assembly: GCA_023460935.1. Classification (GTDB taxonomy): domain Bacteria; phylum Actinomycetota; class Actinomycetes; order Propionibacteriales; family Propionibacteriaceae; genus Propionicimonas. The sequence goes on from JAEWOI010000028.1 coordinate 17,943, forward strand.
TCGTCCAGTTCCGCGGAGGAGAACATCGTCAGGATCGTGGACTCAATGCCCTGCTGCTCGTACCACAGCCGGGTCTTGGTCAGGATCGACGCGGTGCGGCCAGCGTAGTGGCGGGGAATGCCACCGACCACGATCAGGTACCGGGCGTCCGGGAAATCCTGGGGTGGGGGCACCGGGTCGTTGCGCAGGTCGAGCTTCACGCGGTTCAGCCGCTTGCCGATCGCCGACGCCCGCAGGGCACCCTGTAACTCTCTCGTGGCCCGCTGGGCCAGGCTGTTGTCGCCCCAGATTGTCCCGCTCACGATGGCATAGTCTAGGGAACCGGTATTGGATACAGGAGCGGCCACGTGCGAGTCATCACCTATGGCACCTTCGATCTCTTCCACGAGGGCCATCGGCGGCTCCTGGAACGGGCGAAGGCGCTGGGCGACTACCTGATCGTCGCGGTGACCACAGAGAACTACGACGACTCCCGCGGCAAGCTGAACGTGGCCCAGAGCCTGATGGAGCGGATCCGCAACGTTGCGGACTCCGGACTGGCCGACGAGATCATCATCGAGGAGTACGAGGGCCAGAAGATCCAGGACATCCAGAAGTACAACGTGGATGTGTTCGCGATCGGTTCGGACTGGCTGGGGAAATTCGACTACCTCAACGACTACTGCAAGGTGGTTTACCTGGACCGCACCAAAGGCGTGTCCAGCACCCAGCTGCGCAACGAGTCAGCCGGCGTACTGCGCGTCGGTGTGGCCGGGTCCGGCCGGATCGCCGAGCGGTTCGTTGGCGAGGCCAGGTTCGTCAGCGGGGTGAGCGTCGAGGCTGTGTACTCCCGCTCCTTCGCCAAGGCCAGGGATTTCGCGGCGCGCCTGGAGCTGGAGTGGGCGAACGAGCACTTCGCCGACATGCTCAAGCACGTGGACGCGGTCTATGTCGCCACCCCCCACTCCACCCACTACGAGTACGCCCGCGCCGCGATCGAAGCCGGGGTGCACGTGCTGTGCGAGAAGCCCATGACGCTGACCCGGCACGAGACCGAGGACCTGTTCGAGCGGGCCGCCGCTGCCGGAGTCGTCCTGCTGGAGGCGGTGAAGACAGCCTTCTCCCCGGGCTTCCAGCGGATGGTCGCGGTGGCGCGCAGCGGCTCCATCGGCAAGGTCCGCTCGGTCGACGCCACCTTCACCAAGCTGGTCCGCTCGGGCCGTGAGCTCCAGGGGCACGACGGGGGCAGCATCTCCGAGCTGGCGACCTACCCGCTGCTGGCCGCGGTGAAGCTGCTCGGCACGGACTACACCGAGTTGCGTACGACCTCCTTGCGGCCGGAGGGGGCCGAGGTGGAGGTGTTCTCCAGGATCGACCTCACCTACCCGCACGCGGTCGCCTCCGCGCGCACCGGGCTCGGCGTGAAGGCCGAGGGCGACCTGGTGGTGGCCGGGAGCAACGGATACATCTACGTCCCCGCGCCGTGGTGGCTGACCGAGTACTTCGAGGCGCGGTTCGAGGACTCCCGGCAGAACAAGAAGTACTACTACAAGTTCGACGGCGACGGTCTCCGCTACGAGCTGGCCGAGTTCGCCTGGATGATCCGCAATGGGGCGCAGGAGTCCTTCCGGCTGCGGCCGGCGGAGTCGATCGCGATCGCCGGGATGATCGAGCAGGCCCGCTCCGAGGCAACCGTCATCCGCTGATCGTCCACCCCCCGCACCCAAGGAGCCGCACTTGCCCCCCTCGCTCAAGACGCTGACCAAGTATGCCCGGCGACTGCCGGCGAAGCTCGCGTCCTCGGAGGACCCGCGGTTGCGCCGCGTGTACGTCACGGCCAGGCAGGCGGCTCGCCACACGGTCAACACCGTGACCTCGATGCAGCTCGGCTGGGTCGGCAACCTGCACGCGGCCAGGTGGGTTGAGCCGGGCCGCTTCCAGTTCACCGGCTGGGCTTACGAGCGCGGTTACGGCCACGAGACGCCGCCGCAGATCCGCGTGCGGTTGCGCGCGCCGGGGGTGCGCCCGGTGGAGGCCGACGTGAGCACCTACCCCGAGCCGCTGGCCAACGCCCGGCTGAAGGAGGCCAAGGAGGACTTCACCCTCACCGGCTTCACAGCGGAGGTGGATCCAGCCGACCTGCTGGCCACCGGACGGCCGACCAACTGGACCGTCGAGGTGGAGGTGGTCGGGGCGGACGGGCACCGCGCGCGCGGACGGTTCAACCGGCGCACCTCGCTGTCGTCTGCGTTCTCGCTGATGCCCCGCACCTTCGATGACGGTGTCCAGGTACTGCCGTTCTGGGATGGGACGCACGGCCTGCGGTTCCGGGTCGCCCGGCCGGCGGTGCGGGCCGAGGCCATCGAGGTGGCCGGACGCCGGGTGAGTGCCGAACTGGTCTGCGCCGGCGTCGAGTTCAACGCCGCCGAGCTCGAGTCACCGCGGGGGTCGGTGCTGATGGCCGCCACCCGCCTGCCGGGCGGGCGGGTGCGGGTGAGCGCCGTCCTGCCGCCCATCGACCCGGCCGCACCGTCCAGCCTTTCCGACCCGGATGACGACGAGGGCCTGTTCACGGCCGAGCCGGGAGAGCACGTGCTTCCGGTGCTGACCCACCGCCTCGTGGTCACCGATCGTCGCGGACGCCGGCACCAGGCGGCATCGACGCAGGACCCGATGGCGACGCCGGCCTGGCCGGACCGCCCGCCGTTCGCCTATGCCGGTCCCGGTGGAACCGTGCGGATCCGGGACACCGAAGCGATGATGATGGTCACCCAGCTTGAGGTCGAGTCCTCACCGGTGCCCGGCGTTCGGGTGCGCGGGGTGGTGCTGGGCGACCTCCCCGAGCCCAGGCTGAGCCTCGTCGGGGCCAGGGCCAGTCGGCAGATGACGGTGACCATCAACCCCGACCACACGTTCGAGGCTTTCGGCTCCTGGCTGTCGTCGAACTGGGGCTGGCCCGACCTCCCGCCGATGTCGGGCCGGTACACGCTGCGTGGGGAGACCGGAGACGGTCGCTGGTTCCGGATCGCCGCGTCCACGCCGGTAGTGGCTGAGGCGCCGCGGCGGTTGATCCTGCCGCTGTTCACCTGCCACGTCGGGGTGGCTTCCGGTCGCCGGCTGGCGTTCACGCTGTCGGCCCCGCAGACGGCTGGGGAGTTCGGCTCGTACAACCAGCGCCGCCTGGCCTCGATCTACCAGAGCCGCGGGACCAAGCTGAAGCACCAGTTCTACTTCGAGTCCTTCGGTGGTCGGCAGGCCAACTGCAACCCGCGGGCGCTCGACCGGGAGCTCGCCAGCCGGCACCCCGACATCCCGCGCTACTGGGGAGTGGTGGACGCCTCCGTCCCGGTACCCGAGGGGGCCACCCCGGTCGTGCAGGGCACCGAAGCGTGGTGGGCGGCGCGGCAGACCTCGCGCTTCGTGATCACCAACGAGTGGCTGCGCAGGTCGTTCCAGCACCTGCCCGGGCAGTTCGTGCTGCAGACCTGGCACGGCACGATGCTGAAGCGAATCGGGCTGGACCGGCCGACGATGGACCTGCTGATGCGCCGCGGGCTGCTCCGCGAGCGGTCGAACTGGGACCTGCTGCTGTCGCAGAACCCGCACAGCACCAAGATCCTGCGCTCGGCCTACGACTGGGACAAACCGATCTGGGAGGAGGGCTACCCGCGCAACGACCAGCTGCTGACCGTGCCGAGGGAGCCTATCCGGCGGATGCTCGGCATCCGGGAGGACCAGGTGGCAGTGCTGTACGCGCCGACGTGGCGGGAGGACCGCACCGAGATGGTGACCTTCCTCGACGTGGAGCGGCTGATGGCCGACCTTGGTGACCACTACGTGCTGCTGCTGCGGGGCCACTCGCGGACGATGGACTTCGGCGCCGACCTGCAGTACCCGGGCGTGATCGACGTGACCAGCTACCCCGACGTCGCCGACATCTTCCTGGCCGCGGACGCGATGATCACCGACTACTCCTCGGTGATGTTCGACTTCTCGGTCACCGGACGCCCCATGATCTTCTTCGTGCCCGACCTCGACCAGTACCGCGACTCGCTGCGCGGCCTCTACTTCGACCTCGGCGACACTGCGCCGGGCCCGGTGCTGGCCACCCAGGGAGAGGTGACCGGAGCGGTTCTCAGCCTGGACGCTGATCGCGACCGGTACGCCGGGCTGTACCGGGCGTGGCAGGAGCGGTTCAACCCGTACGACGACGGGCAGGTGTCGGCTCGCGTGATCGACCGGCTGCTCGCCGAAGGCGCCTGAGCCGACCCCGTCCCGATCAGGGCAGCAGCGTGTCCGCCCTGATCAGGTTGTGGTCGGACGGGATCCGGCCGACGAAGTTGCCGTCCGCGTCGATGTCCACGACGGTCTCCCACTCGGGCACCTCGATTCCCTTGGACGTCCAGATGTAGTCGAGGTAGGTGCCGTTGATGTACGTGAACGATGGTGCCTTCAGCTTGAACGAGTTGTAGCTGGAGAAGTTGGTGCGGATCCGCTTCTGCACGGTCGCGCCGGGCGTGGTGCTCATGGTGCGGTAGGCGTTGCCGAGCGGGTCGACGTAGCCGGACCGGATCAGTTCGTCGTAGGGCCCGTTGCTGGGCAGCGTCCACTTGTGGGAGTTGTAGTCGCCGACGACATAGGTGGGCAGGTCCTCGGGGTTGTTGGCCTTGAGCGCGGCGATGCCCTCCCTGGTCTGGGTCACGCGCAGGTCATAGAACGTGGTGCTGCCCGAGCTGTCACCCTGGTTCTCCAGGTGGGTGTTGCCGAACATGAAGCGCTTGCCCGTCTGCTTGTGCTCGAAGACCGCCCAGGCCATGTACCGGTCGTTGTCCTTCGTCCGCACCTCGGCCAACCGCTTCGAACCCTGCTTGAGCAGGGTCAGCTTGTCGCTGTTGTAGACGATCTTGGTGCCCTGGGAGGCGCCCTGGTCCTTGTACACGCAGCCAGTGGGAGTGGTCGACTTCACGCAGTTGTTGCGGTGGGTGTTGGTCAGTTTGTACGGACTGCCCAGCCGCTTGACCAGGTCCTCGAACTGGGACAGGTCGACCGACTTGCCGGATGCGTCCTTCAGCCAGCCCTGTGAGGCCTCCTGGAAGCCGATCACATCGGGCTGCTGGCGCAGCACCGTGCTCACCACCGCGTCGCGACGCTCGTACCAGGTGCCCTCGTTGGGCAGCGCCGCGTAGCAGTTGGCGCACTTGACGTTGTAGCTGGCCACCCGGAGCTTGGTCGGCACCGAGTCGTTGGTCCGGGCGACCACGGCCGGACTGAACGCGCTCAGGGCGCTGCCGGTGGAGGAGACCACCCGCACCCGCAGGAAGTGCTCGGTGTCGGGCTCCAGGCCACCGATGGTGGTGCTGGTCGCCTTCACCGTCACGGTCTTCGCGCCGGTCAGCTCGGCCGACGTCGAGTACTGCACCTGGTAGGTGAGCCCGGTGCCGCGCGCCGCCCACGTGGCGGTCAGCTTCGCTGCGGCGGTGCCGCTGGCCGCGAGGCCGGACGGCGGCAGGTAGGTGGCGCTGCTGCTGGTGGGGGTCTTGGCCGACACCGCGGGCGAGTAGGGGCCGAGGTTCGCCCCTTCGGGGGTGATCACCCGGATCTTGAAGTAGTAGGTCTTGCCGCTGGCCAGGCTGGAGATCGTGGTGCTGCTGCCGGAGACGCGCACGTACTTGGGGCTGCTCATCGAGGCAGAGGCGGAGTACTGGATCCGGTAGCGCTGCGCGCCGTCCACTTCCTGCCAGCCCAGCGCGACGGCCGTCTTGGCCAGGGCGGTCACCTTCAGCCCGGACGGCGCGGGCAGCGATGCAGCAGGTTCGGTTGCGGCTGTGATCTTGGGGGAGTACGCGCTCAGGTTTGAGCCGGACTCGGTGATCACCCGCACCTTCAGGTAGTACTTCTTGGCCGGGCTCAGTCGGGTGAGGGTGGTGCTCGTGCCCGTGACCCGGACGTACTTGGCGCCGCTGAACGTCGAACTGGTCGACCAGCTCACCCGGTACCTGATGCCGTCCCCGCGCCCGTCCCAGGCGAGGGCGAGGGAGGCTGACGTCCGTTCGGTGACGGTGAGGCCGGTGGGCGCCAGGTAGCTGTAGCCGGACGACCTGGTGGCGACCTTCAGCGCGCTGGAGTAGCTGCTGAGCTCTGCGTTCTCGGCGGAGACCACCCGGGTCTTGATGTAGTAGGTCTTGCCCGCTGCCAGGCCGGTGAGTTCTGCGGCCGGGGCGTCGACAGTGACGTACTTGGCGCCGGACATGCTGGACGAGGTCGAGTACTGCACCCGGTACCGGGAGCCGCCGGAGACCGGCGTCCACGCCACTGCGATCGCGCTCACGCTGGTGCTGAGCGCCTTGAGCCCGGTGGGGGCGGCCAGGGCCGTTGCCGGCGCGGCGGGCCACAGCACGGCGAACAGCAGGGTGAGGCCGAGAAAGGGCGCAAGAAACCTGGGAACGCGCGATGTCACGGGGGCTCCATCTGGCAAGAACTACGGGGTTCGAACTGTAATCAGAGGGGCAGCGGCAGGGCCACCGGGCGGGTGCAAACCCTCAAGTCACGCTGCAGACGCAGCGGCTCACGGCAGCCAGACCGTCGCCCGGATCAGGTTGTGGTCGGAGGGGATCGTGCCGATCCAGCGGCCCCGCTCATCAACCTTCACCACGGTCTGCCATTCCGACACCCGCATCCTGGTGACGAAGATGTAGTCGAGGTAGGTGCCGTTGATGTAGGGCAGCTTCCGCGCCCGCCGTTCAAAGCCGTTGGTACTGGAGTACTGGGTGTTGATCCGCTTCTCGACGAACGCGCCCGGAGCGCTGTGCCGGCTCTTGAAGGTGTTGCCGAGCGGATCGAGGTAGCCGGCCGCGACCATCGCGTCGTAGGGCTTGTTGCCGCCGGCCAGCCACTTGTGGGTGTTGAAGTCGCCCACGACGATCGTGGGCAGCTTCCCGTCCGAGATGCGTTTGAGCGTGCTGATGATCGTCCTGGTCTGCCGCAGGCGAAGTGCCCGGAAGCGGCCGCCGTTGTCCAGGTGGGTGTTGGCGAACAGGAACACCTTCCCGGTGGCCTTCTGCCGGAAGGTGGCCCAGACCAGATGCCGCCGGATGTTGGCCTTGCGCGAGGTGGGCAGCGCCACCACTCCCTGCTCCAGCAGCTGGACGGTCCTGGTGTTGTAGATGATCCGGCTGTCGACCCCGGCGCCCCGCCCGATCCGTGACCGGTTCGTCGCTGCGTAGGGCGCACCGAGGCCGTTGACCAGGTCGACGAACTGCGACACCGAGCGTCCACGCATCCGGCCCTGGGACGCCTCCTGCACCCCGAGCACGTCCGGTTTCTGGCCCAGGATGGCGGCCACCACCGCCGGCTTCCTCGCGGCCCAGGACGGTTCGCCCTTGGCCCGGCAGTTGTTGCACTTGATGTTGAAGCTGGCCGCCCGCAGCGGCACGTCCTGCGGGGTCTTGACCGCCAGCGGGTCGGACCAGTCGCTGAGCGGTGCGCCCGCGCCGTCGAGCGCGCGGATGCTCAGGTAGTAGGTCGTGTCCTTGGTCAGCCGGTCGAAGGCGATGGCGTGCTTGGCCGTCCGCCTGGTGTTGCCAAGGGTGGTCGGCGTCTCGCCGATCGCGACCTCGTACTGCTGTTCGCTGCCCACGGCGGCCCACTCGGCCTCGATCGCCGTGGTGCCGGGACTGCCGACCGCGAGCGCCGGCGCGGCCAGCGGATAGGCTCGCTCGGCCGTGGTGAACGGCAGCGTCGCACCCCAGTCGCCGGCGGTGCTGGTGGCCGGGTCCCAGCTCGCCACGCGGAGGTAGTAGGTGGTCTGCGGAGTGAGCCAGTTCAGCATGGCCACGGTCTCGAACGCGGTAACGCGACGGGCGGCGGGGAAGGTCGGGGCGGTGTCGTAGTCGACGGCGTAGCCGCGGCTCCCGGGTACCGGTGCCCAGGTGACGACGGCGACGGTCGCCCGCTGGCTGACCGCAACGCGGGTCGGCGGCGGTCCGATCACGGGGTCGGCGGTGGCGGGCTGCGTCAGGCCGAAGCTGAGCAGGACGGTCAGGGCGGTGAGCGTGGCAAGCAGCGGGCCGAAGCCGCCCCACTTCCCGCGCACCGAACCTCCCGAACCCAATGCCAGCTGCAGCCGGCTACTGCCGCTGCTGCGAACGCGTGAAATCTACCATCGGGGCGTGCCGTCTGCCGAGGCCTCCAGCGGGTGACAACCGGCCGCGGAGAGGCGTGCCGTCGGTTGGGTCTTCGCGGCCGGCCGGCGTTTGGCCCCCGCTTAATCTGGGCGCCATGAACCACTACCGCCGTCCGCTCGTTCCCGTGCTGCTGGCCGCGGCCGCGCTGGTTGGCGGCGCAGCAGGGGTGTTCGCGCTGGGCGGCGCGGTGCGCCTGTCCGCGCGCACCAGGATCGTGCCGCTTGACCGCCTGCCTGCCGTGCCCGTCGCGCTGGTGCTGGGCGCGGAGGTGTACGCGAACGGGGTGCCGTCGGCCTTCCTGCGCGCCCGGCTCGACCTCGCGGCGCAGGTGTACCGGCGCGGGCTGGCCCGGCGGATCCTGATTTCAGGGGACGGCCGTTCCGCCTTCTACGACGAGACCGGCGGCATGCGCAGCTACCTGCTCGCCGCCGGGGTGCCCGAGGAGGCGCTGCTGGTGGATCCAGCAGGCCTGGACACCTACGACTCCTGCCTGCGGGCACGTGACGAGTTCGGCGTGCACCACCTCGTCGTGGTCACCCAGCGGTACCACCTGCCGCGCGCGCTGGCGATCTGCCGCGCGCTGGGCATCGACGCCTGGGGGGTGGGCGACGAGACCGTCCGCCGCGCCCACCCGCGGACGTGGGCGCACGGCGTCCGCAGGGAGCTGGCTGCGAACCTGAAGCTCGTCTGGGACGTGGCCAGCCGCCGCCCCGCCGCCGCCTCCTCGCAAGCTGTGAGTTGGCCGGTGACATCACCGCCCAACTCACAGTTTGCGGGTGGTCTGGCGTCGGGGGGGTCGGGCGGGGCGTGGGAGGATAACGGCCATGCTGTCCCTGCCGTCCCTGCTGAGTGAACGCGTCCTGGCCGCCGCCGGAATCGACCCGGAGCTGCGCCCGGCCACCAGGCCGCAGTTCGGCCACTTCCAGACCAACGTGGCCCTCCGCCTGGCCAACGCCGAGGGACGGCCGCCGCGCGAGGTGGCAGCCGAGCTGGCGTCGCGGATCGAGCTGGACGACCTGTGCGAGCCGCTCGAGGTGGCCGGCCCGGGGTTCATCAACCTGCGGATCCGGGCTGACGTGCTGGCCGGCGTGGCCGGCCAGGTGCTGGCCGAGCCCGGGGCCGGCATCGGCCGCACCGAAAGCCCCGCCACGGTCGTGATCGACTACTCCTCGCCCAATGTCGCCAAGCAGATGCATGTCGGCCACCTCCGCTCGACGATCATCGGCGACTGCTTCACCCGGGTGCTCCGGGCGCTGGGCCACACCGTCATCCCGCAGAACCACATCGGTGACTGGGGCCGGCAATTCGGCATGCTGGTGGAGCAGATCCTCGAGGAGGGCCTCGACGTCGCCGGCCTCGACCTGGCCGGTGCCGAGGCGCTGTACCAGCGCGCCAACACCCACCTGAAGGAGTCGGAGGAGTTCGCGGCGCGGGCGCGCGACCGGGTGGTGCTGCTGCAGGGCGGCGACCCGGAGACCAGGCGGATCTGGCAGCAGCTGATCGAGGTGTCCCTGGCCGGCTTCAACGCCACGTACCGGCGGATGAACGTCCTGCTCACCAACGCCGACCTGGCCGGGGAGTCGATCTACAACGACGACCTGCCAGTGGTGGCCGCCGACCTGGAGCAGCGCGGGCTGGCGGTGGTCGACGACGGTGCGCTGGTGGTCTTCGCCGACGGTTTCGCGACGCCGGCGATCATCCGCAACGCCCAGGGCGGCTTCGGCTACACCTGCACCGACCTGGCCGCCGTCCGGCACCGCGTCGGCGAGCTGCACGCCGACCGGCTGATCTACGTCGTGGGCGCCCCCCAGACCTACCACTTCGAGCAGGTCTTCGCCGTGGCCAGGCTGGCCGGCTACCTGCCGGACGGGGTGAGCACGGAGCACGTCGGCTTCGGCCAGGTGCTGGGGCCCGACGGCAAGAAGTTCTCCACCAGGGAGGGTACGGCGGTGACGCTGAACTCGCTGCTGGACGCCGCCGAGGAGCAGGCCGCACCGCCGATCGCGCTGGCCGCGATCAAGTACGCCGACCTGTCCTCCGGCCTGCAGAAGGACTACACCTTCGACGCCGAACGCATGGTGGCCACCACCGGCGACACCGGGCCGTACCTGCAGTACGCCCACGCCAGGGTGACGCAGATCCTGCGCAAGGCCGAGGCGGAGGGCCTCGCCTTCGAGACCGTGACGGTGCTCGCCGAGCCGGCCGAGCAGCAGGTGGCGTTGCTGTTGAGCCGCTTCGGCGAAATTGTCGCAGCCGTCGGCGAGACGCTCCAGCCGCACCGGCTGTGCGGCTACCTCTACGAGCTGGCCGGCGCCCTCAGCGTGTTCTACGAGCAGTGCCCGGTGCTGCGCAGCGAGGGTGAGGTGCGCTCGTCCCGGCTCGCGCTGTGCGCCGCCACCCGCAAGGTGCTCGCGCTCGGCCTCGACCTGCTCGGCATCGAGGCGCCCGACCGCATGTGAACCGGAACCGGAACCGTCCCCTGTGGACGGTTCCCCTTCCGTTCAGCCCTGCTGGCGCAGCGGGGACGGTTCCTTTCCCGCCATCTGGCGCACGAGTAACCGTCCCCGGTCAGCCAGTGCGCTGGGTTGGCGCGAAAGGAACCGTCCCCGATGCGCCGGGCTCAGGCCGGGCGTTCGGGGTGGTTCACCTTGTCGACTGCGAGCCAGGCAGCGCCGATGATGCCGGCGCGGTTGCGCAGGTGCGCGGGGACGATCGGGGTCTTCAACTTCAGCTTCGGCAGGAACTTGTCCGCTGCCTTGGAGACGCCGCCCCCGACGACGAACAGGTCGGGCCAGAACAACGCCTCGACGCGCTCGTAGTAGCGCTGCAGCCGGGGCACGTACTCGTCGTAGGACAGACCCAGCGCGGTCTTCACCGAGGCGGCGGCCCTGGTCTCGGCGTCGTGGCCGTCGATCTCCAGGTGACCGAGCTCGGTGTTCGGCACCAGCACCCCCCGGTAGATCAGCGCGCTGCCGATCCCGGTGCCGAGCGTGGTCACCAGCACCAGCCCCTGGTTGCCCTTGGCGGCTCCGAACATCACCTCCGCCACGCCGGCCGCGTCCGCGTCGTTGACCAGGACGACGTCCCGCCCGAGCCGGTCCTCGAAGATCCGCTCCGCCGGGGCGTCGATCCAGGACTTGTCGATGTTGGCCGCCGAACGGGTCACTCCGTGGGTGACGACAGCGGGAATGGTGATCCCGATCGGTCCGTCGCCCATCTGGGAGGAGAACTCGGCCGCGATCTGCGCCACGACGTCGGCCACATTGGCCGGCGTGGACTCTGCCGGGGTGGGGATGCGCACGCGCTCGGTGGCGAAGTCGCCCGCAGCGAGGTCGACCAGCGCTCCCTTGATGCCGGAGCCGCCGATGTCGATACCCAGCACGGGTTGGTTCTGCATGGGTCCACCCTAGCCAGATCGGCGCTGGCCAGACCGCCATTTCCCCCTACACTGCCGGGTGTGACTACCTGGCTGGTGACCGGCGGGGCCGGCTACATCGGGGCGCACGTCGCCCGTGCCCTGCAAGCCCGCGGCATCGCGCCCGTCGTGCTGGACAACCTCTCCTCCGGGCAGTCTGGTTTCGTGCCGGACGGCGTGCCGTTCATCGAGGCCGACATCCTCGACACCGGAACGGTCACTGCAGCGCTGGGCGACCACCACTGCGCCGGCGTGATCCACGTGGCGGCCTTCAAGTACGCCGGGGTGTCGGTGCAGCGGCCGCTGCACACCTACCAGCAGAACGTGGCCGGCACAGCGAGCGTGCTGGCGGCGATGACCGCAGCCGCCGTGCCCAGCATCGTGTTCTCCTCCTCCGCCGCCGTGTACGGCACGCCGGAGACCGAGCTGGTGACCGAGGACTCACCGCAGCGCCCGGAATCGCCGTACGGGGAGTCCAAGCTGGTGGGGGAGTGGCTGATCAACGATGTCGTCCGCGCGACTCCCGGTTTCCGCGGGGTCAGCCTGCGGTACTTCAACGTGGTCGGCTCCGGCACGGACGAGGTGTACGACGCCAGCCCGCACAACCTGTTCCCGCTGGTCATCGAGGCGCTGCTGGCCGGGCGGACGCCACGGATCTACGGCGAGGACTACCCGACCCCGGACGGCACCTGCGTGCGCGACTACGTGCACGTCGACGACCTGGCGAACTCCCACGTGGCCGCGGCGGTGGCGCTGGCTGAGGGCCGGGCGCTGCGTCCGGCCTACAACCTCGGCAGTGGCCAGGGGCTCAGCGTCCGCCAGATCATGGACGCGATGGCGCGGGTCACCGGGGTGGACTTCATCCCTGAGGTGGCCCCGCGCCGTCCGGGTGACCCGGCGCGGATCGTCGCGGACGGGACAGCCGCAGCAGCCGACCTGGAATGGCGGATGAGCTACTCGGTGGAGGAGATGGTGGCCTCGGCCTGGTCGGCGCGCCGGGCCTCCGGGCCCGCCGCGGTCCAGCCGGCCTGAGGCCGGTCGGTCTCCGGGGCTGCCAGCCGGGCGGGGGCTGCCGGCGGCTCGGCCTCCGACACGTCGAGCGCCGGCAGGTGGTGCACCAGTTGCAGCAGCTCGGCCTGACGCGCGAGCACGTGACCGGCGTCCAGGCCGTCCGCGCGCGCGCTGATCTGCATGCCGGCCGTGTGGAACTCCAGGTCCGCCAGGCCGAGGCGGCGCGACAGCCGGCCCTGGACGATGCTCACGGACTGCGTGCGGGCGTGCGGGACCACCTGCCAGCGGCGCACCAGCCAGCCGTGCCGTGACACCACGACCTGGTCGTCGTGCCCCCAGCGCAGGAAAGGCTGGGCGAAGGGGTGCAGCCACCGGGCCCGGGTGGGCGCACCGTGCAGTTCCACAGCCTCGAAGTCGACCCTCGGCCAGATCGCCTGCAGGGCCACCCGCACCTGTTCGATGGTGCCGGCGGGTAGCAGGATCGTCGACACCCCGCTGGAGTCCTCGTCCTCGGTCAGCTGGCCCCAGCCGATCACCTCGATGTCGATCCGGTACAGCCCGAGCCGCCGCCATACCGGCGACTGGCTGAGCTGGACGGCCTGCACGCGCCGCGGCGGCAGGGACTGGCTGGTGAGGCTGGTCAGCCCGCGGGAGATCCGCAGGCCGTGGGGGCGCCGCGACAGGGTGTAGTTGAACTGGCCGATGACCCGGCGGCTGACGAACCCGAACAGCACGCTTGCGGTCGGGATGCCCGCGGCGAGCAGCACCCACCACTGCTGGACGGCCAGGCCGATCGCCGCGGTGAGCGCTGCCCCCGCGACGATCCCCCAGAACTCGTGCGACGTCACCGCGGCCAGCAGCAGCGTCTGCACGGGCACGGTGACCAGCACCTCATCCTGCTGGTTGAGGTCTGCCAGCACGGTGGTCGGGGCGGCCTCGGCGGTGAGCTCGGCCTGGACCCCCCGGGCGCGGGCGAGCAGGTAGTCGCGCAGGGCGTAGGCGCGGGTCAGCCGTAGGTAGCGCAGCTTGAAGCGCTCCTGCGAACCGACGTCGATCTGCAGCTCCGCCAGCCCGAAGATGCGGGCTGCGAGCGGCTGCACCACGTCGATCGACTGCACCTTGTCGAACGCGATCCGGGTGGATCGCCGGAACAAGGCCCCCGTGTCGATGCGGAGTTCCTCGGCGTCGATCACGAAGCGGGTGAACCGCCAGGTGACGAAGCCGGCGACCCCGGCGCCGACTGCGATCAGCGCGATCCCGGCGAGGATGAACTCCAGCGGCGGGAGCTCGCGCGGCTGGCCGTCGCCGGTGGGCAGGAACTCCCTGCCGATGCCGATCACTAGGGCGAGCAGCACCACCCAGCCCCTGATGAACGGCGTGAGCGGGTGGGGGCGTTCGGTCAGTTTCTCCGCAGTCGGCAGCTGGTCCGGCGCTGGCGGGGGCTGGGGGTTGGGCACCGCCTCGGTCATAGGGGCAGCGCCTGGGTCTCGCCGGCAGCGATCAGGCGGTCACGCAGGGCCGCGGCCTCTGGCTGCGGCAGGCCGGGCACGTTCGCCCCGGACTGGACGCTGGCTGTGACCAGGGTCACCTTGGCCAGCCCCCACGCCCGGTCGATGGGCCCGGATTCGACGTTGACACTGAGCATCCGGCCGTAGGGGATGGCGGTCAGCCGCTTCTGCCACAGCCCCTGGGTGATCAGCAGGTCCTCAGCCCGCTCCGCGTAGCCGAATGCGCGCACCCACCGTCCGGCCCGGACGACGCGCCAGGCCGTCCAGGCCAGGCCGAGGCCGGCGGCACCTCCCGCCCAGGCCCAGTCGCGGAGCAGGCCGACGGTCACCACGACCACAGCCGTGCCGATGAGGCCGTAGACCAGCGCGCCGACGCGCCGCACGGTCGCGTAGCGCTGCGGGAGCCGCTGCCAGTCCGCAGCAGGGTTGAACAGCTCGTCCATGAGGCGAATCTAGCCCCGGTTCTTGCGCACCTTGGGGTTGCGGACGTCCACGCCGCCGAAGCCGACGAAGCCCTTGACCAGCAGCTTCGGTGCGGACGGGTCCGGGGCGGCCAGCTTGCCGACGTCGACGCCGCCGAACAGGGCCATCACCTGGTTGTCCACCTCCGTGCCCGGCGGGACGGTGAGTTCGACGCCGCCGAAGAGGCAGAACACGTTGAAGGTCACTTCCTTCGCCTCGAAGGTGGCCTGGGTGAGGTCGAGCTCCGCGCCGCCGAAGACGGTGAGCACCGAGGTGTTGCGCCGGACGCGCCACGCGCGCTTGCGGCTGGCGCCGGCGAACACGGCCACGATCTGGTCGGCCTCGGCGCTGGCGTTGGTGGCGTCGTAGGCGACTGCCGGCCGGCCGGACGGAGCCGGGCCGACGAGGTCACGGGTGAGGGGCACCAGGTCGTCGAAGGTCTCGGCGGCGCGGGCAGCCGCGATGCGCTCGTCACGTTCACCGACGCTCAGGCGGCCCTCGGCCTGCGCCGCGTTGAGCAGGGTGATCACGTGGTCTCGATCGGCGTCCCGGGCGACCAGGTCGCCGCCGGCCGCCGGGCCCACGTCAGTGGGCTCGATTGGGTTGGTCATGACCACGAAACTAGGCCCAACGTCGAGGGTTGTGGTACTCGTGGGCAGGGATTGGGGGAGAGCTGGGGGCCAACCCTGAGCCGCATGGCCAGCGTCCTGGAGTGATCCGCCCTCCGCTGTCCGCGCCGGCGGCCGGGCCGGCGAAGAACTAGGCCGCGATCAGGCCCTGCGCCCGGGCGATACTGACCGCCACCAGGCGGTCATGGACGCCCAGTTTGGTGTAGACGTTGCTCAGGTGCTTGTGGACCGTACGCGGGGAGAGGCCGAGCCGGGCAGCGATCGTGCGGGCCAGGAGCCCTTCTGCCAGCAACTGGAGCACCTCGACCTCGCGCGCGGTCAGGTTCAGCGCGGCAGCTGCCTCCGCGGCGGTCCTGGCCTGCTGGGCCCGGCGGCAGGCGTCCGCCACATGGGGCAGGAGGATCATGAGCGGTGGCACCGACTCCGAGAGCAGCGCCCGGGCGTCCGGGCTGAAACCGGCGCGCCTGGAGAAGGCGAGCACCCTGGCCCGCTCGAGGTTCGGCGTGTGCTCGCCCAGGTCACCACCGATGATCACGGTGTCACCGAGCACCGGGTGGTGCCCGGCCTGGATGTAGCCGGTGTGGTGGCTGGGGTGGCCGTCGGTGCGGCGGCTGTTGTTCACGGTGAAGTCGGCCAGCACGCCGGCGTGCCGCTGGTCGGGGAACACTGCGTGCGCCCGCAGGCGGCGGCCCATGCCGAGGCCGATGAGCACTGCGCTGTCGGCTTCGACCGCCTTGGCCAGGGCGCGGCAAACCAGCTGTTCGGCCTGTTCGCCGTCGTCGATGACCGCCATGGCTTGCGTGATCAGTTCGACGATCGTGATGGCTCGATCTTCCTTGGTCACCCGTTCGCTCCCTGCTGATTTCCGCCCGCGCTCCCCGGCCTGGACGGTTGTCAATGAGCAGTCTGGCAGATCCCCACCCTTGGCAGGCCCGGTTTCGCCTGCCCACGACTCGTGTTTTCCTCACGCAAGCCCCCGCGGGCACGGGCCCCGCAGGTGTGCGGGGACGCCTCGGCTGCGGCTAGACTGCTCCACGCGCGGGCGCCGGTGGGGCCCGCACGCGGATGTAGTTCAATGGCAGAACATCAGCTTCCCAAGCTGACAGTGCGGGTTCGATTCCCGTCATCCGCTCCGGTGAGGGCCTGGACGAGCCGAGCCCCGGATCGTTGGTTGAGCCTGCCGAAACCAACACACGCCCACCGAGATCCGCTGGTTGAGCCTGTCGAAACCAACGCGACCGCTGGTTGAGCCTGTCGAGTTCAAGACGCCGTATCGAGCGCGCAGATCCGGCACTCGAGCCTGACGACAGCGCCCGGCTTGTCGGGCTGAGTAGCGTCCGCAGGTCGGCAGCTGGCGCGTTGGTTTCGACGAGCTCAACCAACGGAGGGGGGCGAGCTGGTCAGTCGTCCATCGCCTCGATGCCGAGCTCACGCAGTTCAGCCATGCTCGCGTGCAGCCGCTCGACCAGTTCTGCCGGCGGTGGCTGCCAGCCGTGCACCTCCTCGACCACCCGCACCGGCGTGGTGGTGCGGTAGGACCGGGTGGGATTGCCCGGGAAGCGCTTGTCGGTGACGTTCGGGTCGTCCTCGATCGGACCGAGCGGTTCCACCCGGTAGACCCGGCCCGGGCCGTCGCCGTGGGCCAGCACCGCAGCCAGCGGCGCCCCCTCGGCTGAGGCGGTGACGTAGATGTGGTTGGCCACCCGCCGCGACCCGTAGTTCGAGCGCCAGCCGGGCGTGAGCAGTGCGCCCGGCCGCAGGTCGGCCTTCGTGCCGTGGAAGAACGGGCCCGGGTCGTCGACCACGCGTGGGGTCGGAGGTGGGTCCCGCAGCAGGCTGTCCAGCCGCCTGGTCAAAGCGGCCACGCGCCCACCGCCGCCGGGTGCGCGCGGGTAGCGGCTGAGCACGTCCAGCACGACGGGGCCGGCCAGCCTGGCTGCTGCCGTGAGCAGGTACTCGGCCACCACCGGGTCGTCGCCCCGGGCCAGCTCGGCAGCCCGGGCGGCGTGGGCCGCGGGGCCCAGGATGTGGCGCAACTGCGTCGCCTTCGCCAAAGGGTGCAGGTAGGCGGCCGCAGCGGCATCCCCGGCAGCCAGCGCTGCGTACCTCGCCGCCTCGGTCGGGGCCTCCCGCGCGGCCCGGTGGGCCTCGACGGCCGCGGTCCGTTGCAGCCGGGACCGGGGCCCGCCGCCCGCGAACTCGCGCGCAGCGGACAGCGCCGCTGCGGGACGGAGGTCATCGGGACGAACCTTCTCGAACACCACCAGCGCCGGCTGGGCGCAGTCGGCGGCGAAGCCGGCCATGCTGCGCAACTCGTCCGTGGTCAGCTCGAAATCGCCGGACGGCGGTGGCGCGGGGGTCAGAGCGCGCCGCCTGCTGCCGGCGGCGCGGAGGAGTCGTGGCCGCCGTCGCCGATGCTCTCCCGAGCCACGTAGTTCTCCAGGTCGAACCAGTTGTCACCGGCGCGTTGCGCGATGTTGAGCAGGGTGGTCATCGAGGCCACCTCCTCGACCTGTTCCTTCAGGAACCACAGCATGAACTGCTCCCCGATCGGGTCGCCCTCGGTTCGGGCCGCGTTGAACAGCGCCTTGATGTCGGCCGTCACCTGCTGCTCCTGCTGCAGGGCGAGGGCGATCGGCTCGGTGGGTCCGGTGAAGTCGTTGCGGACGGCGTCGATGCCGGGGATCGTGATCGCCAGGTCGCGGTCCAGCATGTACTGCACCATCATCATGGCGTGGTTCCGCTCCTCCAGCGACTGCCGGTAGAAGTAGCGCGCGAGCTGGGGCAGGTCCTGGGAGTCGAACCACACCGCCACCGCCGCGTACTGCTGGGATGCCGCGAACTCGTTCCTGACCTGCGCTCCGAGGAGCTCTGTGAAGGTGCCCATGCGCTCAGGCTAGAAGCCGGCAGCCGGCGCCGGCCAGTGCACGATCTGCTAGTGCCCCCGGCTAGTGCGCCGGTGACTGCGGCCCGCGGTCGTCGGGAACGGCTTCGTGGTGACGGGCGCCGTGGGTGCGCCGCTCCTCCTTCAGTTCCGCCTCGTACACGTGGCGGCGGCCGTCCAGCAGTTCTTGCCGCACCCTGGCCTCCAGTTGCCGGAACACCGACCAGTAGGTGTCGTCGTACTCCTCCACCAACTGGTAGCTCCAGCGGCCCTCCAGGATGTTGCGGCCCACCAGGTCGTGCTGGAGCAGGCCGGCCAGGCCGTCGTGGCCCGCCGCCCGCAGCTGGTCCACCGCGTCGCCCAGCGCGAAGTCGGCCGAGCCGCACAGCCGGTGGAAGGCGTACAGCAGGCCCCTGGCCTGCTCCACCATCTCCAGCGCCTCGGAGAGCTTCCCGACCGCTGCGACGGTCCGGTCGTCCACTCCTGCCGGACGCTGGTGGACGGGCAACTGCCCTTCAGTGCGATCGTGCTCCATGGCCCTGCCGGTACCCAGCGGTGGGGCGGTGCGCACCGGATGGTTCAGGGCAGGCGGCCGCCCGCGGCGAGCACCGCCTCGGCCCGTTCGCGCAACAGCACGTTCGCCGAGCCACGGCCGTAGTCGACAGCAGCGAGGTAGCGGCTGGAGTTCCAGCTCGCCGCGGCGAACCCGCCGTCCGGGCCGCGCCTCGACGCGACCACCTCCAGCGCATCTGCGGCCCGCTCGTCGGCGATCCGGCCGAGGGCTGCCACCAGCCGCAACCCCTGCAGGACGTCGTAGTGCCAGTAGGGCGGGTAGTGCAGCTCGATCCAGGTGGGGTGGATGGCGCCGCCGGTGCCGTGCCGCCGGAACAGCCGGTGCTCGAGCAACAGCTCGCCGGCCCGGTGCGCGGCCGCCAGCGCCTCGCCGTCCCCGTGGAGCCGGCCGTAGCTGGCCAGGCCGATCGCCGGGGTGACGGTCTCGTGGAAGGAGGAGCGGTGCGCGTCGGCGTGCCGGTCGCAGTTCCAGCCCCCGTCCGGCCACTGCGCCCCCAGCAGTACGTCGACCAGGTGCCGCACGCGCGGATCGCTACCGAAACCGAGGGTGGTGCAGGCGTAGACGACGTTGCCCGGGATGGAGGCGTGCAGCCGCGGCCGGGCCGGGGGCCGGACGGCTGCGACGACGTGCGTCGCCGGCGAGGTGGCAGCCCAGGCCAGCACCAGCTCAACCGCGGGACGCACCGCCTCCGGGCCCAGTGGCACGCCGAGTTCCGCGAACTCAACCAGCCGCCAGTGCGCGCCCTGGTACTTGGCGTAGGGCTGGCACGTCGAGCAGGCGCCGGGCCCAGTCCAGTCGCTGGGGGTCCACCCGTCCATTCTGCGCCGGTGACCGGCCCGGCGCAGGCGGACCGCCTAGAAGCCGTGGCTCGCCCGGCTCGCCTGCTCCTGGGCCCGGAACTGCCCGAACCGGGGCAGGAACTTGTCCCAGTCGATGCTGTGGGCGTCGATCTCCGGCCCGTCGATGCAGGCGTGCTTGCGCACCAGCCGGTCACCCTCGGTGACCGGGACCATGCAGGCCCCGCACATCCCGGTGGCGTCGACCATGATCGAGTTCAGGCTCGCCACGCAGGGCACGCCGTAGGGCCGGGTGAGCTCCGCCACCGAGCGCATCATCAGCGGCGGGCCGATGGTCACCACCTCCGCGATCGGACGGGCTGTGCCGCGACCCTTCGCCACGCCGTCGCGCGCCGCGTCCAGCAGCGCCTCCAGCGGGGTGGTCACGAAGCCCTGGACACCCACCGAGCCGTCGTTGGTGGCGTAGATCACGTCGAGCTGGTCGCCGTAGCGGGCCTGCAACTGCCCGATCCGCTCCTGCGGACCGTCCCAGAACATCAGGTCGGCGCTGCGGAAGCCCGAGATCAGCGTGACGTGGTTGCCCAGCCGCAGGTGCTCGCGCAGGATCGGGTACACCGGCGGCAGCCCGAGGCCGCCGGCGGTGAACACCACGGTCGGGGCCGGCCCCGAGCCTGCCTGGGGTTCGGGGTACCGGTGCAGTTCGCTCGGCCGGCCCAACGGACCGGCGATCCCGGCCAGGGCCTCACCCACCCGCATCGCGTTGATGCCCAGCGTGCTGGTGCCCATGCCCTGCACGACGATCGTCACCGTGCCGGCCTCTGCGTCCCAGTCGGCGAGCGTGAGCGGAATCAGCTCCCCGTCCGGGGCGGGGAGCACCCGGACGAACTGGCCGGCCTGCGCACTCCTCGCGATCACCGGCGCGCGGACGGTGAACTCCTCGATGCCGAAGCTCAGGTGCTGCTTGGCTACGATCACCGGCAACTCACCGGCCGACTCGGTGTAGGCCAGCGCCCTGGCCACCAGCGCCTTCACCTCGCCGGGGTCGACATCGGACAGCGTGCCGACGATCTCGCGGGCCGCGGACTGGCCGTCCCCCGCAGCGCGGATCGCGGTGGAGCCGCCGCGGGCGGCGTCGCCGCCGGTGTAGACCCCGGGCAGCGTGGTCTCCTTCGAACCGTCCGCGACCTGCTGGATGGTGCCGAACGGCGAGACCGACAGCCGCGGCTCGGAGTCCTTGATGATCGGGTTGGCCGAGTTGCCCAGCGCCATGATCACCAGGTCGGCCGGCATGTACGTGGTGCGCCCGGTGGCCACCGGACGCCGTCGCCCGGAGGCGTCCGGCTCGCCCAGGCCCATCACCTCAACGGTCGCGCCGGTGACGAAGCCGGTCTTGTCGTCGCCGATGAACTCGGTGGGCGAGCGGAGCACGGCCAGCTCGATGCCCTCCTCGAGGGCGTGCTCCAGTTCCTCCACCCTGGCCGGCATCTCGGCGCGGGTGCGCCGGTAGACGATCGTCACGATCCCGCCGAGCCGGCGGGCGGTGCGGGCGGCGTCCATGGCGGTGTTGCCACCGCCGATGATCAGCACCTGCTTGCCCGCCGTCTCCGGCAGCGGGGTCTCCCGGTCGGCGCGGTGGGCCTGCATCAGGTTCACCCTGGTGAGGAACTCGTTGGCGCTCATCACGTTCAACAGGTGCTCACCGGGAACGTTCAGGAACCGCGGCAGCCCGGCGCCGCTGCCGACGAACACCCTCGCGAACCCCGCGTCGCGGAGCTGCGCCAGGGTGGCGGTCTTGCCCACGACGAAGTTCGTCACGAAGCGGCCGCCGAGCAGCCGGATCTTCGCCACCACGTCGTCGATCAACTGGTTCGGCAGCCGGAACTCCGGGATGCCGTAGCGCAGCACCCCGCCGAGGGCGTGGAACGCCTCGAAGACCGTCACCGGGAAGCCCTCCGCCGCCAGCAGGTAGGCGGTGATCAGCCCGGACGGGCCGGAGCCGACGACCGCGATCGGCGGCCGGGTGGCCGTCCGCCACGGGTCGGGAACGCCGGCCAGCCGGTTGGTGGCTGCGTCCGGATTGGCCAGCTTGTCCCACTCCGGCAGGAACCACTCCAGCTGGCCGATCGTCATCGACTGCTTGTGGATGCACATGCCCTGGCACTGCAGCTCCTGCGGACAGACCCGGCCGGTGACGTTCGGCAGCGGGTTGCACGACTCCAGCATCTCCAGGGCCTCGCGGAAGCGGCCGGTGCCGATCAGCTCGAACATCTTCGGGATGTGGATCTGCACGGGGCAGCCGCCCTGCGGCTCGCGGTGCCCTGCGAGCAGCACGCCCAGCTCGCACGGCGCCTCGGCGCACTGCTTGTCGCGCAGCGCCTCCAGCCAGACGAACAGCTCGACGTCGCGCCGGCTGTAGCCGAGGTCGAGGTAGCCGAGGAACCCCTTGTTGACCAGCTCGAAGTCCTCCGAGCGGTCCTCCGGTTCACGGATGTAGGGGCCGATGGCATTGCCCGCCGGCCAGTTCTGGCTGAGCCCGGAGAACATCGGGTAGCGGTCGGACAGGTGGGTGTCCAGGGCCCGGATGAACATCCGCTTCCTGCCCAGGGGCAGCTGCCAGAGGAAGCGCATCACAACGCGGCTGGCGTCGTCGTCGCGCTGCAGCACCTCCCACAGCTGGCGGGTGAAGGTGGCGTCGAGCTCGGGCTGGCGGAACGCCCAGGCCACCGCCTCCATGCCGTCGGCGGTGAACAGCTCCCGGAACGCCCGCGGGTCGGCCACCAGCCGCCGCTCGAGCAGGCCCAGCTGGTTCGCGAACGACGGGCTCATCGGATGATCTCCGCGTCGCAGGTGCCCTTGACGCGGGTCATCCGCCCGACGAGTTCCGGGGTCACCTCCAGCCCGTCCAGCGCGTCCGGACGCATCCGGCCCACCGTGCGGGGTTCGCCGTCCACCACGATCGTGGCCTTCTCGAACAGTTGCGGCAGCTCCTGGTAGCAGGTTGCGCAGTCGTTGCAGCTGGCCAGGTCGTCAGCGTCGAGCCAGATCGGGCGCTCGGCCACCGCGGTAGCTGCCGGCGCCGCCTGCACCGGGGCGGGCGAGCCGGGCCCGCCGAACAGCCCGAGCTGCAGCGGCCCGCCCGCAGGTGCGCCGCTGGCCGTGGCCAGGTCGGCCATCGCCTGGGCGATCACGTCCAGGGCCGACTCCCTCGCCTCGACGGCCTCGCCGTAGCGTGCGCTCCAGGCCTCCACCTCGGCGCGGTGCTGCGCGGACAGCGTGGCCTCGGACAGCCCGGCAAGGAACTGCAGGGTGCGCCAGTTGCGCCTGCGGTCCTCCACCAGCGCCACCACGGTCTGCGAACACGCCATCTTGACCAGCCGTTGCCTGCGGTCGGTGGTGTAGACGAACGGGATGCGCGCAGTGCGCTCGTGCGGGGCCAGCTCGACGTACTCCGCGATCGGCACCGCTGCAGCCTCCTCGTGGGCGGCCAGCCAGCGGAACTGCTTGGCGAACCGCTGCTCGCCGATGGCGAAGTCGGCCGGGGTGAGCGGCTGCTCCAGCAGCTGCAACCGGCCACGCTCGTCGCGGTGGGTGAGGGTCATGGTCACCCACAGCCCGTCTGGATCGGGGTTGCCGTCCAGGCTGAACCGCTCGGCCAGCGTCGCTCCGCGCCGCGGGTCGTGCACGAACAGCGGGCTCACCCGCGACTCCACGGCCAGCCGGGAGCGGGCGTTGGCCAGGTCCTCGGCCATGCCGTTCTCGGTGTCGCAGGGGGCGTAGGTGATCATCAGCCCGGCGCCGTCGGTGAAGCCCAGCAGGTCTGCGGACGCCCGCAGGAAGTGGCCGTGGAAGGCGGTGGAGGTGGCGCAGACGAAGACTCCGGGGTGGAAGGCGGCCAACAGGCCGAGTTCCTTGCGGCTCTCCTGCTTGCCGGCGTGGACGCTGCCGTACCGGGCCAGGTCGGCGTCCTGCCCGGCGAAGCTGGCCGTCGAAGCCTGTCCGCCGGTGTTGGAGTAGCCGCCGGTGTCCAGCACCAGCGACTTGATCGGTGTGCCGCCGGAGAGCACGCGCGACATCGCGCCGAAGCCGATGTCGAAGGCGGCGCCGTCGCCGCTGATCGTGAGCACCACCGGCACCAGCGCACGCTCGGCGGGGGTGAAGTCACGCCAGGAGAGGGTGGCCAGCCGGGGGTCGTGCACCTCCGGGTCGTAGCCGCCGGCCAGTTCCAGCCGTGCGACCCGCAGCGCCCGGACCTCGTCGACCAAGCCGGACACCAGGCCCTCGTAGATGCCTACGGCCAGCGGTTGGGCGTCCTGGAACAGCCCGTTCACCCACGGGTCGAGGTAGGGGGAGAAGGGCATGGTGGAGGCGTACACGCTGGAGCAGCCGGTGGAGTTCGCGATCACCGTCGGCGCCGGCCCGTTGCCGGTCGGGCCGGACTCGTAGAGGTAGAGCCTGCGCTCGAGCTCTGCGATCGTTTCGGCCACCCGCGCCCTGCGGGGGCTGTTCGCCGGCAGCGAGGCCAGCAGGTTGCCGAGACCGTCCAGGGTGTCGTCGAGGTCGCGGAGGTGGGCCCGCAGCCGGTCGTCGCCGAGGCGGTGGCTGAGCGAGTTCAGCAGGTGGATCGCGGTCACCTCGCCGCAGCCGCGGCAGGCGCCATGCCCGCCCGTCATCGAGTAGTAGTCACGCCGGCTGAGCAGGATCCGCTTGATGTCACCACCCGGGGACGTGGCGTCTGCGGTCAGCCGTTCGGGTGAGTCGGGCAGCTTGGTCAGTCGCTCGAACCGTGCCTCCAACAGCTCCAGCAGCGGTCCGTCCTGATCGGCAGCGGCAAGGGAGCCGGGGCCGCACACCTCGATGCACTGCAGGCAGCCGGTGCACTTCCACGGGTCCACGACAGCGGTGAACAGGGTGCCGCTACCGGCGTCCTGCTTCTCCGGGGTGTCGAACAGCGGCCGCGTGCGGGCCGCCGGGAAGGCGGCCAGTGCTGCGACCACCTCGGCCAGCCGATCCGGCCGCGCCTGGTCGGCCGGCAGCACTGCAGCGGCCTGTTCGGCCACCTTCGCCAGGTCGGTGGCTGCCGGGTCCTGCCGGTAGCGCAGCCGGACCTCTGCAGCCCAGTCCGGCACCAGGCCGTACCAGGCTGCACGGTCCGCCTCCACCCAGCCGGTGGCATCGATGGCGGCCCCCAGCAGGTCGCCGAGTTCGTGGGCCGAGTTGGGGATGGCGCTGTCGGGGCAGGCCAGTGCGCACTCCATGCACGCCGTGCAGGTGGCGGCGTCGAACACGGGCAGGGTGCGGCGGAAGATGCCCTTGTTCTTGGCCGCGCCCGTGCCGACCGGCATGAACAGGCCGGTGCCGGGCAGCACGGGGGCCTCGTCGATCGTGCCCTCGCGGAAGGGGCGGGCAACCATCTCCTCGTAGTACTCGGGGTCGAACAGGCCGCTGGTGCGGGGGACGGTGACCGCGGGGGTCATCGCCACCGACAGCGTCGGACGGGCCTTCGCCACCACCGGGGCCCCGTCGTCGAAGGCAGGGTCGCTGTAGTCGACCAGGGTCGCCTTCATGCCGTCCCGGATCACTGCGAGGTTCGCTTCGACGACGGTCTCACCACGGCGGCCGAACTTCTTGGCCAGCTCCGCGCGCACCTCCGCCTCGATCGCTGCGGCCGAGCCCTCGCCGAGCCCGGCGACGTTGCCGAGGATGGCGCCGATGAAGGCGATGCCCATCATCCGGGTCTCCAGGTCGGGGTTGGGCGCGTGCGCCCTGGCCACGGCGAACGCGTCCAGCACGAGCAGCCGGATGCCGCGGTCACGGATCGCCCTGCGGGCGTGCGCCGGCAGGTCCCGCCACACCTGCGCCGGCTGCTGGTCGGACTGCAGGATCAGGGTGCCGCCGTTGACCAGTCCCTTGAGCGGGTTGGAGTGGGCGAAGACCTGGTGGTCGGGGGCCACCACGACCTCGACGTCCTCGAGCTCTGCGTTGGTCAGCAGCACCGGCTCCGGGGACAGCGTGATGTAGTAGTTGGTCGCGGCCCCGGACTTCTCCGAGCCGTACTTGGGCGCCGACTTCGAGTGCATGCCCAGCAGGGACGAGAGCAGGTCGGTGAGCAGCTTGCCCGTGGCGACCGTGCCGTAGCCGCCCACGGAGTGGAAGCGGATGCGCATCGCCCCCGGTGGCAGCAGGGACGGGTTCTGGCCGGTCTCGAGCGACATCAACTCGGTCTCGGGGTAGGCCTGCCGCAGCCGGTCCTGGATGGCTGCGACCGCAGGGGTGGGGTTGTCCGTGAAGAAGCGCGAGCCCAGGTAGACCAGCGGGGCAGGCACCGGCTTCGCCATGTTCTCGAAGGCTGCCACCAGGTGCCGGGGCTGCACGTCGTGGCCACCCAGCCCGAAGATGGCCGTGGTCAGCCGGGGGATCGCCGGCAGTGCCGGGACGCCCGGGTAGGGGGCGTCCGGTCCGGCCTCGGCGTTGGCGCGGGCGTGGAACAGGGCCTGGGTGACCAGCCGCGTGAGCGCGGTGTCGTCGGAGCGCTCCAGCACGGTGACGGCCCTCGCCCCCGCCAGCGCTGCCACCAGTTCAGCCTCCGGGAACGGCTGGAGCAGCTTGACCGCGACCACCCCTACCTTCAGCCCCTGCGCCCGCAGGTGCGGCAGCACCGCGCGGACGTCCTCCGTGATCGAGCCGAGGCCGACCATGACCAGGTCGGCGTCCGCGCAGTCGTACGCGACCACCGGTGCGTACTCGCGCCCGGTGAGTTCGGTGTACTCGGCCATTGCCTGACGCACCAGGCCCGGCACGGCGGCCGCGAAGTGGGTGCGGTGGTCGGCCGAACCGGCCTGGAAGTCGGGCTGGTTCTGCACCGGTCCGGTGAGCCCGGGGTTGTGCGGGTCGACCAGGGCAGGCACCAGTTGGCGGGTGCCCTTGGCCTGCGCGTGCAGCCACTGCCTGCGCCACTGGGCCTGGAGTCCGGCCGGGACGTGCTCGAGCGTCGGGGTGATCAGCTCGCCCTCTGCGTCGGTTTCGATCCGGGCAGCGCGCGCCTGGAGCCAGCCGCGCAGTGCGGCCAGGTCGGCCGGCGGGAAGTCGTCTGCGTGGCGGTCGAGGTAGCGCTGCAGCTGGAACAACCGGCCCTTGGCCCCGAACAGCAACTCCTGGGCCACGGTCGGGCACGGGATCCGGCCGGCCGGGTCGCCGAGGTAGGTGCGCAGCAGTTCGGGTTCGGGGAGGCGGGCCTCGCTCATCACGTGGCTGGTGGCGAAGCCGTCCATCGCGTTGGCCACCGGCACCAGCGACAGTGCCGAGGTGCGGTAGGCGATGGCAGCCAGGTCGGCCGCCTCCTGCGGGTTCGCGCCGAACAGGATCGTGTAGCCGGTGGGCAGCAGCGCGTACACGTCGTCGTGGCCGGCCATCACGTTCAGGGAGTGCTTGGTCACCACCCGGGCGGCGACCTGCAGCACGAAGCCGCCGATCTTTCGCCCGACGCTCACGTAGTGCGACTCCAGCCCGTACAGGATGCCCTGGCTGGAGGAGGCGTTGGAGATGTAGTTGCCGCCGGTCAGCGCTGCTCCGAGCGCGCCGCTCTGCGCGGAGTGCTCGCCCTCGGTCTCGACGAAGAACGGGTGCTTGCCCCAGACGTTCAACTGGCCCTCGGCCCGCGCGGCCTCGAACAGCTCGGAGATCTCGGTGGACGGGGTGATCGGGTAGCCGATCACGCCGCCGCAGACGTGCTTCATGACGTGGGCAACGGCGCCGTTGCCGTTGATGACTTCGCCGATGCCGGGGAACGGGACGATATCGGGGGACATGCTGGTCTCCTAGGTTCAACGCCGCGCATCCCGGGCGCTTCGCTGCGCCCGCACCACCCGGCTTTGGGGTTACCGGGTGCGGCGTGCCTGCATTGTCTCCCCGACACCCTTGTCCGCGCGGGGAAACCGAATTATTCCCGGCCCGGTCGTCCGGCACTCCGATACCGGCGAGGAATAGGTTCCGCTGGGGAGAGGTTGGCGCTCGCATGAGCCAACCGATCGCCGTCGAGGTGTGGTCCGACATCGTCTGCCCCTGGTGCTACATCGGCAAGCGGCGCTTCGAACTCGGCCGCCGGGCCTTCGAGGAGCAGGGCGGGCCGCCCGTAGAAGTGGTGTACCGGTCGTTCGAGCTGACCCCCGACACCCCGGTCGACTACGCCGGCTCGATCACCGACTTCTTCGTGCAGCTGAAGGGCGTCTCGCCCGAGCGCGCCCGAGAGATGTTCGACCACGTGACCGGGCTGGCCGCCGGCGTCGGGCTCAATTACGACTATCCGGCGATCCAGCACACCAACACGCTCAAGGCCCACCAGGTGCTGCACCTGGCCCGGCGCCGGGGACGGCAGAACGAGCTGGTCGAGCGGCTGTTCGCTGCCTACTTCGAGCAGGGCCGGCACCTCGGCAGGGACGCGGACCTGGCCGCGCTGGCCGCGGAGGTGGGGCTGGACCAGCCCGAGGTGCTGGCTGCGCTGGCCGACGGGCGCCACCTCGCCGACGTCCAAGCCGACCTGGCCCAGGCCAGGGCGTACGGGATCAACGCCGTGCCCTTCTTCGTGATCGGCGGGAAGTACGGCGTGTCCGGCGCCCAGCCGCCGGAGGCCTTCACCAGCGCCCTGGCAAGGTACGCGCAGGAGCGGGCCGCAGCCTGACCTGGCGGGCCCGCGGGGTCAGCTCCCTGCGAGGTCTGCGCGCAGCCTGTCCAGCGTGCCCTCGACCCGGCGCTGCCGCGTCTGGGGCCGCTTCGCCTCGACCACCCAGTCCACGTACTGGCGGCGGTGGCTGGCCGCCAGGGCGTCGAAGCGTGCCTGCAGCCCCGGTTCGCCGGCGAGCGCTGCGGCGAGGTCTTCCGGCACGGTGATCTCGCGCGGCGCCTCGTCCAGCGACACCTCCGCCTCCACAGCCTGGCCGAGCTCTACGCCCAGCAGGTCCCGGTTCGCCCTGGACAGCCCGATCAGGTTCAGCCCGCCCATCACGGCCAGCCGCAGCCGCGCGGTGCGCCCGCCGATCCGCACCACCACCGCAGCCCTGCGGCCTCCGCCCAGCTCCTCGACCTGCTGGTCGTCGAGCACGAGCGCGCCGGCCGGCCCCATCGGTTGGATCTCGGTTCGCAGTCGCAGCGTTGCCACCGGCCCACGCTAGCCGCGCAGCACCCTCGTCGGTATCAGCAGGAGTCGGCAGGCCTCTGCTGCGGTGGGCGGCACGGTGCCGTCCAGACCGAAAGGAGCCAGCCATGGCTAGCAGTTATGACGTGCTGCGGGCCCTCACCAAGGGCGACCGCCTGGGCCTGGTCGCGGCGATCAGGCCAGCGGCCTATGACGTGATCCCGCGGGGGCCGCTCCGCTCCGCGGTGGAGCAGCGTGGGATCATCGTGGTCGGTGGCCTGGAGCAGCGGGGGATCATCGTGATCGGCGGGGTGGAACAGGTGGCGCTGAACCCGCAGCCGCTGCCACCGAAGGAGTCGTTCGCCGTCGGCGCACAACTCACTCACCTGGTGCTCGGCGCGGCCCTTGCCGGAGGCGCCGACTCCGCCGGCGCGTTCCTGGCCGAGGTGGACGACTGGTGCGGTACCGGCTGGCCCCGGCGCTGGCCGTTCCCGTGGCCGCCGGAGCCGGAGCCCGATCCGAGGTGGCGGGCCGATGTGTTCCTCGGTGCGGCCCTGGCCGCGGCCGACCTCGCCGGCCACTACCCCGAAGGCGAAATGCAGGACGCGCTGGGCAAGGCCGCAGAGCAGCTGCTGGAGCAGGCGATCGCCGGCTGAGGGGTACTGGTGCCCTGCCGGCGCCGCCGGCGCGGGAATCGCTCGAGCACGGACGGGGTTGGCCAGGGCATGAGGGCATGGAACTACACGGAATTCGGCGGGGTCGACCGGCTGCGCCTCGGGGAGCTGCCAGATCCGCACGCCGGGCCGGACACGGTGCTGGTGCGCACCGTCGCTGCCGGGCTGAACCCGGTGGACTACAAGGTGCGTGAGGGCTACCTCGCCGGCCTGGTCGACACCGTCTTCCCTGCCGTGCCGTGCTGGGACGTGGCGGGGGTCGTGGTGCAGGCAGGCCTGGACACCCCGGAGTTCACGGTGGGTGACGAGTTGCTGGCCTACGCCCGCAAGGACGTGGTGCACGGCGGCACGCTGGCCGAGCTGGTGGAGGTGCCGGTGCGCACCGCCGTCCCCAAGCCGCCGGAGCTGTCGTTCGAGGAGGCGGCAGCCCTGCCGCTGGCGGGACTGACCGCGCTGCAGACCGTCCGGCGTTCCGGGCTGCACGCCGGCTCGCGGGTCCTGGTGCACGCAGCGGCCGGCGGTGTCGGGTCGTTCGCCGTGCAGCTGGCGGTGCTGGCCGGCGCAGACGTGGTCGGGACGGCGTCGCCGGCCAACCACGACTACCTGCGTGGTCTGGGCGCAGAGCCCGTCGGCTACGGCGCCGGACTGGTGCCGGCGGCACTGGCGCTCTCGCCGGGAGGCTTCGACGTCATCCTCGACTACGTCGGAGGCGAGGCGATGGCGACCGTCGGCGAGCTGCTCTCCCCCGGCGGGCGGGTGGTGTCCATCACCGATGCCCGCGCGCGGGACGAGTTCGGCGGCCAGTACGTGTGGGTGCGGCCGAACCGGGACGACCTGGCCGAGCTGGCCGGGCTGGCCGCGACCGGCGAGCTGAGGGTGGAACTGGCCCGGGTGTACGACTTCGAACGGGTCGCGGAGGCCTTCGCCGCGCTGGAGGGCGGTCACACCCGCGGCAAGATCGTGGTCCGGGCCTGATTTCACCAATCCCGCGGGGCTGGCCGCGAACGGCCCCGGAAATGGCTCGGCCCCGCCTCTTTCGAGGCGGGGCTGCGTCCCCTATCCCTAAAGGACTCCAAGCAATGACCGGAGTCTAGTCACCCTTTCGCGGTACCCGCATCCCGACGCGCGGTAAGAATTCCCTGATCCTGCGCCGGGCCGCGGCCGATACCCGGTGCGGCCGCCGCGGTGCTCGCCGAGTGGGGCAGGCCGTGGGTGTCCAGGGTCGAGTCGTCGTACTCCTCGGTCAGGCCGTGCGGGGTCTTCTCCCAGACGTGGGGCGCCCGGCCGACCTGCAGCGCGGCCCGCCAGGCTGCGAACGCGTGCAGCAGCCAGTAGACCGGGTTGAACACCGCGAACACCGCGATCCGCCAGTTGTAGCGGCGCCACGCTGCGATGCCGGTGACCACCACCATCAGCGTGGTGAACACCAGCATGTTCACCAGCCCGAAGGTCACCACCCAGTCCGGCAGGTCCAGCTGGAACACCGGTCCCAGCAGCCACGATCCCAGGGTGAAGCCCAGCGCCAGCGGGTACATCAGGAAGGCGACCGGAGTGCCGAGGATGAGCCCGAACATCGTGATCGCGCCGCGCCAGCCGTTGGCCCGCAGCCATCGCACCGGGCGGCGCAGGTTCACCGCAGCGGTCACCATGTAGCCCTTGATCCAGCGGGTGCGCTGCCGGATCCACGGCCCGACCTTCGCCGTCGCCTCCTCCCACGTGGTCGACTTGACGACGTCCACCCGGTAGCCGGACGCAGCCAGCCGAAGGCCGAGGTCGGCATCCTCGGTGACGTTGTACGGGTCCCAGCCGCCGACCTCGACCAGAGCCCTGCGAAGGAAGTGGTTGGAGGTGCCGCCGAGGGGGATCGGGACGTCGACCTGGTCCATCCCGGGCAGCATCGAGTCGAACCAGTGCGCGTACTCGATGGCGAACATCCGGGTCAGCACGTTGTAGTCGGCGTTGTAGTACATCAGCGCGGCCTGCACGCAGGCCAGCGGCCGCGGATCGCGGGACTGGACATCGGCGTCGTACCGGAACGATGCCAGCACCTTGAGCAGCTGGTCGGGGTCGGGACGGTCCTCGGCGTCGTAGATCACGACGTACTCGCCACGGGCGAGCAGCAGCCCGTAGTTGCAGGCGCGCGGCTTGGTGCGCGGCTGGCCGTCGGGCACCACCACCAGTCGAACATGCGGCGGCGGGTTGGTTGCGCGGGCGGCGGCGATCGTCTCGGTGTCGTTCTCCTCCAGCAGCACCAGGATGTCCAGTTTGTCCGGCGGGTACTGCAGCGACTGCAGGTTCTCGATGATCCGGCCGATGACATTGGCCTCCTGGTACACCGGCATCAGGATCGTGTACACCGGCAGTTCTGAGGCGCGGGCCAGCAGGTCGGCGGGGTCGACGCCGCGCTCGGCAAGGTCGGTCTGCTCGGCCCGCTGCAACCGGCGGTGCCGCCAGCTCACCCAGGGCCGGAAGAAGGTGGAAACCACCTTGAAGCCGGCGTTGATGCCGAAGACCACGTTCGCAGTGACCAGCAGCACGACCAGGTCGGTGAACCAGCTCACGGCCGCGGCGGCAAGGATCACCAGCAGCAGCAGGGCCGGCGCCACCTGCTGCCAGGGCAGCAGCCCCCGCTTGGCTGAGAACGCCGGGTTGTCGGCCGCGAAGCGCTCGGCAGCGTCGTGGGCGAGCCGTGGCGCCAGCTCGCGCTGCACGCACTCCAGCAGGTCGGCCTCGGAAACGCGCACGAAACGCACTTCGTGCCGTCCGAACCGATCGAGCACCTCTGTGACCAGTTCGGGCCCCGGCTGCACGCAGGTGACCACCTCCAGCAGGCCGTCCTGCAGGCGCCAAGGCAGCCACCGCTGCCAGTGGTCCGGACCGATCCCGAGGTTCAGCAGCAGCTGGTCCGGCGGTTCCGCTGCGAGGTCGACCGTCCCCGGGGTGGGGGAGCCGGTCACCGCTCAGCCCTCCGGTAGACCGTCACGCCTTCGGCGGAGTACGCGACCCGGTAGGCCGCGGCCAGCGCGGGATCGGCGGCGAGGCGCTCGGTGACGGCATCGCCCTCGTGGGTCGAGGCCCACAGCCAGCGGGCGTGGCCGGCCGGATCGGCCAGCGCCTGGGCGAAGCGGACGTCGGTCGCGCGCAGGTAGTACTCGGCGAGCGGGATGCCGGGCAGCGGGAGCACCGAGTTGGCCGCCACCGCCTCGTCCAGCAGGATCCGGCCCCCGTCGTAGTTCGCGCCGAGCCAGGCGGCGGCCGCCCGCGGCCCGGCCGAGCCGGCCAGCTGCTGCCCGGCCTCCGCCAGCACCAGCGACCGCTCGGTCGGGGCAGCCAGTTGCCAGGCCGCGGATGCGGCGAGGATCCCGCCGATGACCACCGGGATCACCGCCCGGCCGAGCCGACGCAGCCGCCCGCGGTGCTCACTGATGCCCTCCCGCAGGGCCTGCGCGCCGAGGCCGATGGCCAGCGCGACCGGGAGGATGCAGGACATGCCGTACCGGTTGTTCCAGAACGACACGTCCGAGGTGACGGGGTTGAAGATCACCGCCTGCCCGGTGTAGAGGCTGACGAGCATGAACACGTAGGTGACGGTCGTCATGGCGAGGAACAGCAGGCGGTAGCCCCGGCGGCCGGCGATCAGGCCCAGCACCAGCCCCAGCGCTGCGAGGCCGAGGGCGCCGGCGCCCACCGTGCTGAGCACAGCTGTGTTCAGCGTGGCGACGGTCCGCTGCAGGTCGCCGGCGCTGGTCAGGCCCTGCGCCACCAGCTCGGCCTGGAGGGCCCCGGCGGAGTACTCGCCGAAGATGAACCCGAACGGCTCCCCGAACGTGACCCAGTTGAACGCGACCCACCAGGCCATCGCGGTCAGCGGCACGGCGAGGAAGCCGAACAGGTCACGCAGCACCGCCGGCGACGCGCCGCGCTCACGCCAGAGGCTGACCAGGGCGACGAACAACCCGCCGGCAGCGGTCAGGGCCCACCCCTCGTACCGGGACAGCGCTGCCACCGCGGCGGGCAGCCCGCAGAAGACGGCGATCTCGCCCGGGCTGAGCCGCCGGGCCTTGGTGGCCCAGTGCGCCAGGCCGGCCAGACAACCGGCCATGCCGGCGATCAGCACGGGCTCGGTGAGCGCGGTCGAGTGCAGGTAGAGCATGGACGGGTTCAGCACCAGCGTGGCGACCACCGCCGCCCGGCCGATCCGGTGGAACCCCAGGCGGGCGGCCGCGCGGTAGCCACCACTCGCTGTGGCGGCCAGGCACACCGCACCGAGCAGGGCGCCGCCCCAGCCGTTCTGCCAGAGCCCGAGCAGCACGACGAACGGTGCCAGCAGCAGGTGCGGCGCCGGTAGCCAGACCGTGCCGAGCTGGCCCAGGCCCGGGGTGCCCAGGGTGTCGAAGAGCCGGCGCGCGATGGTGAGGTGCGCGAGCGCGTCGCCGTAGGCAAGGCTCAGCCCGGAGCCGAGGAACACCGCGGAGGCGGCCAGCGAGACCAGCCCGGAACCCACCGCGACGGGCACGGTGCCCGGGACCCGGCGCCCGACGACGGGCTGACGGATTTCGGCCTGCAGCTGGGCGAGGCGGCGGGCGGCGTAGGACGCGACGGCGGGGCGGGTGAGGGCGTGCGGTGCGGCCAAGGGAGTGGTTGCTCTCGTGGTCGGGGGACTGGGCGGCTGGTCGGGGGAATGGGTGGTCCGACCAGCCTAACCGGGCTGTGGTCCGGGTTCCTCCCGCGGCACCCCTGCTGACTAGGTGTTATTACCCCCGGATGAGGTCACGCGTACCGGCGCACCGCTGCCGCCACGCGGTCGAACCGGGCCTTGTCCAGCCGGCCGGCCACCCTGCGTACCGCGCCGGGATCGACCCGCACGATGCGGTTGACCCGCACTTCGCTCACCCGGCCGGAGGAGTCCCAGGAGCCGCGTCCCAGCTCCACCCAGTAGCGGCCCTCCTGCGCCTCCTGGGCGGCGTCGAGGTCGTGGTCGCGGCTGGTCAGCGGCAGGCCGAGCAGCCAGTCCCCGTCCCGGCCGATCACGAGCACCGGCCGGTCCTTGCCGCGGGAGTGGTCCTCCTCGAACGGCACCCACGTCCAGACCACCTCACCGGGGTCGGCGAGTGTTCCCGGGTGCGGGTCGTAGCTGATCCGCGGCCGTCCGGGGTAGTCGCCGGGGTAGGAACCGCGTCGTCGCCGGGGCGCGGTGGGAGTTCCCGGGCGGCGGGTGCGGCGCGGTCGCAGCGCGTCGACGATCGCGTTGCCGATGGTTCGGATCAGGTCACTGGTGCGGGCCACCCGCGTAACGCTAGCGTTCCCCGCCCGTCGCTCCGCCGGTAAGTGGGGTAGATACTCTGGCGTTCCAACACAGGAGGAGAACCGGATGCAGGTCTGGCCAGGATCGCCCTACCCGCTCGGTGCGACCTACGACGGGCGGGGCACGAACTTCGCCCTGTTCAGCGAGGTGGCAGAGCGCGTCGAGTTGTGCCTGTTCGACGCGGATCGCAACGAGACGAGGGTTGAGCTGACCGAGGTGGACGCCTACGTCTGGCACGCCTACCTGCCCCAGGTGGATCCGGGCCAGCGGTACGGCTACCGGGTGCACGGCCCTTTCGACCCGGACGCCGGCATGCGCTGCAACCCGAACAAGCTGCTGCTGGACCCGTACGCCAAGGCCACCGACGGCACCATCGAATGGGACCAGTCCCTCTTCGGCTACAACTTCGGCGACGAGCGCTCGCGCAACGACGAGGATTCCGCGGCCAGGATGATGCTCGGCGTGGTGGTGAACCCGTTTTTCGATTGGACCGGTGACCGCACGCTGAACATCCCGTACAACGAGAGCCTGATCTACGAGGCGCACGTCAAGGGCCTCACCCAGCTGCACCCCGACGTCCCCGACAGCCTTCGCGGCACCTACGCCGGCATCGCCCACCCTGCGGTCGTGAAACACCTGCAGGGCCTCGGGGTGACCGCGATCGAGCTGATGCCGGTGCACCAGTTCGTGCACGACGCCCACCTGGTCGAGCGCGGCCTGCGCAACTATTGGGGCTACAACACCCTCGGCTTCTTCGCGCCGCACGCCGAGTACTCCTCGGTGAAGGACCCGGGCAGCCAGGTGCAGGAGTTCAAGGGGATGGTCAAGACCCTGCACGCCGCCGGCATCGAGGTGATCCTCGACGTCGTCTACAACCACACGGCGGAGGGCAACCACCTCGGCCCGACCCTGAGCTTCAAGGGCATCGACAACGCTGCCTACTACCGGCTGGTCGACGACGACCGCCAGTACTACATGGACTACACCGGCACCGGGAACTCGCTCAACGTCGGCCACCCGCACTCCTTGCAGCTGATCATGGACTCGTTGCGCTACTGGGTGGTGGAGATGCACGTCGACGGCTTCCGCTTCGACCTCGCCTCGGCCCTGGCCCGGGAGTTCTACGACGTGAACCGGCTGGCCGCCTTCTTCGAGCTCGTGCAGCAGGACCCGGTGATCAGCCAGGTGAAGCTGATCGCCGAGCCCTGGGACGTCGGCCCCGGCGGCTACCAGGTGGGCAACTTCCCGCCCCAATGGAGTGAGTGGAACGGCAAGTACCGCGACGCCGTCCGGGACTTCTGGCGGGGCGAGCCCAACCTGGGTGAGTTCGCCGCCCGGATCGCGGGGTCGGCCGACCTCTACGAGCACTCCGGCCGGCGGCCGTTCGCCAGCATCAACTTCGTCACCGCCCACGACGGCTTCACCCTGCGCGACCTCGTGT
The DNA here is from genome assembly GCA_023460935.1 of Actinomycetes bacterium. Classification (GTDB taxonomy): domain Bacteria; phylum Actinomycetota; class Actinomycetes; order Propionibacteriales; family Propionibacteriaceae; genus Propionicimonas. The sequence goes on from JAEWOI010000028.1 coordinate 53,932, forward strand.
CCTACAACGAGAAGCACAACGAGGCCAACGGCGAGGACAACAACGACGGCGAGAGCCACAACCGCTCGTGGAACCACGGCGTCGAGGGCCCCACCGACGACCCGCAGGTGCTGGAGCTGCGCGCCCGCGCCCAGCGCAACTTCATCGCCACGCTGCTCCTGAGCCAGGGCGTCCCGATGCTGCTGCACGGCGACGAGCTCGGCCGCACCCAGCAGGGCAACAACAACACCTACGCCCAGGACTCGGAGATCAGCTGGGTGCACTGGGACGACGCGGACAAGCCGCTCGTCGAGTTCACCGCCGCGCTGGCCCGGCTGCGCCG
>JAEWOI010000029.1 GCA_023460935.1 Actinomycetes bacterium
GCTCCGGCCCGGCCGAGGTGGCCCCGCGCCGGCGCGCCGCTGCGGCTGCGGTGCGCCGGCCGGCCCTGGCCCAGCAGGGCGCGCACGGGGGCGAGCGTGTCGTTGCCGAGGAGGCCGGCCCAGACCAGGTCCCACAGCGCTGCGGTGAGGTCGGCGTCCGGCACCTGCAGCCGGTCGGCCAGGGCCCGGAAGAAGTAGCCGCCGGTACCGACCTCGGCCAGGACGGCAGCGGCCAGTCCCTCCGGCGGGGCGAGTGGTGCTGCGAGCGTCAGCGGCGCCAGTTCGGCGGGGTGCAGCGAGACCCAGCCGTCACCGCCGGCCACCGCGCCGTGACCCTGCCACACCAGCTCACCGGCCGCGGTGAGCTCGTCGAGCATGGCCGGCCGGTAGTCGCGCACGCGAGCGGGCAGCACGAGCGACTCCAGTGCCGAGGCCGGCACCGGGACGCCGGCGAGTTGCTCCGCTGCGCGCAGCACGCCGTCCACGCCGCGCAGCTCGCCCACGCCCTGCCAGCTCGGCAGGAAACGGGCGAAGTCGGTGGCCGAGACCGGCTCCACCGCCTCGCGCAGCGCGGCCAGCGAGCGGCGCCGCAGCAGCCGCAGCAGGCGCGCATCGCAGAACTGGGCCGCGCCCGGGGTGCCGTCGCCAGGTTCGGGCAGCGCCCGGCCGGGGTCCGGTGGTTCCCAGCCCGGCGGGCGCAGGTCGCCCTCGACCACGCGTCCGGCTGCCACCAGCCGGCGCAGGACGTCGCGCACCACCGCCACGCCCAGCCCCAGCCAGGCAGCGGCCTCGCCCGCGGTGAACACGGTGTGGCTGCGGGCGTAGCGGGCGAGCAGGTCGCCCAGCGGGTCAGGCACGCTCGCGGTGAGCGTCTCGGGCAGCCCGAGTGGCAGCGGGACGCCGAGGGCGTCGCGCAACCGGCCCGCGTCCTCCACCACCGCCCAGCGGGAGCCTGCGGCACCGGGCAGCTCGATCACCCTGCGGGCCGCGGCCAGCTCACCAAGCCAGCGGTCGACCTCTGCCGGCTCGGCCCGGGAGCGCCGGTGCAGCGCAGCTGCGGTCAGCGGGCCGATGCCGCGCAGCACGTCGGTGAGTTCGTCGGCGTCGCGTGCCTGCCGGGACTCGTCCAGGTGCTGCAACTCGCGCTCGGTGCGGGTGAGCGCCTCCGAGTCGAGCAGCTCGGCCAGTGAAAGGCCCTCGGTGGTGCCGAGCAGCTCGGCCAGCAGCGAGGGGTCGAGCGACAGGGCTGCGGCGCGGCGCTCGGCCAGCGGGGAGTCGCCCTCGTAGAGGAACTGGGCGACGTAGCCGAACATCAGGGAGGCGGCGAACGGCGACGGCCGCGGCGTCTCCAGCGCGACCGTTGCGATCTCCCGCGAGCGCACCCCGCGCAGCAGGGCCACCAGGCCCGGGACGTCGAAGACGTCGTTCACGCACTCGCGGACCGCTTCGAGCACGATCGGGAAGCTCGGGTACTGGCTGGCGACCTCGAGCAGCTGGGCCGCCCGCTGTCGCTGCTGCCACAACGCCTGCCGCCGGTCCGGACGGCGCTTGGGCAGCAGCAGCGCGCGCCCGGCGCACTCGCGGAAGCGGGAGGCGAACAGGGCCGAGCCGCCGATCTGTTCCGTGACCAGGGCAGCGACCTCCTCCGGCTCGGGGAAGACCAGCTCGAGCAACTCCGCCATCGCGGGCGCGCCGGCGCGGGCTGTCGGCTGGTCCTCGGCCGGGTCGTCGAGCCACTCGGTGTCGGGCAGGCGGAACACCAGGCCGTCGTCTGCGTGCATGGCCTGCACGTCCACGCCGTACCGCTCGCGGAGACGGGCTGCCACCACCAGCGACCACGGTGCGTGCACCTGGGCGCCGAACGGTGAGTGCACCACCACCCGCCAGTCACCGAGCTCGTCGCGGAAACGCTCCACCACCAGCTGGCGGTCGTGCGGCAGCCGTCCGGCGGCCTCCAGCTGCTCGCTGAGGTAGCCCAGCAGGTTGTCGGTCGCCCACTCGTCCAGGCCGGCGGCCTGCACGCGGCTGCGGGCCTTCGCCGGGGTGAGGGCAGACACCTCCCGGACGAATGCGCCGACCGCCTGGCCCAGCTCGGCGGGCCGGCCGAGGGTGTCGCCCTTCCAGAACGGCAGCCGGGCCGGCACGCCGGGGGCCGGTGAGACCAGGACGCGGTCGTGGGTGATGTCCTCGATCCGCCAGGTGGAGGTGCCGAGGGTGAACACGTCGCCCACCCTTGACTCGTAGACCATCTCCTCGTCGAGTTCGCCGACCCGCCGGCCGGGGCCATCGGAGCCGGCCAGGAACACCCCGTACAGGCCACGGTCGGGGATCGTTCCGCCGGAGGTCACCGCGAGGCGTTGTGCCCCCCGTCTGCCGGTGAGGGTGCCGGCCACCCGGTCCCACACCAGGCGGGGCCGCAGCTCCGCGAACTCGTCGGACGGGTAGCGGCCGCTGAGCATGTCCAGCACAGACTCCAGCACCGGCCTGGTGAGGCCGGCGAACGGCGCAGCCCTGCGCACGAGGGCCTCCAGGTCGTCGGTGGCCCACTCGTCCAGGGCCACCATGGCCACCACCTGCTGGGCGAGCACGTCCAGCGGGTTCGCCGGGATGCTGAGTGACTCGATCGCGCCGGCCCGCATCCGCTCGGTGATCACGGCGGTCTGCACCAGGTCGCCGCGGAACTTCGGGAACAGCACCCCGCGCGACACCGCCCCGACCTGGTGGCCGGCGCGGCCGACCCGCTGCAACCCGGAAGCGACCGATGGTGGCGCCTCCACCTGCACCACCAGGTCGACCGCGCCCATGTCGATGCCCAGCTCGAGGGACGACGTGGCGACGACCGCAGGCAGGCGCCCGGCCTTCAGGTCCTCCTCGGTCAGCTGGCGCTGCTCGCGGCTGACCGAGCCGTGGTGGGCCCTGGCCAGCACCGGCGGGGCACCCTGGCTGATCGCGGACTGGGCCATCACCTGGGCCGGAGGGCGGCCGTTGCCCGTCGCCGCGGGAGGCTGGGGAGGAGCTTCGGGTGTCGCTTCCCGCTCGAGGCGTTCGAGCCAGATCTCGTTGAGCCGCGCGGTGAGCCGTTCGGCGAGCCGGCGGGAGTTGACGAACACCAGGGTCGAGGAGTGCGCAGCCACCTGGTCGACGATCCGCTCCTCCACGTGGGGCCAGATCGAGGTTCGCTGCGGATCGCCGGCCGCGGCGCCGGAGAGGTCGCCGGTGGTCTCGCCGATGGCGGCCAGGTCGGGCACCGGCACCACCACCTGGAGGTCCCAGCGCTTCTCGCTCGGCGGGTTCACGACGCTCACGTCCCGGCCGCCGGCGAGGAACCGGGCCACCTCGGCCACCGGCCGGACGGTTGCGGACAGCCCGATGCGCTGGACCGGGCTGGGCAGCAGCGCGTCCAGCCGCTCCAGGCTCAGCGCGAGGTGCGCGCCACGCTTGGTGCCGGCCACTGCGTGCACCTCGTCGACGATCACGGTCTGGACGCCGCGCAGCGCCTCCCGCGCCGCGGAGGTGAGCAGCAGGAACAGCGACTCCGGGGTGGTGATCAGGATGTCGGCCGGCTCCCGGGCGAACCGGCGGCGCTCGTAGGCAGGGGTGTCACCGGAGCGGACCGCCACCTGCAGTTCCGGCCGCGGCAGCCCCAGCCGGGCCGCGGCGTGGCCGATGCCGACCAGCGGCGAGCGCAGGTTGCGCTCCACGTCCACGGCCAGCGCCTTCAGCGGCGAGATGTACAGCACGCGGCAACGCCCGGCCTTCTCCGGGGGTGGCCCGCTGGCCAGCCGGTCGATGGCCCAGAGGAAGGCAGCCAGGGTCTTGCCGGAGCCGGTGGGCGCGACCACGAGGGTGTGCCGACCCGAGGAGATCTGCTCCCACGCGCCGCCCTGGGCCGCGGTGGGCGCGGCGAAGTTGCTCCGGAACCACTCCCTGGTGGCCGGGGAGAACCGCGCCAGCACGTCCGCCGTCATCGTGCGACCACTCTGCCACGCGCCACCCACACCACCGCCGGACCCCTGAGCGCGGGCCGTGCACCGTTTCGTACCGAACTCGGTAGGAAAGGGTGCGTCAGGCGCGGCCTATCTGCATGGGTTGACCGGTGAGCCGCCCCGGCACATCACGGTGCACACCCCGAACTGGCGTACCCCGATGCCCGTTGGCGCCTGGTGCGGTCGCCGCGGGTCGGGGTCGGCGAACCGAGCCGGACCCGATTGCCGCAGACGGTCGTCGACCTCGCGGCCGAGCTTGAAGCCGACGCCATCGTTGCGTTGGTGGCCGAGGCGCTGGGCCGCCGACGGGTTCGGGCGAGCGACGTGCTGGAGGCGCTGCAACAGACCGCACGGCATCCGAACCGGGAGGTGCTCAGTGAGCTCGTCGCCGAGGTCAGCGCCGGCTCGCTCAGCCCGTTGGAACTCCGCTACGCCCGTGATGTGGAGCGGGTGCACGGGCTACCCGGTGCAGTGCGTCAGGCAAGCCCGCTTCGTGGCTATGCGACTGACGCCTGGTACCCGGGCTACGCCGTGGCGGTCGAGCTGGATGGGCGGCGCTACCACAGCGGGCGAGCCGCCCTCGACGACATGGACCGCGACAACGATCACGCGCTGGTCGGGGTCATCACGCTGCGATTCGGGTGGCAGCAGGTGGTGGGCAGCCCGTGTGCAGTGGCGGCGAAGGTTGCCCGGGCACTCCAGAACGGCGGGTGGAGTGGCTCGATGGGGCGCTGTCGGCGTTGTCGTGCACCGTTGTGAACCGAACTCGGTTCACAACGGTGCGCCGGTGGGCTAAGCCTCGACGGGCCTGGCCCTGCGGTTGGCCCGCTTCTCGCGCCAGGTCTCCAGCAGGTCGTAGAGCACCGGCACCAGCACCAGCGTCAGCACCGTGGAGGAGACCAGGCCGCCGATGACGACGATCGCCAGCGGCTTGGAGATGAACACTCCGCCGCCGGTGAGGCCGAGGGCCATCGGTACCAGCGCGAACACCGTGGCCAGCGCGGTCATCACGATCGGCCGCACCCGCAGCCGCGCCCCGGCCTCGATGGAGTGCTCGACGCTGGCCCCGGCACGCCGCTTCTGGTTGATCAGGTCGATCAGCACGATGGCGTTGGTCACGACGATGCCGATCAGCATCAGCAGGCCGATCATGCTGGGCACGCCGAGCGCCGTGTCGGTGAGCAGGGAGAGCCCGAGCGCTCCGGTGGCGGCGAACGGGATCGACACCAGCAGGATCAGCGGCTGCAGCAGCGAGCCGAACGTTGCGACCATGATCAGGTAGACGACGAAGATCGCGATCAGCATCGCCAGGCCGAGCTGGGCGAACGACTCCTGCTGCTGCTGCGACACCCCGCCGATGCGGGTGGTGACGCCGTCGGGCAGTTGGAGCGATTCCAGGCCGGCGGTGATGGCCGCCGTGGTGGCGCCCAGGTCGGAGGACTCCGAGCTGGCCGACAGCGTCGCCGCCCTGGTGCCGTCCACCCTGGTGATCATCGCGGGCGCTTCGACGAGGTTGACGTCGGCCACGGCGCGCAGGCGGACCGGGTCGGCAGTGGCCTCCGCAGCGTCCTTGCCGGCCTGGGCGATGTCCTCCTGCTCGGCCTGGGACTCGAGGCTCTTCGCCCTGGACTCGGCCAGGCCGTCGAGCTGCTTGTCCACCGCCGCGATCTGCGCCTGGGCGCCGGCGACGCCCTGTTGCAGGCCGCCGAGGATCGAGGACTCGCGCGACAGCTCGCCCTGGAGCTGCACCAGCGCGAGGCTGGCTCCGGGGTTGTCCGGCGAGGACACTGCGCCGCCCGAGTCGATCAGCTGCTTCAGCTGACGGGAAAGGGAGGCCACGCGCCGCTGGGCTGCCTTGAGCTTCGGCCGCAGCGTCCGCAGGCTCTTGCTCGCCTGCGCCCGGCTCTTCTTCAGTGCGCTGACCTGCTCGTTGTAGGCGTCGGCCTGGGCCTGCTTGCCCTCCTCCTGCAGCTTCTCCGAGCGTTCGGTGACCTCGTCGGCAGCGTCCGCCTTGGCGTTGCCGTTCATCACCTGGGTCACCGGCAGCTTGATCCGGCGCAGCTCGTCGATGCTCTTCACCGGCTCCTGGGAACGCAGGAAGACGGTGAGCGTGGTGTCGCCCTGGGCGAGGGTGCCGATCTGCTGGCCGCGGACGGCGCGCGCAACGGCCTGGCCGATCGAGGCCTGGGTCATGCCGAGCTCGGCAGCCTTCCGCTCGTTGACGTCGATCGCCAGCATCTCCCGGGCCGCGGTGAGGTCGCTGTCGACGTTGGTCAGCCCGGGCACCTGCTTCATCATCGTCAGCACGCGGTCGCTGGCGGTCCTGAGCTTCTCGGGGTCGGAGCTCTCCACGTAGACCACGACGCCGGTGGCGTTGCCGCCGCTGCTGCCGACGGAGATCTCCACGTCCCCGACGGACGGGCCGAGGTCGGCCACCTGCTCGCGCAGCCTGGTCGCGGTCTCGGCCGGCGATGAGCCCGGCTGCAGCTGGACGGTGTAGAGCGCCTCGTTGGTGTCGGCCTGGCTGCCCATGAACACCGCCGTCGAGCCGCCGATGCTGGTGGTGTAGGACTTGACCGCCTCTTCTGCTTCGAAGGTCGCCTCCAGTTGGCGGGCAGCGGTGTCGGTCTCGCTCAGCGCCGTGCCGGAGGGCAGCTTCTGGGTGACGGTGAGCGCCTCGTCGCCCATGGCACCGATGAAGTCGGTCTTGAGCAGCGGGGTCAGCGCGAGGGTGCCGGCGAACACGCCGAGGGCGATCAGGAGGGTGATCCAGCGGTGCGCGAGCGCCCAGCCCAGCACGGGCAGGTAGCCCTTCTGCAGCCAGGTGTCCTTCTCCTCGCCCTCAGCCACCGGCGCCGCCAGCTGCCTGGCGCTCGGGCGCATGAACCAGGACGCGAACACCGGCACCACGGTCAGGGAGACGAGCAGCGAGGCCAGCAGGGACACCGTGACCGCCACGGCGAAGGGCCGGAAGATCTCCCCGGCCTGGCCACCGACCAGCCCGATCGGCAGGAACACCGCGACCGTGGTCAGGGTGGAGCTCGTCACCGCACCGGCCACCTCGCGGACGGCGTTGGTGATCGAGCGCCGGCCGAACTCGCCGTAGCCCTGGTGGCGCTTGATGTTCTCGATCACCACGATCGAGTCGTCCACCACCCGTCCGATCGCAACGGTGAGGGCGCCGAGGGTAAGGATGTTCAGGGTGAACCCGCCGACCCAGAGCCCGATCAGGGCGATCAGCAGCGAAAGCGGGATCGAGATCGCGGTGATCAGCGTCGGGCGCACCGAGCCGAGGAACACCATGATCACCAGCACGGCCATGGCCAGGCCGATCGCACCCTCAACGCTCAGGTCCTTGATCGAGTCCTCGATGAAGGGCGCCTGGTCGAACACGACGTCGAACCGGGCGTCGCTGCCCAGCTGCGCGGTCAGCGGGTCGAGCCGGTCCATCACCTCGTGGGCCACCGTGACGGTGTTGGCCTCGGCGTCCTTGGTGATGGTCAGGGCGAGGGCGGTCTGGCCGTTGACCCTGGAGATGCTGGTGGTCTCCACCGGCTGCTCCTTGACCTCGGCGACCGACGACAGCCGGACGGGGCCGTCCGGACCCTGCAGTATCAGCCGCGAGATGTCCTCGGCGCTGGCGTAGGTGGTGCCCGTCTGCACGTCATAGTTCGCCGCGTCCGTGCGCATGGTGCCGGACGGGATCGCGGTGGAGTTGGCTGCGAACAGCTGGCCGATCAGCGCCGGGTCGATGCCCTCGTCGTGCAGCTTCGCCTGGGAGTAGGTGACGACGATCTCGCGCTTCTGCTGGCCGGACAGCGCGACGTCCTGGATGCCCGGCACGGTCTTCAGTTCCGGCACCACCACGTCGGTGACCTTCTCCGAGAGCACGGTCAGGTTGTCCGAGGAGGAGATGGCGAGCACGATCACCGGGATGTCATCGGTGCCGCCGGTCATCACGGTGGGATCGATGTTGGGCGGCAGGCCGGCCGAGATCGAGTCGATCGCGGTGCGGATCTCGTCCGCCATCTCGTCCGCGGACAGCCCGTAGTCCCACTGGGCGGTCACCTGGGAGACCCCGCTGGAGCTGCGGGAGGTCACCGAGGTGACGCCCGGCACGGCCTTCACCGCGGTCTCGATGGGCTTGGAGACCTGGGCCTCGACCACGTCCGGGCTGGCGCCGGGGTAGACGGTGAGCACGCTGCCGCGCGGCAAGTCGATGGACGGGATCAGTTCCTGCTTCAGCGCTCCTGCGGCGTAGACGCCCAGGCCGATAGTGAGCAGCGTCAGCAGCAGCACCACCGTCCGGTGGGTGAGGCTGCCCTTGGTCAGACGTAGCACTGAGGTCCCTTCGGCGATTGCGCCCCGGCCCGGGAGCATGACTGTGGCCGCGACCCGGCCACTTCAGTTAGCGTACTCCTAAGTATCTGCCCTTCAAGAAAGCTGGTCCCTGTGCGCAAGGTGCCCGACCTGGGTCCGGATCCGGAGCGTTCCGCGCTGCTCGGCGAGCTCCTCGCCCTGCACGGCCAGGTCCACGACGAATCGGTTGCTCTCGCCGGTCCCATGCCGTTGCCGCCGGACCTGACCATGCAGCAGGTGCGGGTGCTCGGCCACGTCGCCAAGGCGCCGGGACTCTCCGGCCACGAGCTCGGCGAGCGTCTCGGCGTGAGCGCGCCCACGGCCAGCGGCCTGGTGGACCGGCTCGTGGAGAAGGGCCTGATCACCCGCGCCGACGACCTCGTGGACCGGCGCGTCCGCCGGCTGCACCCGACCCCCGCCGGGCTGAAGGTCATCCGCGAGATGGACTCGATGTTCGACCAGGCGCTGCGGGCCGTGACCGACGAGCTGTCGCTGGACGACCTCAAGCTGCTGCGGGATGCCTCGACGGTCATGCTGGACGCGCTCAAGCGCGCGGCGGCGAAGCCGCGGGACTGATGGCGGTGCGAACGGTCCGTTGGTCCGTCTGTGCACTGGTGTAACGCGACACGCCGACGACACGCCGGGTGCCGGGAAATGGTCGAAGAAACCTTGGGAAACCCCTTGCGAATGGAGTTCGAACAAGACTAGAAATACGTCTTGCCGGGCCACTT
>JAEWOI010000030.1 GCA_023460935.1 Actinomycetes bacterium
GCTGTGAGTTGGCCGGTGACATCACCGGCCAACTCACAGCTTGCGGGGTGTGGGGGGTGCGGAGGTGGGCCTCAGCGGGTCGGGTTGAGGTGGTGGTAGAGCGCGCCCACCAGGTTGGCGTCGTTGAAGTAGCGGCACACCCGCACCTGGGGCCTGGGCAGCGGTACCGGAGCGGCAGCGAAGATCGCGTCCACCCGCTCGCGGAGCAGGTCGACGAACGCCGGCTGCGCGCTGATCCCGCCCCCGATGGCGACCGCGTCGACGTCCAGGATCACCTGCAGGTTGAAGATGAATGCCGCGAGCCGGCTGCAGTAGGCCCCGAGTGCCTCCTTGGCGAAGCTGTCACCGGCGTCGAGCCGGTCGAACAGCAGTGGGCCGTCGATGGTCGCGGGGTCGAGCCCGGCGAGCCGCGCGTAGTCGCCGATCAGGGCGGGCACGCCGTTGGCCAGCGCGAGGCCGGCGTCGTCGGGGTCGGCAAGGTCGGTCCGGACGAAGCTCGCGTTGCCGGAGTGGAAGTGCGAGCCGTGGTAGATGCGCCCGTTGATCAGCAGCGCTCCGCCGACCCCCGTCCCCATCACCAACGCCACAGCATTGGTGCAGTCGCTGAGGCTGCCGTCGTGCACCTCGGCGAGCAGTGCGCAGTTCGCGTCGTTCTCCACCGTCACCGGCACCGGGCAGCGGGCCCGCACCGAGGCGATCATGTTGTGGCCGGCGTTGAACCGGAGGGCGCCACCGCTGAACATGTGGCCGGTGCGTGGGTCCAGCTCCCCGCAGCAGCTCATCGCGATGCCGTCAACTCTTCCCGCGAACCGGTCGTAGATGCCGCCGATGGCCGCAACGAAGTCCTCGTGGGTGTCGTAGCTGGTGGGCAGGGACCCCTTCGCCGAGAGTTCGAAGGAGTCGTCGGCCAGGGCGTACTTGATGCTGGACCCACCGACGTCCAGCACGAGGTAGGCCATGGTGCTCTCCTCCGTCCGCCGCGCAAGCCTGATCGTAGCCCTGCCGCGGGTCGGCTCAGCCTCGCCGGCAGTTCACTCCTGCCCGGGAGGGTGGCGATAGGCCTCGGCGCTGCCCGGCGCCGGGGCGAACCCGACCCGGCGGTACACCCGCCCCGCAGCGTTGGTGGCCTCGGTAACGATCACCCAGTCCGTGCAGCCCTCGGCCGCCGCCCAGCGGGCGGCGACGCCCAGCAGGTGGCTGGCCAGGCCGCGGCCCCTGTGGTCGGGGTCGGTGCTGACGTCTTGGTAGCGCGCGGCCCGGCCGCAGTTCACGATGCCGAGGTCGGCGACCAGCACGCCGTCGGCGAACGCGCCGAACCAGGCCGCCAGGCCCCGCTCGGACAGGTCGCGGCGCTGCCTGGCCGCAGCCTCGGCGTACCGGGCGAACCCTGCGGCCGGCTGCTGCCCGGTGGCCGCGTTGCGGGCCACGGCGCGCTCCACGGTCTCGGCCCAGTCCGGGCCCTGCAGCCGCCGGACGGTGTAGCCGCGCGGCAGCGGGGTCTGGAGCGGCAGGGTCCGGGCGGCCAGGGTGTCCAGCAGTTCGGGCTGCAGCCCGAGGGCGGTCCACGCGGCCAGGTCGGACGGCAGTCGCGGCAGGCCGACGGCCACCCAGTCGGCTTCGGGCAAGTGCCGGCCGAAGGTGGCCACCCACCGGTCGGCGGCATCCACCAGGCCCGGATCGGTGACCACGACGAAGTTGCCCCAGTGGTGGCCGGGGTTGGCGGGGCTGCGCACCACCATGTGGTCGCCGAGGTCGGTGATCGCGGCACCGGTCAGGCGCAGGATGGCGAGGTCGGTCGCCAGGGCCGGTGGCAGCACGTGCGAGAGCCTAGCTGCGCGACCGGCCCCCTGCGCCGGCGCGCGGCAGACTGGCCCAGTGGAACTGCTCGGCGAGCTCTGGCGGCGTGCGCTGGCCACGCAGCCACCGCCGGACCGCGGTGTGGTGGCCGTCGTCGGCTGCATCGCTCTGGCCGTCGTCCTGCTCGGCTGGCCGGTGGTACGCATGCTGGTGACCGTCTGCCACGAGGCCGGGCACGCCGTCGTCGCGATGCTCGTCGGGCGCCGCCTCGGCGGGATCCGGTTGCACTCCGACACCTCAGGCCTCACCGTGACCAGTGGCCGGCGAGGCGGGCCCGGCATGGTGGCAACCCTCTTCGCCGGCTACCCGGCAGCATCACTGGTCGGTCTGGGCTCGGCCTGGCTGGCCGGCGCCGGGTACGCCGCCGGGCTGCTCTGGGCGATCGTTGCGCTGCTGGCACTGATGCTGCTGAAGATCCGCAACTTCGACGGGGCGCTCGTTGTGCTGGCGAGCGGGGGGCTGGTCGCGCTCGCCTCCTGGTACGCCAGCCCGGCCGTGCTGGGCTGGCTCGCCAACGGGCTGGCCTGGCTGTTCCTGCTGGCCGGGCCGCGGCCGGTGGTCGAGCTGGGGGTCCGGCGCAGGGCGGGTTCGGACGCGGACCAGCTGGCCGCCCTCACCAGGGTGCCAGGGGTGGCCTGGGTGCTGGCGTGGTTGGTGCTCACGGTCGGCGCGCTGCTGCTGGGCGCCGGCCGGCTGCTGGCCGGTGTGGGCTTCCCGCCGTGAGGGAGGATGGGGCGATGGAGCCGGCACAGCGCACCGAAAGGCTCATCATCGACTGCGACCCCGGCAACGGCTCGCCGGCTGCGAACGTCGACGACGCGCTGGCACTGCTGTTCGCCCTGCGGCATCCCGAGCTGGCCGTCCAGGCGGTCTGGACGGTGTTCGGCAACGTGCCGGTGGCTGCGGCGCACGCCGCAGCCGAGCGGCTGGTCCGCCAGGCCCGAGCCGACCGGCCCGTCGTCCGCAGGGGCGCGGCCCAGGCACTGCCGCGCGACCGTTCGGCCCGCCTGGCTTCCGCACTGCTGCCCACCCTCGCCGCCGACCTGCACGCTGCAGGGGACGGCGTGGTGCTGGCCTGCCTCGGCCCGTTGACGAACGTGGCGACGCTGGTGCTGCAGGCGCCGGGGGCCCTGGCCGGGGTGCGCCGGATTTGGGTGATGGGCGGCACGATCGACGGCCGCCGCGTGGACACCAACTTCGCGCTCGACCCGCTGGCCGCCCGGGTGGTGCTGCACTCCGGCCTGCCAGTGACGGTGGTGCCGTGGGACGTCACCCGCAGCACTTCGCTGTCGTGGGCGGCGTGGCAGCGGATCAGGGAGGAGGCGGCCGCGGCACCCGGGGTCGAGGTGGAACCGATCGCGGAGTGGCTGGAGCCATGGCTGCGGCTCAGTTCGCTGCGGCGGCCGAGGCGGGGCATGCGGCTGCACGACCTCGCCGTGGTGGCAGGCATCGCCGAGCCCGGCATCGGCAGCACCCGGGCCGCGAACGTTGCGGTGCTCGACGCCCCGCAGGGGAAGCTCGAGCTGGCTGCCGACGGCGTGCCGGTGGAGCTGGTCACCGGCGTCGACAACGAAGCCCTGGTCGCAGCGTGGCGCGAGACGGTCCTGCGCCGGCCGGCCTGAGCGGCCTCAGCGCTGCCTGGAGACCAGGTTCACGAAGACGTCCTCGATGGTCGGCGCCACCTCGGTGACCCCGGCATCGAGACCGTCGGCGGCCAGCCGGTGGCTCAGTTCCGCACCGCTGAGGCGTGAGTCGGACGGCACGACGGCGTGCAGCGCAGCGCCGGAAAGGTAGGCCTCCTCCACCTCGGGCGAGCGTTCCAGCCACTGCAGCACCGAGTCCGAGTCGGAAGCAGTGATCGCGAAGATGCGCTGGTCGAGGTGCCCCGAACGGATCTCGTTCGGGCTGCCCGCGGCGATGATCCGCCCGCGGTAGATGAACGCCAGGCGGTTGCAGTGCGCTGCCTCGTCCATGTAGTGCGTGGTGACGAACAACGTGACCCCGCGCCCGGCGAGTTCGTAGAGCAGGTCCCAGAACTGGCGCCGGGCCACCGGATCCACCCCGGAGGTGGGTTCGTCCAGGAACAGCAGCTGCGGGTCGTGGATCGTGGCCGCTCCCAGGGCCAGTCGCTGGCGCCAGCCCACCGAGAGGTTCCGGGTGAGTTCGTCCTCCCTGCCCACCAGGTCGGCCATCCGCAGCACGTAGTCGCGCTGCTCGGCGTAACGGTCAGCGCTCAGGTCGTACACGCCGGCGTAGAACCGCAGGTTCTCGTCGACGGTCATGTCCTCGAAGAGCGAGAACTTCTGCGACATGTAGCCGATCCGCGGCTGCACCCGGCCGGGCGCCCGGACGACGTCCTCACCCAGCACCAGTGCCTGGCCGGCGCGGGGACGCATGGTCCCGGTCAGCATCCTGATCGTGGTGGTCTTGCCCGAACCGTTCGGCCCGAGGAAGCCGAACACCTCACCCCTCGCCACGTCGAAGTCGATGCCGTCGACCGCGGTGAAGCTGCCGAACGCCTTGGTGAGGCCGCGGACGGAGATCGCTGCCGTGGGGTCGGGTGGGGTGGCGGCCGGGCGCTGGTCGGGCATCGATCCTCCTCAGTCGGTGATCCGGCGGCGGGTGGCCACGATGGCCGCGGTGAAGATCACCACTGCGAAACCGGCCAGCGCGAGCAGGGGAGTGGCCAGGGCGGCGAAGCCGCTGCCCTTCACGAAGGCTCCGCGCAGCACCTGCAGCGCGAAGGTGAGCGGAATCAGGTTCGTCAGCGGCTGCACCGGTTCGGGCATCGAGTCGATCGGGAAGATGAACCCCGACAGCACCATCGTCGGGATCATGATGAACATCATCGCCTGCTGCGCCTGGTGGCGGGTGCGCGAGATCAGCGAGACCAGCAGGCCGAGCCCGATGCAGGTCAGCATGAACAGCGCCAGGCCGGTGAGCACCACCCAGAAGTTGCCGTTGAACGGCACCCGGAACCACCAGATGCCACCGGCGGCGACCAGCAGCATCTGGGCCGTGGCGAGGGCTGCGTACGGGGTCAGCTTGCCCACCAGGTACTCCCCGGACCGGATGGGCGTGACGAACATCTGCTCGAGCGTGCCGGACTCGCGTTCCTTCACCACGGCCTGGCTCATGATCGCCATCAGCGAGATCATCATGATCGCGGCGATCAGGCCGGGGATCATCGTGTTCACCGGGTCGAGCGTCGGGTTGAACAGCACCCTCGTCCTGGCGTCGATGCCGGGTGCGGCCACCGAGCCGCCCAGCCGGTCACGGCGCTCGGCGTTGAACTGGGCGACGATCTGGGCGGCGTAACCGCTGCCGATCGCGGAGATCTGGGAGTCCGAACCGTCCACGATGATGCCGACCGCTGCGGTCTCGCCCCGGTCGAGCCTGGCCTGGGTGCCCTCCGGGATCACCAGTGCCACCTTCACGGTGCCCCGGTCGAGCAACGGCCGCAGGTCGGCCTCCGCCCGCGGGTGCTCGGTGATCGTGAAGTACCCCGAGCCGCTGAACGCGGCTTCCAGCGTGCGTGAGGTGGCGGTCCGGTCGAGGTCGACGACGGCGGTGGCCAGGTTGCGCACGTCGACCGCGACCACGTAGCCGAACATCACCAGCTGCAGCACCGGCATCAGCAGCAGCAGCCGGATCAGCAGCGGATCGCGCCGGAGCTGCAGGAACTCCTTCCAGATCAGCAGCCGCACCCGTTTGGCACTCATCTTCCCGACCTCCGCCGGTAGAGCAGCGCCGAGACCACGAGCATCACCAGCGCGTAGCCGGCCAGCCAGGCGAGTTCCGGCCACAGCTCCGCGAAGCCGGCGCCCTTGAGGAACGTGCCGCGGGCGATGGCCACCATGTGCCGGGCGGGGAAGCCGTAGCTGACCCACTGCAGGAACACCGGGATCTGGTCGAGGGCGAAGGCGAAGCCCGACAGCAGGAACGCGGGCAGGAACGCGATCAGCATGGCCAGGATGTTGGCTGTGTCCAGCGACGGTGCGATCGCTGAGATCAGCAGGCCCATGCCGAGCGAGGCGAACACGAACAGCATCGCCCCGGCGCCGAGGGCCCACACGTCGCCGCGCAGCGGCACGTCGAGCAGCGTCCGGGCCAGGCCGGTGATCAGCACCACGTCGAGGAACGCGATCAGCGTCCACGGCAGCAGCTTGCCCACCATCAGCTCCAGGCGGCGCAGCGGGCTCACCCGCAGCTGCTCCTCGGTGCCCTGGTCCCGTTCGCGCACCAGTGTCACAGCGGTCTGCTGGACGGTGACGATGGCGAGGATCACCACCATCAGGCCGGGGATCAGGAAGTCCGATGAACGGCGCTCCGGGTTGTACCAGGTGCGCACCCGGGGCTCCAGCATGCCGAGCCCGGACAGGTCGAGGCCCTGGGCCTCGGCCCACTCCCTGGTGAGCCGCTGGCCGTACAGCTGGTTCAGCGCCACCGAGTAGGCCTGGGCGACCTTCGCCGAGGTCGGCTCGCTGCCGTCGACGAAGACTCCGACCTGGGCCGGACGGGCGCCGGCGAGCGTCCTGGCGAAGCCGGACGGGACCACCACCGCCACCCGCGCGACACCGGTGTCGAAGGCCGCGTCGACGTCGCTGATGGAGTCGCCGCTGGCCACCACCTCGAAGAACGGTGAGGCCTCGAAGGTCTGCACGTAGGCGCGGCTGGCCGGGGTGTGGTCTGCGTCGATGACGATGGTGGGCACGTTCTCAACGTCGAAGCTGATCGCGTAGGCGAACAGCAGCAGTTGGATGACCGGCGTGATCACTACGGCCAGCAGCATGCGCGGGTCGCGGCCGAGGTGGCGGAACTCCTTGCCGACGATGGCCCCGATCCGGACCAACACCGACCTCATCGCGCCACCTCCTCCGCGGCCGGGTCCGGACGGTTGGTGCCGCTGTCGGCGAGGTAGCCGAAGACGGTCTCCATGTCCGCCGGCACCTCCCGCACGGCCACCGGCGGGACCCCGGCTGCGGCCACCGCTGCCGACACCGCTGGCCCGGGGTCCGACGGCCCGTTCCAGAGCACCCGGACGACGTCGCCCAGCAGGTGCGCGGACGCGACCTGCGGCAGCCCGGAGATCGCGGCGAGCGCAGCGCGCGGGACCTCGGAGGTGAGCTCCAGCGTGCGGCCGGGCACCAGCAGCTTGATCTCCTGCGGGGTGCCGGCCTGCCTGATCACACCTCGGTCGAGGAACGCGATCCGCGTGCAGCGCTCAGCCTCGTCCATGTAGGGCGTGGCCACCAGCACCGTCCGTCCCTCCCGGTGCAGGCCGGCCAGGATCCGCCAGAACTCGCGGCGCGAGACCGGGTCGACACCGGTGGTCGGCTCGTCCAGCAGCAGCAGGTCGGGGGAGTGCATCAAGGTGGTGGCCAGCATCAGCTTCTGCTTCATCCCGCCGGAGAGGAACTGCGCCTGCCGGCCGGCGAACTCCGCCAGGCCCATGCCCTCCAGCAGGGACGCCGCCCGGGCGCGCCTTTCGGCGCGGCCGACGCCGCGGATGGTGGCGAAGAAGTTGAGGTTCTCCGCCACCGAGAGGTCGGGGTACATCGAGAAGCGCTGCGACATGTAGCCGATCCGCGGCGTGACCAGCTCTGCCGCCCTGGTCACGGAGTGGCCGAAGACCTCTGCGTCCCCGGCGTCGGGGCGCAGCACGGTGGCCAGCATCCGGATCAGCGTCGACTTGCCAGCACCGTCCGGGCCGAGCAGCCCGAACACCGAGCCCTCCGGGATCTCGAAGTCGAGGCCGTCGACGGCGACCGTGGTGCCGAAGCTGCGCCGCAGTCCCTGGACGCTGACTGCTGCGGGGCCGGCTGGGGTGGTGGTCATGGCTCAGGCGAAGTCGACGTCCACGGGCATGCCGGCCTTGAGGGTGCCGGAGGGGTCGCTCAGCCGCACCCGCACCTCGTAGACCAGCTTCACCCGCTGCTCCCTGGTCTGCACGTTGTTCGGGGTGAACTCGGCCTGGCTGGCGATGAAGCTGACCTTTCCGGCGAAGGCCTGGGCCGTGGAGTCGGTGGCCACCTCGGCTGCCTGGCCCACCTGCACGCCGCCGATCTCGGTCTCGGGCACGAACACCCTCACGAACAGGTCGGTGGTGTCGACCAGGGTCAGCAGCGTTCGCCCCGGTGCAGCGTTCTGGCCGACGTTGGTGGTCACCGACACCACCTGCCCGGCGCGCGGCGCCGTCACCTCGGCGTAGCCCAGCTGCACCCTGGCCAGTTCGACTGCGGCTTCAGCCTGCCGCAGGCGAGCCTTGGCTGCGGTGACGTCGGCGCGCGTCGCGTCGTCGTCCGCGCGAGCGTTCGTCAGGGCGGCCCGGGCAGCGGTCACCCCCTGCTTCGCCTGCTCGAGCTGCAGCTTCAGCGCGGAGTTGTCCAGGCGCAGGAGTTGCTGGCCCTTGCTCACCTGGTCGCCCTCGACCACCTCCACGGCGCCGACCCGTCCGGCCACGGCCGAGGCGATCTGGTACTCGTTGGCCTCCACCGTGCCGGTGGCCTGCCAATCGTCCTGTCCGGGGCTGGCGCCGGTGGTGCTCCACCACCACCACGCGCCGCCGCCGATCAGCAGCAGCAGGACCAGGACGATCACCGGTACTGGCGGGTGCTTGCGGGCTTGGGACATCGGGTCACCTGTCGGTTCTGGTTGGGGAGCCGGCCGGGTTGCAGCCGGTGATCAGGACGTCGACCGGCAGGCCTGCCGGCAACTGGGTTGTGGTGGTCAGTTCCACCGGGACCGCGCGGGTCAGGTGCACCTCGTCCGTCGGGACGGACGTCGGGGGATAGTCGGCGCGGGTGCCGATCCGGCTCAGCTCGGCGGTGGCTTCGCCGGTGAGCCAGTCAGCGGTGAGCCTGGCGGCGTCACCGGGGCAGACGGTGGCCAGCTGCGCCTCCGACAGCCAGGCCGAGACCCGACTCGGCCCGCTCTCGCGGATGGTAACCGCGGGTGCGCCGGGCGCCAAGCGGTCGCCGACGGCGGCGACCGAGACGACCACCCCGGCCACCGGTGCGGTCAGGTCCGCGAGCCGCAACTGGACCTTCGCGAGTTGCAGCGGCACGCCACCGGTCTCGGCGGCGATCTCGGCCAGCTCCTTTAGGTCGCGCAGCCGGGCTCGGGCATCGGCGAGCTTGGCGGTGGCGTCCTGCAGCCTGGCCAGGCCGTCGCGGGCCTTGCGCAGCCCGGCGGAGAGTTTCGGCAGGTTGCGCCGGATCTGCCGCAGGCCGGCGTCGACCTGGCGGATCGCCGTCCGCAGCTTCCGGGCCGCGGCCTCCAGCTCCGCACGCGTGGGGCGGAAGTCCGGCGGCACGACCGGCGGGTAGTTCGCGAGCGCTGCCTCGACCTCACGCAGCTTGCGCACGAGCTGTGGCCGGGCGGCCCTCGCCCTGGCGCGCGCGGAGAGCAGCTTGGCCCGCACTTCCTGGAGCTGGTCGATGGCATCGGCCACCTCGCGCTTCGCGTCGGCCAGCTCCGCCGCCCGGTCGTAGGTCTCTTCGATGGCAGCGGCCAGCACGTCCACCTGGGCTGCGGCCACGGCCGCGTCTGCCCTGGCCACGGCCACCTGGGCGCGCAGCGGCGCGGCGTCCACCCGCGCCAGCAGCTGGCCGGCCCGAACCTGGTCGCCCTCGGCAACCGCGACCTCCGCGATCCGCAGCGAGGTGCCGAGGCCGTAGGTGCTGGCCACCGGACTGGTGGCGCGTGGTTGGGGGGGTGCTTCCGGCGTGCCGGCCGCCGGGAAGCCGGCGCCCAGGTCGACGGCCGGCATCGGCAGGGCCGGGACCGCCACCGTCTGCTGCCGGTCGACCACGGTGCCGGCGACGACCAGGCCGGCCGGCGGCGCCGCGCAACCGGCCAGCAGGGCGATGGCCAGCACCGCGCCCACCGCGGCCCTCACCGTCGCACCCCGAGCGTTGCGAGGAAGGCGTCGACGATGAACTCCAGCTGCTCGGTGCTGGGCGGCCTGGCGTCGCCGTCACCGGTGAGGAAGCCGTCCAGGGCGACGAACGTCATCAGCGGCCCGATGAACATGCGCGCGGCCATCTCGGGCTCGGCGACCGGAACGATGCCCCTGGCGTCTGCGGCCCGCAGCAGGTCGGCGGTCATCTGGAGCAGCCGTCCGGGCAGGGCCACCCGGAAGCTGTCCCGCAGCTCCGAGATGTGGAACACCTCGCCGAGCACGAGGCGCAGCAGCGCCACCGACTCCGGTCGCATGATCGTGCTGGTGAAGCCCTTGCCGAAGCCGAGCAGCACTTCGCGGAGGTCCCCGGCCGTAGTCAGCCTCGGCGGGTGCGCCTGGTCGAGCTCCAGCTGGCCGAGCGCGTTCGCGAGTACCTCGCTGAGCAGGTCGAGCTTGGTGGGGAAGTAGGTGTAGAGGGTCTGCTTGCTGACCCCGGCTGCGGCCGTGACGGCGTCCATCGAGGTGGCGGCGTAGCCCTGGGCGAGGAACAGCCGGCGCGCAGCGTCGGCGATCTGCGCCCGCTTCGCAGCTCTTCGGGTGGCCACCCGTCCACTCACGAATCAAACTGTACGGTCCAGTTTGATAACGGGCAAGCGGCACGCGGGGAACGGGGGAGTGCGGCTTGTACGCTGGGCGCCATGACCGATCCGGTGGCCGAACTCGCCAGGCGGCGGAACGACCTGCCCGGACCGGAGGACCGCACCAACCCGCTGCCGCAGCGGGTGCTGCGCTCCTGGTGGACGTGGGCCGTGGTGGCGCTCACGCTGCTCTACCTGGCTGCGCTGGCCTCCCAGTACGCCATGATCACGGCCGACACCCCCGTGCAGGGCGGCGTGATCCCCGGGCTGAACGCCTCGGCGATCCGCCGCGCGGCCGGGCTGGCCTGGCCGACCCTTGCGTTCTGGACGGTGGTGTTCCTGCTGGCCGACCGCTACCGTCCGCAGCGCTTCGCCATCTGGTACCTGACGCTCGGCTGGGGCGCGGCGGTGGCCACGTTCATCTCGATCCACGCCAACACCTGGGCGGCCCAGCAGCTGGCCATCACCGGCAACGGCGACCCGGCGACCCAAGCCCGCGCTGCGATCTTCGTCGCCCCGTTCGTCGAGGAGGCGGCCAAGGCAACGGTGCTCTTCCTGATCGCGATGATCGCGCGCTACCGGCTGACGTCGCAGGTGTCGGTGATCGTGCTCGCCGGGCTGTCGGGCGCCGGCTTCGCGTTCACCGAGAACATCATCTACTACGCCCGGGCGATCGTTTACTCCAGTGAGAACATCGGGGTCGGTGACGCCGACCAGGCGGTCAACCAGATCGTGTGGCTGCGTGGGGTCTGGACGGCCTTCGGGCACCCGCTGTTCACGATCATGCTGGGCATCGGTCTCGCGGTGGCGCTGCGTACCCGCAGCAAGGTGGTGCGGGTGCTGGCCCCGCTGGTCGGCTACGGCGCGGCCTCCCTGCTGCACATGGTGTTCAACTCCCAGGCGAGCCTGAACAGCGGCTCGGGCCAGCTGTTCATGTACTGGCTGGTGGCGGTGCCGCTGGTGCTCTCGGTCGCCTTCTACGTCGTCCGGCAGGTGCTGAAGCAGGGGCGGGTGCTGGCCACCCGCCTCGGTGAGTACACCCAGCTCGGGTGGCTGCCGGAGACCGACCCGGTGGTCTTCGCGAGGCAGCGTTCCCGCTGGTGGGCGATCCTCGTCGCCGCCACCCGCGGCTGGCGGGTGCTCAGCGCCACCGTCCGGCTGCAGCGGCTGCTGACCGAACTGGCCTACCTGCGGGACGGGCAGGTGCGGGGCATTCTCGACGAGGCCGGCACGGCCAGGGCCCGCTACCTGGTGGAGCAGGCCAAGGCGCTGCGGGGCGTGGCCATCGACGACCCGCGCGGGCTGAAGCTCAGCCTGCCGCGGCTGCGGCGCGCAAGGCCGCTGGCCTACTCGCCGCCGGCCTACCCCGGTCCGTCCGGAATCGGCGGCAACTGGCCAGCGCCGGCCGGTCAGGCGCCGCTAGGATCGCCAGGGTATTCGGCCGTCGACCCGAAGTGGGGTCCGCCAACGGGGTAGGAGGCAGGGTATGAGCGCCCAGCGCTTGACCGCAGCCCTCACCCGGGTCCGGGAGGCCCTTGCCGGGGTCCGCCTGCCGCTGGACCTGCCGGCGTCCGCCGCTGCCCTGGCCAGCGCCCGCGGCTACGTCGACCAGCTCGACGACTACGTGCTGCCGCGACTGCAGCGGCTGGATGCACCGCTGCTCGCCGTGGTCGGCGGGTCCACCGGCGCCGGCAAGTCCACGCTGGTCAACTCGCTGGTCGGGCGGGAGGTGAGCACGCCCGGCGTGATCCGCCCCACCACCCGTTCCCCGGTGCTGGTGCACCACCCCGACGACGCGGAGTGGTTCGCCCGCGACGTGATCCTGCCCGGCCTGGCCAGGAGCGCCGGCGCAGCGAACGACGCCCGCACGCTGCAGGTCGTGCCCGAACCGGGCCTGCCCCCCGGCCTGGCCATCCTGGACGCCCCGGACGTCGACTCGGTGGTTGCGGAGAACCGGGCGCTGGCGGCGCAACTGCTGGCCGCGGCCGACCTGTGGCTGTTCGTCACCTCCGCAGCCCGCTACGCAGACGCCGTCCCGTGGGACTACCTGCGCTCGGCCGCGGAACGGCAGGCCGTGGTGGCGGTCGTGCTCGACCGGGTGCCGCCGGCAGCGATGGACGAGGTGCCCGCCCACCTCGGCCAGATGATGAGCCAGCGCGGGCTCGGTCGCTCCCCGCTGTTCGCCGTCCCCGAGACCGGGGTGGATGCCGCCGGGCTGCTGCCGGACGCGGCGGTCGCCCCCATCCGGGAGTGGCTCGGCGACCTGGCCGCGGACGCCGTGCGCCGCAACCAGGTGGTGCTGCAGACGCTCGAGGGAGCGATCGGCGCGCTGTCCACCGGGGTGCCCACCGTTGCTGCCGCGGTGCACGACCAGGTGGTGGGCCTGGAGACCTTGCGCGCTGATGCGGAGAAGTCCTTCGCCGAGGCCGTTCGCTCGATCGCGGTGCAGACCGCGGACGGCACCCTGCTACGCGGTGAGGTGCTCGCGCGCTGGCACGACTTCGTCGGCACGGGGGAGTTCTTCCGCGCCGTGGAGCAGAAGATCGGGTGGCTGCGCGACCGGATGGTGGCCGCCGTCCGCGGCGAGCCGAAGCAGGCGCTGGACGTGAAGGTCGCCGTCGAGTCCGGCATGGAGGTGCTGATCCGCGAGGAGGGCGAGGCCGCAGCGCGGCGCGCCGAATCGGCCTGGCAGGCGCACCCTGCGGGGCGGCAGGTCCTTGACGCGGCCGCCGACGACCTGGGCCGGGCCTCCCGCGACTACCCGGCGGCCGCCGCGCGGGCCATCCGCGACTGGCAGGGCGACGTGCTTGACCTGGTGCGCAGGGAGGGAGCGGCCAAGAAGTCGGCGGCACGGTTCTGGGCACTGGGCGTGAACGGTGTCGGGGTGGCGCTGATGGTGGTCGTGTTCTCCCAGACCGGCGGCCTGCTGGGCGCAGAGCTGGGCGTGGCCGGCGGCACGGCAGTGCTGGCCCAGCGGGTGCTGGAGGCGATCTTCGGCGAGGACGCGGTGCGCCGGCTGGCCAAGCAGGCCAAGCGCGACCTCGACTCTAGGGTGGAGGCGTTGCTGGCGATCGAGCTCAGCCGCTACCTGGCCGTGCTGGACGGCGTGGACGTGCGTCCGGAGCAGGCCGGCGAGCTCCTTGCGGCCGTCGCCGACCTGGACGCTGCCCGCAGCGAGGACGACCGGTTCGCGCCTGCCCCCGGGCAGCCCGCGCCGGCCACTCCGGCGATCGAGGGCGCCCGCAGGCCGGCGGAGCTGCCCCCGATCCCGATCCCGGCCGACCTGCCGGCACTGGCCTCTGAGGCCACCCGGCGGCCGGCCAGGCAGCAGCGGGACGACCAGATGGTCGAGGGCGAGGTCCTCGACGCCGGACCGGGGCAGCAGTGAGCGCGGCCACCGACCAGCTCGCCGACCGCGTGCGGGCCCTGGCCGAAGCCGTTGCGGCAGCGGACGGGCGCAGCGACGCGGAGGTGGTGGGCCGGGCCAGGTCGGTGGTGGAGCGGGCGGGCGAGCGGGTCGCGTTCAGCGGCAGCCACACCGTGGTCGCCTTCGCCGGTGCCACCGGGTCGGGCAAGTCGAGCCTGTTCAACGCGGTCACCGGCACCGAGCTGGCCCGGGTCGCCGTGCGCCGGCCCACGACCTCCCGGGCGATGGCGGTCAGCTGGGGAGCCGGCCTGCCGCACGAGCTGCTGGACTGGCTGGACGTTGGCCGCCGGCACCTGGTGCCTTCCGGGCCCAACGAGTTCTCCGACCTGGTGCTGCTCGACCTGCCCGACCACGACTCGACCGAGGTGTCCCACCGCCTCACCGTGGACCGGCTGGTGGAACTTGTGGACGCCCTCATCTGGGTGGTTGACCCGCAGAAGTACGCCGACGCCGCGCTGCACGACGGCTACCTCAAGCGGCTCGCCCCCTACGCCGAGGTGATGATGGTCGTGCTGAACCAGGCCGACCGGCTGGCCCCGGCCGAGCTCGACCGCTGCCTCACCGACCTGCGTCGGCTGCTCGACTCCGAGGGCCTGCGAGCGACGCCGATCATGACCACGTCCGCGCTGCGCGGCACCGGAGTGCCGGAACTGCGCGAGGCGCTTTCCCGCACCGTGGCCGCCAAGCAGGCGATGGCGCGCCGCCTGTCCACCGACGTCGCCGTCGCGGCCGCAGCGCTGGAGGCCGAGCTGGGCAGCGCCGACCTGCGGCAACTGGACGAGCGGCTGGCCGGCCAGGTCACGCGGATGCTCGGCAACGCCGCCGGCGTTCCCGTCGTCGTGGACGGGGTGCGCAGCGCGTGGCGCAAGCGCGGCTCGGCAGCCACGGGCTGGCCCTTCGTCACCTGGCTCTCCAGGCTGCGGCCCGACCCCCTGCGGAGGCTGCGCCTGGACCTGGCGCCCGCGGGGCACAGCCCGGCTGACGTGAACCGCACCTCGTTGCCGAAGGCGACCTCGGTGCAGCGAGCCCGGGTGGACCAGGGGCTGCGCGAGCTGCTCGACGCGACCACGGCCGGCCTGCCGCGGGGCTGGGCCCAGGCGGTGGAGCGCGCCGCCAGGGGCGGTGAGCCGGTGCTGCTGGACCGGCTCGACGCGGCGATCGCCGGTGCTGACCTCGGGGTGCGGCGCGGCACCTGGTGGTGGGGGCTGTTCGGCGTGCTGCAATGGCTCCTGATCGTTGCCGTCGTCGCGGGCGCCGGCTGGTTGCTGGCCAACCCGGTGCTGGGTTCGCTCGGACTCCCGCCGCTGCCGCCGGTGCTCTGGTACGACATCCCCGCCGGCACCTGGCTGCTGGTCGGCGGCGTGCTGGGCGGGCTGCTGCTCGCGCTGCTGGGCCGGGTGCTGGTGGAGGTGGGCGCTTCGGCGCACGCCCGGACGGCGAGGCGGAGCCTCGAGGCTGCGGTGGCGCCTGTGGTCGATGCCGAGCTGTTCGACCCCGTGAACGCGGAACTGCAGCGCTACCGGAGCGCGCGCAAGGCCGTTCGCGCCGCCATCGGCTGAACTGCACGCTGCCAGGTTCGCCGGCCGGTTCCGGGGCCGGCTGCACGGGGTTGTCCACACCCTGGCGCTGCGTCCACAACCCTGGCCCGGCGGTGACGCGATCCTCCGGCGGGTGCCCATAGTTGCCGGCAGGAGCGGACGGAAGGGATCGGCGACATGATGGATGCAGTGCTCTGGATGACCGGCCATGTCGGCAGCGAGGTGGAGCTGAAGGAGGTCCGCGAGGACGTCTTCTACGCCACCTTCCGGCTGGCGAGCACGCCGCGCACGTGGAAGGGCGGTGAGTGGGGCGACGGTGAGACCACCTGGCTGGGGGTGACCTGCACCAAGGCCCTCGCGCTCAACGTGAAGTCCAGCATCGGCAAGGGCGACCCTGTGGTGGTGGTCGGCCGGCTGCGCACTCGCCGCTGGACCGACACCCAGGGGGTCACCCACGAGCGGCTCAACATCGACGCCCAGGCGGTGGGGCACGACCTGGCGAGGGGAACCTCGGTGTTCCGCAAGGCGGCGAAACCGGTCTCGGAGGAGGCTGAGCCCGACGTCGGTGAGCTGATCCTGGCCACCGAGACCCAGGCCGAAGGGGAGGATGCGGACGCCAGCGCTGCCTGAGGTGGTGGCGGGCAGCGCCGCCCGGAATCCGGCCGGCACAAGGCACGCGACGGCGTCGAGGGAGGAATGCCGCAACGTTCGCCAGGGTTGGTGCGTGGGTAGCACGGAACTGTACGGATGCCGTCGTGGCTCGTTGAATCGAGCCGGTGCGGCTGGTTCCATCGGCAGTGCAGGCAGTGCTCCCGGCCCCAAGGAGTGGCGATGGCGCCCAACCGCCAGCAGGACGCGACAGCTGAGTCGCCCGGCCCGAGCCCGGCGCGCGCTGCTGCCGGCCGAATCCTGCTGCTGCCGTGGCGCTGGCTCGCTGTGGCCTCGGTCGTGCTCACCTACGCGCTGTCGTGGCTGGCCAACGCCACGACCGCGCTGGCAGGGGAGCAGCCAACGATCCCGGGGGCCGTGGCCTCTGCTGCGTTCCTTGGTTCCTGGATCTGGTACGGCATCGCCTCGGCGGGGCCCGGCTGGCCCGGGCCGAAGCTGGCCTCGATCTACTGGGGCGTGGCGATCGTCGGCCTGGTCATCCCCGGCCCGTTCCTGCGCTTGCAGGGCCTGGCCGACTCTTCCGCTTCCGGCTGGGGCGTGCTGCTGACCGTGGTCTTCCTGCTGGTCGCGGTGCCGATCCATGGCATCGCAGGGCTGTGGCTGGTCGACCGGCAGTGGCTGGTGCTGGCCGCCGTCGCCGCGACCAGCTACCTCGTGATCGTGGCCAGCGCAGCGCTGACCAGGCGCCGGCTGCGCGCCGACGCCGGTCCCTGATCGTTCAGCCGCGCGTGAGCTTGCGGTGCGCGGTGCGGTGCGGCCGGGCGGCCTCGACACCGAGCCGGGCGACCTTGTTCTCCTCGTAATCGGCGAAGTTGCCCTCGTACCAGAACCAGGCCGCGTCGTCGGTGTCGGTGCCCTCCCAGGCGAGGATGTGCGTGGCCACCCGGTCCAGGAACCAGCGGTCGTGGGAGATCACGACGGCACAGCCGGGGAAGTCCAGGAGGGCGTCCTCCAGGGACTGCAGGGTCTCCACGTCCAGGTCGTTGGTCGGCTCGTCGAGCAGCAGGACGTTGCCGCCCATCTTCAGGGTGAGGGCGAGGTTCAGCCGGTTCCGCTCACCACCGGACAGCACGCCGGCCAGCTTCTGCTGGTCCGGGCCCTTGAAGCCGAAGGACGCGACATAGGCGCGCGACGGCATCTCGAAGCTGGCCACCTTGATGTGGTCGAGGCCGTCGGAGACCACCTCCCAGACGTTCTTGGCCGGATCGATGCCGGCACGGCTCTGGTCGACGTAGGAGAACTTCACGGTCGAGCCGACCTTGAGCTCGCCCGAGTCGGGCTGTTCCTCGCCGACGATCATCTTGAACAGCGTGGTCTTGCCCACGCCGTTCGGGCCGATGATGCCGACGATGCCGGCGCGGGGGAGGGTGAAGCTGAGGTTGTCGATCAGGATCCGGTCGCCGAAGCCCTTGGTCAGCTTGCGCGCCTCCAGCACCTCCGAGCCAAGGCGCGGGCCCGGCGGGATGTTGATCTCGGCGAGGTCCACCTGGCGGTTGCGCTCGGCCTCGGCGGCCAGCTCCTCGTAGCGCGCAAGGCGGGCCTTGTTCTTGGCCTGCCTGGCCTTCGGGTTCGCGCGCACCCACTCCAGTTCCTTCTCCAGGATCTTGGCGCGCTTGGCGTCCTTCTTGCCCTCGATCTGCAGCCGGGAGCGCTTGGTCTCGAGGTAGGTGGAGTAGTTGCCCTCGTAGGGGTGCAGCTGGCCGCGGTCGATCTCGCAGATCCATTCCGCGACGTTGTCCAGGAAGTACCGGTCGTGGGTGACCGCGAGCACAGCCCCGGGGTAGGTCTTCAGGTGCCCTTCCAGCCAGTTCACGCTCTCGGCGTCGAGGTGGTTGGTCGGCTCGTCCAGCAGCAGCAGGTCGGGCTGCTGCAGCAACAGCTTGCACAGTGCCACGCGGCGCCGCTCGCCGCCGGAGAGGACGTCGACGATCGCATCCCCCGGCGGGCACTGCAGCGCGTCCATGGCCTGCTCCAGCTGGGAGTCCAGGTCCCAGGCGTTGCGGTGGTCGAGCTCGGTCTGCAGCTCGCCCATCTCGGCCAGCAGCGAGTCGAAGTCGGCGTCCGGGTCGGCCATGGCTGCGGAGACCTCGTTGAAGCGGTCGAGCATCCCCTTGGTCTCGGCCACAGCCTCGTGGATGTTCTCCAGCACGGTCTTGCCCTCGGTCAGCGGCGGCTCCTGCAGCAGGATGCCGACGCTCTTGCCCTTGGCCAGCATCGCGTCGCCGTTGTCGGTGCGGATCATGCCGGCCATCAGCTTCAGCATGGTCGACTTGCCCGCGCCGTTGGGGCCGACCACCCCGATCTTGGCGCCCTCGTAGACGGAGACGGTGACGTTGTCCAGCACCAGCTTCTCGCCCAGCTTCTTGCGGACGTTGTGCATGGTGAACACGAATTCGGGCATGGTCGATCTTCCTCAGGGGTTGTGGAGCAGCGTCCAGTCTATGGCAGCCCCGCCCCAACCCCCGCAAGCTGTGAGTTAGCCGGTGACATCACCGGCTAACTCACAGCTTGCGGGGGTTGGGTGAGGAGTTCGGCGAGGGTGAGCGCCGGGCGCCCGGCCAGGTCGGCCAGCTGCAGCCGGCAGGAGAAGCCGTCGGCCAGCACGATCGCCTCCGGCCCGGCAGCAGCCACCGCGGGCAGCAGGTGCGTGCCGGCCACCGCGACGGAGGTCTCGTAGTGGCCGCGCTCCACGCCGAAGTTGCCGGCCAGCCCGCAGCAGCCGGCCACCGTGACCACCTCTGCGCCGGTGCGGGCCAGGATCGCTGCGTCGGCCGTCCAGCCCAGCACTGAGGCGTGGTGGCAGTGCGGCTGGGCCACCACCACCGTCCCGGCCAGGTCCGGCGGTGACCACCCCTCGGCCGTCGCGAGCAGTTCGGCCAGGGTGAGCACCCCTGCGGCCACGGCCGGCAGGCGCGGGTCCTCGACCAGGCCGGCAGCGTCGTCGCGCCACACCGCGACGCAGGACGGCTCCAGGCCGAGCACCGGCGTGCCGCCGGCGACGATCGGGTGCAGCAGCTCAATCGAGTGGCTCAGCAGCCGGGCCGCGTGCTCGCGCTGCCCTGTGGTGATCCAGGGCAGGCCGCAGCAGGCCGTGCGCTGCAGCACGGACGGCGCGAAGCCTGCTTCGACCAGAACAGCGAGCACCGCGTCCAGCCGCTCCGCTGCCAGGGTGTCGGTGAAGGAGTCCACCCAGACGACGACCGGCCGTCCGGAGGCCGGCGGCACGGCGCGGCGCCGGGCGCGGCTGCTGGAGAACTCCGGCAGCTTCCGGCGGGGGTCGACGCCGGCCATCCATCTCGCAGCCCGGCCGAGGCCCGGCGCCGCCAGCGCCCGGTTCACCAGCGTCGCCAGTCCCGGCACGCCGGTGACCAGCCTGGCCCAGGTGGGCAGCCAGCCCAGCGCGTAGTGGCTGCGCGGGCGCAGCCTGCGGCGATACGTCTCGGCGAGCACCCGGGACTTGTGGGCCGCGATGTCGGTGCCGGTGGGGCACTCGGTGGCGCAGGCCTTGCAGGACAGGCACAGCTCGAGTGCCTCGTGCACCTCCGGTGCGCGCCAGCCACCGGTGACCAGCGTGCCGTTCACCATCTCCTGCAGGGTGCGGGCGCGGCCGCGCGTGGAGTCCTGCTCCCGCCCGGTCGCCTGGTAGGAGGGGCACATCACACCCCCGGTGTCGGCCAGGCACTTGCCGACGCCGGTGCAGCGGTGGACGGCGGCGGCGAAGCCGGGGTCGAGCCGCGGCAGCCGGCTACCCGCCGCCGCCGGGAGCCGGAGGTCGGCGTCCAGCGGCCTTGGGTCAACCAGCACGCCGGGGTTCAGCAGGTTCTGCGGGTCGAAGATGTGCTTCACCGCCGCGAACAGCGCGAGCGCCCGCGGGGAGTACATCCGGCTGAGAAGTTCGGAGCGGGCCCGCCCGTCACCGTGCTCACCAGAACAGGAGCCGCCGTGCCGGGCGGCCAGGTCGGCCGCGTCCTCGACGAAGCGGCGGTATCCGGCGACGCCGCCGCTGGAGGACAGCTCGAAGTCGATCCGGACGTGCACGCAGCCCTCGCCGAAGTGGCCGTAGGGCAGGCCGTGCAGCCCATGTTCGGTGAGCAGGGCGTCGAAGTCCCGCAGGTAGGCCCCGAGCCTTGGCGGCGGCACGGCGGCGTCCTCCCAGCCGGCGTGGGCCGGCCTGGCCAGCCCGACGGCTGCGAGCCCGGCCCCGTCGGCCCGGATCCGCCACACCTGCGCCGCCCTGCGGCGGTCGGTGATCACCTCGGCCCCGAGCCCGCCGGCCGCCGCCACCAGCCCGCTCGCCCGTTCGGCGAGGACGCCTGGATCGGAGTCGGTGAGTTCGATGAAGAGCCAGCCCTCGCCGGGCGGCAGGTCGGGTACCGCAGACGGCCCCAGCCGCCTGCGGACCACGTCGATGATGCGCGCGTCCAGGCCCTCCACGGCAGTGGGCAGCCACGGCAGGATCGACGGCGTCGCGTCGGCCGCCGCGACCATGTCGGGGTAACCGATCGCGACCAGCGCGGCATGGGGCAGGTCGGCCACCAGCCGCACGCGTGCGCCGGTGACCACAGCGAGGGTGCCTTCGCTGCCGGCCAGGAACCTGGCGACGTCGAAGCCGTATTCGGGCAACAGGTGTTCGAGGCTGTAGCCCGACACCTGGCGGGGGAACCTGCCGAACTCGGTGCGCAGCACCCCGAGGTTGGCCGCCACCAGTTCGTGCAGCGCCCGCAGGGTGGGGGAGTCGTCGCGGCGCCAGGTGCCGGGGCCGAGGCTCAGCCGCTCACCGGTGCCGGTGATCACCTCCAGGCCGAGGATGTTGTCCGCGGTCCTGCCGTAGCCGAGCGCCCTCGGGCCGCAGGCGTTGTTGCCGATCATCCCGCCGATCGTGCAGCGGTCGGACGTGGAGGGGTCCGGGCCGAAGCGCAGCCCGTGCGCCGCAGCAGCGGCGGTGAGCCGCGCCGGCACCACGCCGGGCTCGACGATCGCAGCCCGGCCCGGGTCGAGGTGGGCGATCCGGTCCAGCGCGGAGCAGTCGACGACCAACCCGGCGCCCACGGAGTTGCCTGCGATCGAGGTGCCGGCCCCACGGCTGGTCAGCGGCAGCCCGGCTGTCCGGGCTGCATCCACCAGCTCACCCAGTTCTGCCACCGAGCGCGGGCGGGCGACCGCCGCCGGCGGTACCCGGTAGAGGGATGCGTCTGAGGAGTAGAGCGCCCGGGTCAGCCTCCCGGAACTGACCTCGAAACCCGCCCTGGCCAGCGTGGCCACCTGATCGGTGAACCCAGCTGCTCCCGGCACGGGTTCAGTCTGTCACGCCTTTCACCGCGTCCATGGCGCGGCCGAGCGCTTCGAAGTCCTCGGGCGCCACGGGGTCCACCAGCACGCGGCGCACGCTCTCGACGTGGAACGGGGCGGCCTGCACCAGCAACTGGTAACCCTGCGGGGTGAGGGCTGCGAAGACGCCGCGGCGGTCTGAAGGGCAAGCCGTGCGCGACACCAGCCCCTTGGCCTCCATGCGGGCGATGGTGTGGGTGAGCCTCGAGCGGGACTGCCGCACGCGTGCGGCCAGGTCGGACATTCGCAGCGATCGCTGCTCGCACTCCGACAGGTGCACTAGGATTTCGTACTCACCCAGGTCGAGGCCGAACGGACGCAACTCCGCCTCGAGTTCCTCGTTGATGCGCGCGACGCCGTTCAGGAACGAGCGCCAGATCCGCTGCTGGTCCTGGTCCAGCCAGCGGGGTTGCAGTCGGGTGGTCACGGCACCAACCATAGCAATAAAGTTTAGCGTTCAACAACTTTCCGGGGACGACGTCCGCGCGCTGCGCTGCGCGTCCTTCCGGCGGCCCGAAGCCGCCCCTAGACTGCACAGACCAGTCCAACGGTGGATCGAGGGGAAGGCCCATGACCGACATCGACGCGATCATCGCCGAAGCGCCGCCCACGGTCGGAGCGATGCTCCGCTGGCGCATCGGCCGAACCCCCGACAAGGAAGCCTTCCGCTACCCCGACGCTGCAGAGAACTGGGTCTCGCTGACCTGGGCCCAGACCGGCCGGAGGGTGGACGAGTACGCCGCCGGCCTGCTGTCGCTCGGCCTGGGACTGGAGGAGCGGGTCTCGATCGTCTCCAACACCCGGATCGAGTGGGTCCTGGTCGACTACGCGATCAACGCCGCCGGGGGTGCCACCACCACGATCTACCCCAACACCCAGGGCGAGGACTTCGCCCATATCGTCACCGACTCCGAGTCGGTGATCCTGGTGGCCGAGAACGCCACCCAGCTCGCCAAGCTGGACGCCGCCCCGGAAGCGGCGGCCCGGATCCGCAACGTCGTCCTGATCGACGGCGAGGGCGACGGGGACCACGTGCTCACGCTGGCCCAGCTGGCCGAGCGCGGCCGGGAGTTGTTGGCCACGGATCCCGGGGCCGTCGAGCGCGCGACCGCGGCAACGAAGCCGGACGGCCTGGCCACCTTGATCTACACCTCCGGCACCACGGGCCTGGCCAAGGGCGTGGAGCTGCAGCACAGCAGCTGGGTCTACATCGCCTTCGCGGTGGACACCCTGGACATCATCAACGACGACGCCCTGCAGTACCTGTGGCTGCCGCTGTCCCACGTGTTCGGCAAGGCGCTCCTCGCCATCCAGCTCGGCATCGGGTTCGCCAGCGCGGTCGACGGCCGGATCGACCGGATCGTGGCGGGGCTGGGGGCCGTCCACCCCACGCTGATGTGCGGCGCGCCGCGGATCTTCGAGAAGGTGCGCGCAGCGGTGATGCTGGCCTCCCCGCGCAGCGGCATCAAGGGCCGGATCGCGCGCTGGGCGTTCTCGGTGGGCCGGTCGTCGCGGGAGTACCGGCTGGCCGGCAAGCCGCTGCCGCCGGCGATGCGGCTGGCCTACTCGTTGGCCGACCACCTGGTCTTCAGCAAGCTGAAGGACCGGATGGGCGGCAACATCGACTTCTTCATCTCCGGTTCGGCGAAGCTCAGCGCCCAGGTCCAGGCCTGGTACTACTCGGCCGGGCTGCTGCTGCTGGAGGGCTACGGGCTCACCGAGACCAGCGCGGTAAGTTGCGTGAACCACCCCCGCACGCCGCGGTTCGGGACGGTCGGGCCGGCCCTCCCCGGCACCCAGCTCAGGATCGCCGAGGACGGGGAGATCCTGATCAAGGGTCCCGGGGTCATGCGTGGTTACCACAACGACCCCGAGCGCACCGCAGAGGTGATCGTCGACGGGTGGTTCCACACCGGTGACATCGGCAAGCTCGACGATGACGGCTACCTGGCCATCACCGACCGCAAGAAGGACCTGATGAAGACCTCCGGCGGCAAGTACGTCGCGCCGGCCAAGGTGGAGACGGTGGTCGCGGCCAGCATCCCTTACGTCTCCCAGGTCGTCGCGGTCGGGGACGGCCGCAAGTACGTGTCCGCCCTGCTGACCATGGACCGCGACAACCTCGCCAAGTGGGCTGCCCGCAAGGGACTGGGCGAGCTCGACTACGCCGAGCTGACCCAGCACCCCGAACTGCGCCTCACGGTGGAGCGCTTCCTGGCCAGGGCCAACGCCAAACTGGAGCGCTGGGAGACCGTGAAGCGGTTCGCGATCCTTCCGGCCGAGCTCAGCGTGGACGACGGCGGGGTCACCCCCAACATGAAGATCCGCCGCAAGGTGGTCACCGACCGCTATGCCGAGGTGGTGGAGTCGCTGTACGACGAAGAGCCGGTAGAGGAGGGGTGAGCCCGCACCTGACGCGGATCCCCCAGCGGTGGGTCGACCTCGACGCCCAGGGCCATGTCAACAACGCCCTCGTCGCGGACTATCTGCAGGAGGCGCGGGTCGACTGGCTGTTGTCCGGAGCCAACGCCCACCTGCTCGGCTCGGCCACCATGGTGGTCTCCCACCAGGTGGAGTACCTGGGGCCGCTCGGCTTCGGTGTGTCGCCGGTGGAGGTCGCGCTGGAGGTGGGCAACGTCGGCGCAGCCAGGTTCGCGCTCGGCTACTCGGTGCGCCAGGACGGACGTGAGCTGGCCCGGGCCCACTCCACCCTCTGCCTGTACGACTACGCCGCCGCCCGCCCGCGCCGGATGACGACGGCCGAGCGGTCCTGGTTCGCTGCCCAGTCCGGTTCGCTGGAGCCGTTCCGGTCGCTGGGGCGCTGGCAGGTCGGCGCCGCGGCGCACAGCTACGAGTTCGTCGTCCGGTGGTCCGACCTCGACCCGTACGGCCACGTCAACAACGTGCGGGTGTTCGACTACGTGGCCGAGGCCCGGATCCGGATGAACCCGGACGGCGACGGCGCCACCCGGATGCACACCGCGGCGCAGGAGGGCCTGCTCTGGATGGTCGCAAGGCAGGACGTCGACTACCTCGGCCAGATCAACCACCGCACCGAGCCCTACCTGGTGCGCTCAGCCGTCGCACGGGTCGGCCGCACGTCGGTGACCATCGTCGCCGAGGTTCAGGACCCGCTGGACAACGCGATCCTCGCCCGCACCCGCACAGTGCTGGTCAGCGGAGACGCCACCGGCCGCCCGGTGCCGCTGCCCGCCGCCATGCTGGCAGCCGGCGAGCGCTGGCCCGCCGAGCCGGCGGCCACCCACAGGGCTCCGGTTCAGCCGACGGAGTGACCGAAGCGGGCGCCCTCAGTTGGCTTCCCGACCGGCCTGACCGGCCGAGAACTGCACGCCCTGGGCGAGGGCTACCGAGCCGGAGTAGTTGATCGTGTTGGTCGAGCGGCGCATGTAGGCACGCCAGGCGTCGGAGCCGGACTCCCGGCCGCCACCGGTTTCCTTCTCCCCGCCGAAGGCGCCGCCGATCTCGGCACCCGAAGTGCCGACGTTGACGTTGGCGATGCCGGTGTCGGCGGTGGCGAGGAACTGCTCTGCCTCGGCCTGGTCGCGGGTGAAGATGCCGGCGGACAGCCCCTGGTCGACAGCGTTGTGCAGGGCCAGGGCCTCGCCGAAGTCGTCGTAGGTCACCACGTAGAGGATCGGGGCGAACGTCTCGGCCTGCATCACCGAGGCCTGGGCCGGCATGCGCACCAGCGCGGGGCGCACGTAGCAGCCGCCGGCGCCCACCTGCACCTGCTCGCCCCCGGTGACGACCTCGCCCCCGTCCGCAACGGCGCGGTCCAGCGCGGTGCGCATCGCGGTGTACGCGGCCTCGCTGATCAGCGGCCCGACGAGTGTGCCGGCCTCGAAGGGGTCACCGACCGGCAGTGCGTCGAAGGCAGCGGCCAGGCGACGGCAGGCCTCGTCCGCAACCGAGGAGTGCACGATCAGCCGCCGCAGGGTGGTGCAGCGCTGGCCTGCGGTGCCGGCAGCTGCGAACACCATCGAGTCGACGGCGAGGTCGAGGTCGGCGCTGGGAGTCAGCACGACGGCGTTGTTGCCGCCCAGCTCGAGCAGCACGCGGCCGAACCGGGCGGCCACCCGGGGAGCGATCTCCCGGCCCATCCGCGTGGAGCCGGTTGCGCTCACCAGCGCGACAGCTGGGGAGTCCACCAGCCTGGCACCCAGCTCCCGGTCGCCCAGCAGCAACCCCCCGACGCCTGCCGGGGCGCCGGTGTCGGCGATCGCCCGGTCCAGCAACGCCGAGGTGGCCAGGGCGGTCAGCGGGGTGGTGCTGGAGGGCTTCCACACCACGGAGTCACCGCAGACGAGCGCGATGGCGGCGTTCCACGACCAGACGGCCACCGGGAAGTTGAAGGCGGAGATCACCCCGACGACTCCGAGCGGGTGCCACACCTCCTGCAGCCGGTGGCCGGGCCGCTCGGACGGCATCGTCCGGCCGAACAGCTGGCGCGAGAGGCCGACGGCCAGGTCGCAGATGTCGATCATCTCCTGCACCTCGCCGAGCGCCTCCGAGCCGATCTTGCCGACCTCGATGGTGACCAGGTCCGCCAGGTGCTGCTTGTGCTCGCCGATCAGCTCGCCCAGCCGCTTCACCAGGCGCCCCCGGACCGGCCCCGGGGTTGCGCGCCACTGCTCGAACGCAGCCTCGGCTGCGGCGAGCAACCCGTCCGCCTCGGCCGGGGTGTGGGCCCGCACCTCGGCCACCCGGCTGCCGTCCACCGGGCTGTGCACCGCCCACGGCTCACCCGAACCGCCCAGCGCTGCGGCTTCGAGCCCGAACTCGGCCAGCAGCCCGCTGGTCCGCTCGGCAAGGTTCATCCGGTCACCTCCGGGGTCGGGACGCGCAGCTCGACGCAGGCCGCCACGAGGGAGGCCCGGCTCTGCTCCGCGTACAGCTTCATCGGGTCGTGGACCGTGCGGCCGACCGCCTCGGCGATCCAGTCGGCGTCGCGCGGCGAGCCTTCCAGGGAGGCGTCCCGGGTGCCCTGGTTGTCCAGGTTGGAAGCGAAGATGCCCGCAGCGGAGCGGGGCAGGAAGTCCTCGTAGACGATCGGGGTGGCCACCAGCCAGCCTTCGGCCACCATGCCGGCGACCGTGCGGGGCGGTTCCCCCCGGCCCGGGCGCCCGGCGGCGAACTCGAAGAAGCCCTCCCCGCCGGCCAGCAATCCCGCCTCCGTCGTGGGCCAGTTCGCCTGCCACACCTCCACCTTGATCGCGTCCCGTTCGGCGGCGCCCAACCCGGCGGAGCGTTCGTCGATCTCGACGACCAGCCGGTCGTAGCGGTCCCGCCCGGCCGGGGTGAGGGCGATGCCGCGCTGTTCCACCTCGCCGAACCGGACGCTGAGCGCGCCCTCGGTGATCGTGCCGTCCGGCTCGCGGAACCTGCGTGGCTCGGCCAGCGCCTTGAAGGAGGTCTGGCGCAGCAGCACGTCCGGCCCGGCCCACTTCGGCGGGCCCTGGATCTCGTCGATCATCTGGATGCCCAGCTCGCTCATCCGCCGGTAGAGGTCGTCGATGTCGAGCACGCGCGGCGTCAGGTGGTTGATGTGGGTGGTCGGCACCCCGCCGATGTCGGCCGCCACGCCGGAGATGGCGGACAGCCGCGCGTACCAGGCCCGGTCGACCGGCTCGGGGGAGAGCTCGAAGCACGCGGTGGCCAGGCGCAGGAACTCCTCGGCCGCTGCGTCGGGCAGCCCGCCGTCGGCCTCGGCCCGCTCCGCCAGCGCGAGCACGTCAGGGCCGAACAGCGTCCGGCTGGCGAGGAACGCGTCCAGTTCAGCCTGCAAGCCGGCATCGAAGTAGCGGCGGTCGTCGGTGACCAGCACCGAGGTGAACACCCGGAACGGGTTGATCGCCAGCGCTGCCGGCGTGGTGGGCCGGAAGGCGGTCGAGACGATCGGCAGGGACGTGGCAGCGGTGCCCCGCAGGTCGTAGAAACCCACCGGTTCCATGCCGAGCGCAGCGAAGATCTGGGCGACCTGGCGCAGCTCGGTGGCGGTGCCGACCCGGATCGCGCCGTGCCGCTCAGCGGTCACCCGGTCGATCCGGCCGAGCCGTTCGGCGCGGACGGGATCGGCGGCCAGCACGGCTGCGTTCACGGCGGTGGAGACCTCAACCAGGGTGTTGTAGGCGGGCACCTCGGTGCCGTACATCGCGGAGAGCGACCGGGCGAAGCCGGCCCGCAGGTCATGCGTAGAGAACATCGCCGGCCCGTTCCAGTTCGTGCTCGACCGTGGTGATCGCGCGGTCCAGCGCTGCCAGCGCGAGGGCCACGACGTCACTGGTCACGGTGAGGGCAGGCCGCAGCCGCAGTGACCGCTCCCCGCAGCCGAGCATGATCACCTTCTCCTGCTCCAGCAGCACCTGCAGCACCCGGTCGCGGACGGCCTTGCCCGGCATCGTCACCGCGCACATCAGCCCGAGCCCGCGAGGGTTGCTCACCGTGGGGTGGTCGGCAGCGAGGCTGCGCAGCCCGGCCAGGATCTCGCCGCCGCGCTCCCTGGCGTTCTCGAACAGGTTCTCGGCCTCGATGATCTCCAGGATCCGGCGGCTGCGCACCATGTCGGTGAGGTTGCCGCCCCAGGTGGAGTTGATCCGCGACGGTACGTGGAAGACGTTGTCGGGCACCTCGTCCACGCGGCCCCCGGCCATCACCCCGCACACCTGGAGCTTCTTGCCGAAGGCCACCACGTCGGGAGTGACCCCGCTCCACTGGTAGGCCCACGGCCGGCCGGTGAGCCCGCCGCCGGTCTGTACCTCGTCCAGGATGAACAGGGCGTCGTTGGCGTGGCACAGCTGCTTCATCGCGGCCAGGAACTCCGGGCGGAAGTGGTGGTCGCCGCCCTCACCCTGAACCGACTCCATGATGAAGCAGGCGATGTCGTGGGGATTCGCAGCGAACGCCGCCTCGGCCTGGGCCAGCGCGCGGGCCTCGTAGGCCGGCACGTCCCGCTCGTCCGCGATGAACGGGCTCTCCAGTCGCGGCCAGTGGAACTTGGGGAACCTGGCCACCTTGTTCGGGTCGGTGTTGGTCAGCGACATGGTGTAGCCGCTGCGGCCGTGGAAGGCGCCGGTCAGGTGCATCACCTGGGTGCCCAGTTCCGGGGAGACGCCGTGAGCCTCGTTCCAGCGGCTCTTCCAGTCGAAGGCCACCTTCAGGGCGTTCTCCACGGCGAGCGAGCCGCCCTCGATGAAGAACAGGTGCGGCAGTCCCGGGTCGCCCATGACCCGGGCGAAGGTCTCCACGAACCTGGCCATCGCCACGGTGTACACATCGGAGTTGCTCGGCTTGTTCAGCGCGGCCTCCAGCAGGTCGGCGCGGAACTCGTCGTCCTCGACCAGGCCGGGATGGTTCATCCCCAGCGAGGACGATGCGAAGAACGTGAACATGTCGAGGTAGCGCTCGCCGCTGGCCTGGTCGACCAGCCACGAGCCCTGGGACGCCTTCAGGTCGAGGACCAGCGGTAGCCCGTCCACGAGCAGGTGTTGCGCGAGGAGCCGGTGGACTCCCGAGGCGCTCGGATTAATCCCCATCTGGTGAGCATAGGAGCGCCGGGCCTCCCGCGGATAGGGAAACCCAAGGTCAGCCGCGGCGCCCCTGCCGGCCCGCCTGGGGCAGGTCCGCGACGTCCAGCCAGACGGCGGTGTCCGGCGGCACGGTCCCACCCGGGAGCGGGCCGGAGGCCACCAGCACGTCCGCGCCGGCAGGGAGTGGTACCGGCTCGCCGCGCAGGTTGACCAGGCAGGTGAAGCCGGGCTCGCGGGTGAAGCAGAGCACCCCGCCGGGCTGGTCCTCTGCCCAGGCCAGGCCCCCGGCGGAGGGCGACGACCCGCCGGCCAGCGCCGGATGGGACGCCCGGACGGCCAGCGCCCGGCGGTAGAGGTTGAGCGTCGAGTCCGGATCGGCGGACTGGGCCGCGACGCTGAGCGCCGCCCACTGCCCCGGCTGGGGGAGCCACGGTTCGGCGGTGGCGCCGAAGCCGTAGGGGGGCCGGGTGCCCGACCACGGCAGCGGCACCCGGCAGCCGTCGCGGCCGCGCACCCGTCCGCCGGTGCGGAAGTAGCTGGGGTCCTGCAGGGTGGCAACCGGCAGGTCCTCCACCTCGGGCAGGCCGAGTTCCTCACCCTGGTAGACGTAGGCGGTGCCCGGCAGCGCGAGCTCGAGCAGCGCAGCGGCACGGGCGCGCCGACGGCCCAGGTCGACGTCGGTCGGCATCGGGTAGAAGTAGTCGGCGAAGCGGTGCTGGTAGGCCGGGTCCGGGCCGTCCAGCGTGAACGGCTTGCCGGTCTCGGGCTTGCCGTAGCGGGTGACGACCCTGGTGGAGTCGTGGTTGCCGAGCACCCAGGTGGTCGGTGCCCCGACGAGGTTGTGGGCCACCAGGTTGCGGTCGATCATCGCGCGCAGCGAACCGGCGTCCCACTCGCACCACAACATGTCGAAGTTGAAGGTGGTGTGCATCCGGCCGGGGTCGACGAAGCGGATCAGCGCGTCCAGCGGCTTCACGTTGGCCTCGCAGACGAAGATGCGCTCCCCGAGGTGGCGGTCGGTGTACTCCTCGGCCACCGCACGCCAGCGACGCTGGATGGCCTCCAGCTCGGGCTGGTTCCACAGCGGCGAGCCCGGGTAGTAGGTGGCCCGGCCAAGCCCGGTCTCCGGGTCGATCTGGGTGTCGGGCAGCCCGGCCTGCTTGGCCAGGCTGTCGGCCACGTCGACGCGGAGCCCGTCGACGCCACGGTCCAGCCAGAACCGGATCACCTGGTCGAAGAAATCGGCCACCGCTGGGTTCGCCCAGTTGAAGTCCGGCTGCTCCGGGGCGAACAGGTGCAGGTACCACTGCTCGGGGCCGGCGGTCCCCTGCGCCCGCTCCCAGGCCGGGCCGCCGAACAGCGAGCCCCAGTTGTTGGGCGGGAGGGCCCCGTCCGGGCCGCGGCCGTCGCGGAAGTGGAACCACTCCCGCTCGGCCGAACCGGGCCCGGCGGCCAGCGCGGCCTGGAACAGCGGGTGCGCCACCGAGCAGTGGTTGGGCACCAGGTCGATGATCACCCTTATGTCCCGCTCGTGCGCTGCGGCGAGAAAGGCGTCAGCGTCGGCCAGGATGCCGAAGGAGGGGTCGATGTCGCAGTAGTCGGCGACGTCGTAGCCGCCGTCGGCCATCGGGGAGGGGTACCACGGGCTGACCCACACCGCACCCACCCCGAGGTCGCGCAGGTAGTCGAGCCGCTCGATCATGCCCCTGACGTCACCGGTGCCGTCGTCGTTGGCGTCGGCGAACGAGCGGGGATAGATCTGGTAAACCACGCAGTCGCGCCACCACGGGCGTCCAGGGTCGGCCATGGTGACCCAGCCTAGGGCCTGAGGTCAGGCAGCAGGCAGGCGCTCGGCCGGGACACCGGCGGCCTCCGCGCCCTGGCCGGCGGACGGCGCGGCGAGCAGCGCGGCCCGGCAGGCGAGCCGGTGCAGCTCCGCGGCAAGGGCGGAGACCTGCCGGGTGGTCTCCGGGTCGTCCAGCCGGTCGGTGGCCAGCAACTGCCGCAGGCGGCGCCGCGTCTGGCCCAGCTGCCAGCCCAGGTGGCCCGGGGAGCCAGGTGCGAACACCCGCAGCGCCCAGCCCTCGCCGCAGTCCGTGACGTGCACGGCGGCCCAGTCCTCACCGAGCCGCCCGGCGTCCGCGTGCTCGGGAAGCCGGCCGCCCGGTGGCAGGAAGACCACCACCGGTCGCCGGTCGGCGTCGAGTTCGAGCCGGCCGGGCACCAGGACCGGTTCGGCTGCGGCGTCCACCGGGTCGGCCAGCCCGACCAGCAGCGGCGAGCCCGGCACCGCCCAGCTGAGTAGTCCTGTCATTCTCGGTCCCCCGGCAGCTCTGAGCGCCGGTTCCCCGCTGCTGATACCGGGTCCGGGGTGCGGGCCCCGGCTCAGCCTGCGGCGGGACGGTCGAAGTCGGAGGAGGCCCGCACGATCAGCTCCGGTTCGAAGAGCGGGTGCGGGGTGTCGGTGAGCAACTGGTCGGCAGCGGCCCAGCCCAGCTGGTGCATCGGCTGGCGGACCGAGGTGAGGGGCGTCATCAGTTCTGCCGCGAAGTACAGGTCGTCGTAGCCGACCACGGCGACGTCCGCAGGCACCGCCAGGCCGCGCACCCGCAGCTCCCGCATCGCGCCGAGGGCGACGATGTCGTTCATGCAGAACACGGCGGTGGGTACCGGGCCGGATTCGAGCGCCTCGATCAGGCCGCTCTGGCCGTCGTTGGCGGTGAGGGCCGGCAGGTGGACCACGCGCAGCACCTCGGCGACGTCGAGGCCGGCTGCCTGGACGGCGGTCACGGCGCCCTTCAGCCGGTGCCGGGTCTGCTGGAGGTCGGGCGCGCCGGCGAGGAACAGGATGCGGCGGTGCCCGCGCTCCAGCAGGTGCGCCACCGCCTGCCTCCCGCCGGAAACGTGGTCGACGCCGACGGCAGCATGCTCGGCGCCGGCCGAGTCCATGAGCACCGACGGGATGCCGAGGCGGCGCAGGGCGGCCAGGCGCTCCTTGGTGGTGGACATCGGCGTCACCAGGACGCCGCGGACCCCCTGCTCCGCCAGCAGGCGCAGGAACTGCGCCTCGCGGTCGGGGTCGTCGTCGGAGCTGCACAGGATCAGGGTGTGGTCGTCTGCTGCCAGCCGGTCCTCGATGCCGCGGGCGATCTCGGTGTAGTAGGGGTTGCCGACGTCCATGACGATCGCGCCCACCGTCCGGGAGACGCCGGCGCGCAGCTGCCGGGCGGAGGCGTTGCGGTGGAAGTTGAGCTCCGACATCGCCTGCTCCACCCGCGCCCGGGTCTTCTCCGTCACCGAGTCGGGCCGGTTGAGGACGTTGGAGACGGTGCCGACGGAGACCCCGGCGCGCGCGGCCACGTCCTTCACGCTGGCGCGTTGTGGGGTCATCGCTGCCTCTCGTCTACCGGCTGCCTGTGAGCATAACCACGCCGGTCCAGGCACCGCCGCAGAATCGCCCAACTGCATGAATCGATTCATGGCAGAGGTTGGGTACCTCCCGGGCCACCGTCCCCCCGCAAACCGCCGTCCCCGCAAACCGCCGTCCGCGCCGCGAACCACCCGTCCCCACCCCAAACGCCGACGAAAGGCGCAGAAGCCGACGAACGTTCGTCGGCTTCTGCACCGTTCGTCGGCGTTGGCGAACGGGTCGGCCGGCGGCGGCCGGGGGACAGGAGGCCGGGAGAGCCGGCGGCCGGGGGACAGGAGGCCGGGGACGGGGACGGCAGAGCCGCCGGCTCAGCGGCGGTAGGTGACCCGGCCGCGCCAGATGGTGGCGACGACCGGGTCGGGCAGGTCGCGCCCGTGGTAGGGGTTGTTGCGCGAGCGGGAGGCCGAGGCGTCCGCGTCCACCGCCGCCCGGGCGGAGGGGTCGACCAGCACCAGGTTGGCGGGTTCGCCGGAAACGAGCGGACGGCCCTGCCCGGCCACCCGACCGATCCGCGCCGGGGCATGGGACATCCGCTCGGCCAGCGTCGCCCAGTCCATGGCTCCGCTGTTCACCATCACCTCCAGTACCACCGCGAGCGCCTGCTCCAGCCCGAGCATGCCGGGCAGGGCGACGTCGAAGGGGTGGTCCTTGTCCTGCCGGGCGTGCGGCGCGTGGTCGGTGGCGACGGCGTCGATGGTGCCGTCGGCCAGCGCCGCCCGCACCGCTTCCAGGTGCTCGGAGGTGCGTAGCGGCGGGTTCACCTTGAAGGTGGTGTCGAAGCCGGCCACCAGCGGAGTGTCCAGCAGCAGGTGGTGCGGGGTGACCTCGGCGGTGACGGCGATGCCGCGGGCCCTGGCCCAGCGCAGCACGTCCACGGTCTCGGCTGTGGACACGTGGCAGACGTGCAGCCTGGAGCCGGTGAGTTCGGCCAGCTGGACGTCGCGGGCCACGACCACGCTCTCGGCCTGGGCCGGCCACCCGGGCAGGCCCAGCCGCCCCGACCACTCCGACTCGTGGCAACAGGCGCCCGGACCGGCCAGGCGCGGGTCCTGGGAGTGCTGCGCGATCACCCCGTCGAAGGTCTTCACGTAGGTGAGCGCGCGCCGCATCAGCAGCGGGTCGGCCACGCACCGGCCGTCGTCGGAGAACACCCGCACCCCGGCGGCGGACCCGGCCATCAACCCGAGTTCTGCCAGCTCCTCCCCGGCCAGGTGCTTGCTGACCGCCCCGACCACGCGCACCTCGCAGTGGCCGTCGCGCTCACCCAGCGCGTGGACGTGCTCAGCGGCCTCCGCGGTGTCGGTCACCGGGTCGGTGTTCGCCATCGCGTGCACGCAGGTGAACCCGCCCCTGGCCGCGGCGAGGGTGCCGGTGTCGACGGTCTCTGCGTCCTCCCGGCCCGGCTGGCGCAGGTGGGTGTGCAGGTCCACCAGCCCGGGCAGGGCGATCAGGCCGTCGGCGTCCAGCCGCTCCACCCCGGACGGGGCCGCGGCCGGGTCGGCCAGGCGGCCCTCGGCAACGTAGAGGTCGCCGCGGGTGCCGTCGGCCAGGCTCGCGCCGGTGATCAGCAGGCTCACTGGTGGTCTCCTTCATTGCCGCCGAGCAGGTGGTAGAGCACGCTCATCCGCACCGCGACCCCTGCCGCCACCTGGTCCAGGACGAGGGAGTTCGCCGCGTCCGCCGCCGCCGAGGAGATCTCCACCCCGCGGTTCATCGGGCCGGGGTGGCAGATGGCCGCGCCGGGCTTCAGCGCGGCCAGGCGCTGCTCGGTGAGCCCGTAGCCCTCGGCGTACTCGCGTTCGGTGGGGAAGAAGCCGCCGGCCATCCGCTCCCGCTGCACCCGCAGCATCATCACTATGTCGGCGCCACCCAGCACTGCGTCGAAGTCGTCGGTCACCTCACAGCCCCAGCCCTCGACGCCGGTGGGCAGCAGAGTGGGCGGGGCCACCAGCACCACCTCGCCGCCGAGCGTGCGCTGCAGCAGGACGTTGCTGCGGACGACCCGGGAGTGCAGCAGGTCGCCGGCGATCACGATCCGCTTCCCCCGGAACTCCTCACCGGAACCGGACGGCCCGGCCCCCAGGCGACGGAAGTGGTCGCGCATCGAGTAGGCGTCGAGCAGCGCCTGGGTGGGGTGCTCGTGCTGGCCGTCGCCGGCGTTGACCACCTGCGCCTGCACCCAGCCGGCCGCCTGGGCCACGGCGCCGGAGGAGGAGTGCCGGATCACGAACGCGTCCACCCCCATGGCGTCGAGGGTGAGCATCGTGTCGCGCAGCGATTCGCCCTTGGACACCGAGGAGCCCTTCGCCGAGACGTTGATGGTGTCGGCGCTCAGCCACTTGCCGGCGATCTCGAACGAGGTGCGGGTGCGGGTGGAGTCCTCGAAGAACATGTTGACGAGCGTCCGGCCGCGCAGTGTCGGCAGCTTCTTCACCGGACGGGTCTGCACCTGCTGCATCTCGGCGGCAACGTTCAAAATCGAGACCGCCCCGGCCAGGTCGAGGTCGGCGGCGCTGAGCAGGTGGCGCATCAGTTCCTCCCGCCCCGGGTGACGACCACGGCGTCCCGGCCGTCCAGCTCGGCGAGCTGCACCTGCACCCGTTCGTCCGGGGCGGTCTGCAGCACCCTACCGACGTGGTCGGCTGCGATCGGCAGCTCCCGGTGGCCCCGGTCGACCAGCACTGCGAGCCGCACGGCGCTCGGCCGGCCGAGGTCGCGCAGGGCGTCGAAGGCCGCCCCGATCGTGCGCCCGGAGTAGAGGACGTCGTCCACCAGCACCACCACCGCGT
Source organism: Actinomycetes bacterium (assembly GCA_023460935.1). Taxonomy (GTDB): domain Bacteria; phylum Actinomycetota; class Actinomycetes; order Propionibacteriales; family Propionibacteriaceae; genus Propionicimonas. The sequence goes on from JAEWOI010000030.1 coordinate 35,127, forward strand.
CGTCGATGCTGCCGGGAATCGAGGTGCGTCCGACCAGCCGGGTGGGCTGGGCGCGCAGGTCGTCGCGGTACATGGTGATGTCGAGCTCGCCGAGCCGGACGGGACGGCCCTCGACGCCGGCGATCAGGCCGGCGAGCCGTCGGGCGAGGTAGACGCCGCGGGTCGGGATGCCCAGCAGCACGAGGTTGTCTGCGCCGCCGTTCGCCTCCAGGATCTCGTGGGCGATGCGGGCGAGCGAGCGGGCCAGTTCGGCCTCGTCTGTGACCACTCGGGATGGTTCGGGGATCGGGCTATGGGGTGCCGGTCCAACCACGCAGGCCCTCCTCGGTGTTCTCGGACGGCCGACTCCGCACTCGTGCCACCGCCCGATCGGTCAATGTAGCCGAGTCGGCTACGGTTTGGGCATGCATCCAGTACCTGCACTGTTCCCGCTGGAGACCCTGCCGGGTTGGCCGGCGGTGTATGAGCCCACCGTGCTCGAGATGCTCACGCTGACGCTGTTCATCCCGCTCGGCATCGCAGCGGTGTTCGCAGCCGTGATCCTCGGCCCGGGCTGGCGCCCGAAGGACGAAGGCTGACCCGAGCAGCACACCCGCCCGCCCGGTCGGTCACCCGGCCGGCCCATCCCGGAGGCCGAACCCGGACCCGGCGACCGGCTCAACCGGCGGCGGCCTCCTGGCAGCGCAGGGCACGCTCGGCGTCGTCGCTGCGCTCGAGCACCTGGCGGTGCACCGAGTCGCTGAGCCGGGCCTGCCCCATCCACTCGTTCAGCCGCTGCAGCGCCGCCCGGTCCAGCAGCGGCCGCGGGAACAGCAGCCCCAGCACGTGCTGCTTGATGGCCGAACTGCGCTCGCCCCAGCCGTCCGTGCCGGCGGAGATCGCCTGCGCCACGTCGAGGTACCGCTCGAAGTAGGGCTGCAGGGCCTCGTCCTGGCCCAGCTGCCACAGGTTCAGGCAGATCTGGTAGTGGGTCTCGTTGGGTACGTCCGGGTCCTCCGTCGCCAGCCGCCAGGCCTCGGCCTTGGCCTCCGGCGAGGGCCGGGCGGCGCGGGCGCCGGCGGCCTTCTCCTGGCCCTGGGCGGTGGCGTCACGCGCCAGTTCAGCCTCGATCTCGGCCTCCCCGGCCACGCCGAGCCGGGCGAGGCTGGTCAGGATGTGCCAGCGCAGGTCGGTGTCCACGGCCAGCCCCGGCGGGGCCTCCTCGCCGGCCAGCCAGGCCCGCAACACCTCGACCACCGACTCGCTGTGCGCCGCGCCGACGAGAGCCCGGGCGAAAGCCAGCTGGTGGTCCGAGCCCGGCTCGGCCTCCTTCAGCAGCCGGGCCAGCCCCACCACGAACCGGTCGTTGAGCTCCTCGCGCGCCTCGCGGGGGGTGTAGTAGTCGATCGCGGTCCTGGCCTGTGACAGCACCGACTGCACGGCGGTCAGGTCGGTCTCCACAGCCACTCCGCTGAGGGCGAGGGTGACGTAGTCGGCAGCCGGCAGCTCGGCGTCGCGGCACATGTCCCACGCCGCACCCCAGCACAGCGCCCGCGCCAGCGCGCCGTCGAGGGTGTGGATGCCGTTCACCACCGTGGCCAGGGACTGCTCGTCCAGCCGCACCTTGGCGTAGGTGAGGTCGTCGTCGTTGAGCAGGACGAGCGCCGGCCGGCGCTGCCCGACCAGCTCGGGCAGCTCGGTGAGCTCGCCGGCGATGTCCACCTCGGCGCGGTGCACGCGCACCAGACGGCCGTCGCGGGGCTCGTACAGGCCGACGGCCAGCCGGTGGCGGCGCAGCGTTGGCCACTCGGCCGTGGCCGTCTGCCGGATCGCGAAGCGGGTGAAGTTGCCGTCCTCGTCGGTGTCGAACTCCGCCCGCAGCGTGTTCACCCCCACCGTCTGCAGCCACTCGGCCGCGAAGTGCGACAGGTCGCGGCCGGATGCCTCGGTGAGAGCTGCGAGGAGGTCGGAGAGCTGGGTGTTGCCCCAGGCGTGCCTGGCGAAGTAGGTGCGGACGCCGGCGAGGAACGCCTCCTGGCCGACGAAGGCGACCAGCTGGCGCAGCACCGAGGCGCCCTTGGCGTAGGTGATGCCGTCGAAGTTCAGCTCGACCGCTGCCAGGTCGACCATGTCGGCCGCGACCGGGTGGGTCGAGGGCAGCTGGTCCTGCCGGTAGGCCCAGTTCTTGCGGCTGTTGGCGAAGGTGGCCCACGGGTCGTCCCCCGCGCCGGTGCGGGTGCGGATCTCGCCCTGGCAGAAGTGCGACGCCCATTCGGCGAAGGACTCGTTCAGCCACAGGTCGTCCCACCAGGTCATGGTGACGAGGTCGCCGAACCACATGTGGGCCAGCTCGTGCAGGATCGTGTTGTCCCTGGCCTCGTAGGACGCGTTGGTCACCCGCGAGCGGTAGAGGTACTCGTCGCGGATCGTGACGCAGCCGGCGTTCTCCATCGCCCCGGCGTTGAACTCCGGCACGAACACCTGCGCGTAGTCGCTGAACGGGTACGGCATCCCGAAGTGCTCCTCGAACACCTCGAAGCCCGCCTTGGTGGTGGCCAGGATGCGGTCGGCGTCCAGGTGCGGCACCAGCGACTGGCGGCAGGACACCGACAGCGGCACCTCCGCCGCCAGCCCCTGGTGGGTGTCGTGGACGGTGTGGAAGCGCCCGGCGATCAGCGCGGTGATGTAGGTGGAGATCGGCGGGGTCGGGGCGAACTCCCAGCGGGCCAGGCCCTCGTCCAGCTGCGTCGGCTCGGCGGCGGGGGAGTTCGACAGCACCGTCCACTCGGCCGGGGCGATCACGGTCAGGGCGAAGGTGGCCTTGAGGTCCGGCTGCTCGAAACAGGCGTAGACGCGCCTGGCGTCGGCGGTCTCCAGCTGGGTGTAGCAGTAGACGAGCCCGTCCACCGGGTCCACGAAGCGGTGCAGGCCCTCTCCGGTGCGGCTGTAGCGGCACAGCGCGGAGACGGTCAGTTCGTGCTCGCCGGGCTCGGCGGTGAAGCGCAGGTGGTGGTCGGCGAATGCGTCCTCGAACAGGGGCTCGCCATCGAGGGTTGCGTCGAGCACGCGTTCGGCGATCAGGTTCACCGAGCTCTCGCCGCCGGTGGTGGCGAAGCGGATGGTTGAGGTGGAAACGAAGGTGGCGGTCGGGTCGAACTCGCCTGCGTCGGGCACCCGGCCGGAGAGGTCGACGGTGACCTGGTAGCTGTGGGTGCTGATCCGGGCCGAGCGTTCCGCAGCTTCGGCGCGCGTGATGTTCGCAGGGTACATAGGACCTCACTGGGTGGGGTGACGGGGCGCCTGAGGACCCCCCTGGTGCTCGGAGGCTACTAGCCCGATCGGGACCGGCTCAAACCGCTGCCGCGGGCGGGGTGCCGAGGCAGCAGGATTTCAGCCCCGGCGGCGGGGCTGGCCCAGCCGGGCGACCGCGGCCAGCGCCGACTGCCGCGCGGCCTCCAGCTCCGCCTCACTTGGCCTGGACACCGCCCTGGCGCGAACGGCCCGGGACGCGTCCAGCAGCCCGGAGATCCCGTCCCTGCCGAAACACCGCTCCGGCTCGGGATGGCGCTCGGTCGTGGTCATGCTGGCAGCGTAGACTCCCTCACCCTGCGCAACCAGGAGAAGCCATGCCCGAGGGTCACGTGATCCACCGCCTCGCAGCGGAGCTCGACCTGGCCTTCGCCGGGCGCGCCGTGCGGGTGACCAGCCCCCAGGGCCGCTTCGCCGGGGCTGCGGCCCTGCTGGACGGCACGGTGGTGCGCACGGCCGAGGCCTACGGCAAGCACCTGCTGATCGACTTCGGGGGCGTGCCCGGGGACCCGGAGGGGTCCGGGACGGAGCCGTCGGCCGGGCCGTTCGTGCACATCCACCTGGGCCTGATCGGGAAGCTGCGCTGGGTGCGGCCGGGGCCGGTCACCGGCGCGGACACGCTGCGGCTGCGGATCGAGACCGAAGCGCACGCCGCCGAGCTGCGGGGCCCGCAGACTTGTGCGCTGATCGGGCCGGCGGAGAAGGCGGCGGTGCTGGCCGGGCTGGGCCCCGACCCGCTGCGCGCGGACGCCGACCCAGACCGCGGCTGGCAGCGCGTGCGGCGCTCCGGGCGCAGCATCGCGTCGCTGCTGATGGACCAGAGGGTGGCCGCAGGGGTCGGCAACATCTACCGTGCCGAGGTGCTCTACCGCCAGCGGATCCACCCGGACACCCCGGGCAACCGGCTCTCGCCGCGCGCCTGGCGCCGGATCTGGGCCGACCTGGTGGAGCTGATGCCGCAGGGCGTGCGGCACGGCCGGATCGACACGGTGCGCCCTGAGCACTCGCCGGAGGCGACCGGACGGGACCCCCGCGTCGACCGCCACGGCGGTGAGGTGTACGTCTACCGCAGGGCCGGGCAGCCGTGCCTGGTGTGCGGGCGCGAGGTCAGCGTGCGGGAGTTCGAGGGCCGGAACCTCTACTGGTGCGGGAAATGCCAGCGCCGGCGGTGATGCCCTGGGGCGAGGCCAGGGTGCAGGTGGCTGCGGACGGCACCGCGGCCAGGCTGCTGCGCGGCGATGAGCTCGTGGTGGAGCTGGCGTGGGCGGGCGTGACGGGGTCGCCGGCCGAGCTGGAGGCCCCGGACGAGGTGGAGCACTCGCTGGCCACGCCCGAGGGCAGGGTGTTGCAGCGCCACACCGTGGACGGCGGCTGGCGCAGCCGCTGGGTGCTCGTGCGGGACGCCAGCCGGCCCGCGGCTGTGGAGGACCGGCTGCGGGTGCGGCCGGGGCCGGAGTACAGCCTGTGGAGCTGGGGTTCGGGGGTGTCGGCGCTGCTGGCGGTGAGCCCCGCGCACGCTGCCGGCCCCGTGCTGGGGATCCGGCTGGAGCAGGGCTACCTGGAGGAGTTCGGGTGGCCTGCCTCGGCAGCGGCCGGGGTGGACTACGTCGTTTCGCCCAGCGGCGGGGAGCTGTCGCCGGGCCAGCGGCAGGTGACCGCGCTGCGGGCCGAGTGGTACGCGGCGCTGGATGAGTTGTCGTCGCGGCTGCCGCCGTGGCTGAACGACACCCAGCTGGACGTGGACGAGCCGTGGTGGGGCGAGCTGGCCGACTACGGGCTGAGCGGCCCGGACGGTGTGGAGGTGGACTACTCCGAGGGACTGGTGACCGTCTCGGGGCCTCCCGGGCGGCAGGTGATCGACGTCCAGACGCCGCGGGGACTCACCCGGGTGCCGCTGGAGTGGGTGCCGGGGGTGGAGCCGGTGCTGCACGGCGTGGCGTCGGCTGCGATCAGCCGGCGCCGGCTGAGCGTGCCGGAGGCGCTGTGCGTGCAGTTCGCCGCCGACCGGCGGGCACTGTGGCTCGACCCGGCCGCGCAGGACCTGCTCGACCGGGTGGACTGGGCGGAGGGGGGCTCGGTGCTCGGCCCGGCGTTCGGGCTGGCCAGGGGCCGCAGCCTGGGCGAGGCCGCGCTGGTCTCGGAGGCGCTGCGCGAGTTGGGCCGCCTGCCGGCCGGAATCGGCTTCGGCCGGGTGACGATGGCCGGCTGGCTCGCCTCGCTCGCGGTCGGGCTGGACGCGCAGAGCCGCTGCCACGACCTGCTCGGCCGCGCAGCAGTGGGCCGGACCGCTGCGCTGGAGAGCTCGCTGCTGCACTACCGCAGCCAGGAGTCGGCCAGCGGTGAGCTGGCCGGTGTGGCGAACCGGCTCGGCGGGCTGCTGCCGGGCCGGGCGCCGCTGCTGGGCTGGGTGGAGCAGGCGCAACTGCTGGGAGTGCTGGAGCTCTGCCCGCCCGAATGGGGCCACGCCGGACACCACGCGCAGGTGGCGGAGAAGGCCAGGGGGCAGGTGCTCTGCGCCTACGCCGATGGCCGGATCACCGACGCCGAGCCCCTGGCCTGGCTCCTGCTCAACGCCGGCCTCGGCACAGCCGGCTGACGCCCTTGCCTAGCGCCGGGCCGTTGGTTGAGCTTGTCGAAACCAACGCCCGCGCTGGTTGAGCTTGTCGAAACCAACCCACCCGGACCGTTGGTTGAGCCTGTCGAAACCAACCCGTTCGCTGGTTGAGCCTGTCGAAACCAATGCCCTTGGCCCGTTGGTTGAGCCTGTCGAAACCAACGCACTGACATGCCGATGTGCGGTCGCATCCTTCGGCGTATTCCAGCGGCCGGGTTCCGGATCGGACACACTCAGCGCAGGGCGGCGACTGTCCGCCCGTTCTGCAGCAGAGGTGAGGCATGGAGCGCATTGACGGAGTGCTCGACGGAATCGGCGAGCGGGCCCGGTCCCAGCGCCGCGATGTGCATACTTCAACGCCCCGTGCAGAACGTCGCTGAAGAGTGGCCCTTCCGGCCACGGGTTCCGGCCAGCGCGGCGCTGCGGCTCAGATCTGGCCGTGACCCACCGTCCCGTGAGGCAGTCACGGTTCTGGTGGCCCGAACTCGGCTAGGCAGTTCTGGTCGACTCCTCCCAGCGCTTCAGCGAACGGGCCAGTTCGGCGCTGTCTAAGTCGGCCTCCGCATGGAGACCCCAGGCCGGGCTGGAGCTTGTCAGGGTCAGGCGGGCTGCCGCTGGCGGCGGGAACTCGACGTTCAACCTTGCTACCATTTTGCCTTCGCCTTCGCCGGCTGAGGACCCGCTTGCTGCCAAAGTAATCGGCACCGGACGGCCGTCGGCGAGGAGTTCGAGTTGCAGCGATGACTCCGGGGAATCCTGGCCCCACCACATGATCTCGTCGCTCATCCGCGACAGCACGGCTGGATCTTGCGATGAGGCGATGACGAACAGCTCGAAGCCGCACACGTCGCCGGACACGAAACCTCTCGACAGCCAGACCGTCAGACCCGGCCGGCTTTCCAGGACAGCGTCGAAGGCGATGGTCGATACGGTGATGGTCATGGTTCAGGCTAATAGATGTACTTGCAGCGACGGTCAGTGCCGGTTCGGCCAAGGCAGTCTGCCGTCTTCTTGCCGGTCTGGATCGTGTTCGCGACGGTGGTTTGGGTGATTCCGACCGCTACCGTCAGGCGCTTGCCGGCCCGGTTGCCGTAGTTGGACAGGGTCTGGCGCACCGTGAGGAGGTTGTCGATCCGGTCCGCGTTGCCGCAGATGGCCCCGGAACAGATTGCGATGTAGTTCCAGCGGCGGGTCTTGAAGTTGGCCGACTTGGGGGAGTGGAGCACTGTCGTGTTGATCATCGAGCTGATGGTTCCCGGATTCACAGTCGTGGTGGCCACCACCCGGTCGGTGACGGTGCAGGTGCTGCTGCAGTAGGCGCCCTCGATCACATGCTTCATCTGCGACCAGAAATACTGATCGCTCGACTTGTAGCCAGAGACCGACCATGTGTTGGGGTCGCTCCAGACGAACCCGTCGGAGGCCATCGGTGTCACTGCCCCCTCGGAGGAAACGCTGACCTTGGCGGGCTCCCCGTTGGAACGGGCGTCCCAGGTGTCCTTCACTTTGGCCGCGTCCTCGGCCGAAGGCTCTGAGGATGCAGCGAGACTGAGGATCGCTTCTCCCCATGTCTGGTCGTCGGCCCTGGCGACGAAGACGGGGGCCGGATCACCGCTCTTGGCGGGTGCGGCTTGCGCGGGGGAAAGGCTTGATGCGATGAAGGCCATGCTGACCATGAATGCAGCTGCGATGGCGGTTCTCGTGCGAATCATCTTTGACCCTCCTGGGGTGAGGAAGTGTGATCCGTTCACCCTAGGACGATCAGCGCGCCGATACCTGAGTTTCGCGAAGTTCATACGGCCCCGCCTGAGGCTTGGCAAGCCGGTCAGTACGGCCGGTGGGTTGATATTGCCGACGCGATCAGTCTCGCGGGCTCAGCCGTGGACTGGGGAACGCGGCCGCGATTCCTTGGGTTCGAGTCCTGCTTCCGAATCACATTATCAATCGTCTCGACAGCCTGATTGAGCGGCTGGCCTTTAGCTCGATCCATCCCAGTGTTCAAGACCTTGCCGCACACATCGGCAAGTGGGCCGAGCGCAGGACACCGGCCATCGTTGGTCGCAGTAGGCGTCGACTCCGCCGGCAATGGCCGCGGCCCGGCGCAACCTGCGCTCACGGCGAGGAGGCACGCCAGGGCCACCGTCACCAGGATTCCGGTCAAGGGCTTCGGAGTTCTACTCATCGACCGTGTCTCCATGTCCCCGTGGCGAGGGGTTGATCGCGAAGTCCGCGACACCTCACACCACGTTCGAGGTGCCGGAATCGTTGCGGGTCTATCGGTTAGGACTACGCAGGCGGAGACGATGCCGACTCACTCTCATGCCGCGCTGTGCGCGGACGCTACCCTGCCGGTCGGCCGCGCAGTCGATTGCCGCATGGTGTGCGACCCTTCAGAATGAGCCACGCCAAGGCGTGAGGCGGCAGGATGCTGGGTGTGGAAGAATTTGACGACCCGGACGATCTTCGCGAGAAGTATGTGATCCCGTTCTACCTAGATCTCATGGATCACAACGCCCTGAACGCCGAGCCCGAACTCCTGCTCGCTGTTCAGGAGCGAGCTAAGGAGCTATCAATCAAGGACGTCGAGCGCCTGTTACTCGCTTCTTGGCGGCCCAGGGTGATGGGTGCCTGGTACTTCATTGCAGACCCGCAGGCCCAGTTGGTCGACGCGGTCCGCTACTCCTTGAGGAGTTCGCAGGGCCGCCTCACTGCTCCTCCTCTGATGGCGGCAATCGCCTGCTGCGACGGCGAGGAGGGCCTTGCAGCGATAGCTGACTATGAGGGCGTGGACGTCGACAATCAGTGGGGCGCTGATGGCGCGGCTCGAGCCGCCGCTCAGGTTCTTAGTCGTCGGCTGGGAGTCGACAGCCCGCTCCCGCCCAGCTCCCGCGAGGATCTGTGGGCCATGGAAGGCTTACTGGCGATCGCGCAGCGACTTCAGCATCACCGCTAGCGCACAATCCAGCTCTTGGCCGCCTGGCGGGGTCCAGAGCGTGGTCTCTGCGTGGGATACCTCGACGGGGGTAGTGTTCTCGCGATCGTCCACTGGTACGGCGATGTTCCGATGGTCGGTCGACAAAGGGGACGTGCTATGGGTGGTTCACCGGCGGGGTGGTACCCCCAACCGGATGGGGTTCAGCGGTACTGGGACGGCACCCAGTGGACCGAGCACATCCACCGAGCTCAACAGCATTTCGGGCCTGCCCAGCGGCCCGCCTTTGCGTCGCCCGGGTGGGGGCCGGCTAACAGGGTCGAAGCTTCCGTTGGTGGGCGGGGCGGCTGGCTCAGCGACCCGTTCGGTCGGCACGAGCTGCGTTGGTGGGACGGTCGCGGATGGACGGCACACATCTGGTCACGCGGGCAGGTGGGCATTGACCCTGTGGCGCCTCACGCGGCGCCAGCTACCGATCCGCCGGGCCAGCCCCCTTCGGTCCGCCCGGCAATGCCGCATACGACGCCGACGCTCCCTCCCACGCCACCGCCTCCGGTGATGGATGGTCCCGCTGGCATCCCTGGCAGCCAATCGGGCATCGAAACGGAAGCCCCACCACCCGGCGCCTCACTCTTCACCGAACCGATCCTCGTCGTGAAGCAGAAGCCCAAGCTGGTTGAGTGGAACGCCGAGTACACCATCCTCGACCGGCACAAGAAGCGCCTGGGCGCGGTAGTGGAGAGCGGCGGCAGTCCTTGGAGGAGAGAATCGGGCCGCCACAAGCTGCAGGTCACCGATACGGAGGGGTGGGTCGTGCTCGCCCTCGAGACCCGGCCCACCAACTTGATCTTCCCCACTATGACCGTCAACGACAGTAGGGGCGCGAGGATTGGCCAGATCAGGCTGAAGACCTTCGGAATCGTCGCGGGTGCATGGCTCACCCTGGAGGTTGACGGCCGCGAACTGGGAGCGATCCGGGTGAAGAAGGACCTCGATCTGTCCTACGCGCTATCTCTGGAGGCGACCGTCATGGACGAGGCGAAGGTGGAGGTCGGCCGGATCACGAAAACCCCGACAGGTCGCCTGAAAGAGTGGTTAACGAACGCCGACAACTACTTCGTTGAGCTCGAGGCCGTGCAATCCGTTGTCCTGCGCTCGCTCCTCATCGCGGCGCCGGTCTTCATCGATCTCGTCTTCGTCCAGGAGTCCGGCCGCGCTACCCACCAGCGAACGAAGCCCGGATGGGGATCAGGGGCTGAGTGAAGCATGTGAAAGCGAGTGCAAGCTTCCGGCGCCAGCCCTCCCCACCGCGCTCATGCCGCCGTCCGCGCTCCAGCGATCCTGCCGATTGGTGTGTGTTTCCCCCGGTCGGTCCGCCGCTACCGTCGGGGGTGTCGCGATTCCTCAGCCCGATGTCGGGCCAGTGTCTGCATCCGCTGCGCTCCGGTCATCGAGGTGAGGACTGGCGTCACCTCGCGCCACGAACGGAGTGCCCCAAGGCGACCAGGCTCCTTTTGTGTGCATACCCAATAGCCGCGGGGAGCGAATGGCGGGTGCCTGGGGTCACGCGAGCATTGCGCCTTCGATATCGATGCTCCGTTCTCCCGCCAGACCTGTGGGAGTCATCTGCTTAGGGTCCGACCGGTTCGCGGGCTTCCTCCAGCGTTGTCCCTTTCCCTGAAGCCCAAACCGCAATGCGCCTGTTTCGGGCCATGATGAACGAGTTGCTTCGCTCAAGATACGACAGGTAAGCGGCCTTGGTGGTGGGCACCGCTGCCGTAGTGAAGTTACGGAACTCGTGAAGGAACTGAACCTCGTAGTCGGCGGAGACGAGGTCTTGGAGCAGGAAGAAGTCCACGTAGCCGCGGAAGTCAGTGAAGAGCTCAAAAAAGTCTGCATACCTGTCCAGCACATCTCCTAGTGGGCTGCTCGCTCCAGCATAGTGTTGCCGTATGCACTCCAAAGTCAGATCGAACCGGTCGCGGATACGAGGATGAGTGCCCCGGCGCTGGTTGATCGTCTGCTTCCCCTCTCGTCGGGCACGTGGAAACACCAACGCGCTTCCGATCGTGTAGCCGAGATTGCGAGGAAGGTCGTTGCCGGCCGCCAGGGACGTCGCGACCGGTGATCGGCGGAACCTATTCGTGATGGCGTCGCTAGACAGTTCTAGCGTTCCGTCCTCCAAGCAGTGAGCGAGATAGAGCCGACCGGGCTTTCCCATGCATACGAGATCGAACCCCTTCCCCGAGGGGAGCTCTTTGCTCCAGAGAGCCTGGTGGTACGCCTGCAGGGTGAGGCTGTAGGTGTCGGCATCCTTGCCCGCGACTTCGCTATTGAAGTCCAAGGACGTGTCCAGCAGCATCGCCTAGTCATACCACGGCTCAGAGAAGTCCCGGCATCAGCGCGACAGAGCTAGTGTCGGTCACCAGCCGCAGCCGGCACGTCGCCGGCAAGAGTCAACGCACGCATCTGCCGCAACCCGCTAGTGCCATTTCGCGAGGAGTTCGGCCGCTCGCTGGTAGGTCGTGGTGCCGCTGGCGAGTGCGATGACCAGATCGTAGGCGTCGTCGTCGGGGGCTTCGAGGGTGATGTGGCTGAGTCCGTAGAACACGACGGTGGCCAGCCAGCCGATCCGCTTGTTCCCGTCGACGAGGGCGTGGTTGCGGACCAGGGATTCGAGCAGGACTGCGGCCTTGTCGTCGATCGTGGGGTAGGCATCTTCACCGAACACGCTGACCTGGGGCCGGTGCACCGCCGAGTCGAGCAGGCCGATGTCCCGGATCGGACCCACGCGCAGGTCCTCGATGAGAGTCAGGACGTCTTCCAGGGTGAGGTACTCGATCACTGGCCGAGTCGGTCGAGCAGGTCGGCGTAGCGATCCCGGGCCGCAGCCGAAAGCGCGGTGACCTTGTCACGGCGCAGCCGGCGGGACGCTGCTTCATGGATTGCGCGCACGGTCGCCTCCTGCTTGCTCACGCCCTCGGCCTGAGCCAACTGGGTGAGTGCCCGCTCGTCCTCGGGAGTCAGACGTAGAGTCATCGCCATGCCTCGATGATACCAGCCTGGTATCGCTCGATCATGCTGAAATCGGCGTGCGCTTACGCGGCTACCCCTTGCCGGGGCTTGCCTGCTCGAGGGTGTCGGCGGTTCGCGGTGGCGGAGCGGCACGGCAGAGGCGGTTGCGCTCAGCCGTCCTCCTACCGGCGTGCACCCCTTCGATTACGTCCCTGCGCCCGCCCCACCAGACGATCCAGGCGGTCTGCTGAACTGTGCTTACCAGTGGCGTGGAGGCCACGGACGAGGAGGCTCCCAAGGAGTCCGATGGCGGGGATAGCGATAGCCATGATCAATCGGCGCTTCATGTCACTTCTCTCTTGGTCGAGTGCTCGGGTGCTGCCGACGCCCCTGAGGCGATCACGGCCTTCAGGAGGGTCGGGGAGTATCTACCCGTTAGGCGCCTCGTGGTGACAGGTCGTAGTTGAGGTCTGTCCCGGACTGCCAAGGGGTCCCGCGGCTCATCATGCGCAATAGTGGACGGAAGCGGCTGGTGCGGGGAGGGCGAGCGCCGTCCAACTGCCAGCGGAACGGGATCGAGGAGTGGCCAGCTTCCAGACAGGCGGCAGATCGCGTCCTGCTCGCCGACCGGGGTCCGCGCGCGACCTCCGCCTGGCGGTTGCGCTGTCGTTCCCGATCGCCTTCGCCGTTCATGACGCGGAAGAGGTGCTCGCCGCCGCCGACTGGCAGCGTCGAGCGCCGGCCCTGCTCCGTGCACGGTTCCCGCGAGTCACCGATCGAGTGGTCGATGCGGTAGCGGTCAGCCCGCGCCGCATGAAGGATGCCGTCGCGGTCGTCTCCTGCGCCGTCGCTGCCGTCACCGCGGTGTCCCTGAAACAGCTGGACGGCCCACCGCGACTGCTTCGATCCGCGGTTGCGGTGTTCGGCGCCCACTCGATCACACACCTCCTCCAGGCTGTCGTGTTGCGTTCCTACACCCCCGGTGTGGCCACCGCAGTAGCGGTGGTGGCGCCGTACTCCGCGTGGGCCTGGAGAGCGCTCAACAAGGCCGATCCGGGCTCGATTCCCCGACTTGTGCCCACCGTGCTGAAGGCCGCGCCGGCCGTCCTCCTCCTCGCATTCCTCGCTCAGTGGTCGGCTGCCCGGAGGGCAACGCACGGGCTGCGCGAGTCCGCCTCGAACCCAGGCCAATCGGAGCCGGCGCGCACAGGCAGCGCACGGGGTGGACCGTTGAGGGCTTTCCGGTCGTCGAAAGTGCCCGCGCCGTGGCAAGGGTGATCCGGTTCCTTTACGAGCACGGCCATCGGTGGCCGTTGTGGGAGTCAGCGTCGGGCAAGTACTCGATGGAGCCGACCGATTACGGCCTCTCAGCCATAGCTGACCGGGCTTCTCGCCGGCAGCTACGAGCTGTGGGTCCGGCACCACCACTTTGAGCGTGGCTGGGAGTCGCCGGGTCACGAGGCTCGCTGGCTGGCCGAGACTGAGCAAGCCTTCGCTGTGCTTCGCCGTGAGGTGGCGGAATTCGCCGACGTCGTCGACGAGCGCCATCGCTAGCCCCGGTTGCCGCTTGCACATGGTCAGGCGGATGGGACGGTGCGGCAGAGTGCTCGCGGTTCCGCCGCCGCGAGTGCTGGTTGGCCCCGCTCGGGGTCCGGGTCGCAGCCTGGGTGCGGGATGGTGCCGGCGCCGTAGAGTCGACGCATGCGTTCGGAGCCGTTCGTGCCTGAGGGGTTCGAGCCACCTACCTCGCTGGTGACTCCGGAGTTCGTGCTCGAGCCGCTTGGGCCCCAGCACAACGAGGCCGACCTTGCCGCCTGGACCTCCAGCATCGAGCACATCCGTGCCACGCCCGGATACCCCGACGGCGACTGGCCACCACTGGGCGGTATGTCGCCTGAGGCCAACCTCGCCGACCTGACCCGCCACGCCCAGGACTTCGCTTCCCGCAAAGGGTTCACCTTCACCGTGCTGGACCCCGCTGACCGTGATGTCATCGGCTGCGTCTACCTGTATCCCCCCGAGGGGGAGGGGGACGTCATCGTGCAGTCCTGGGTGCGGGTGGACCGGTCACACCTCGACCAGCCGCTGGCTGACACGGTGGCGGCCTGGCTCGCCGATGAATGGCCGTGGCATCGACCAGACCGATGCGGCCGGTGACCGACCGCTGCCGGGCCCAAGCCCGTCGGTGAGCCTTGCAGCTTTGGTGGTGAGTCGGTGCTGAGACCAGTACCGCGTTGCGGCCCGTGAACAGTGACGGTCAGACGTCCTGCGGAGGCGGTCGGGGCGACAGGACTCGAACCTGCGGTCTCCTGCTCCCAAAGCAGGCGCGCTAGCCACTACGCCACGCCCCGTTGACCGCGGCAACTCTACGGCCGGGCGCTAGGCGGCTCCAAGTTCGGGACGGCGCGGAGGGGTTGGTGGCTCGCCATCGACGGAACCTTCGTCGATCTTGGCTCGTCCCTTCGAGACGCTCGCTTCGCTCGCTCCTCAGGGGCCGGGGTGGGGGAGGCTCGCTCGTCAGGCGCCGGGGTGGGGGAGGCTCGCACTTCCGGGCCGAACTCAGCCCTCGGAGCGGCGGGCCATCTCCTCCACGATCCACCGGGCGGTCTCCCGCGGGCAGGCGCCGGGGTTGCTGAAGCTCACCGCGAACACCCCGGTGATCTCGGTGAGCTTCGGCACACCCCGGAGCGAAAGGATCGCGTCGGCCTCCGCCGCGTATTCGTCTGGCGGCCCCCCGGCGGCCACCAGCCCCACCGGGTCAGCCTCGGCCAGGATCCGGATGAGTTCCTCACGGGTGATCGCCATGCTGGTGAGCCTAGAAGACCTGTCCACCCGGGGCTGAACGCCTGCGCCCGGCTGGTCGCCGGCCGGGTTGCGCTGCGCGGCGTCCGAGCCTGTCCGGGTTAGTCTGGTGCGCGTTCGCCGCGGGGGGTGGCGAAGTGTCGAGTTCAAGAGCGGTCGGGGTGCCCAGCCGCCCAAGCGAAGGAACGCCATGACCCCCGGTGACGGACCCCAGGACGCGGCGCTGAGCGCCGACGCGCTGGCGCTGATCGCAGCCTGGGGCTGGGTGGATGACGAGCGTTTCCAGTTCTCCGTCCCGGTCCTGCGCTGGGCCTGGGCCGGGCTGGACTGGCTGGACTTCCGCAGCGCAGCCCTGGCCGGCGGCAGCGCTGAGCCGCGTGCCGAAGACGGTGCGCTGGTCCTGGCGCAGGGGCGGCCAGAGCCTCCGGCAGCAGAGGTGGACGGGCTCAGGCGGGTGCTGCTCGACCGCTGGCGCCAGACCATGGACCCCCGTTTCGCTGTGGCAGCGCTGGAGTGGGCGACCCGGCTAGGCGAGTGGGCGGTCCTGAGCGACGACCTGATGGAAGCCATCCGCGACCGTGGTCTGGACCAGCCGGGAGTGCGCAGGTTGTTCGCCGGGCTCCCGCCCGAAGCCCGCCGCGCCAACCCCACGCTGACCTGGGCCTGGGCTGCGGCAAGTGCCGGGCTGGTGGGCTCCGGGTCCCAGTCCGACATGGTGCGGCTGTTCCTCGCCGACGCAGTCGCGCTCCACGCCGACTGGCGCAAGACCCGCGGGGTGGACGCTGCGGTCACTGCGGGTGGGAACTGGATGATGGCGCAGCGGCTGATGCCCACCTCTCCGCCCGCCCTCGCCTTCGAGGCGGCGTGGCGGACCCAGCGTGAGATCGACGAGTACATCGCCGACGCACGCCGCCGGCACGAGTCACCCTCCCCGAGGGTCGAAGCCGTGTTCCGCGCGGCGTCAGCCCGGATCGCTTTCGCCGCGGCCGACCTGGACCAGGCCGTTGCCCAGGCCAACTTCGCCGGCGCGCTGGACCCGGGGGCAGCCGAGGTGATCGTCGCCGGCACCAGGGCGCTGGCCCTCGAGCTGATGGGGGTGGCCACCGAAGCCGCTTCACTGCCACCACGGAAGCCGGACTGGAGCCGGCTCGGCCTCAGCGTGCTGGACGCGTCATCGCAATGCCTTGCCGGGGCGATGGCGTCCTTCCGCGTGCTCGACCGGGACGGTGCCCTCAATGCGCTGGCTCCGCTCGCGGACATGCCCCGCGGGGCCTCGCAGTGGACCCTGCTGGCCTTCCTGCGCCAGCTCGACGCGGCGTTGTGGGGCGACCCGGAGAACGACCTGCTCCGGATCGACTCGATGTCATCGGTGAACGCCATCGTGTCCAGGGAGCAGCGCTACCCGATGGCGGAGGTCCTGCTGACCCGCGGCCGCCTCGCGCTGCTCGAGCGGCTGGGCCACCACCAGGCAGCGATCGAACTCGCCCGCTCACTGCCAGCGCGTTGGCGGCCGGCCGCTGAATCCTGCGCGCTGCTGTGGGCCGGGCGTCCGGACGAGGCTGCCCGGATCGCGGCCGGAGGGCTCTTCGAGGGCAGCACGATGCTGGCCGACCGCCTCCAACTGCTGGTCAACCGGGCCGCGGGCCTCGCCCTCGACCAGGCGGCGTCGCCGGTCGCGGTGGAGCAGGCAGCGGCCGCAGCCCTTGGTGCCTGCCGGGAGAACGACCACTGGCTGGCGGTCGGCCTGCTGCCCACGGAGGCGAGGTGCCGGCTGCTCGAACAGGTCGCCGCCGATGCGGTGCCCGAGCTCATCCGCAGCCGGCTGGCCGGCCTGCCCGACTACCAGATCGACGCTTCCGCCCGGGTCGTGCTGACCAGGCGGGAACGGGTCCTGCTGCCCATGCTGGCCGGTTCGGAGTCGGTGCCCGAGATCGCCGCCAGCCTGCACGTCTCGGCCAATACCGTGCGCAAGCAGGTGGTCTCGCTACGGGCCAAACTGGGCGCCGGCAGCCGGGCCGAACTGGTGCGGCTCGCGCGCCGCGCCGGCCTCCTCTGAGCAGTCACACAATCGGGCGGGTGGGGCCGCCGCCGTCCCTGCGACGGCCCCCAGCCGCGAGGCTCAGCCGGCCAGCCGGCGCCGGTAGGCACGCATGGCCAGCAGGTAGGCCAGCAGCAGGATGCCCAGGCACCAGGCCAGCGCTACCCACAGTTCAGGCCCGACCGGCTGGCCGGCCAGCAGCGCCCGGAGCGAGTCGACGATCGAGGTCACCGGCTGGTGCTCGGCGAAGGCGCGCACCGGCCCCGGCATCGTCCCGGTGGGCACGAAGGCAGAACTCACGAACGGCAGGAACAGCAGCGGGTAGGAGAAGCCCACCGCCCCGTCCGCCGACTTCGCCGACAGGCCGGCCAGCGCCGCGACCCAGGTCAGGGCGAGGGTGAACAGTGCCAGCACGCTCACCAGCGCCAGCCACGCGCCCAGGCCGGCGGCGGAGCGGAAGCCCATCAGCAGGGCCACGGCCAGCACCAGCACAACCGAGATGCCGTTCGAGACCAGCGAGGTGAGCACGTGCGCCCACAGCACGGACGGACGGGCGATCGGCATCGAGTTGAACCGCTCGAAGATGCCGCCCTGCAGGTCGTTGAACAGCCGGAACGCGGTGTAGGCGATGCCGCTGGCGATCGTGATCAGCAGGATGCCGGGCAGGAGGTAGTCGACGTAGGAGCCGTCTCCGGAGCCGGTGCTGATCGCCCCGCCGAGGACGTAGACGAACATCGCCATGATGCCGATGGGGGTGATCGCGACGGTGATGATGGTGTCGGCGCTGCGGAACACGTGCCGCAGCGATCGGCCGGTGAGCACACCGGTGTCGGTGACGAAGTGGCCGGTCATGCCCGGTCCTCCTTCCGGTTCGGGCCCACCAGGGCGAGGAACACTTCCTCGAGCGTCGGTTGTTTCTCCACGTACTCGGTCCGCGCCGGAGGAAGCAGCTGTTTCAGCTCCGCCAGCGTCCCCTCCACCAGGATCCGGCCGTCGTGGAGGATCGCGATCCGGTCGGCCAGCTGCTCGGCCTCGTCCAGGTACTGCGTGGTGAGCAGCACCGTCGTGCCCCGCCGCGCCAGCTCGCGGACGGCCTGCCACACCTCCAGGCGGGCCTGCGGGTCGAGGCCGGTGGTGGGCTCGTCGAGGAAGACCACCGGAGGGTCGCCGATCAGGCTCATCGCGATGTCCAGCCGGCGCCGCATCCCGCCGGAGTAGGTGGCCACCCTGCGGTCGGCCGCGTCGGCCAGGGCGAACCGCCGCAGCAGCTCTTCCGCCACCGCTGCGGGTTCGGCGACGTGCCGCAGCCGGCCCACCAGCACCAGGTTCTCCCGTCCGGTCAGCACCTCGTCCACGGCTGCGAACTGCCCGGTGAGGCTGATCGAGCCCCGCACGGCAGCTGCGTCGGTCGCCACGTCGAAGCCGTTCACGCTCGCCGCACCGCCGTCCGCATTGAGCAGGGTGGACAGGATCCGCACCAGGGTGGTCTTGCCGGCCCCGTTCGCCCCGAGCAGCGCGAAGATGGTGCCGGACGGCACCGCGAGGTCGACTCCGCGAAGCACCGCGACGTCCCGGTAGGACTTGGTCAGGCCCTCGACCCGGACGGCCGGAGCCGCGGCGGTCATGGCTGGGCTCCCGGCTGCTGGGCGTCGGCCACGGCACTGATCGAGTCGCGCAGCCGCTCTCGTGCGCGATCCTGCCAGTGCCTTCCGGAGTAGGCCTGGAGGAACGACTCGGCGAACTCCACCGGGTCGTCGCCGACGATCGCCCGCACCGGGGTGCCGTCGGCCGCTGCCCGCTCCCACAGGTCGGCGAAGTCGCCGAGCATCCGCACGATGCTCGGGCCATCGACGAGCCCGCCGCAGGCGTTGAAGTACCGGTACAGCGCCTTTGCCGCGGTGCCGTAGGGCTCTGGCAGCGCATCGATCCGCGCCTTGTGCTGGCGGTATTCCCGCTTCTCGGCCAGCGAGCCGGTGACGAGCTCTATCCAGTTGGCCATGTTCACTTCTTTCCCTGTTGGAGTTGACCGATCTGTTGGGCGAGGAAGTCCCAGGTCTGCCAGAACTCCTCGAGGTGGGCGACGCCGCGCGCGTTCAGCGAGTAGACCTTCCGCGGCGGCCCCTTCTCCGACGGCACCTTCTCGACGTCGACGAGACCGCGTTGCTCGATCCTCACCAGCAGCGCGTAGACCGTGCCCTCTGCGGTGTCGGTGAAGCCCTGCTCGCGCAGGCGGGCGGTGATCTCGTAGCCGTAGGCCGGGCGGCCGGCGAGGATGGCCAGCACGATGCCCTCAAGGGTTCCCTTGAGCAGTTCCGTCATCTGCTTCCCCATGCCGACCCCCAGCTACTAAGCGTCACTTACTACTGGTACATAGTAACGCTAAATAGCGGCTGGGCAAGTGCCTCACCCTGCCTGGGGCAAGGCACTCCGTGGCAGGCTGGCTGCGGAGCGCGCCACGACGCCGTTTGGCCCGGACGGGCGCGGGTAGTCGAACCGGGCGAGGGCAACCCACGCGGAGGAGACGACCGATGGCAACGCACGACGCGATCGTGATCGGCGCCGGGCCCAACGGGCTGGTCGCAGCCAACGCACTGGCCGACGCCGGCTGGGACGTGCTGGTGCTCGAGGCGCAGCCCGAGGTCGGCGGTGCGGTTCGCAGCGCCGAACTCACCCCGGGGTTCACCGCAGACCTGTTCAGCGCGTTCTACCCGCTGGCGGCGGCGAGCCCGCTGATCGCCGGCCTCGAACTCGACCGGCACGGGCTGGCGTGGGTGCAGGCGCCGGCGGTGCTGGCCCACCAGCTCCCCGACGGCCCGGCCGCCGTCCTGCACCGCAGCCCCGACCGCACCGCGAGCGCGCTCGACGAGTTCGGCCCCGGCGACGGGGAGGCCTGGCTGGCGCTGTACGAGCAGTGGCAGCTGGTCCGCGACGACGTGCTGGCCGCGCTGTTCACCCCGTTCCCGCCGCTGGCCGCCGGGGCCCGTCTGCTGCGGGCACTGAAGACCTCCGGGGCGCTGCGCCTGGCCCGGCTGGCTGCCACTCCCGTCCGCCGGCTGGGGGAGGAGAACTTCACCGGCGACGGTGGCCGGCTGCTGCTCACCGGCAACGCCCTGCACGCCGACCTGCCCCCCGACGCCGCCGGCAGCGGCATGTTCGGCTGGCTGTTGTGCATGCTCGCCCAGGACGTCGGCTTCCCGGTTCCGAAGGGTGGCGCCGGCCGGCTGAGCTCTGCGCTCGCCGCCCGTGCGGTCTCGCTCGGCGCCCAGGTGCTCACCGGTGCGCCAGTGGCCGAGGTGCTGGTGAAGGCGCGGCGGGCCTACGCCGTGGGGCTGGCTGACGGCACGGTGGTGGAGGCGCGGCGGGCGATCCTGGCCGACGTGCCCGCCCCTGCCCTGTACGACGAGCTGCTCGCCCGCGTGACGCTGCCCCAGCAGCTGCGGCAGGACCTGTCCCGGTTCCACTGGGACCACGCCACCCTGAAGCTCAACTGGGCGCTCGGCTCCAAAGTGCCGTGGCTCGACCCCGCGGCCCGGGATGCGGGCACCGTGCACCTCGGGGTGGACCTCGACGGCTTCGTTGACACCGCAGCCGACCTCAGCGTCGGGCGGCTGCCGCAGCGCCCGTTCGTGCTCTTCGGCCAGATGTCGACAGCCGACCCGACCCGCTCACCTGCCGGCACGGAGTCGGCCTGGGCCTACACGCACCTGCCGCACCGCCTGGCCAGTGACGCCGCGGCCGTCCGGTTGCTGACCGAGCGGGTGGAGCAGGCGGTCGAGCGCGCGGCGCCCGGCTTCTCCGGCCTGGTCGTCGAACGCCACGTGCAGTCCCCGGCCGACCTGGAGGACGCGAACGCCAGCCTCCTGCGCGGTGCCCTGAACGGCGGCACGGCCGCCATCCACCAGGAGCTGGTGTTCCGGCCCACTCCTGGCCTGGGCCGTCCGGAGACGCCGATCGACCGCCTCTACCTGGCCAGCGCCTCAGCCCACCCGGGCGGGGGAGTGCACGGAGCCTGTGGCTGGAACGCGGCGCTGTCCGCGCTGCGCGCCGACGGCCGCCTCGGCCCGCTGCGACGCGCTCTGGCCCGCACCGCCTGGGACCGGGTGCTCGGCGTCTGACAGCCGGCGGGCTCAGGCGGTGGCGGCGGACTGCTCGCGGTAGTGGCCCTCGGCCAGCAGCGCGAGCCGGTGCAGGGTCTCGCGGTTGCGGGGAGTGAGCAGCAGGTGCCGCACCGGCGCCGGGATGAACTTGGCCGGGCCGCTCACCGCGTCCTCCGTGATGGTCACCTCGCAGGAGTTCTCACCGGTCGGCCGGATGCTCAGGTGCACCCTGGCCTCGCCGGCCGGCCAGCCTCGGGCGACCAGCACCAGTTCACGTTCGGGTTGGCACTCCTGCACCCGGGTGAAGTCCTGGATCAGCGCTGGCCACAGCCCGAAGGAGTGGTGCACCTTGGCGCCCGAAGCCGGCCAGGCCGGGTCGACGGCCCGGATCCGGGCCGTGCCGACCACCCAGTTGGCGTAGGACCAGCCGTCGGCGAGCACCGCCCAGACCGATGCTGCCGGTGCGGCGATGGCGCGGGAGAGGGTGGGGCCGGGTTCGCGGGGATGTCCGGCCTCGGCGGCACTTGTGTTGTCCATGTCTGGTCCTTCCTCGGGTTCAGATCCCCAGCGGCCGTAGCCGCCGCTGACGGCTTCGCCGGCCGGCCGGGGTTCGAAGACGTTCCCCGGTGTCGGCGCGACGCCGTCCTGGCGCGACTGGGCGAGCCGGTCGAACAGCGGCCCGACGAGCGCGTCGAACCACCTCGGCGCAACCCGGAAACCGAGCACGGCGCCCTCCAGGGGAAGGCCGACGGGCACCTCGGTGCGGGGACGGTCGAGCACGCCGGCGATCACCTCCGCCGTTCGCGTGGCGGAGACCACCGGCGGCGGCGGCTTGCCGTTCCTGCCGGTGTAGGTGCCGCTCTGGCGGTAGATGGGGGTATCGACGCCGCCGGGCGAGACCAGGGTCACATCGACCCCCGGCTGGTTGCGCAGTTCGACCTGGAGGCTGCGGACCAGCCCGTTGATCGCCCACTTGCTGGCCACGTAGGCCGACATCTTCGGCGCGGTGATCTTGCCGAGCACCGAACTGAGCACGACCAGGTGCCCGGAGCCGCGGCTGCGGAAGCGGCGCACCGCGCTCCGGGCGACGTTCGCCGTACCCCCGAGGTTGGTGGCGATGGTCGCGTCGAAGACCTCGGCTGGCAGGTCGGCGAAGGCGCCGTAGGCCATCGCTCCGGCACTCTGCACCACCCGGTCCACCGGGCCGAACCTGGCCTCGGCCTCGTCGAACAACCGCTCCACCGCCGCGGCGTCGCGGACATCAGCTGCGAAGGTCGCCACGTCCTGCGGCCGCGCGCCGTTCCTGACGCACTCCGCCGCCACGTCGGCGAGCACCTCCGCCGACCGCGAGGTGAGCACGAGCCGGTGGCCGGAGGCGGCCAGCCGGTGCGCGACGGCGCGCCCGATCCCGCTGCTCGCACCGGTGATCACCACGACGTGCGGCTGCTGGGGTGGGGTGGCGGTCATGCTCGCAACAGCGTGGTGCTCAGGGCTGCGCAGCGGTGGCGTCGGGCTGCACAGCCGTGGCGTCCCGGGCTTCGCGGATCAGCTTCTCGACCAGCTGCTCCTCCCGGGCAACCAGCTCAACGAGCTCGTCGCTGAAGCTCGAGGTGGGATCGGCCGGGTCGGCGTAGAGGGCCGCGCTCTGGATGGCCGCGTCCACCTTGCTCAGTTCGGCGGCGAGTTCGTGCAGGTTGTCGGTCATGGCTGCCTCGTACCCGCTGGCCTCGCGCCCAACCGCTGCGCGCGGAGCGGGCATTGCCCATGGACACAGCAGGACCCGGTCGGGACGGCGGGTCCCCGACCGGGTCCTTGGTGCGGCGCGGCCGCGGTGCTCGCTACTGGGAGCCGCGCACCTCGTCCTTCACCTCACCGGCGGACCGGCGGGCGTCCTCCGCCACGGTGTCGGCGCCCTCCCTGGCCTGGTCCTGCACGTCGGTGACGGCGCGGCTGCCCTCCTCCTGCACCGTCTGGACGGCGCCGGCAGCGGACTCCTTGAGCCCCTGTACGGCCTCGCTGGCCGGTTCGGCGAGGTTCTGCGCTACCTCCTTGGCCGCCTCGGTCACGTGGTCGACGAGGGGCTGGGCCTGCTCCTTGACCGCCCGGGCGAGTTCCTGCTCCTTGCGCGAGGGCGGGATCGCCGCGGCGACCAGGAGCCCGAAGCCGAACGCGACCAGGCCGGCCACGACCGGGTTGCCCTCGGCCTGCCGCCGGAGTGCCTGCGGCGCGTCGGCCACAGCGTCACCGATGCCGGCAGCGGTGTCGGCGACGCCGGCCCTGGTGCTCTCCACAGCGTGCTGGAGCCCGCCGGCTGCGGAGTCGCGGGCGTCCTCGGCCCCGCCGAGGATGCGGTCGAGCAGCCGCGCGCCCTTGGCCTTCACCTTCTCCACCTGGCGCTGGGCGATGTGGGCAGGGTGCGCCTGGTAGGCGAGCGCGTCCACGTCGTTCGACAGGTTGGCGCGCGTGTCTTCGATCTGTGCCCGAATCTGGGCCGGGTCGGTGCTCATCGGTTCTCCTCTTCGTTGCCCTTGAGGGCGTTCGG
Organism: Actinomycetes bacterium; assembly: GCA_023460935.1. Lineage (GTDB taxonomy): Bacteria > Actinomycetota > Actinomycetes > Propionibacteriales > Propionibacteriaceae > Propionicimonas. Next base: position 58,455 of record JAEWOI010000030.1, read on the forward strand.
GATCTTGCTCAGGGTGTCTGCGGTGTCCGGCAAGCCGCGGACCCGTTCCAGTTCACGTCGTCCCATGGGGACGAGGACGGCGGCGGCGATGCCCCAGAGGACAGCCACCACGACCGCCGACCAGGCGTTGCCCATCAGGTAGCCCAGGCCCCACCACAGGGCGATGGAGATGAACAACACGACCATGAAGCCGGCGAGGGCGGCGCCGACCAGCAGGCCGGCGCCCTTCCCCGCCCGGCTGGTGGACTCGCGGAGCTCGGCCTTGGCCAGGGCCACCTCCTGGCGCATCAGCGTGGACATGTCCCGCGTGACGTCACCGAGCAGCTCCCCGAGCGAGCGCTCGGGGGCCACCGTCGGTGGTTGTCCCGGCACGGGCACCGCCGGCTGGTTGGGGATGGTCATCGCTGGTCACCGGTCCCGTACTCGTCGCCGCTGCCGTACTCGCTCAGCGGGGTTGACTGCTCGCCGTAGCCCGCGGACCCGGCCACGTCGCCCTGACCGGCCGGGTAGGAGGTTCCGGCGGGATAGGTCGAGCCTGCGGCGTAGCTGCCACCGGCCGGGTAGCTCGTGCCGGCGGCGTACGTCGAACCGGCCGGGTACGAGGTCCCGGAGTAGCCGCTGTAGCCGGCGGCGAGGCGCGTGCCCTGCGGCTCGTCCTGGTCACCCATCAGGCCACGGCCCAGCCTGCCGACCAGTACGCCGGCGAGGGCGGCTCCGCCGAGGAACAGGAACGGACGGCGTCGCGCGAACCGCCGGATGCCGACCAGCAGGTCATGCGGCTCGGTGTTCTCCAGCCAGTGCGACAGCTCCCCGCCACGGTGGGCGGCCTGCTTCGCCAGCGCGGTCACCGGACCGTCCTGGGTGGACTTGGAGGCCATCTCGCCCAGTTCGCTCGACAGCGAGTGGAGCAGCTCGGCCAGCTGGTGCCGGCCGGTGTCGGCCTGCTCGCGTACCTGCTGGGTGGCCTGGGAGTAGAGGCTGCGCACCTGGCTGCGGGCCTGCGCTGCCAGGTCGGCGAGCTCCTCCTTCGCCACCGCGGCAACCTCGGCCCCGCGTTCGAGCGCGACGTCCTTCACCTCGGCGGCCTTCTCCACCGCGGTGTCCTTCACGTCCGCAGCCTTCTGCGCCGCGTCCCCTGCGACCTGCTTCGCCTGCTCGGTCTTGCTGCCGTCCTGCCCGGCGCCGGAAGTGGTGCCGTAGGTGGCCCCGGTGCCGCCCGCGCCGGTCGAGTAGGCGCCCCCGACGACGTCCGACTGCTCGTCGCCGACGGGGCCCGCCCCGTACGGGGTGGCCGTCGAGCCGGTGGTGGCTTCGGTGTTCACGCCGGAGTCCGTGTACAGCGTCGATTCCTCGGCACTGGTCCAGTCACTGGTCGTGCCGCTGCCGGACTCGCCCGATTCGTGCCGGGGAGTCGGAGTGTTGTAGTCAGTCATGGTGTTTCCTGTCCCGCCGCCGGAGCGGCAGCGTTGAGTGGTGGTACGCACCTCCAGGCCAAGTGCTCTTGGAGATCCACTAGCCGCCGCGCCTGCGCTTCCCACTTGGCAACAGTTGGTAGCGGTTCGGCAGGGCGAGGGGGTTTACCCGGCCGATCGCCTTGTCGGCCCGCCCGCGGTCAGGGCTGGAGCACGACCTTGATGAAGCCGTCCTCCTTGTCGCGGAACTTCCGGTAGGCCTCGGGTGCCTCGTCGAGCGGGAGGTGGTGGCTGGGCAGGCTCTCCACGCCGAACACGTCCTCGTCGCGGGAGAGCAGCTCGAACAGGTGGTCCGACCAGCGCCGGACGTTGGCCTGGCCCATCCGCAGCGTGATCTGGCGGTCGAACAGCTTCATCATGTTGAACGGGTCCGCGGCGCCGCCGTACACGCCGGAGATCGACACCGTGCCACCCCGCCGCACCGACTCGATGGCGGTCTCCAGCGCGGCGAGCCGGTCCACGCCGACGGTGGTGGCGAGCTTCGCCGCCACCGGTCGGGGGAGTGAGGTCACCATGCCGGTCGCAGCCTCTGCCAGCGGTGAACCGTGCGCTTCCATGCCCACCGCATCGATCACGCGGTCGGCGCCCCTGCCGCCGGTCAGGTCCCGGATGGCAGCCGGCACGTCGGCGACCTCTGCAGCGTCGATCACCTCGACGCCGAAGCCGGCGGCCATGCGCAGCCGCTCCGGCACCAGGTCGACGCCGATCACCCGGCGCGCGCCCTGGAGCAGCCCCGAGCGGGTGGCGAGCTGCCCGACGGGCCCGAGGCCGATCACCGCGAGGGTGTCGCCGGGCTCGATGCCGGTGTACTGCACGGCCTGCCACGCCGTCGGCAGGATGTCGGAGAGGAACAGCCAGCGGTCGTCCCGACCGTGGTCCGGCAGCTTGATGGGCCCGTAGTGGGCCTGCGGCACCCGGACGTACTCGGCCTGCCCGCCGGGCACCTGCCCGTACAGCTTGGTGTAGCCGAACAGCGCGGCGCCGGTGCCCTGCTCGCGCACCTGGGTCGCCTCGCACTGCGACTGCAGCCCGCGCTCGCACATGAAGCAGGCGCCGCAGGAGATGTTGAACGGCACCACCACGCGGTCGCCCGGACGCAGGTCGGTGACCTCTGCGCCCACTTCTTCGACGATGCCCATGAACTCGTGGCCGAGCACGTCGCCAGGGGTCATGAACGGGGTGAGCGGGCCGTAGAGGTGCAGGTCGGAGCCGCAGATCGCGGTGGACGTGACGCGGACCACGGCGTCTGTGGGTTGCTCGATCCTCGGGTCGGGAACCTCGCTTACCTGTACTTCCTGATTCGCCTGCCAGGTGATCGCGCGCATCTTGGGCACCTCTCTGAACAGGGCGCGGCGAGCACCGCGCCCGGGGTATCCAGTGGTTGTAGCCGTTGTCCGGAACCGGCAAACCCGTGCAGCCCGAACGTCCCCGGCCGGAGCCGGACCGCAGGCCGGCCTGCGCCGCTGCAGTTCAGGCGGGGACGACGCGCAGGGCAGCCAGGTCTTCGGCGCCGAGCCGGCGGTCCGCCCCGCCGACGCGGATTGTCGGCGGCGGGCCGGGCAGCAGTTCGAGCAGCGCGCCCGGCACCAACCCGGCCTTGCGCAGCCGGACCAGCCGCTGCGGTGCGGAGTCGGCCACCCGCAGCACCCGGTAGCTGCCGGGCCGCGCGTCGGCCAGCAGCAGTGCCCCCGGCGGCGGCGTCCAGCTCCCGTCCGGTCCGGGGATGGGGTCGCCGTGGGGATCGGTCGACGGGTGGCCGAGGAGCCGGTCGATGCGCTCCAGGAGCAGGTCGGACACCGCGTGCTCGAGCCGCTCCGCCTCGTCGTGCACCTCGTCCCAGGCGTAGCCGAGCACCTCGGCGAGGAAGGCCTCGATCAGCCGGTGCCGGCGCACCATCGCAACGCCCAGCCTGCGCCCCCGCTCGGTGAGCGTGACCGGCTTGTACGGGCGGTAGTCGACCAGCCCCAGCGCCTGCAGCCTGCGCATGGTCTCGGAGACGTTGGCCTGCGTGGTGGCGAACCTCGCGGCCAGTGCCTTGGTGGTGATCGGCGGCTCGCCCCACTCGACCGCTGACCAGATGACCTTCACGTAGTCCTGGGCCACCGGCGTCAGTTCCTCGACCCCGGCCATCAGCCGGCCCCGGTGCTGACCAGGATGATCAGGAGCAGGTTGAGCAGTGAGATCAGCCCGACCACCACCCAGGCGACGGCGCTGAGCGCGCGGGAGTTGGCGAACCGGCCCATCACCGCCGGCTGGCCGGTGATCCGCACCAGCGGGGCGAGCGCGAACGGGATCCCGAGGCTGAGCAGCACCTGGCTGAGCACCAGCGCCCAGGTCGGGTTCACCCCCGTCCCGAGCACCACCAGCGCGGGCACCAGGGTGACCGCGCGGCGGGCAAGGAGCGGGATCCGCACCCGCAGCAGGCCGGACATGATCGCTGCCCCGGCGTAGCAGCCGACGGAGGTGGAGGCCAGGCCGGAGGCCAGCAGCCCGATGCCGAACAGGACGCCGATCGCCGGGCCGAGGGTGGCGCTGATCGCAGCGTGCGCCCCCTGGATGGAGTCGGTCCCGCTCACTCCCTGCAGGCTGGCGGCAGCGAGCAGCAGCATCGCCAGGTTCACGGCGCCGGCGACCACCATGGACGCCACGACATCCCAGCGGGTGGCGCGCAGCAGCCGGTGGACGTCGTCGCGCCGGCCGCCATGCCGGTCCCTGGCGAGGGCGGAGTGGACGTAGATCGCGTGCGGCATGACCGTGGCACCCAGCATGCTGGCGGCCAGCAGCACCGACTGGGCGCCGTCGAAGCGCGGCACCAGCCCGCCGGCAGCCGCGGGCCAGGACAGGTCGCTGACGAACAGCCCGGCCATGAACCCGATCGTGATCACCAGCAGCAGCCCCATCACCACGAACTCGAACGGCCTCTGGCCGCGCCGGCTCTGGATGGCGAGCAGCAGCATCGAGACCCCGCCGACAATGAGGCCGCCGAGCAGCAGCGGCACCCCGAACAGGATCTCCAGCGCGATCGCCCCGCCCAGTACCTCGGCCAGGTCGGTGGCGGCAGCCACCAGTTCGGCCTGCGCCCAGTAGGCCAGGCGGGGACCCCGCCGCAGCCGGCCGCCCATCAGTTCCGGCAGGCTCTGCCCGGTGACCAGCCCGGCCTTGGCCGAGAGGTACTGCACCAGCACGGCCATGCCGTTGGCCAGCACCAGCACCCACACCAGCAGGTAGCCGTACTGGGCGCCGGCGGTCAGGTTGGCAGCGACGTTGCCCGGGTCGACGTAGGCGATGGCTGCGACGAACGCCGGGCCCCACAGCCAGGAGAGGCGGGGCAGGCGCGGTCGACGCTGCGCCACCGACCGGGTCTCGGGCTCCATCAGCTCCACAGAAGTTAAGTTAGCTGAACTTTTGGCCGCCCGGGAGTGGTTCGCCTATTCCAGCGAGCTGGCGTCATCGGGCACGTCGGCGCTGTAGCTCTGCAGGAGCTCGAGCGGGACGACGTCCAGCGCCCGTTCGTGCGAGGCGGCCAGCACCACCGGCGCCGCCCGTCCGTCCAGGTGGGCCTGCAGCCAGCGGGGCGCCACCACGCACCACCGGTCGCCCGGCCGCAGCCCGGGAAAGCGCCACTCGGGTCGTGGGGTGACCAGGTCGTTGCCGACCGAGCGCTGGTGGTCGAGGAAGTCAGCGGTCACCACGACGCAGATGGTGTGGCTGCCGGCGTCCTCCGGCCCGGTGGCGCAGGACCCGTCCCGGAAGAACCCGGTTACCGGGTCGGTGCCACATTCGGCCAGTTCGCCGCCGAGCACGTTGCGCTCTGCCATGCCGCCACGCTAGGCCAGCGCTGCGGCACCGGGCCAGAGCTTGGCGCGCCGGGGACGGTTCCTTTTGCGCCAGGGCGCGCTGGGGACGGTTCCTTCCGCGCCTGTTCCGGGTGCTCCGCGACGTGTCTGGCGCAAAAGGAACCGTCCCCTTTCAGCCGGAGCCCTCGGACGGGAGCAGGCGGTGGGCTACGACGGCGCCGATCACCGTCAGCGCCGGCGGCTCGACGCCGGCGGACGCGGCCAGGGCGGGCAGGGTGGCCACCGTGCCGGTGACCACCCGGGTGCCGGGCATGGCCGCCCTGGCCACGATGGCGGCAGGGGTGTCGGGGTCGAGCCCGCGGGCCACCAGGCCGGCGCAGATCTCGGGCAGGTGCGCCACGCCCATCAGGATCACCAGCGTGCCGGTGGACTGCGCCAGGGCCGTCCAGTTGGTCGTGGATGCCGGGTCGTCCGGGCCGACGTGGCCGGACACGACGGTGAAGCCCTGGGAGACGCCCCGGTGGGTGAGCGGGATGCCGGCGAGCTCTGGCCCTGCGATCGCCGCCGACACCCCGGGCACCACGCGCACCGGGACGCCGGCCGCTGCGCAGGCGGCCCACTCCTCGCCGCCCCGGCCCAGCACGAACGGGTCGCCGCCCTTGAACCGGACGACCTTCGCCCCGCGCCGGGCATGGTCCACCAGCAGGGCGTTGATCTCGGCCTGCGCGGTCTGCCTGCCGCCCGGGATCTTGCCGACGTCGATCAGGATCGCGCCCGGCCTGGTCTGGTCGAGGCAGGCCAGCGGCGCGAGGTGGTCGTAGAGCACGACGTCGGCCGTGCGCAGCTCGCGCAGGCCACCGACGGTGAGCAGGTCCGGGTCGCCGGGCCCGCCCCCGACCAGGACGACCTCGCCCGGTGCAGTGCTCATGGCCGACATTGTTCCCTGCCGAGCCGCCGGGGGCCCCGAGGGGTTCACCTGCGGACGGCTCAGGGCTGCGGCTCCCGGTCGAGGAAGCCTGCGATCCGGTCCCGCAGCAGCCTGGCCCGGCGTGGGTCCCGGTCGGTCAGGACCGCGATCGTCGCGCCGGCAGCCACGGTGGTGGCCGGGGTCCAGGCCGAACCCAGGTCGCCCCGGTCGGCGCGCACGCAGAAGGTGTGCCGCGCCTCGGCGGCTGCCACCACCCTGGCGTTGGTCGCCGGGTCGTCGGTAGCGGCCAGCACGTACCAGGCGCCGTCCAGGTCGGCCTCCGTGAACGGCCGCGCCACCCAGGCCAGTTCGCCCAGCTCGGCCAACCGGGCGAGAGCCGGATGGAGGTCGGGGGACACGACGGTCACCACGGCTCCGGCCGCGAGCAGTGCGGGCACCCGGCGGGCGTGCACCCGGCCGCCGCCGACGGCCACGACTTTGCGGCCGGCGAGCAGCAGGCCGCTGGGGTAGGGGCGTGGGGCCAAGGTGGTCTCCTGTTCGTCTGGGCCGGGTGGTCGGGTCAGCTGTGCCCGGGGTGCTCGTGCTCACGGTGGCCGGGCGGCTCGAGCTGGAGGGTGGAGTGGCTGAGGTCGAAGTGGCCGGCGAGGCAGCCCGACAGCTGGTCGAGCACCTCGCCGGAGCGGCCCTGCTCGATGCACGCCGCGTCCACCACGACGTGCGCGGACAGCACAGGTGAGCCGCTGGTGATCCGCCACGCGTGCAGGTCATGGACGTCGACGACACCGGGCACCTCCCGCAGGTGGCGGCGCACCTCGTCCAGGTCCATCCCGGGCGGGGTGGCCTCGAGCAGGACGTCGAGCACTTCACGGATCAGCGACCAAGCCCGCGGCAGCAGCAGGCAGAAGATCACCACGGCTGCGATCGAGTCGGCAAGGACGAAACCGGTCAGCGCGATCACCACGCCGGCGGCGATCACGGCGAGCGAGCCGAACAGGTCGCCCAGCATCTCCAGGTAGGCGCCGCGGATGTTGAGGCTCTCGGCGTGGCCGCCGCGCAGGATCAGCAGCCCGGCGAGGTTCGCCAACAGGCCGGCCGCCGCCACGGCGAGCATCAGCCCGCTGGAGACCGCCGCAGGCTGGCCCCAGCGCTGGACCGCCCCGACGAGCACCGAAACCGCGAGCACTACCAGCAGGACGCCGTTGGCCAGCGCCGCCAGGATCTCCGCCCGCTGCAGGCCATAGGTCCGGGCGTTGGTCGCGGGCCGGCCGGCGAGGATCGATGCGATCAGCGCGATGGCCAGCCCGGCCGAGTCGGTGAGCATGTGGGCGGCATCCGCCAGCAGCGCCAGTGAGCCCGACAGCAGCCCGCCCACCACCTCCACCACGAACATCGTCGCCGTGATCCCGGCGGCCAACCACAGCCGCCGGCGGTGCCGCCCGGTAGCGGTGAGCTGGTGGTCGTGGCCGTGGCTCACCGGAACCGCTCCAGCAGTTGCGATGCCGCGGCCAGCAGGCCGACCAGTTCGGGTGCGGCGGCCAGCGCGTACCGCGACGACCTGCCCTCGGCGCGGACGGTGACCAGCCCGGCCTCGCGCAGCACCGCCAGGTGCGCCGAGGTGGTGGACTGGGCCAGGCCGAGGTGCCGGGTCAGTTCCACCACGCGGTGCTCGCCGAGGGCCAGGTGCTGCAGGATCGTCAGCCGTCCGGGGTCGGCGAGCGCGCGGAACAGCGGCGCGAGTTCCGCAGCTGCCGTGTCGGCCTGCGGCTGGACGGGATTGATCGGCATTCGACGATGACATCGTCCAACGTCGTGGTCTGTCAAGCCCGGCTCCAGGACGGCGCCGATGCCCGGCCTCGGGCGCGGTCCGCGCGGCATCCCCGCTTGCTTAATTTCGGTTGAGAACGGCCTGTCGGTGGTTGGCGGGGCACCGGCGTGGGCGTACCATCCGTGCATCAGCCATTCGGGGGGAGGGCTAGATGCGCTACGTGTTGCGGATCGCCGGCATGATCATCGGGGTAGTGGTTCTGAGTGCCGCACTTGCGGCCGGGCTGAGCCAGTGGGTAGCCGTTTCGGGCGTTGGAGATTCCGGGATGTTCGTCGGGCTGACCGTGTCCGGCCTCGTCGCGGCCATCTTCACCAGGGAGTTCTGGCTACCGGCCTAGGCATCGCCAGTTCGGGCGGTGGGGCTGATGGTCCCGCCGCCCTCGTGGCTGCCCACCGCGGACGGACCGCGCAGCGGCGCTCGACCCCTTCAGAGCGGATGACGGGAATCGAACCCGCATGGCCAGCTTGGAAGGCTGGGGCTCTGCCATTGAGCTACATCCGCGTGCCGCCCAAGACTAACCGAACCCGGCGGGCAGCCGGCGCGCTGCCGCCGGGAGCCTGCCCACCGCAGCCCTCCGATATGACCTTCATTGCACGCTGGCCCTAACATTGGCAGGTCTGTCCACGTCCGATCAGGAGCCAGCCTTGCCCAGCACCGTCGAGAAACTCAGCCCGTCAAGGGTGAAGCTCACCGTCGAGATCCCCTTCGCCGACCTGAAGCCGCACCTGGACAAGGCCTACCGCGAGATCGCGCAGCAGGTCACGATCCCGGGCTTCCGCAAGGGCAAGGTGCCGACCATGGTGATCGACCAGCGGTTCGGCCGGGGCATGGTGCTGCAGGAGGCCATCAACGCGGCCCTGCCGAGCGCCTTCGAGGCCGCCGTCACCGACGCCAAGGTGGTGCCGCTGGGCGAGCCCGACGTCGAGGTGACCCGCCTCGAGGACGGTGAACTGGTGGAGTTCACCGCCGAGATCGACATCCGTCCCGACTTCGAGGTGCCCGACTTCGCCGGCCTGCAGGCCACCGTGGCGCCGAAGCGCTCGGTCGCTGACGACCTGGAGGAGCGCATCGGGCTGCTCCGCACCCGGTTCGCGACCAACACCGAGGTGGACCGTCCGGCGGCCGCCGGTGACCAGGTCACGATCAACCTCCTCGGCAGCAGGGACGGCGAACCGCTGCCCGACGCCACCGCCGAGGGCGTCACCTACGTCGTCGGTTCCGGCGGCATGATCGACGGCCTGGACGAGGCCGTCACCGGGCTGAGCGCCGGCGAGTCCGCCGACTTCGCCTCGACGCTGGTCGGCGGCCCGCTGGAGGGTGAGCCGGCCGACATCAACGTCACCGTCACCAAGGTCGCGGAGCAGAAGCTCCCGGAGGTCGACGACGAATTCGCCCAGCTGATCTCGGAGTTCGACACCGCTGAGGAGATGCGCGCCGACCTGACCAAGCGGATTGAGGAGCAGGTCGCAGCCGAGCAGGTGGCGGCCGGCCGCGACAAGGTGCTCGAGGCGCTGGTCGAGGCGACCGACTTCGAGGTGCCCGAGCGCATCGTCGAGGCCGAGGTGAACGCCCGCAAGGAGCAGATCACCGAGCAGCTACGCCAGGCCGGCCTGACCCTCGAGGACTACCTCGAGCGCGCAGAGGAGGAGGCCGACACCCCCGAGGCGTTCTGGGCGGACGTCGAGTCCTCGACGCTGCGCGGGCTGAAGGCCCAGCTGATCCTGGACAAGGTGGCCGACGACGCCGAGATCGGCGTGGAGCAGGCCGACCTGAGCGAACTGCTGGTGCGCAAGGCCGCCCAGAGCGGCTCCACGCCCGAGCAGGAGGCGCAGCACATGATGGAGCACAACCACGTGGGCGCCTGGATGCAGGAGATCCGGCGCAACAAGGCGCTCGGCCTGATCGTCGGCAAGGCGAAGGTGGTCGACACCGAGGGCAACGAGGTCGACGTCACCGGCGCGGTCGCGGAGCTGGAAGCCGAGTAGGCACCCGGCCCCAGGCGTTCCACGGCGCCGCCACCTGCACCGGTGGCGGCGCCGTTCGCCGTCCGGGGCTGAGGAAGCCGCCGACGGGCGTACGGCACCGGCCGGGAAAGGCCGGCGCGGGCAGGTGCGCCGTCAGCGAACAGCGCTCGCAACCCGCGGGTTTTGGGGAGCCCACCGGGTAGGTTCGCCTGCGTGAACGAACATCGAGCCATCGGTCGGGGCCTGTCCATGGCCGCCGGAGCCAACCAGGTCGGCATGGCCGACTCGGTCTACCAGTCGCTGCTGGCCAACCGGATCATCTTCCTCGGTTCAGAGGTCCGCGACGACAACGCCAACGCCATCTGTGCGCAGATGCTGCTGCTGAACGCCGAGAACCCGCGCGAGGACATCTACCTCTACATCAACTCACCGGGCGGCTCCGTCGACTCCGGCATGGCGATCTTCGACACCATGCAGTGGATCTCCAACGACGTCGCGACCGTGGCCATGGGCCTGGCCGCCTCCATGGGGCAGTTCCTGCTCTCGGCCGGCACGAAGGGCAAGCGGTTCGCGCTCCCGCACGCGCGGATCATGATGCACCAGCCGTCCGGCGGCCTCGGTGGCACCGCGTCCGACATCCGCATCCAGGCCGAGCAGTCGCTGCACATCAAGAAGACGATGTCGGCGCTGATCGCCCAGCACACCGGCCAGACGGTGGAGCAGATCGAGGCCGACTCCGACCGCGACCGTTGGTTCACCGCGGAGCAGGCCCTGGCCTACGGCTTCATCGACCACGTCTACGAGCGTGCGGCGCAGATCAAGACCGACGCCCCGAACCAGTGAGGAACGACATGAGCACCCTGCCCGGCGGGCTGGCCCCGGCCGGTCCCAGCATGGACTACTACATCCCGCAGTGGGAGGAGCGGACCTCCTACGGCATCCGCCGGGTCGATCCGTACACCAAGCTGTTCGAGGACCGGATCATCTTCCTCGGCACGCCGATCAGCGACGACATCGCCAACGCCGTGATGGCCCAGCTGCTGTGCCTGCAGTCGATGGACCCCGAGCGGCCGATCAGCATGTACATCAACTCGCCCGGCGGCTCCTTCACGGCGCTGACCGCGATCTACGACACGATGCGCTACATCAAGCCTGACGTGCAGACCGTGTGCCTCGGCCAGGCGGCCTCCGCTGCGGCGGTGCTGCTGGCCGCCGGCACCAAGGGCAAGCGCCTGGCCCTGCCGAACAGCCGGATCCTGATCCACCAGCCGGCCACCGAGGGCGGGTACGGGCAGTCCTCCGACCTGGAGATCCAGGCCCGGGAGATCCTGCGGATCCGGTCGTTGATGGAGGGCATGCTGGCCGACAGCACCGGGCAGCCCGTGGAGAAGATCAGCCACGACATCGAGCGGGACAAGTACCTGACCGCGGAGGAGGCGGTCGAGTACGGCATCGTCGACGACATCCTCACCTCCCTCAAGGAACTACCGCGCTGATCCGACACCCGGCCATCCCAGCCATGCTGGGGTGGCCGGGTTAGGGTTGGCAGACAAGAAGGACGGAAGGGGCGACGTGGCTCGCATCGGCGAAACCTCCGACCTGCTGAAGTGCTCGTTCTGCGGGAAGAGTCAGAAGCAGGTCAAGAAGCTCATCGCTGGGCCGGGGGTCTACATCTGCGATGAGTGCATCGACCTGTGCAACGAGATCATCGAGGAGGAGTTCGCGGAGACCTCCGACTCGGGGCTGCTGGAGGAGCTGCCGAAGCCGAAGGAGATCTGCTCCTTCCTCGACTCCTACGTGATCGGCCAGGAGACCGCGAAGAAGGCCCTCAGCGTCGCCGTCTACAACCACTACAAGCGGGTGCAGGCCCAGGCGTCGACGCCGGGCCGCCGGATCGCGGACGACGAGCTGGTCGAGCTCGGCAAGTCGAACATCCTCCTGATCGGGCCCACCGGCTGCGGCAAGACCTACCTCGCCCAGACCATGGCCCGGATGCTGAACGTCCCGTTCGCCATGGCTGACGCCACCGCGCTCACCGAGGCCGGTTACGTCGGCGAGGACGTGGAGAACATCCTGCTGAAGCTGATCCAGGCCGCCGACTACGACGTCAAGAAGGCCGAGACCGGCATCATCTACATCGACGAGATCGACAAGGTCGCCCGCAAGAGCGAGAACCCGTCGATCACCCGCGACGTCTCCGGCGAGGGCGTGCAGCAGGCGCTGCTGAAGATCCTGGAGGGCACCACGGCCTCCGTCCCGCCGCAGGGCGGACGCAAGCACCCCCACCAGGAGTTCATCCAGATCGACACCACGAACATCCTGTTCATCGTGGGCGGGGCCTTCTCCGGGCTGGAGGAGATCATCAACGCCCGGGTCGGCAAGCGTCCGCTCGGGTTCAACAACGACGCGGCGGTCCGCCGGCCGAAGTCGCTGAACCCGTTCGAGGAGGTCCGTCCCGAGGACCTGCACAAGTTCGGGCTGATTCCGGAATTCATCGGCCGGCTGCCGATGATCTCCACGGTCGAGCAGCTGGACTCAGAGGCCCTGGTGCGCATCCTGGTGGAGCCGCGGAACGCGCTGATCAAGCAGTTCCGCAAGCTCTTCGAGCTCGACGGCGTCGACCTGGAGTTCACCCCGGAGGCGATCCAGGCGATCGCTGCGATGGCACTGCGGCGCGGCATCGGCGCCCGCGGGCTGCGCTCGATCCTCGAGGAGATCCTGCTCAACGTGATGTACCACGTGCCCAGCGACGACGAGGTGGCCCAGGTGCTCGTCGATGCCGACGTGGTCAACGACGGCGCGCCGCCGCAGCTGGTCAGCCGGGCGAAGCTCGCCCGTTCCGAACGGCGCGACAAGAGCGCCTGAACCGTCGGCCCCGCACCCAGATCCGCTTCCGGGGGGTGTGAAAGGTAATCCTGCCTGCCCCCGGCGGCAAGGGGGTCGCCGCTGGCGTCGGCATGTGCCATTGTGGGACTCCACCCGGTAACGAAGGAGTTCACATGGCCACCCGTGAAGTCAGCATCGCGTCTTCGGTCGGTCTGCACGCTCGTCCGGCCTCACTCTTCGTCCAGGCCGCCACCGCAACCGGCCTGCCGGTCACGATCGCCAAGCAGGGCGGCAACCCCGTGGACGCCCGCAGCATCCTGATGGTGATGGCCCTGGGCGCCAAGCACGGCGAGACCGTGACGCTCTCCGCTGAGGGCGAAGGGGCGGACGCAGCCCTCGACTCGCTCGTGGAACTGCTCTCCCGCGACCTCGACGCGGAGTAACGCCATGACCGGCGACGCCACACCCCGAACCTTCCACGGCATCGGCGTCAGCGCCGGGACCGCCGTGGGTCCACTGGTGGTCGTTACCCCGGCCCCGAAGGCTCCAGCGGACGAGCCGCCAACCACTGACGCCGCGGCGGCCTCAGCGACCGTGCACGCCGTGCTCGACGAGGTGGCCAAGGGGCTGGACGCGCGGGCAGCCGTGGCCTCGTCCCACGCCCGGCCGATCCTGGAGGCCGGCGCGATGATGGCCCGCGACCCGGGGCTGGCCAGCGGCATCGACAACCAGCTGCAGAAGGGAGCCGGCCCGGCGACTGCCGTGACCGCTGCGGTGGAGGAGATCGCCACCATGTTCGAGGCGCTCGGCGGCTACATGGCCGAACGGGTGACCGACCTGCGCGACGTCCGCGACCGGGCGGTGGCGCGGCTGCTCGGGCAGCCCGAGCCCGGCGTGCCCACCCTCACCCAGCCGAGCATCCTCGCTGCCCACGACCTGGCACCGGCCGAAACGGCCACCCTCACCAACGAGACCTGCCTCGGCATCATCACCGAGGCCGGCGGGCCGACCAGCCACACCGCCATCCTCGCCTCCCAGCTGGGCATCCCCGCCGTGGTCCAGGCAGGCGGAATCATGGAGGTGCCGGCCGGCACGAACGTCGCGATCGACGGTGGCGTCGGCGAGATCACGGTGAACCCGAGCGAGCAGGAGATCAAGCTGCTGGAGGAGCGCAGGCTCCGCCGCGCGGCGGCGCTGGCCGGTGGCACCGGCAACGGCGCGACGAAGGACGGCTACCCGGTGGCGCTGCTGGCCAACATCGGCACCGCTGACGACGCCCGCAAGGCTGCGGCGCTGCCGGTGGAGGGCGTCGGGTTGTTCCGCACGGAGTTCCTGTTCCTCGACCGCGACACGATGCCGACGGTGGAGGAGCAGACCGCGACCTACACCGAGGTGTTCGAGGCGTTCGGCAACCGCCGCGTCGTCGTGCGCACGCTCGACGCCGGCGCGGACAAGCCGCTCAAGTTCGCCGACCTCGGGCCGGAGGAGAACCCGGCGCTCGGCCGGCGCGGCATCCGGCTCGGCATGATCCGCACCGACGTGATGGACGCCCAGCTGCAGGCGCTGGCGGCCGCCTACCAGGCCACCGGTGCCGACGTCCGGGTGATGGCGCCGATGATCGCAACCCAGGCCGAGGCCATGTGGTTCGCCGAACGGGTGCGCGCCCTGGGCCTGCCCAAGGTCGGCATCATGATCGAGGTGCCCGCGGCCGCCATCCGCAGCAAGGGCATCCTCTACCACGTCGACTTCGCATCGCTCGGCACCAACGACCTGCAGCAGTACACGATGGCTGCCGACCGGATGCAGGGCGAGCTGGCCGAACTGCTCAACCCCTGGGAGCCGGCGCTGCTCGACGTCGTCGCGCTCGCCTGCGAGGGCGGGCAGTTGATGGGCAAGCCGATCGGGGTGTGCGGCGAGGCGGCCGGTGACCCGGCGCTCGCGCTGGTGCTCGCCGGGCTGGGCGTCTCCAGCCTCTCGATGGCGCCGGGCAAGGTGCCTGCGGTGCGCACGTCGCTCGGCCTGCACACCCTCACCCAGTGCCAGCAGATGGCTGCGGCCGCCCGCGCCGGCACCAACGCTGCCGAGGCCAAGTCCGCGGTGATGGCCATGGCGGACGCCGTCCTGGCCGACCTGATCTAGGCCGGACTACTTCCCGGTGCCCTTCAGGCTGCCGGTGATGGCGCCGCGGTCCTTGCCGGCGAGGCAGACGACCTCCCGGTCGTCCTGCGCCCAGCTCTCTGCGGTCGGGTGCAGGTAGGTGAAGGTGTAGCGCGACTCCCGCACGTCCACCCCGACGAACTCGGTGAACGCCTTGTCGCAGGCATCCTCCGCCTGGGCCTGCACCTCGGTGGTACCCGGATAGCGCTCGGCCTCGATGCTGCTGGAGGCGTAGGCCTCCCACGAGTGCTCCTCGGAGCAGGGCACCAGCTTCAGCTCGTCCACCGTGCCGGTGCCGACGTCGCCGAGGCAGTCGCCCACCCGGACGGCGAACACGTCCGCGGTCGCGGCCGCCGTCACCTGGCCGGCGCTGTTGCGCGGGGTGTCGGCAGTGCAGCCGGCGAGGAGCAGCGCCGCCACGCCCAGCGCTGCCACCGCCGGCCGGCTCAAGGCCGGGCCTGCTCTGCCGGGGCCAGGTCGACCGAAACGGTCACCGGACCCGGCGCCGGCGTCCACTCGATCGGGCTGGTGATGCGGCCGACCGCCCGCAGGTCGTCCTCAGCTGCGAAGAGCCGGTTCAGCACTTCCTCCGGGCCGGCGATGACCGCCCGGGTGGCCTCGGTCTTCATCGAGACCTTCGCCTGCGACTTCGCCCCGCGGATACCGATCAGGGCCGCAGCGACGTCGTCCAGCAGGGCCGGGTCGCCCGCACCGGCCGGCAGCTCGCCCGGCGCCGGCCACGACGCGTGGTGGACCGAGCCCTCCTGCCACCACGACCACACCTCCTCGGTGACGAACGGCAGGAACGGGGCGAACAGGCGCAGCAACACGCTGAGCGCCTCCCGCAGCGCGGCCCTGGCCGAGCCGCTGGCCGCAGCGTCCACCCCGTCGCCGCCGTAGGCGCGCTCCTTGACCAGCTCCAGGTAGTCGTCGCAGAACTGCCAGAAGAACTTCTCCGCCACCTCGAGCGCCACGGAGTAGTCGTAGGCGTCGAAGGCCGCGGTGGCCTGCTCCACGACGCCGGCGAGGGAGGCCAGCATGGCCAGGTCGACCGGCTCGGTCGGCAGCGTCCGGGACGGGGTGTCCAGCGCGATGCCGAGGATGAACTTGCTGGCGTTGAGGATCTTCATCGCCAGCCGGCGGCCGACCTTCATCTGGGTCTCGTCGAACGGTGAGTCCATCCCCGGCCGCGCCATGGCCGCGCGCCAGCGGACCGCGTCCGAGCCGAACCGGGCCAGGATGTCGGTGGGCACGACGACGTTGCCCTTGCTCTTGCTCATCTTCTTGCGGTCCGGGTCGACCACGAAGCCGGAGATCGTGGCGCGCCGCCACGGCAGCCGGCCCTGCTCCAGATGGGCCCGCACCACGCGGGAGAACAGCCAGGTGCGGATGATGTCGTGCGCCTGAGGCGCGATGTCCATCGGGAAGGTGAGGGCGAAGAGCTCGGGGTCGGTCTCCCAGCCGCACGCCAGCTGCGGGGTGAGTGAGCTCGTGGCCCAGGTGTCCATCACGTCCGGGTCTCCGACAAAGCCGCCGGGCACGCCGCGCTGGGCATCGGTGTAGCCGGGCGGCACATCGCTGGACGGGTCGACCGGCAGCGACTCCTCCGCGGCCAGGATCGGACGGGAGTAGTCCGGCTCGCCCTCGGAGTCCAGCGGGTACCACACCGGGAACGGCACGCCGAAGAACCGCTGCCGGCTGATCAGCCAGTCACCGTTCAGGCCGTTCACCCAGTTGGCGTAGCGGTGCCGCATGTGGTCGGGCACCCACGCCAGTTCCTCGCCCCGGGCCAGCAGCGCCTGCTTCAGGTCGTCGTCCCGGCCGCCGTTGCGGATGTACCACTGCCTGGTGGAGACGATCTCCAGCGGCTTCTCGCCGCGCTCGTAGAAGTTCGCCATCCGGGTGGTGGGCTTGGGCTCGCCGTCCAGGAGGCCGGCCGTCCGCAGCAGCCCGACCATCGCCTCCCGTGCCCCGAAAGCCGACTTGCCGGCGAGTTCGGCGTACGGCCCGGCGTTGACCAGCCAGTCGGGGGTCTCGGCCTGCAGCCGGCCGTCCCGGGTGATCAGCGTGCGGTTGGGCAGCCGCAGCTCCCGCCACCACTGCACGTCGGTCAGGTCGCCGAAGGTGCAGCACATCGCGATGCCGGCGCCCTTGTCCGGCTCGGCGGCCGGATGGGCAAGGACGGGGATCTCGACCCCGAACACCGGCGAGGTCACCGTGGTGCCGAACAGGTGGCGGTAGCGCTCATCGTCGGGGTGGGCGATCAGCGCGCACACCGACGGGATCAGCTCGGGCCGGGTGGTCTCGATGTGCACCGGCCCCTCCGGCGAGCCGAAGGCCACCCGGTAGTAGTGGCCCGGGTACTCCCTCGCCTCCAGCTCGGCCTGGGCGACAGCGGTCTGGAAGGTCACGTCCCAAAGCGTCGGCGCCTCAGCGAGGTATGCCTCCCCGCGGGCGTGGTTGCGCAGGAAGGCGAGCTGGCTGATCCGCTGGGTCGACGGCGCGATCGTGGTGTACAGCAGCTTCCAGTCCACGCTCAGGCCCAGCGTGCGCCACAGGTCCTCGAACGCCTGCTCGTCCACCTCGGTCAGCTTCAGGCACAGCTCGACGAAGTTCTTCCGGCTGATCGGCACCTGCCGCTTGGGGTCGGGCTTGGCCGGGGGAGTGAAGTCGGGGTCGTACGGGATCGACGGGTCGCAGCGGACGCCGTAGAAGTTCTGCACCCTGCGCTCGGTGGGCAGGCCGTTGTCGTCCCAGCCCATCGGGTAGAACACGTGCAAGCCGTTCATCCGCTGGTAGCGGGCGATGACGTCGGTGTGGGTGTAGCTGAACACGTGGCCGACGTGGAGCGAGCCGGACACCGTCGGCGGCGGGGTGTCGATGCTGAACACCTGTTCGCGCGACTGCGGGCGGACGAAGGCGTAGGTGCCGTTCTCGCGCCAGGCAGCGGTCCACTTGGCCTCCAGGCCTTCCAGCACCGGACGCTCCGGTACGCCGCCGGCAGCCGGGGACGGTGCGGGCGTGGTGGTCTGGGCCAGTTCAGTCATGGGCTGCATCTTATTGAGCGGCCCCGCCTTGTTCAGAATCGCCCGGCCGTCCCCTCCGGGCGAAAGCCCTGCCCGGCGCAGCGAACCCACTCCCACCGCACCGAACGCCACGGTTCCGGTCGAACGCCTGTACTCGAGCACAGGCGTTCGACCGCAACGGTGGCGGTCAGCGATTCCGGGCGGCGGCGTCGATGATCGCCTTCAGGTCGGCACCGGTCTTGCCCTGGAACTCCTGGGCGGGCACGGCCTTGCCGTTCACGGTCAGGGTGGGGGTGCTGTCGATCCCGGCCGCGGCCGCGGCGTCGTCCACCCCCTGTACGAACTGGACCAGGTTCTGGTTGGCGTAGCAGGCGCGGAAGGCGGTCAGGTCGGCGCCGGTGATGCCCAGCCGCTCGGGGATCGTCTCGGTGAACAGCCGCTCGGTGTAGGGCCCTTGCGGTGCGGCGGCGAAGATCGCCTCGTGGTAGCCCTGGTAGGCGCCGACGACGTCCGCGCACGCTGCGGCGTGGGCCGCGCGGTGGGAGAGGCCCTGGGGGTCGCCGCGGTCGAGGAACACCCGCGGGTGGTGGACGAACCGGATCTCCCCGGTCTGGCCGAGCAGGCTGAGCGCGCCCGCGAAGCTCTTCTCGAACGCCACGCAGTGCGCGCACTGGTAGTCGAAGTACAGCCCCACCTCCGGCTTGCCCGCGTTGTCGTTGAGCACGATGCCGTCACGGTCGTCCGTGGCGTTCGGCGGGTACGCCACCTCAGTGGCGGACGGGGCCGGCGTCGGCGTCGGTGCGGCCTGGGGCTGCCGCTGGGTGAGCACGACGGCCAGCACCGTCCCGAGCACCACTGCGAGCACCGCCACGCCGATGACCACCATCCGTCGTCGCCGGGCGGCGAGCTGCCTCGCCTGCTGGGCCGCGCGCTGGCGCTGGCGACGGTTCGGTGCCGGCATGCGCCGAGCGTAGCCGGACCGGCGCCGCGTGGCCGTGATTCGTCGCGTCCGGCCGCGGGCGGCCCCGGCAGCCTCGCTAGGCTGAGCCCACCATGAGCAGAACCCATGCCCAGACCGTGGCCGAACTGCAGTCCCGCTGGCCCGAGCACCGGGTCGCCCCGAGCCTGGCCCGGGTGCAGGCGCTGTGCGACCTGCTCGGCTCGCCGGAGCGAGCCTGCCCGGTGATCCTGGTGGCCGGCACCAACGGCAAGGGCAGCACGGCGCTGATGATCGACTCGCTGCTGCGCTCGCTCGGCCTCCGGGTGGGGCGCTACGCCAGCCCGCACCTGGTGGACGTTACCGAGCGGATCAGCATCGACGGCGAGCCGGTCAGCGCCGATGCCTTCGACGAGTTGGTCGAACAGGTGCTGCCGCTGGTGCGGCTGGTGGACGAGCAGCGGATCGAAGGGGTCGAGATGACCTTCTTCGAGGTGATGACGGCACTGGCCTACGCCGCGTTCGCGGACGCGCCGGTGGACGTGGCTGTCGTTGAGGTGGGCCTCGGCGGCACCTGGGACGCCACCAACGTCGCGCAGGCCCAGGTGGCTGTGGTGTGCCCGATCGACCTGGACCACACGCACCTGCTCGGCGACACAGTGGGCGAGATCGCTGCGGAGAAGGCCGGGATCATCAAGGCCGGCGCCAAGGCGGTGCTGGCCGCCCAGCCGCCGGAGGCCGCCACCGTGCTCCTGGCCCGCTGCGCAGAGGTGGGCGCGGAGGTGCGCCGTGAGGGCATGGAGTTCGGCCTGATCGACCGCACCCCTGCAGTCGGCGGCCAGGTGCTCCGGCTGGAGACCGCCGAGGGCCCGCTCGGTGACCTGGTGCTGCCGCTGTTCGGCGCCCACATGGCCCAGAACGCTGCGCTCGCGGTGGCCGCAGCCGAGGCCTTCCTCGGTGACCGGCCACTGCCGGCCGAGGTGATCGCCGAAGGCCTGGAGCAGGTTCGCGCACCCGCCCGGCTCGAGGTGGTGCGGCGTTCGCCGACCGTGGTGCTGGACACCTGTCACAACCCGCACGGCGCCCGCGCGACGATCGCCGGGATCACCGAGGCGTTCGACTTCAACCCGCTGATCGGGGTGGTTGCGATGATGGCGGACAAGGACGTCGACGGGATGCTGGCCATCCTGGGCGATGCGATGAGCACGATCGTGTGCACCTCGATCGCATCGACCGACCGGGCACTGCCGGCTGCGGCCCTCGGCGAGCGCGCGGCCGGCATCGTCGGCGAGGACCGGGTGGTGGTCGCAGCCAACATGGCCCAGGCGATCGACGAAGCGGTGCGGCTGGCCGATGAGGCCGGACCGGGGGCCGGGGTGCTGGTGGCCGGCTCGGTCTACGCCGCCGGTGAGGCCAGGGCGCTGCTGGTGCGGCAGCGGGAGGAGTCGTGAGGCTCGCCCGCACCAACCCGATGGGCCGGGTGATGCTGAGCATCCTCGCCTTCGAAGCCATCGTCTTCGGCATCTCGATCGCCGGCATGATCCAGGTCTCCGACCGCTCCCTGCCGGTGGCCTTCGGTGCCGGCCTCGGCTCGGCAGCCCTCGCGCTGCTCGCGGCAGCGCTGCTGCGCGGGCCGCTGGGCTACCCGCTGGGGTGGCTCACCCAGCTGGTGGCCGTCGGGCTCGGCTTCGCCACCGACATGATGTTCGCCGTGGGGGGCATGTTCGCCCTGCTCTGGGTCGTGTGCTTCGTGCTCGGCCGGCGCATCGAGACGACCCCGCCGGCCGGCCCGCCGGCCGCGCCCGCCGCCTGACCCGGGCGCTCCGGGGTCACGGTATGGTGCGAGCCATGACCGATCTGCAACGGACCTTCGTGCTGCTCAAGCCGGACGCGGTCCGCCGCGGGCTGGCCGGCACCATCCTGGCCCGCTACGAGGCGAAGGGGCTGGCCACGGTGGCGCTGGAGCAGCGCCACATCGACGCCGCGCTCGCCGACCGCCACTACGCCGACCACGTCGAGCAGCCGTGGTACCCGCCGCTGCGGGACTACATCACCGGGGGGCCGCTGGTGGCGATGGTGCTGGAGGGACCCTCAGCAATCGAGGTGGTGCGGCTGATGAACGGGCCGACGAACTCCGTGGTCGCGCCCCCGGGCACCATCCGCGGCGACTTCTCACTGTCCAACCGGGAGAACCTGGTGCACGCATCCGACTCGGTGGAGTCGGCCGGCCGGGAGATCGCGCTGTGGTTCCCGAACCTGGCCTGAACACCTCCGGGCAGCCGCAGCAGTGGCCGGCCCAACCACCGTCCCAGCCGGGGCAGTGGCCGCCGGCCCAGGCCGAGCAGTGGCCGCCGGCGCAGCAGTGGCCCGGACCGCCTGCGGCCCCGTCCGCGCTGCCGGTGACTCCGAGGGAGTACCACGAGTTCTTCCGGACGCCCCGGCTGCGCTGGTGGAAGCCATTGGCAGCGATCGCGCTGTTCGTCGCCGGCTGGTTCGTGCTCACGCTTGTGATCAGCACTCCGGTGATCGCCATCGACATGGCCTCCGGACGGCTCGACGCCGAGGCCGCAGCCAGGGGCGAGATCGCCATGACCCCGCTGGTGTTCACGGTGAACAACGTCTCGCTCGCGCTGGCGATCCCGGTGGCAGGGCTGACCGCCTGGGCCGTGTTCGGGCAGCGTCCGCGCTGGATCTCCTCGATCACCGGCGGCTTCCGCTGGGCGCTGTTCTGGCGGTTCGCGCTGGTCGCGCTCCCGTTGTTCCTGCTGAGCTTCGGCGTGGAGGTCCTCGTCAACGGCTTCCCGGAGCTGGCCTGGAACGCCGACTCGGCGTTCCTGATCGCCGTGATCGCGCTGACCACACCGTTCCAGGCTGCCGGTGAGGAGTACGGGGTGCGGGGGCTGCTGGCCCGCAGCGTCGGCTCCTGGTTCGGTTCGAGCCGCGCCGGGCTGGTGGTGGCGGCCCTGGTCACGTCCGCGCTGTTCACGGCGCTGCACGTCGCCCAGGACCCGTGGCTCAACGCCTACTACTTCACCGTTGGCATGGTCTGCTCCGTGCTGGTGTGGCGCACCGGTGGGCTGGAGGCTGCCGTAGCCCTGCACGTGGTGAACAACCTGATCGGTGAGGTGACGCTGCCGTTCGGTGACCTGGGCACGGTGTTCGACCGGAGCGCGGGCGTTGCCGGACCGTGGATCCTGGTGCAGATGGCGTTCACCGTCGCGGTTGCGGCGGGCATGCTCTGGCTGGCCCGGAGCAGGCAGTTGCCGCTGGCGACCGCCCCGGCCCACCGCCCTGCGGGCTGACCACCCGCTTCGGGGTATCCTTGGTGGTCTCCGCGTACTACCGCTGACAAGGTGTGAGATGACCAACAACGTGGTGAGCAAGCTGGATGCGGCGAGCGCCCTGAAGTGGCTGCGGGCCAAGATCCGGCCGAGGGTGGGCCGAACCCTGGTTGGCATCGACGGCGTGGACGGCGCAGGCAAGACGACGTTCGCTGACGAACTGGCCGAACTGTTGCGCGAATCGGGGCTGGAAGTGATCCGGATCTCGATGGACGACTACCTGAACCCGCAGACCAAGCGCTACGCCCAGGGCAGGGAGTCGGCGAAGGGCTATTTCGAGGACAGCTACGACTACGAGCGCTTCAGCAACGAGGTGCTCGAGCCGCTGGGGCGCGACGGTTCGGGCCGCTACCGGACGGCGGCCTACGACCTGGGCTCGGAGTCGGAGGTGCGCTCCCCGTGGCGCGTTGCCCCTGACCACGTGGTGGTGATCATCGACGGCATGTTCATCCACCGCGACGAACTGTGCTCCAGCCAGCGGAACAAGGTCTGGGACCTCTCGGTGTGGCTCGAGGTGCCGTTCCAGGAGACGTTCCACCGCATGTCGGTGCGCGACTCGAAGGTCACCGACGACCCCGAGGACCCCGCGAACGCCCGCTACTACCAGGGCCAGCTGCTCTACCTGGCCAAGTGCGACCCAGCCCACCGCGCCGACATCGTGGTGGAGAACGCTGCCCCGCACGCCCCGGTCGACTAAGGCCGGAGGTGCCTGCCGTCGCTCGGGCCGGCTCCCCGGCCGGCCAGGACACCGGCCAGCTCGCCGCAGCGTTGATCCGGCGGCTCGAGGCCCAGGGCAGCGCCCACAACGTCGCCGGCATGGCGCGCTACGGCATCAACCCCGAGGGCACCCTCGGCGTGCCGGTCGCCGTACTGCGGGGCATCGCCCGCGAGCTGCGGCCACTGCGCCGGGAGAGCCCGGCCGATGCCCACGACCTGGCTGCGGCGTTGTGGGCCTCAGGGGTGCACGAGGCCCGCATCCTGGCCGCGCTGGTGGACGTGCCAGCGTTGGTCACCCCTGAGCAAGCCGACGACTGGGTTGCCGACCTCGACTCGTGGGACGTCTGCGACCAGCTGCAGGACCTGTTCGTGCCGACGCCGTTCGCCTACGCCAAGGCTGTCGAGTGGGCCGGGGCCGAAGCGCCCTTCGTGAAACGCTCCGGCTTCGTGCTGGTCTGCGCGCTGGCCGTCCACGACAAGGCCGCGCCCGACGAGCGGCTGATCGCGCTGCTGGACCTGGTTGAGCGGGAGGCGACCGACGAGCGCAACTACGTCAAGAAGGCGGCCAACTGGGCGTTGCGCCAGGTGGGCAAGCGTTCGGCCCGCTGCCACGCCGCAGCGGTGGCCTGCGCCGAGCGGATCCTGTCCGAACAGGCGCACTCCCGCGCCGCGCGCTGGGTCGCCCGGGACGCGTTGCGGGAGTTGCGCAGCGAGGCCGTCCTTCGCCGCGTCCACCGCTGACACCGCCGATGCCCCACCTCGTTGCGCAAGCTGTGAGTTGGGCGGTGACATCACCGGCCAACTCACAGCTTGTGGGGGAGAGGGTGCGAATGTTGCCGAGGCGGGCTGGTTCGGCGACTCCGGCGGCATTGATTAGGCTTGCCAGACCATGACGACCACCGTGAACTCGCTCTACCCGCGCCTGGAGCCCCTGCTTGCGAGGGTGAGCAAGCCCGTGCAGTACACCGGCGGCGAGGTGAACTCCTTCAGCAAGGACTTCGCCGCAGCCGAGGTGCGGTGGGCGCTGATGTATCCCGACGCCTACGAGGTGGGCCAGCCCAACCAGGGCCTGGCGATCCTGTACGAGATCCTCAACGAGCGCGAGTGGATGCTGGCCGAGCGCACGTTCTCCATCTGGCCCGACTTGGCCGCGCTGATGCGGGCCGAGGGCATCCCGCAATTCACGCTGGAGAACCACCTGCCCGTGCGGGAGTTCGACCTGCTCGGGGTGAGTTTCTCCACGGAGCTGGGCTACACCAACCTGCTGGAGGCCATCGACCTGGCCGGGATCCCGCTGCGCAGCGCTGACCGGGGGGAGGGCGACCCGGTGGTGCTGGCCGGCGGGCACGCAGCGTTCAACCCCGAACCGATCGCCGACTTCGTCGACGCTGCCGTCCTGGGCGACGGCGAGGAGGCGGCCCTCGCGGTCTCGGAGCTGGTGCGGCGGTGGAAGGCGGCCGGCCGTCCCGGCGGCAGGCGCGGGCTGCTGCTCAGCCTGGCCACGACCGGCGTGGCCTACGTGCCGGCGTTCTACGACGTCAGCTACACCGCCGAAGGCGCCATCGCAGCCGTCCGGCCCAACACCGAGGGAGTCCCGCAGCGGGTGGCCAAGCACACGCTGATGGAACTCGACGAGTGGCCCTACCCGGCCCGGCCGGTGGTGCCGCTGGCCGAGACGGTGCACGAGCGCTACTCGGTGGAGATCTTCCGCGGCTGCACCCGCGGCTGCCGGTTCTGCCAGGCGGGCATGATCACCCGCCCGGTGCGCGAGCGCAACATCGAGACCATCGGCAAGATGGTCGAGGGCGGCATCGCGGCGACGGGCCTGGACGAGGTTGGCCTGCTGAGCCTCTCCAGCGCCGACCACTCCGAGATCGCCCCGGTGACCAAGCAGCTGGCCGACCGCTACGAGGGCGGCTTCGTCTCGCTGTCGCTGCCGAGCACCCGGGTGGACGCGTTCAACATCGACCTGGCCAACGAGCTGTCGCGCAACGGGCGCCGCTCCGGCCTGACGTTCGCCCCGGAGGGCGGCTCGGAACGCCTGCGCAGGGTGATCAACAAGATGGTCACAGAGGAGGACCTGATCAACACCGTCGCCGCGGCGTTCGGGCAGGGCTGGCGCCAGGTGAAGCTGTACTTCATGTGCGGGCTGCCCACCGAGACCGACGAGGACGTGCTCGCGATCGCCGACATGGCCGCGCACGTGATCGAGGCGGGACGCCGGGCCGCGGGCACCAGGGACGTCCGCTGCACGATCAGCATCGGCGGCTTCGTGCCCAAGCCCCACACCCCGTTCCAGTGGGTGGCCCAGGCGGATCCGGAGACGATCGACCGGCGCCTGCGGCTGCTGCGCGAGAAGGTGCGCGCGGACCGGCGCTACGGCCGCGCGATCGGCGTGCGCTACCACGACGGCAAGCCCGGCCTGATCGAGGGCCTGCTGAGCCGCGGCGACCGGCGGGTCGGGGCGGTGATCGAGGAGGTCTGGCGCAACGGCGGCAAGCTGGACGGCTGGAGCGAGCACTTCTCCTTCGAGCGGTGGACGGAGGCTGCCGAGCGGGCGCTCGCGCCGTACGGGGTCGACCTGGCCTGGTACACCACGAGGGAGCGTCCCCAGGGCGAGGTACTGCCCTGGGACCACCTGGACGCGGGGCTCGACCGGGACTGGCTGTGGCAGGACTACCAGGATGCGATCTACGGCGCCGAGGTGGAGGACTGCCGCTGGTCCGGCTGCTACGACTGCGGGGTGTGCCCGCAGTTCGGCACCGAGATCCAGATCGGGCCGACCGGCCGCTCCCTGCTGCCCCTCACCGTGGTCACGCGCCCCGTCCAGGCTGTCTGACCGCGGCCTCGGCCACGTCCGGCCGCTGAGCCGCTAGCGTGGCCGCATGGCCGGCCGGCGCCGAGTTCGCAGCCTGGCCCCGGGCATCGGGGTGCTGCTGAACTATGACCGCTCCTGGCTGCGGGGCGACCTGCTGGCCGGGGTGACCGTCGCGGCCTACCTGGTGCCGCAGGTGATGGCCTACGCCGAGATCATCGGGCTGCCGCCGGTGAGCGGGCTCTGGGCGGTGCTGGCCCCGATGCTGCTGTACGCGGCGCTGGGCAGCTCCCGGCAGTTGTCGATCGGGCCGGAGTCGACCACCGCGCTGATGACAGCGGTCTCTATCGGTGCCCTAGCCGGGGAGGTGGACCTCCAGCGGCGCGGCCAGGTGGCCGCGCTGGTCGCGGTGGCGGTGGGCCTCGTTGCGCTGCTGGGCTGGCTGGCCCGGCTCGGCCTCCTCGCCAGCCTGCTGTCGCACCCGGTGCTGGTGGGCTACCTGGCGGGCATCGGCATCCTGATGGTCGTCAGCCAGTACGGGACGCTGACCAGGCTCACGATCAGCGGCGACAACCCGTGGGCCGAGACCGTCTCGCTGGCAGGCCAGCTCGCTGCGGTGCACGTGCCGACGCTGGTGCTCGGCCTGGTCGTGGTGGTTGCGCTGTTCGCCATGCGCCGGTTGGCGCCGGCCTGGCCGGGCCCGCTGCTGGTGATGCTCGCCGCTGCGGCCGTGGTGGCCTGGGCGGGGCTCGAGGCGCAGGGCATCGAGGTCATCGGTGAGGTACCGCGCGACCTGCCGGTGGCAGTAGTTCCGAGCCTTGACGGGGTCGACCCGGTGCAGCTCCTGCTCGCCGCGCTCGGGATCGCGGTCGTCGGCTACAGCGACGTGATCGTCACCGGTAGGGCGTTCGCTGCGAAGCGCTCCGAGTCCGTCGACGCCAACCAGGAGCTGCTGGCGATGGGTGCAGCCAACGTCGCCAACGGCTTCCTCGGCGGCTTCCCGGTGTCGTCCTCCGCCAGCCGGACGGTGATCGGCGACGCCGCCGGCAGCCGCACCCAGCTGCACTCCCTGGTGGCCGCCGCGATGGTGGTCGCGTCGATCTTCCTGCTCTCACCCGTGCTGGCGGCCTTCCCCCAGGCGGCGCTGGCCGGCGTGGTGGTCTACGCGGGGCTCCGGCTCGTCGACGTGGCCGAACTGCGCCGGATCGCCAGCTTCCGGCGCAGCGAACTGGTGCTGGCCGCGGTCACCCTCGTCGCGGTGCTGGCGGTCGGCCTGCTGAACGGCATCGGGATCGCCGTGGCCCTCTCGCTGCTGGACCTGATCCGCCGCATCGCCCACCCCCACGACGGTGTGCTCGGCTACGTCCCCGGCCTGGCCGGGATGCACGACGTGGAGGACTACCCGCTGGCCACGCAGGTGCCCGGCCTGGTGGTCTACCGGTACGACTCGCCCCTGTTCTTCGCCAACGCCGACGACTTCCTCACCCGGGCCACGGCTGCGGTGCGGGACGCAGAGCCGAAGCCACGCTGGTTCGTGCTCAACGCAGAGGCCAACATCGAGGTGGACCTGACCGCTGTCGACACCCTGGAGCGGTTGCGCCAGAACCTCACCGCCCAGGGGGTGGTGTTCGCGCTGGCGCGGGTGAAGATGGAGGTGCGCGAGCAGTTGGCGGCAGCCGGCTTCGTGCAGGCCGTCGGGCAGGACCGGATCTTCGCCACCCTGCCCACCGCCGTCGCAGCGTTCGCCGACTGGCACGAGGCCGAGTTCGGGACGCGGCCGCCGGGTATTCCCGAAGCCACGGGCAAGGAGAAGGAGGACCGATGAGTGCACCGTTGACGTTCCAGGTGGTCCTGGACTGCGCCGACCCCCACGAGCTCGCCCGGTGGTGGGCCGAGACCCTGGCCTGGTCGATGGAGCCCACCGACGAGGAGTTCATCCGCCGGATGATCGCGGAGGGCTACGCCACCGAGGACGACACCCGCACCTGGCGCGACCAGCTGTGGTGGGCCACCGGCGCCGCGATCGTCCAGCCCGACCCGCCGGACGGAGGCGCCTGCCGGCGGATCCTGTTCCAGAAGGTGCCGGAGGAGAAGGCCGGCAAGAACCGGGTGCACCTCGACCTGCGTGCGGTCACCGACTCCGACGGGCTGGATGCGATCCGCGACCGCCTGCTCGGCCGTGGTGCCACGTTCCTGCACGAGGGGTCGGAGGGCCCGCACCGGTGGTACACCATGGCCGATCCCGAGGGCAACGAGTTCTGCATCACCTAGCCAGCCGGCCAGGCGATCAGGGCAGGTCGCGGACGAAGGCCCGCAGGCGGATGCCGGCCCGCGGTGACCAGTCCCGTGCCGGGTCGGCAACGAAACCGAGCCTGACGTACAGGCGGTGGGCAGCGTGCATCCACTCGGCGGTGGAGATCACGACGCCGGTCGAGCCGGCGGCGGCTGCGCGTTCCAGGCAGCGCTCGACCAGGAGCCGGCCGATGCCCCGTCCCCTGGCCTCCGGAGCCACGGCAAGGGCCCGGAACTCGCCTTCCGCCGCCGTCGCGAGTTCCCGGTAGGGCGAGCCGGGCGGGCAGGACGTGACGGTGCCCAGCAGCACGCCGTCCTCCACCGCGACCCAGAGCTCGGCTTCGGCGGCGCGGCCGGCCGCGTTGCGCAACAGGTCGTAGTAGGGGTCCTCCGGCGGCAGCGCTCCGTCGGCCAGGTAGCCCTGCGCGGTCAGGTCACCCACGGCCGCGTACTCGGCGGGCTCGGCCAGCCGGACCTCGATCACCGCAGCAGCTTAGGGGCGCCGGCGTGCCCGGCTCCGGTGCTGTCTCAGCAAGCCCGCCGCCAGGTGGCCGGGCAGGCCCGGGGCAGGCCGTAGGCTGAGCGGCCGTGAGCCCGAGAAGACAACCCGAGCAGCAGGCGCCGCCCGTGCAGCGGCTGCGCGTCCAGTACGCCAAGCGGGGACGCGCCCGGTTCGCCTCGCACCGCGACTTCGGGCGGGCGCTCGAACGGGCCCTGCGGCGCGCCGGCATCCCGATGGCCTTCTCCTCCGGGTTCAGCCCGCACCCCCGGATCAGCTACGCCAACGCTTCCCCCACCGGTGCGGCCACCGAGGCCGAGTACCTGGAGCTGGGGCTGGCGGCCGTGCTCGACCCCGAATGGGTGCGCAGCGAGCTGAACGCCGCGATGCCCGACGGGTTCGAGATCGTCCGGGTGGTGGAGGCCGCCGGGGGGTCCCTGGCCGACCGGCTGACCGCGTCCCGCTGGCGGGTGGTGCTGCCCGGGGCGGACCCGATGGAGCTGGCCGGAGCCGTGGCCGGGTTGCTGGCCGCGGCCGAGCTGCGGGTGGAGCGGATGACCAAGTCCGGCCTGCGCCAGTTCGATGTCCGGGCCGCCGTGCTCACCCTCACCGCGTCCGGCGAGGAGTTCGAGCTGGTCTCGGCCATCGCCGAACCGCTGGTGCGACCGGACGACGTGGTGCAGGCCCTGCAGCTGCTCAGCCCCGGCCTGAAGCTGGCGCAGCCGGCCCTGATCACGCGGCTGGAACACGGCCACTGGGACGGCGAGCGCGTGCTCGACCCGCTGGCCGGCTGACCCGTCCTGCGCCGGTCCCGTCCACCTTGCGCCGGTCCCGTCCACTTTGCGCCGGTCTCGTCCACTTTGCGCCGCGAAACCCGACCCTGCGCCCCATCCAGGCGGCGCAGAGTGGGGTTTGGCGGCGCAAGGTCGGGGGCGGCGTACGAGCTGGGACGATCCGTGGGCGTCGCACCCGGTGGTTGGGACGGGTGTGGAATACTGCTTCCAGGTTGGAGTCATCCAGACCCTCAACCACTCGGATGCTGTGAACGGTGTGACAGGCCGTCCACGACGCTGAGGCCTCACCGCGACGCCAGCCGACCGCGGGGGCTGCAGCGCCAGCCATCCGAGCCGAACAGGCTTCGCTGCCAAGGCAGCCGACATTGCGGCACCCCCGCCGCTTAAGGAGAGCACAATGCTCGATTCCGAGGACCCCACCACCCAGACCCCTGCAGACGAGGCCAAGCCGCCCCGGCGCCGTCGGGCAGCCAGCCGCCCGGCCGGCCCGCCCGCCGCGAGGCCACCGGAGACCCTGCCCGAGCCCGCGCCCACCGAGGCCGGGTCGCCAGCTGCCGCCGAGGTTCCGTCGGCGCCTGCGGCGTCGGTCCCGGCCACTGACGGCACGGGCGACGCCGGCCGCACCTCCGCTGCGCCGGAGCCGGAGGCCGCGGAGGTCCCCGCCCCGAAGCGCACCCGCCGCACGCGGGCCAAGGCAGCAGAGGCGGCCGAAGCACAGCAGCCCGAGCCGGCTGTGGCCACGGAGGCCGCGGCGGCCGCGCCGACTGCGCCGGAGGCTCCCGCGGAGGAGCCGGCGACCAAACCGACCAGACGGCGCCGGTCCGTTCGCACGGCGGTGCCTGCCGCCGAGTCGGACGAGAACCTGGCGCTCAGCCTGGCCGAGCTGGCCCAGCAGGACCGCCCGCGCACCCGCCGGGTGAAGGCGGAGACCTTCGGGATGAGCGAGGCTGCCACGCCGGATGAGGTGCTCGATTCGCTGGCCGCAGCCATCGGCGGCCTGCTCGATGCGGGCGCCGGGCCCGAGGAGGACCTCGACGAAGCCGGACTGCCGGCAGACGGCGACGAGGCCGAGGACACGGAGCTCGAGGCCGCCGAGGACGAAGCCGCTGAGGACGAAGCCGCCGACGACGAAGGTGACGAGGACGGCGACGAAGTCGAGGCCGACGGGTCGACCCCGCGCCGGCGTCGTCGCCGCAGGGGCGGCCGTCGCCGTCGCCGGGGCAATGGCGACGCTGCGGCTGAAGGCGAGGACGAGGCCGAGGGCGAGGCCGGTGAGGGCGAAGCGGCCGAGGCCGAAGCAGCAGCAGACGCCGGCGACGAACCGGCCGCTGAGGGCAGCTCGCGTCGGCGCAGGCGTCGCCGCCGCCGTGGCGAGGGGGATGCCGGCGAGGCCGAGGACGACAGCATCGACGTGGTCGTGCGGGTCCGCGAGCCGCGGCGCAGGGCGAGTAGCGCCAGCGACGAGGTGACCGGCATCGAGGGCTCCACCCGGATGGAGGCCAAGAAGCAGCGCCGCCGCGAGGGCCGGGCAGCCGGCCGCCGCCGCACGCCCATCCTGAGTGAGTCCGAATTCCTGGCCCGCCGCGAGTCGGTTGACCGCAAGATGCTGATCCGCCAGGCCGACGACTACTCCCAGATCGCCGTGATCGAGGACGGCATCCTGGTCGAGCACTACGTCGACCGGGCTTCGGCCACCTCGATGATCGGCAACATCTACCTC
This sequence comes from Actinomycetes bacterium, assembly GCA_023460935.1. GTDB lineage: Bacteria > Actinomycetota > Actinomycetes > Propionibacteriales > Propionibacteriaceae > Propionicimonas. The sequence continues at coordinate 89,565 of JAEWOI010000030.1, forward strand.
GGCCGGGTGCAGAACGTGCTACCCAGCATGGAGGCTGCCTTCGTCGACATCGGCCGCGGCCGCAACGCCGTGCTCTACGCCGGCGAGGTCGACTGGGACTCCTTCGGCGTCACCGGCCAGGACAAGAAGGTGGAGCGGGTCTTCAAGTCGGGCCAGTCGGTGCTGGTACAGGTGACCAAGGACCCCGTCGGCGCCAAGGGCGCCCGCCTGACCTCGCACATCTCGATCCCGGGCCGCTACATCGTCTACTCCCCGGGCGGCCACCTGTCCGGCATCTCCCGGAAGCTCCCGGAGGGTGAGCGCAGGCGGCTGAAGGGCATCCTCGACGAGTTGATCGGCCCCGACGCTTCGGTCATCGTGCGCACCGCGGCTGAGGGCGCCAGCGAGGACGAGCTCGTCCGCGACGTCAACCGGCTGAAGGCGCAGTGGGAGGTGCTGGAGAAGAAGGTCAAGGCCGGCCAGGCGCCACAGCTGCTCTACGCCGAGCCCGACCTCACGGTCCGGATCGTCCGTGACCTGTTCACCGAGGACTTCGGCACGCTGGTGATCGACGGCAACAGCCAGGCGGACGACGCCTACGACACCGTGGACGCCTACGTGCAGCACGTCGCCCCCCACCTGGCCGCGCGGCTGCAGCGCTGGGACCGGGCCGGTTCGGGCGACATCTTCGACGCCTACCGGGTGCACGAGCAGGTCGCGAAGGCGCTGGAGCGAAAGGTGTTCCTGCCCTCGGGCGGGTCGCTGATCATCGACCGCACCGAGGCGATGACGGTGATCGACGTCAACACCGGCAAGTTCACCGGCACCTCGGGCAACCTCGAGGCCACCGTCACGTCCAACAACCTCGAGGCGGCGGAGGAGATCGTCCGCCAGCTGCGCCTGCGCGACATCGGCGGGATCATCGTGATCGACTTCATCGACATGGTGCTGCCGGCGAACCGTGAGCTGCTGCTGCGCCGGCTCGTGGAGTGCCTCGGCCGGGACCGCACCCGCCACCAGGTCACCGAGGTGACCTCGCTCGGCCTGGTGCAGATGACCCGCAAGAAGATCGGGACGGGGCTCGCCGAGGCGTTCACCGTCGCGTGCGAGACCTGCAAGGGCCGCGGCTACCACGTGCACGACGCCCCGGTGGCCTCCCAGGCCCCTGCCGACGGCGGCGACCGGGACGGCAACCGGCGCGGCGGTCGGGGCGGTGGGCAGGCGCAGCCGGCCCGGCGCTCATCCCGTGGCCGCAGGGACTCCGCACCGTCCCCGGCAGAGCTGGCCCAGTCCGTGCCGCATGAGCCCGCTCCTGCAGCGCCGGTGGAGGTAGCGCCCGCGCCGGCAGGCCCAGCGCCGGTCGAGCCGGCTCCCGTCGAGCCAGCCCCGGTCGAAACGGCGCCGGTCGCGGCCGCGCCTGCTCCGGTGGAAGCTGCACCGGTCGAAGCCGCAACCGCCGCTGAGGCGGCTCCCGAGCCGACGGAGCCTGCCCCCGCCGGCTGACTGGTGGGTACGCAGGCCCGTCGCCGGCCTGCCCTGGCTCGCGCGCCAGGGGAGGCCGCGTCAGGCCTCGGGCACCCTGGCCAGGTCCTCCAGCCAGAGGGCCGCCGAGGTGTCCGACGGCGCCCGCCAGTCGCCGCGGGGCGAGAGTGAGCCGCCCCGGACGACCTTCGGCCCGTTCGGCAGCGCCGAGCGCTTGAACTGGGCGAAGCCGAAGAAGCGGCGGCAGAACACGTCCAGCCAGGCCTTGATGGTCGCGAGGTCGTAGCCGGTGCGCTCGTCGTGGGGGAACCCCTCCGGCCAGTCGCCGGCCTCGGGGTCGCGCCAGGTGTGCCAGGCGAGGAACGCGATCTTCGACGGCTTCATGCCATGGCGCAGGAAGTGGAAGAGGTTGAAGTCCTGCAGGCTGTAGGGCCCGATCTTCGCCTGGGTCGACTGCGGGGTCTCGCCCTCGCCGGCCGGCACGAGCTCGGGGGTGATCTCGGTGTCGAGGATCGCCTGCAGGGTGGTCGAGACGCTCTCGTCGAACTGTTCGGAGCTGATCACCCACCGGATCAGGTGCTGCATCAGGGTCTTGGGCACCCCACCGTTGACGTTGTAGTGCGACATCTGGTCGCCCACCCCGTAGGTGCACCACCCGAGCGCCAGTTCGGACAGGTCGCCGGTGCCGAGCACGATGCCGTTGCGCTGGTTGGCCAGGCGGAACAGGTAGTCGGTGCGCAGGCCTGCCTGGACGTTCTCGAACGTGACGTCGTAGACGGGCTCGCCGTCGGCGAACGGGTGGTCGAGCTGGTCCAGCATCAGCCGGGCGGTGTCGGTGATGTCCAGCTCGGCGAAGGTCACGCCCAGGGCGGTGGCGAGCGCGGTCGCGTTGCCCTTGGTGTGGGCGGACGTGGCGAAGCCCGGCATGGTGAAGGCGAGGATGTCCGTGCGGGGCCGGCCCAGCCGGTCCATCGCGCGGGCGGCGACGATCAGCGCGTGGGTGGAGTCCAGCCCGCCGGAGACCCCGATCACGACCTTCGGCTGGCCGATCGCCCGCAGCCGCTGCTCCAGCCCGCTGACCTGGATGTTGTAGGCCTCGTAGCAGTCGAGCGCCAGGCGCGCCGGGTCGGCGGGGACGAACGGGAAGCGGGCCAGCGGCCTCCGCAGCCCGAGGTCACCCGATGGTGGCGCCAGCTCGAAGGTCACGGTGCGGTACTCGGCCACCCGGTCGCTGTGGGCGCGGCGGTTGTCGTCGAAAGTGCCCTGTCGCAGCCGGTCCTGCACCAGCGTGGCCAGGTCGACGTCGGCGATGCTGGCGCGGGGGCCCTCGGGGAACCGCTCGGATTCGGCCAGCAACATCCCGGCCTCATAGATCATCGTCTGCCCGTCCCAGGACAGGTCGGTGGTGGACTCGCCCTCGCCGGCAGCGCTGAAGATGTAGCCGGCCAGCAGTCGCGACGACCCGGAGAGGCACAGCACCTTGCGCTCCTCACTCTTGGCCACGGTGATCGGGCTGCCGGAGAGGTTGGCGATCAGCGTCGCCCCCGCCAGCGCGGCCTCGGCGCTGGCCGGCACCGGCACCCACATGTCCTCACAGATCTCGACGTTGAGCACGAACCCCGGCACGTCCTCCGCGGCGAACAGCAGGTCGGAGCCGAAGGGCACGTCCTGGCCCGCGATGCGGATCTCGCCGGTCACGTCGTCGCCGGGCCGGATCTGGCGGCGCTCGTAGAACTCCCGGTAAGTGGGTAGGTACGACTTCGGCACGACGCCCAGCACCCGGCCGCGATGGATCACCACAGCGCAGTTGTAGATGCCGTTCAGGCTGACCAGCGGCGCCCCGACCACCACGACGCAGCCCACCGAAGCGGTCTGCGGCACCAGCCAGTCCAGCGCGTCGAGGGTGGCGGCGAGCACCGTGTCCTGCATCAGCAGGTCCTCGATCGAGTAGCCGGTGAGCGTCAACTCTGGGAACACCGCCAGGCACGCGCCGGCGTCCGCGCACTCCCTGGCCTGGGCCAGCACGGCTTCGGCGTTCGCCTGCGGCTGGACCATCCGGATCGGCAGCGTGCACGCCGCCACGCGCGCGAACCCGTGGGCGTACAGGTTGAAGAAGTCCATGCTGCGCTCCTGCTTCCGGTGTCGCCTCAGCATCCCACGGGTCGTCCGCGGATCGGTGAGACTGTACCCATGAGCGAGCTGCTTCGGGTGGAGACCCCCGACGGCCCCGGCGAGCTGGTGCTGGCCGAGTCGACCGCACCGGTCGCTGGCCTGCTGCTGGGGCACGGCGCCGGGGGGAGCGAGGCCGCCTGGGACCTCGCGCTGCTGGCCCGCGAGCTGCCCGCGTCCGGCGTCAGCGTCGCGCGATACCGCCAACCGTGGCTGGTCGCGGGACGCAAGGTGGCCGGACCCCCGCCGAGCCTCGACCGCGCCTGGCTGCCGGCCGTCGAGGTGCTGCGGACCCGCTGGGGCGACCTGCCGCTGTTCGTCGGCGGACGCAGCGCCGGCGCCCGCTGTGCGTGCCGCTGCTTCGACGCCACCCAGGCGGGGCTGGTGCTGTTGTCCTTCCCGCTGCACCCGCCGGGGAAGCCCGCCAAGAGCCGGGTCGCTGAGCTGGCCGGAGCCGCGGGGCCGGCACTGGTCGTGCAGGGCGAGGCTGACCCGTTCGGTGGCCCGGCGGAATTGGCCAGGGCGCTGGCCGGCGCCGGCTACTCCGGGGAGCGCATCGTCGGGGTGCCCGGCGCCACCCACTCCCTTGCTCCGGCCAGGAGCCTGCCTGCACCGAAGGTGGCCGAGCGGGAACGGCTGGTGGTCGAGTCGGTGCGCACGTTCATCGCCGACGTCCTCGACCCCGTCCCGTCCGCAGAGTAGCGGGAGCTCAGGCGAGCGCGGCGGCCTCCCGGGCGAGCAGGGCGCGCTTCACGTCCACCCCCCAGGCGAAGCCACCCAGGCTGCCGTCGCTGCGCAGCACCCGATGGCAGGGGACGAACAGCGCGGGCGCGTTGCTCGCGCAGACCCCGGCAGCGGCGCGCACCGCCGCCGGCTGGCCGAGGGCTGAGGCGAAGGCCGCGTAACTGAGCGGCTCACCGGGCGGGATCTCCCGCAGCCGGTGCCAGCCCTCGCGTCGCCAGGCGCTGCCGTACTGGCGCACCGGGACGGCGGCCACGGCGGCCAGGTCCCCCGCGTAGTAGGCAGCGACCGCGGCTGCCGGCGCGGCGACGTCGGGGTCGTCGGGGCCTGTGAGCGCCACCTCGTCCGGACGGACCGAGGGGTCGAGCCGGGCGAGCACAGCCTCCGGGTCGCCGGTCCAGCCGGAAGCCAGCACGGTGCCGGCTTCGGCCAGCAGCGTGAACGGCCCGTCCGGGGTGTCGAGGGTGGTGAGCTTCATCTGGGTTCTCCGTTCGGGTCAGCTGCGGCGGCGCGCCACAGGTGCAGGGCGGCATACGACCGCCAGGGCGAGACTCGGGTGGCCCAGGCGGCGAGCTCCCTGGGATGGTCGGGCAGCCCGAGGCGGCGGGCGCCGGCGCGCAGCGCTACGTCACCGGTGGGCAGGACGTCGGGGTGGCCGAGCACCCGCATGGCCACGTAGCCGGCAGTCCACTCCCCGACCCCGCGGACGGCGACCAGTCGGGCGTGCTGCTCGGCCGGGTCGTCGGCCCAGCCGACGTCGAGCTCGCCCGAGGCAAGTTGCGTTGCGATCGCGAGGAAGCTCGTCCGCCTGGCGGCCGGGCCGCTCAGTGCGTCGGAGCCGCGCTCGGCCACTTGGGCCGGGGTGGGGAACAGGTGGGTCAGGCTGTCGCCGGCGGGAGCGGTGAGACGTTCGCCGGCCGCGGCCACCAGCCGCCCGAGCTGGGTGCGGGCAGCGGCCACCGACACCTGCTGGCCGGCCAGGGCGCGCAACAGCAGCTCGTGCGGGTCGACCGCTCCGGGCAGCCGGACACCCGGAAGGCGCGCCACCCGTGCAGCGAGCACCGGATCGACCGCCAGCGCCGAGTCGATGCCCACCGGGTCCGCGTCCAGGTCGAACAGGCGTCGCACCCGCGCCACCAGCGGCGTGAGGTCGGAGAGCACGGCCAGCCGCGCGGCCAGGCCGAGGCGCGCGCCGTCCCAGGTCACCTCGAAGCTGCCGGGCCCGCCGGGCAGCCGGACGGTGCGCGCGTAGCGGAGCCCGTCCGCCGCCTCGACGCCGGTGACGGCGCGAGCAGCGAGCCAGGCGAACACCCCGGGGGCGTCGAAGGGCAGGCGCACCGGCAGCTGCAGGCGGACCGACACCCCGGTGGCGTCGGCCCCGGCGCGCCGGGTGCGGGCGGACGTCGGCCCGGTGCTGCGCCGCGTGGCCCGGAGCTGCGTCGGGGTGCGGCCGTACACCTCCGCGAGGGTGTCGTTGAACTGCCGGATGCTGCCGAACCCGGCTGCGAAGGCGATGTCGGCCGCGGGCAGGTCGGTGGCAACCAGCAGCTGCCGCGCGGTCTGGGCGCGGTGGGCCCTGGCCAGAGCGAGCGGCCCGGCGCCGAGTTCCGCGGTGAGCACCCGGTGCAGGTGGCGGGTGGTGTAGCCGAGCCGGGCGGCCAGTCCCGGCACGCCCTCCCGTTCCACCAGCCCGTCACCGATCAGGCGCATCGCCCTTGCCGCGACATCGGAGCGGAGGTTCCACTCCGGCGAGCCGGGGACGGCGTCGGGCAGGCACCGCTTGCACGCGCGGTAGCCGCGGTCGTGCGCTGCGGCGCTGGTCGGAAAGAACTCGACGTTGCGCGGCAGGGGAGTGCGGGCGGGGCAGGACGGCCGGCAGTAGATGCCGGTGGTACGCACCGCGAGCACGAAGGCCCCGTCGAAGCGGGCATCCCGGGTGGAGACCGCCCGGTAGCGCTGGTCGAAGTCCATGCGGTCAAGAATGGCACCGCGACCCCGTCCGAACTAGCGGGAATCGGACGTGGCAGCGGGGTGGGCTGCTGGCCCGCATGAGCCTGCGCCGGCGGGCGGAGGAGGCGCCGGTTTGACCCTCCCAGCCGACGACCCGTAGTCTTGACCCTCGGTGCTCACTGTGCGGCCATCCGCCGCCGGCAGGGCACGAACCCAGAGCGAAAACCACCCACAGCCGGGGTAGTCGCTTGTCGGAGATAGCTTAGGGAAGTAGGTCGGGCGTGTACGCGATCGTGCGCAGTGGTGGCCGCCAGCACAAGGTTGCTGTCGGCGACATCCTGGAGATCGACAAGGTCGAGGCGAAGGCCGGCGACAGCGTTTCGCTGACCCCGCTGCTGCTCGTCGACGGCGAGAGCATCACCACGGATGCCAAGAAGCTGGGCAAGGCAAGCGTCACCGCAGAGGTGATCGCCGAGACCAAGGGCCCCAAGATCCGCATCCTGAAGTACAAGAACAAGACCGGTTACAAGAAGCGCCAGGGTCACCGCCAGCGGTACACCCAGGTGAAGGTCACCGGGATCGAGAGCTGAGGCACCGACATGGCACACAAGAAGGGCGCATCTTCGTCCCGTAACGGCCGCGACTCCAACGCGCAGCGGCTCGGCGTGAAGCGCTTCGGCGGCGAACAGGTCAACGCAGGCGAGATCATCGTCCGCCAGCGTGGCACCCACTTCCACCCCGGCGACGGCGTCGGCCGTGGCGGCGACGACACGCTGTTCGCGCTGCGCGCGGGCAAGGTCGAGTTCGGCACCCGGCGTGGCCGCCGCGTGGTGAACATCGCGGTCGAGGCTGCCGAGTAACCAGCAGCAGCACACTTCTCCAGGGCGGCCTTCGGGCCGCCCTGGCGCGTTTCCGGGGCCGGAGCCGCCCGCCGGCCAGCCGTTCCCGACCCGCGCGCGTACGGTCCAAACCCGGTCGGGGGGCGGATAGCTGCCCATTCGGCGGCGCGGGTGCCCTGCCTACCATCGAGGCATGTCGGGGTTGCGGGCGCGGATCGCCACCACACTCGCCACGCTCGCCCTTGCCGCCTGCCTGAGCGGCTGCGAGATCGAGGGGACGGTCGAGGTGCTGTCCGAGCAGAGCCTCGCGGTCGACGTGACGCTGACCGGGCTCTACCGGGGCGCGTGCAACTCCCTGACCAGCGGGCTGTCCGACGTCGAGGTGGAGCGCGGCCGCACTCCGGGCGGTGAGCGTTACTGCAAGGTCGCCGGCACAGTCGACCCGGCGGAACTGCGTGGGCTGGGCCTGGTGCCGGCCGGTGAGTACTACGTGCTGACCGTCGGCCTGGACGGCGTCACCAGCTCCTGGCCGAGCAGCGACCTCACCGTGCGGTTCCCGGGCCAGGTCGTGGAGGCCAGCCAGGGCTCGGTCAGCGGACGCGACGTGCGGATCACCGACCTCTCCGGCCTCGCCTCGGGGGAGGAGCTGCGGCTGGTCGCACTGCGCCGTCCCGGACCGCCGGGCTGGATGATCGCCGCCGGGCTCGGGCTGCTGGGTGGCGCCGCTGCCACCGTCGCGCTGCAACGCTGGTGGGCCGCGCGCGCTCGCTCCGGCAGCACCGAACCCGACGCCGTCCCGTCCGGCGCACCCGAGCCGGACGGGCCAGAGCCCGGCGTGACGGCGCTCGCGGCTGCAGCCGGTGCCGCGCCCGCCGAACCAGACTTCGATCCCGAGTTCTTCGCCCCCGACCGCCCCGGGACGCAGCCCGGCCGGCCGCCGGAGCCGTCCGACCCGCAGGTGTGGGCCCAGCCGCCGCAGCCGGAGACGCCGGTGGCCGCGCCGGACCCGGCTCCGGCCGCGCCGAGGCCGGACCACTCCCAGTGGCGGCCACCGGCCTGAGCCCGTCCGGGCCATCCGACCGTCCCCACTTCCGGCCGGGGATCCCACTTTGCGCCGCGAACCTCGACCTTGCGCCGCATCCATGCGGCGCAAGGTCGGGTTGACCGGCGCAGAGTCGGGCTGGAGACGCCGGGCGGGTCGACTCCGGGGCCGCACCGGATGGACGCCAGGGCCGGAGCGGCTGGACGCCGGAGGCCGGAGCGGCTGGACGCCGGAGGCCGGAGCGGGTGGACGGTGGGGAGGCCGGGCGGGTGGCCGGACGGATAGACTGAGCGCTCAGGCCGGCTCTCCGGCCAGTCCAGCCCAAGCCTCGAAGGGTTACCGTGGCCATCCCCTCCTTCATCGACCAGGCGGTGCTCACCGTGGCCGCAGGCAACGGTGGCCACGGGTGCGCATCGATCAAGCGGGAGAAGTTCAAGCCGCTCGGCGGCCCGGACGGCGGCAACGGCGGCAACGGCGGTTCGGTGGTCCTGCGGGTGGACCCCAACCTCACCACGCTCGTCGAGTACCACCGCCAGTCGGTGCGGCGGGCCAGCAACGGCCAGCCCGGCCGCGGGGACTTCGCCAACGGCGCCAACGGTGAAGACATCGTGCTCGCAGTGCCGGACGGGACGGTCGTCTCCGACGCCACCACCGGGGTGCTGCTGGCCGACCTGGTGGGCCCGGACGCGGAGATCGTGATCGCTGCCGGTGGCCGGGGAGGCCTGGGCAACGCAGCACTGGCCTCGAGTGCGCGCAAGGCCCCGGGCTTCGCCCTGCTCGGCGAGGAGGGGGAGTCCCGGCGGATCACCCTCGAGCTGAAGGTAGTGGCCGACATCGGCCTGGTCGGCTTCCCCAGCGCCGGCAAGTCCTCGCTGATCGCAGCCATCTCGCGCGCCCGTCCGAAGATCGCCGACTACCCGTTCACGACGCTGGTGCCCAACCTCGGTGTCGTCGTGGCGGGGGAGACCACGTTCACCGTCGCCGACGTGCCCGGCCTGATCGAGGGGGCCAGCGGGGGCCGCGGCCTCGGCCACGACTTCCTGCGGCACATCGAGCGCTGCCAGGCCATCGTCCACGTGATCGACTGCGCAACCTACGAGCCCGGCCGCGACCCGCTCACCGACCTCGACGTGATCGAGGCCGAACTGGCTGCGCACGGCGGGCTCGAGGACCGCCCGCGCCTGGTCGCGCTGAACAAGGTGGACGTGCCGGACGGCGCCGAGCTGGCCGCCCTGGCCACCCCCGACCTGAAAGCGCGCGGCCTGCGGGTGTTCGCGGTCTCCACCAAGTCGGGCGAGGGACTCCAGGCCCTCACGTTCGCGATGGCAGAGGTCGTCGCAGCCCAGCGCGCCGAGGCACCGAAGCGCCCGCCGCAGCGGATCGTGATCCGGCCCGAACCGGTGACCAGCGGCCCCGAGTTCAGCATCACCCGGCAGGGTGACGGCGAGGGCGGGTTCGTCTGGCGGGTGCGCGGCAACAAGCCCGAGCGCTGGGTGCGGCAGACCGACTTCAACAACGCTGAGGCCGTCGGCTACCTCGCCGACCGCTTCGCCCGCCTCGGCATCGAGGAGGAGCTGCTCGCCCTCGGCGCGGTGGCCGGTGACGCCGTCGCGATCGGCGGGGAGAACCCGGTGGTCTTCGACTTCGCCCCCCAGGTCGAGGTCGGCGCCGAGATCCTGTCGCGCCGCGGCGAGGACCAGCGCCTGTCCACCGAGCGGCCGGCCGCGCAGCGCCGCCGGGCGAAGGACGCCGAGTACCACGCCGCCCGCGCGGCGGAGCGCGAGGCCGAGCAGCACACCAGGCTGGCCGCGGAGGGTTTCGAGGATCCCGAAGATGAGTGAGGCCCCCGCGTCCGCGGCGCCCGGCGCCCGGACCGAGATCACCGGTGCGCGCAGGCTGGTCGTCAAGGTTGGCTCCTCTTCGCTGACCGACCACACCGGCGCCCTCGACATGGCCCGCATGGAGGCCCTGGTGGACGCGTTGGCTGCCGCCCGGCGGCGCGGCCAGGACGTGGTGCTGGTGTCCTCGGGTGCGATGGCCTCCGGCATGGGCCCGCTGCGGATGCGCCACCGGCCGCGCGACCTGGCCAGCAAGCAGGCCGCAGCCTCGGTGGGGCAGGGCCTGCTGGTGGGCCGCTACGGCACCCTGTTCGCCCGGCACGGGCTCACCGTCGGCCAGGTGCTGCTTACCGTGGAGGACGTCGCCCGCCAGGATCACTACCGCAACGCGCTGCGCACCTTCACCCGGCTGCTGGAGCTCGGCGTGGTGCCGGTGGTCAACGAGAACGACACGGTGGCCACCCACGAGATCAAGTTCGGCGACAACGACCGCCTGGCAGCGCTGGTCGCGCACCTGGTCGGTGCGGAGGCCCTGGTGCTGCTCAGCGACGTGGACGCGCTCTACACCGCCCATCCCGCACAGCCGGACGCGACCCCGATCGCCGTGGTGGACGACCTCGAGGAGCTGCAGGTGGACACGTCGGGCCGCGGCGCGGCGATCGGCACCGGCGGGATGGAGACCAAGCTGCAGGCTGCCCGGATCGCCACCTCCTCAGGCATCCCGGTGGTGCTGGCCGCAGCGCAGAGCGTGGCCGCTGCGCTCGCCGGCGAGCCGGTCGGCACGTTCTTCCGCGCCACCGGCAAGCGGCGCTCGCGCAAGCTGATGTGGCTGGCCTACGCCTCGGTCTCGCGCGGGGAGCTCGTGCTCGACCAGGGTGCCGTCCGGGCCGTGACCGAGGGCAAGGCCTCGCTGCTGCCGGCCGGCATCGTCGAGGTGCGCGGCAGCTTCCTTGCCGGCGACCCGGTGCGGCTGGTCGGCGAGAACGGCGCAGTGGTGGCCCGCGGGCTGGTGAGCTACGACTCCACCGAGCTGCCCGGCATCATCGGACGGTCCACCCGGGAGCTGGTCGCCGAGCGCGGCGCCCAGTTCGACCGCGAGGTGGTGCACCGCGACGACCTGATCGTGCGACCGAGAAAGAAGCGACTGTGAACCTCGTGGAGATCGTCGGCTGGGGTGCGGCGTTCGTCGGCACCGTGCTGGGCCTGCCCCAGGTGTGGCGGCTGGTGCGCACCCGCAACGTCGAGGGGGTGTCGCTGCCGTTCTGGCAGGCGGTGCTCGCCCTCAACGTCGCCTGGACGTCGCACGGCATGATCCTCGGCCAGCCGAACATGATCGTGCCCAACCTCCTCGGGCTGGGTTCCACGCTGCCCATCCTGTTCCTGATGGCCAGGGAGTTGCGGCGCCCCCTGGTCGGGGTGATGCTGCCCGGCGTGCTGTTCGCCGGCGCGATGATCGGGGTGGACCTGGCTTTCGGCACCGCTGCCTACGGCCTGATCGCGGTGTTCCCGGCGCTGTTCGCCAACGCCGGGCAGTCGGTGGAGCTGATCCGCTCCCCGCGCGTGGTCGGGGTCTCCCCGGTCTTCCTGGTCGGAGCTGTGCTCAACCAGCTGCTGTGGATGGTGTGGGGGCTTCTGGTCAACGACGCCGGCACGATCATCACCGCCATCGCCACCCTTGTGGTCACCGTGTTCAACCTGGTCTGGTGGGCGCTGCGCAAGCTGGGGCTGCGAGCCTTCGGTGTGCCCACCACCGAGGAACTGCGCGCCTACGTCCGCGCCCGGAGCCGGGCCGGCGCCTCGCGTTAGTCTTCTCGCCATGACCTTCGCCGAACAGGCCAAGCAGGCCAAGGCCGCGGCCCGCTCGCTCGCCCTGGCCAGCCGGGCTGCCAAGGACGCAGCCCTGCACGCGATGGCCGCAGCCCTGACCGCCTCCGCCGAGCCGGTGCTCGCCGGCAACGCTGAGGACGTGGCCGCTGCGGAGGCCGCCGGCACCGACCAGGCGATGATCGACCGGCTGCGCCTCACCCCGGCCCGGATCGAGGGCATGGCAGACGGGCTGCGCGCCCTGGCCGGCCTGCCCGACCCGGTCGGAGAGGTGGTGCGCGGCTGGACCAACGCCAACGGCGTCCGCGTGCGCCAGGTGCGCGTGCCACTCGGGGTGGTGGGCATCATCTACGAGGCCCGGCCCAACGTCACGGCGGACGCAGCCGGCATCTGCCTGAAGTCCGGCAATGCCGCCCTGCTGCGTGGCTCGTCCTCGGCCCTGAACTCCAACCGGGCCGTTGTGGCCGCCCTCCGCGAGGGGCTGGTGGCCTCCGGGCTGCCGGCGGACGCCGTCCAGCTCGTCGAGGGCGACCGGGGCGTGACCGCGGAGATGATGGCGGCCCGCGGCCTGGTCGACGTGCTGATCCCGCGCGGGGGAGCCGGCCTGATCAACGCAGTGGTGGACGGCTCGAAGGTGCCGGTGATCGAGACCGGCACCGGCAACTGCCACCTGTTCGTCGACGCCAGCGCCGACCCCGACATGGCGATCGGGATCCTGCTGAACGCCAAGGTGCAGCGGCCCAGCGTGTGCAACGCGCTGGAGACCCTCCTGGTGCACGCCGACGTGGCGCCCTCGTTCCTGCCCCGCGCCCTCGCTGCCCTCGGCGAGGCAGGGGTCACCGTCCACGGCACTCCTGCGGTCACGGCGTACTCGGCGGACGTGGTGCCGGCCGGCCCGCAGGAGTTCGACGGTGAGTACCTCTCCCTGGACCTGGCCTGCGACATCGTCGACAGCCTGGACGAGGCCATCGCACACATCCAGGTGCACAGCACCGGCCACTCCGAGACCATCGTCACCAACGACCGGCGCGCTGCCGAACGGTTCGCCGCCGAGGTGGACGCGGCTGCGGTGCTGGTGAACGCATCGTCCCGGTTCGTCGACGGCGGCGAGTTCGGTTTCGGCGCCGAGATCGGCATCTCCACCCAGAAGCTGCACGCCCGCGGGCCGATGGGTCTTGAGGAGATGACCTCAACCAAGTACCTGGTCGACGGCGACGGCCAGACCCGCGCCTGACCAGCTGCTGTGCCCGGCGTGTAGTATCCGCGGCATGCAGAGCGTGCTCGAGGTCGCCGTCGACGCCACCGGCCCGGTCCTGGTCGGTGTGGTCACCTTCCTGATCCTTGCCGCGGGGCTGGGCTTCGTCCGTCAGGTCGGCAAGAGCCGCCCGCACGCCAAATGAGCGAAACGCCCATCGTCTGGGAGCGCTCCGGCAGCCGGCGGCTGCGCCTAGGCGTGATGGGCGGCACCTTCGACCCGATCCACCACGGCCACCTCGTGGCCGCCAGTGAGGTGCAGGCCCGGTTCGCGCTGGACGAGGTGGTGTTCGTCCCCACCGGGGAGCCGTGGCAGAAGGCCGACCGGCAGGTGTCGATGGCCGAGGACCGGTACCTGATGACGACCATCGCCACCGCGTCCAACCCCCGGTTCTCGGTGAGCCGGGTGGACATCGAGCGGCCCGGGCTGACCTACACCGTCGACACGCTGCGCGACATCCGCAAGCTGCGCGGCGAGGACATGGACCTGTTCTTCATCACCGGCGCGGACGCACTCAGCCAGATCCTCACCTGGAAGGGCGTGGCGGAGATGTTCGAGCTCGCCCACTTCGTCGGGGTCTCCCGGCCGGGCGTCGCGCTGGGGGAGAGCGACATCGCCCACCTGCCCGAGCACAAGGTCACCCTGCTCGAGGTGCCCGCCCTGACCATCTCGTCCACCGCCTGCCGCGAGCGCGTGGCCGAGGGACTTCCGATCTGGTACCTGGTGCCGGACGGCATCGTCCAGTACATCGCCAAGCGCGGCCTCTACCGACCAAGAGGAGCACAGTGACCGCAACAGAGCACGCGATCGAGATCGCCCGGATCGCCGCGAGGGCCGCTGTCGGCAAGCTCGCCAAGGACCCGGTGGCCTTCGACGTCTCCGAGCGCCTGGCGATCACCGACGTGTTCCTGATCGTTGCCGCGACCAACGAGCGCCAGGTCGGCGCCGTCGTGGACGCGGTGGAGGAGGCCCTGCTGAAGGCTGGGGAGAAGCCGGTGCGCCGGGAGGGCGACCGGGAGAACCGGTGGGTGCTGCTCGACTTCCTCGACACCGTGGTGCACGTGCAGCACACCGAGGAGCGCGCGCTGTACGGCCTGGAGCGGCTGTGGAAGGACTGCCCCCGGCTGGAACTGGGCGACCTGGAAGCCCCGCCGGCCGGATGACCGCCGCGCGGGTGTTCCTGCTGCGGCACGGCGTCACCGACTGGAACGACGGCGGTCGCTTCCAGGGCCACGCCGACATCCCGCTGAACGTCGCGGGGGAGCAGCAGGCGGCAGCTGCCGCTGACCGGCTGGCCGGCTCAGGAGTGACCAGCGTGCACTGCTCGGACCTGTCCAGGGCCGCCCAGACCGCCCGGATCATCGCTGCCCGGTTCGGCCTGGAGCCCCGGCCCGACCCCCGGCTGCGCGAGGTGGACGTCGGCTCCTGGGCCGGGCTCAGCATCGATGAGGTCGGCCGGCTGGAGCCGGACTTCTGGCCGGCCCTGAATGAAGGACGTGACTTCCGCCGCTCGCCCACCGGCGAGTCCGCGACGGAATCCGGCCGCAGGGTGGCGCTGGCGCTGCTGGACCTCGCCGAGGCCGCAGGCGACGGCGAGACCGTGCTTGCCGTCGGCCATGGGTTGTCGCTCCGGGTGGGCGCGTTGCTGCTGATGGGGCTGGACTACTCCCACGCCCGGCTGTTCGCAGGCCTCGGCAACTGCCACTGGCTGGTGCTACGCCCGGGCGCGGAGTACTGGCGGCTGCTCGCCTACAACGAGCACGCCGGAGCCTGAGCCGGGCCCTTCCGGACACCCGCTAAGCACACTCCCGCATTGCGGTGGGCGACGGGGGTGGTCGACGGTGGGACCCGCAAGCCGTCACCGGCGCCGGAGGAGACGGGATGGTCGTTGCACCCCGGGGCTACCGGGCCCAGGCGGACGGGGCCGGCACGGTGTTCGTCCCGGAGCCGCCGGTGCCGGGCGCCCCCGTCGTCGGCCTGGCTCCGGTCGAGACTGCGGAGGAGGGACCGCTGGATCCCGAGACGCTGCTGCCCGCAGCGCTGCCGGGCTGGCGCCCTGTCGGAGCCTGGTCGCGCACCACGGCCGGGACCACCGGCACCGGTGCCGGCTTCCGCTCCTGGCAGGCCGACGTGCAGGGCCCTCCAGGCGCCGAGCCGGCCGTCCTGGGAGTGCTGCTGCTCACCCTCGCCTCTGGAGGCTCGGCCAGGCTGCTGTGGGCTGTCGGGAACCCGGCCCAGGCCGTGCTCGAAGGTGAACCGCTGCTGCGGATCCTGCACGCAGCAGCTGCCGAACTGCCCCCCGGCGAGCCGCCAGACCTGCGCGGCGCCTGGCTCGACCACAACGCGGGCGGTTCGGTCCAGTACCGCTTCGGTGCCGAGGGGTCGCTGCTGCGCGAACTGGTGGCCACCACCAGCTTCGCCACCTCTGAGCGCACCACCACGACCTACCGGGACGGGGACTACCGCATGGCAGGCGGAGAGCTGGTGCTGCGCGCCGGCGGGGTGGCAGAACGGTTCCAGGTGCGGGTGTTCGACGAGTTCGGCTACGGCGCCCAGACCCCGCTCCACCTGCTCGGCCTGCTGCCTCGGGACGGCGGCCCGGAGCTCACCTACGCCCGGCTGGAGGGATGAATCAGGCGAACCTGATCCGGGTGTAGCCGAGCACCTTCACCGTCAGCCTGACGGTGGCGGTCGTGTAGATGCGCAGCTTTCCGCCGTCGCCGAGCGGCGCCTTCAGCGTGATCGTCCTGGTGCCCCTGGGCAGGGCCGCGCGCACGGAACTGGACAACGGGGAGGAGTTCGCGCCGACGTAGAGGCTGCCCTTTCCCCGCCCGCCGCGCACGGTGATCGCCACCGTCACCGTGTCCAGCTGCGCGACGGCGGCCGTCGGCACAGCCTTGCCGAGCACCTGCTTGTACTGGCGCTGGTTGGCCCGGTAGGTCGTGTCGCTGATGGTCACCGGGCTGCGCAGCTTGGTCAGCGTGGCCACCGGGACCGGGTTGATGTTGATCCGGCCCGAAATCAGGTCGGCCTGCGTCCTGGACGGGGTGTCGGTACTCAGCAGGTGCCTGCGGCCGCCGTAGTGGATGGTGAAGGCCAGTTGTTCGTCGCCCGACACCTCCCACGGGGTCGGGTCCATTCCCTTGGCCTTCACGTAGCGCGCCCAGTACGCCGAGGTGTCCTTCATCCTCAGGCCGAAGGCATCCGCACCCAGCTTGGCTGCGAGCCGCACCCGGTCAAGATCGACCTTCGCGTAGTCGAGGGCGACCACCGGCAACTCGGGCGCGATCTTCCGGATCGCGGGCAGCGTCGCCTCCCAGTGGAAGCTGATGATCGACGTCCGGCCGAGCAGGCCGTGGTCCTCGGCAATGCCGAGAGCCTTGGTGGCGTAGGCCGCGCGGCTGCTCACCGGTTGGCCGGTGTAGGCCTTGATGTCCAGCGCCAGCCCCACGTCCGCATGGTCGGCCAGCAGCTCAGCCAACTCGACCAGAGTGGGGATCGGCACGGTCTTGCGCCCCTCCCGGTCCTCACAGCGCACCTCGGCCACCTGGGCCAGCGTCATCAGGTGGATGCTCTGCCCGGTGTGGGTGCACCGGGCGGTCAGCTTGTCGTAGTGGTTGAGCACCGCGTGCCCGTCCTTGGTGAACAGGACGTCTGTCTCGATGGCGTCGAATCCCTCCTCCACGCTGTGGGTGAACGCCTCCATGGAGTTCTCGGGCCACTGGAGCAGACCGCCGCGGTGGGACAGGACGCCGAAGGTGACCCCGGCGGAGTTCGTGACCGGGGACCCATCACCGGTCACCGTCTTGGCCGGGGACGGGGTCGCGGCGGACAGGGACAGGGCACATGCGGCGAGCAGCGCTGCGGTCGCTCGGAGCAGGGGAACGGGCACGGGGTCTTCACTTTCGTCTCGCCGGGTGGCCATCACCCTAGGGGCCCTGCGGCACGGGTCGCTTGCCGGCTCGCACACCGGTGCGCGAACCTCAAGCGCTGGTTCAGCGCTGGTGCCCCGCTGCAGGAGAATCGCCCGGCATAGCATGAAGGGGTCGGCCCACCCCGAAGCCGGCGCAGTGAGGGGTAGCGATGATCCAGGTCAGGCTGACCAGTCTCGCGGTCGATTCCCGCGGGCTCCCGGTCGTGATGCTCGAGCCGGTGGAAGCCGTCAGCGATGCCCGACGCGTGCTGCCGATCTGGATCGGGGTGCAGGAGGCGACGGCGATCATGCTGGCCGTGGAGGGCGCCGAGCCGCCGCGCCCGCTCGTCTATGACCTGATGACCACCGTGATCGACCGGCTGGAGGCCCGCGTGCACCAGGTCGCCGTCACGAAGCTGGAGGACAAGACCTATTACGCCGAGATCACGCTGCGCACGCAGGGCGGCGACGAAGTGATCGACGCCCGGCCGTCGGACTCGATCGCGCTGGCGGTGCGCACCGGCGCACCGATCTTCGTTGCCGAGGCGGTGTTCGCCGCTGCCGGGGTCAGCGACGCCGCCAGCGAGGGCGAGGAGGAGTCGGAGGTGGCCGCCTTCCACGAGTTCCTCGACTCGGTGGACCCCGAGGACTTCAGGGGGTAGGCGCCCGCCGCGGAGGTCAGGGCCGGCCCGCTGCCCACCCGGCCCGCTCACGCAGCGTCCCCGCGACCGCGCGCTCGAGGTTCGCCGGGCCCTCCCGCAGCGCTGTGGCCAGGTCGAAGGGTGCCTCGACGATCGGGACCAGGCCGGCGAAGCCACGCTCGAGCAGCGCCTCGGCACCCGGGCCGATCCGTCCGGCGAAGCCGATCACGGGTACCCCGAGGGCCGCGGCCACGTCGGCCACCCCGGCCGGCGCCTTGCCGTGCAGGGTCTGGCCGTCGATGGAGCCCTCCCCGGTCAGCACGAGGTCGGCGCCGCGCACCCGGTCGGCCAGGCCGACTGCCTCCGCCACCACCTCGACGCCAGGCCGGAGTTCGGCGCCGAGCACCAGGAACGCCGCGCCCAGCCCGCCGGCAGCGCCGGCTCCCGGCGAGTCGCGCACATCGTCCGCCCCCGCGGCCACGAGCGCGTCCGCGACCCGGGCCAGGATCGTGTCGAGTTCGGCGACCTGCTCCGGCGATGCGCCCTTCTGCGGGCCGAACACCGCGGCGGAGCCACGCTCGCCGAGCAGCGGGTTGGTGACGTCGCTCGCCACCTGCAGGCGGACACCGGAAAGGCGCGGGTCCAGCCCGGTCAGGTCGAGCCGTGCCAGGCGGGCCAGTTCGGCCGGCACCGGGTGCAGGCGGCGCCCGGAGTCGTCCAGCCAGGCTGCGCCGAGCCCGGCCAACAGGCCGGCGCCGCCGTCGGTCGTCGCCGACCCGCCCAGCCCGATGACGAGCCGGTCGGCGCCGGCGGAGAGGGCGTCGAGCACCAGGTCGGCCACGCCCAGGGAGCAGGAGCGCAGCACGTCGCGGTCGGCGGGCTCGATCAGCCCCAGCCCCACAGCCGAAGCCACCTCGATCACGGCCAGCCCGCCGGGCAGCAGCGCGTACCCTGCCTCGATCGGCCGGCCGAGCGCATCAGTGGTGGCCACCTGGACCCACCGCCCACCGAGCGCGTCCAGCAGCGTGCGGGCGGTGCCCTCGCCGCCGTCGGCCATCGGCACCTGGATGCACTCGGCTCCGGGGTGGACGGCCAGCACGCCCCGGGCCATCGCCGCGGCGGCCTCCGCCGCCGTCATCGACTCCTTGAACGAGTCGGGTGCAACCACCACTTTCATTCCACACCCCCGGGTCAGCAGGTCCAGGCCCACGACTCTAGGGCCGGCCGGACAGGGACGGGGTGCCGGCGTGGCGCGGCCGGACGGTCAGCGGGCCTCGCGGCGACCCAGCGCTCCGGCCACGGCGGCCGCCAGACCGGCGACGGCCAGCCACGGCCCGAGCGCAACCAGCGGGTCCAGCCACTGGTGGCGCACGTCGGCCCGGTCGCGGCCGACCCGCGAGGCCCAGCCGTGGCCGCTGCGCTCGGCGCGCAGGCCCGACTTCAGCAGCGGGTTCACCGGCGCCGGCGTCGCGAGCGCGGCCAGGTGGCTCTCCAGCACGTCCACCCGGTCCGCGCCCAGCAGCAACAGCCAGTGCGCGGCCCGCGCCTCGCTGTACCGCTCGTAGGCCAGCCGACGGATCCGGCCGGACAGCCCCTTGAGCGGTGCGGCGGCGCCGAACACCGGCGGCAGTTGGCCGTGCTCGATCGACCGCTCCCTGCCTGGGTCGCCGGGCTGGCGCTCCGGGAAGTCCCAGTGCGCGCCCGTGACCAGGTCGAGGCGTTCCCGCGGGACCGAGGGCCGCTGGGCGGGGTCGAGGTCTGCCCCCCAGCCGGGAATCCGGGCACGCAACTCCTCGCTGGCAGGGGCCTGCACGGGCCGGTCGGCGGTGTACGGCATGGTGTGCTCCGTTCGTCAGGGGACGATGACCGGCTTGATGCAGCCGTCCAGCTTGGCCGAGAACAGGTGATAGCCCTCCTCGACCTGCGTCAGCGGGATCCGGTGGGTGATCACGTCGCTCGGGTTGAAGTGGCCGGCGCGGATGTGCTCCAGCAGCCGGGGCCACTGCCGCACCACCGGGCACTGGTTCATCCGCAGGGTGAGGCCCTTGTTCATCGCGTCGCCGAACTTCACCAGGCTGAACATCGGTCCGTACGCCCCGACCACCGAAACCGTCCCGGCCTTGCGCACGGAGTCGATCGCCCAGTTCAGCGCCACCGGCGAGCCACCCTGGAGTTTCAGCTTGGCCGAGGTGATGTGCTGCAGCAGGTTGCCGTCGGCCTCGGCTCCGGCGGCGTCGATCACCACGTCCGCGCCCAGGTGGCCGGTGGTTCGCTTCAGTTCCACGACGATGTCGTCGAAGTGGGTGAAGTTGCGGGTCTCTGCGAAGGCGAAGGCTGCGGCCTTCTCCAGCCGGTAGTCCAGGTGGTCGACCACGATCACCCGGCCTGCGCCCAGCAGCCAGGCCGTCCGCGCGGCGAACAGGCCGACCGGGCCGGCGCCGAACACGACGACGGTGTCGCCTTCGGTGATGCCGCCGAGCTGCGCGCCGAAGTAGCCGGTGGGCAGGGCGTCGGTGAGCATCAGGGCGTCCTCCGCCGACAGCCACTCCGGGATGCGCCGCGGGCCGACGTCAGCGAACGGCACCCGCACGAATTCCGCCTGCCCGCCGTCGTAGCCGCCACAGGTGTGGGAGTAGCCGTAGATCGCCCCGACCGCGGTCGCGTTCGGGTTGACGTTGTGGCAGTTGGAGTACAGGCCACGGGCGCAGAAGTAGCAGGACCCGCAGAAGATGTTGAACGGCACCATCACCCGGTCACCGCGGTTGAGGTTGCGCACCGAGCCGCCGACCTCCTCCACCACGCCGACGAACTCGTGGCCGAACACCGTGCCCACCCGGGTGTCCGGCATCATCCCGTGGTACAGGTGCAGGTCCGAACCGCAGATCGCGGCCAGTTCCACCCTGACGATGGCGTCGTTGGGATGCTCCAGGCGCGGCTCTGGCCGCTCCTCCAGCCGCACCTTGTAGGGCGCCCGGTAGACCGTAGCCTTCATGTTCGCGACCTCCTCCCCGGCCCCTTACCCGCCGTCGACGCGCCCACGCCCGGGCCGGTCGCTGGTGCTTCCCACCGCACGCTGTGGCAGCTCCAGCACTTCCGCGCTCACGCCTGCGGGCCGGTGCTCGCGGTGGGAGACTGGCGGCGTGACCACCGCACCGGCGCGGTGGCGTTGGGAGCGTGCCGATGAGCGAGCCTCCGGTCGAGGATCCGCACGCCGCTGACGAGCTCGCCCTGGAGCTGGCGCGAGGGACGGGTGAGGCCGAACGGGCCGCCCGGGCGGTGTCGCTGGTGGTTGAGCTGCTGGACGGCTGCGACGCTGCAGGCATCACCGTGGCCGATCCGCACGGCTTCCAGACCCTGGCGAGCAGTTCGGCCGTGGCGACGGCCTGCGACCGGCTGCAGTACGAGCTGCGGCAGGGGCCCTGCGTGGACACCGTGCGCAGCCACCACACCGTGTTCAGCGAGGCTGTGGACGTCGACCCGCGCTGGCCGGAGTGGGGTCCCCTGGTGGCCAGCACCCACGACATCGGCTCGGTGTACTCCCTGCTGCTCTACACCAGGGCCGAGGCCTACGGCGCGCTGAACCTCTACTCCCGACGGGGGCACGGCTTCACCGGTGATGACCTGGCTCTCGCACCCAGCCTGGCCGCGCACATCTCGGTCGCAGCTGTGGACGCGCGGCAGATCGACCAGCTGGGCATGGCGATGGCGACCCGGACGGTGATCGGGCAGGCCGAGGGCATCCTGATGGAGCGCTACCGCGTGACCGCCGGGGAGGCCTTCGAGATGCTCCGGCGGCGCTCGCAGGAGGCCAACTGCAGGCTCGTGCGGCTGGCCGAGGACCTGGTCAACACCGGGGAGTGGCCCGGCGGAAGCCCGGCCGGCTGAGGCCGGTGCGGCCGGTGGGGCGCGCAGCCTGCCGCAAGTGCCTGCCTGATCTCCCGGCCGGGCATTACACTTCATCCGTTCACCGATCTCCGCCCTGTGTCCGCGGACGTGACGTCGAGGAGATGACGCATGTCCGAGTTGGTACAGGCCGAGCCCGCGCCCATTGACGGTTCAGCCGATCCCGTGGCGGCGCTGCAGCGGATCGCAGCCCTCGAGGCGGAGGTTGCGCGCCTCAACGCCGCCCAGCCCGGACGCGACCGGATCGCGCGGGTTTGCGGCATGGTCGCCGAGCGGTACGGGCTCAGCTCCGACGGGGCCTGGGAGCTGCTGGTCGCGGTGTCCCAGGGTGCTAACGTCAAGCTTCGGGAAGTGGCGCGGGTGGTCGAAGCAGGCACCTGCCAACGCCTGACCGGGGCCGACGCCGAGCTGGCCGTGCGGCTCAACCGCCTGGCGCCGACCCGGGCACCGCTGGTGCGACTTGGACGCGAACCGGTCGCCTGACTGAGGGGAGGGGAGGGGCCCAGCCCCGGACACCATGCCCATAGACAGCAGTGCCCTCGCGCGCAGCCTCAACCGCCTCGCCGGGGCCGACGTGCACCCCGACCTGGACTCCCTGCAATCGGTGGCCGAGGCCTGCGTGGCGATCTTCGGGGTCTCGGGCAGCGGCATCATGATGGCCGACCGGGAAGGCGTCCCCCGCTACGTTGCCGCGACCGACGGGCCGGGCCGGGTCCTGGAACTGGCCGAGAGCGGCTCCGGTCAGGGCCCCTGCACCGAGGCCTTCGTCACCGGCGAGGTGGTGCCCGTGACCGACGTCATGGTCGAGCCCCGGTGGCCGGAGCTCAGGGCGGCACTGGCCGGCCATCACGTGCACGCCGTGCTGGGCGCACCGGTGCGGCTGGGCGGCATCACGGTGGCGACGATCGATGTCTACCGGGACCGTCCGCACGTCTGGGACTCCACCGAGCAGGTCGCGATCGCCAGGTACGGCGAGGTCGTGGGGGCCACCCTCGGCAGCGCCCTGGCCGCCCAGGAGGCCAAGGACCTGGCCCAGCAGTTACAGCACGCACTCGACTACCGGGTGGTGATCGAACGCGGGGTGGGTTACCTGATGGCCCGCGACGCAGTGGACGCGATCACAGCCTTCGGCCGGCTCCGCCGGGCTGCGCGGAACAGCCAGACCCGGATCGGGGAGATCGCCGACCGGCTGTTGCAGACCGGGCAGCTGCCCGGCGAGCGGTGACGTGCGGCGTTTCCCCTCATAGCCACAGCACCGCCAGCCAGCCGGTGGCGACCGCGGTCAGTAGGAGCGTGCCGATGACGAGCACGACGATGCGCCAGCGGGCGATCACCAGCATGCCGCTGATCGCCCCGACGCTGGTGCCGGCGCCGGTGATCAGGAACGCCATGCCGGCACCGGGGGACATGCCGCCGTGCAGCAGGCCGGCGACCAGCGGCAGCGAGGCGTCGGTGTTCAGGTACACCGGAATGCCGAGGACGGCTGCCAGGGGGACCGACCAGACCGGGTTGCCGGCGCCGAGCCACTCGGTGATCAGCCCGGCCGGGAGGATCCGGATCACCAGGTAGCCGAGAGCGGCGAAGCCGAGGAAGTACAGCGCCAGCTTGCGGGTGTTGGCGAGCAGCGCCGCGCCGAACCGGTGCAGCCGGCCGGGGGCAGCGGTCACCGGAGGCGCGGCGATCACGGTCAGCAGCCGCGTCCCGCCGGTGCCGGCATCGGAACCGGTGCGGTCCGGCTCGCCGATCGCACGGCGATCGTGCGCGGCTGTGCCGGGATGGCTGACCCTCGCCTGGCCGGTGAGGAGGCCGCGCCGCTCCAGCCACGCCGCCGCGCCGCCTGCGACCAGGCCCACGGCGATCGCGGCCACGAAGAACGTGGTGGCGAACCCCGGACCGAAAAGACCCACCGACAGCACGTACTCCTCGGGGCTGGTCAGGGGCGACGACGCCATGAACGCGACCACCGGAGCCCAGGGGACGGAGGACGCCATCGCCCCGAGGACGATGGCCGTGGTGCCGCACGAGCAGAACGGCGTGAGCGCGCCCAGCGCGACCGCCCCCAGGACGGCCACCCAGGTGCGGCGGCGCAACCAGGTGGCCAGACGGTCCTGGTTGACGAAGACCTGCACTGCGGACGCGACCACCACGCTGGCCAGGAGGTAGGGCCAGTTGTGGAGCAGCGTGGTCCACACATCGGTGGCCACCGTCCCGGCGAGGTTGGACAGGTACCCGAGCACTTCGCTCTCCTCTTTCATAGATGAGCATCGATTGTTCGATAGCGATCGATATGATAGACATAGCTCTATGAGTTCACAAGAGGTGCCGCGCCGGCTGAACCTCGTCGGCGACCTGTGCTGCTCGCCGCTCCTCCAGGCCCCGTTGGGGCCGGCGGACGCCGCCGCGCTCGCCGGGGCGCTGAAGCTGCTCGCCGACCCGGCCCGGCTGCGACTGCTGAGCCTGATCCGGGCCTCGGACGGTGGCCGGGCGACCACGGGCTCGCTGGCCGAGCAGGTTGGGCTCAGCCAGCCGACCGTGACCCATCACCTCGGCGCGTTGTACGAAGCCGGCTTCCTCGAGCGTCAGCGCGACGGCAGGCAGACGTGGTACTGGGTGAACACAGAGGCGCTTCAGGCGATCCAGCAGTTGCTGGAACCGGCTCCCACAAGGGAGCTGGTCACGATCGAGGTGGGAAGGCGAACGGAACGATGACGGAGAGCGAAGTTGTGGAGCAGGTTCGCGACCGGTACGCGGCCGCGGCAAGGTCTGCGCTGGGCTCGGGGCGGCGGACCCTTGAAGTCCTGGACGACCTGGACGGGAATGGCGGGTGCTGTGGCGGGGATGACTGCGGCGAGGTGTTCGGCGGGGCGCTCTACGACGCCGCCCAGGCCGCGGAGGTACCGCCAGAGGCCGTCACGGCAAGCCTCGGCTGCGGCAACCCGACCGCCGTGGCCGAACTGAACCCGGGGGAGCGCGTGCTCGACCTCGGCTCTGGCGGTGGCCTCGACGTGCTGCTCTCGGCGAAGCGGGTGGGCCCTTCGGGCTTCGCCTACGGGGTCGACATGACTGACGAGATGCTCGAGCTCGCCAGGGCCAACGCGGCCAGGGCAGGTGCGACCAACGTGGAGTTCCTCAAGGGCCGCATCGAGCAGGTGCCCCTGCCGGACGGCGCTGTCGACGTGGTCATCTCCAACTGCGTGATCAACCTGAGCGTCGACAAGCCCAAGGTGCTCGCCGAGATGTTCCGCGTGCTGGCCCCGGGGGGCAGGATCGGGGTGTCCGACGTGGTGGCCGAGGACCACCTCGGCCTTGCCGAACGCCAGGCACGCGGCAGCCACGTCGGCTGCGTGGCCGGCGCACTCTCTCGCCAGGAGTACGTGGACGGGCTGGCCGCGGCCGGCTTCACCGGGATCGAGGTGCGGTTCACCCACGAGGTGGCCCCGCAGATGCATGGCGCCATCGTGCGGGCCGTGAAGCCGGCCTGACGCACAGGCGCTCACCGATCCGGCCGCCGCGGGGCGAAGCGTCGCGCAGCTAGTGGTTGTCCGCGGTCCGGTAGCGCCAGATCGTGGCCGTGATGCCCAGGCCGGCGGTCGCGAGCAGCACCAGCCAGCTGTGCGGCTGCAGCCCACCCGGCTCGGTGTTGGCTGCGACCAGCACCGACCAGGGGAACCAGGTGGCCCACCCCGTCTGGCCCAGCACCTGTCCGGACAGCAGCAGCGCGAGCGCGGCACCGATCGGGGCCAGGTAGCCCCGGCTCCACACGGCCAGGAGGGCGATCGGCGGCCCGGCCAGCCAGGTCACGGTGACCGCGGTGGCGGCCGAGGCGAGCAGCTCCAGCGGGACTCCGGGCGTCCAGCCGGCCAGTCCCAGCGCGAGGCCGACGAGCACCGCCTCCACGGCCGTGACCGCGGCGATCACGACCCACCAGACCATCGTGGTCGCGAACTTGGCGATCGCGAACCGGTGCCGCGGGACGGGGAAGGTGAACATCGCTGTCGCCGTTCGGTCGGTGTACTCCCGGCCGAAGACGTAGGCCATGATGAACGACAGCACCAGCCAGCCGGCGGAACCGATGAGCACCACGAACCCGCTGTAGGCCGGCCAGGTCGCCTCGATGCCGGTCAGTTCCGCCTTGGCCCCGAGCAGGCCGGTGCGCGCCGCCCGCTCCGGGTCCTGGACTATCCAGATCAGCAGCGCGACCCCGAGCGGGCCGGCCAGGAGCGCGCCAAGGGTGCCCCAGAGGACTGGCGCGCGACGCAGTTTGAGCAGCTCGGTGTGCAGGACGGCGGTCATGTCAGGCCGCCGTTGCGGAGCCGCCGGTGCGGGCCACGAAGTAGCGTTCGAGCTCGAGCCCGAGCAGGGCGTCGGCCCGCTCCTGCTCGCTGAGGGTCGCGGCGGTGTGCTCCCTTGCCCTGGCGATCAGCTCCTGCCGCGGGAGCTCCTGGACCAGGCGGCCCTCGTGGATGATGCCCACCCGGTCGGCCAGCTGGGCGACTTCGGAGAGCAGGTGCGAGGACAGGAACACCGTCACCCCGGAATCGTCGGCCAGGGACCGCAGCAGCTGCCGCAACTCCAGGATGCCGGCGGGGTCGAGACCGTTCGCCGGCTAGTCCAGGATCAGCATGGACGGTTCGCGCAGCAGGGCCTGGGCCAGGCCGACGCGTTGCCGGTTCCCCAGCGACAACTGGTCGTGGCGCCGCCGGCTGACCGGCCCCAGCTGCAGCCGCTCGACCACGGCGGCCACCCTGCCGGCAGCGGTGCGGGTGAGGCGACGGTGGATCTCCAGGTTCTCCGCGACCGTGAGGTTCCGGTAGGCGGCCGCCGTCTCGACCAGGGAGCCGATCCGTGCCAGCCACGCTGTGGCTCCCGGCCGAACCGGCTCGCCGTGGATCTCGACCTCCCCGTCGGTGGGGACCACCAGCCCGAGGAGCATCCGGATGGTGGTGGTCTTGCCCGCGCCGTTGCGGCCGATGAAGCCGTACACCTCACCCGGTCCGACGGTCAGGTCGAGGCCGTCCACGGCGACCACCGCGCCGTAGTGCTTGGTCAACCCGCGGGTCGTGATGGCTGGTTGTCGGTTCATCCCGATTCCTTCCCAAGGTTGGCGGCGGCCTACCCGGCGACCCTTTCCAGCCTGCCGATCGCCGCCGCGATGCCGTCCTCGGCCAGCAGCAGCGCGCTCATGCTCGCCGCGGCGGGTCGCAGCCCAGCCGCCGCTGTGACCGCGTCGGCCACGCGGTTCGCAGCGAGCACGTCCAGTGGTTCCGGGGCGACGCCCAGCACCCGTAGCCGCCTTGCCCAGA
Organism: Actinomycetes bacterium; assembly: GCA_023460935.1. Taxonomy (GTDB): domain Bacteria; phylum Actinomycetota; class Actinomycetes; order Propionibacteriales; family Propionibacteriaceae; genus Propionicimonas. The sequence goes on from JAEWOI010000030.1 coordinate 116,444, forward strand.
ACGGCTGGTCGCCGAAGAACGGGTGCACCACCTGCGGGACACCAGCGCAAAGGGCCGCGGCCACTGTCCCGACACCGCCGTGGTGCACCGCAACGGCCACCCGCGGCAGTACGGCCTGGTGGGGCACCTGCTCGACCACGCACATGTCGTCCGCTGCCAGACCTGCGCCGAGGCCGGCGGTGCCGCTGACCAGCAGCCCGCGGCGACCTGCAGCTCGCAGGCCGGCGACGACCGGTGCGGTCAGCCCGGCCGGGTCCCGGGACGGCATGCTGCCGAAGCCGACCAGTACCGGCGGGTCACCTTCGGCGAGGAAGCGCTCCACGGTTTCAGGGATCGGCCCGGGACGGCCGGGCAAGGTCCAGAACCCGGTGGGTGCTGCGTCCTCTGGCCAGTCGGGGGGCGCCGGCAGGAGGTGGCGGCTCCAGCCGCTGAGGATGCCGTGGCGCCGGGCCAGCTGGTCGAAGCTCTGCCCCCGTGCGGGCAGGCCGAGCCGCTCCGACCGCCAGGCCGCGACCATCGACCGCCAGGGCGCCTCCACCGCTGCAGCGGTCAGCCAGGACGCCCGGTTCAGCACCTGCGGTGTCCAGGCTGGCGCCAGCGGCATGGCGAAGGCTCTGGTCGGTGGTGCCAGCGGGATCAGCTGCGCCGGCACGGCCGGCACCCCGCACCGCTCGGCGACAGCGGCACCACCCAGCGTCTTCTGGGTGAACACCACGACGTCTGGACGCAGGTCAACCAGCTGCACCAGGTCGTCCAGCCAGCGCCGCAGGTAGGGCCTGGCCCTGCGGGTGGCACCGAGCGCAGCCCTGACGCCTGCGCCGGCCAGCTCGTCCTGCAAGTCGAACACGGAGTCGTCCAGGCCGATCAACCGCACTCCGGCAGCATTGCCGAGCGGCTCGAAGCGCCGGGGGGCGGCCACGACCGCCTCGTGTCCCGCGCCCAGCAGACCCTTGGCCAGGGCGATGAACGGCTGCACGTCACCGCGGCTGCCGCTGGTCACGAGCAGGACCTTCATCGTGCCGCCTCCGCCGCCAGAGGCGACTGCTTGGCCGGTCGAGCGCCGGTGGCGGGCGTCGAGCCGGCGCCGGCTGCGCGTTCAGTTGTCATCGTCGGGGTCCCCGATCGCCCCGGCGGTGCTGTCGACCATCCCGTCCTCGTTCATGTCCGAGCGGCGCACCTGCCGGCTGTCCCAACGCAGGGTCAGGGCGCCGAGAACGGCTGCGAGCAGGCTCGCCCCCAGGATGCCGACCTTGGCTGCCACGAGGTGCGGCTCGTCCTCGAACGACAGCTCGGTGATCAGCAGGGAAACGGTGAACCCGATCGCGCAGAGGAAGCCGACCGGCAGCAGGTCCCGCAAGCCGATCGCGTCGGGCAACCGCAAGGGCGTGAACCGGACCGCGAGGGCGGTCGCGCCCAGGACGCCGACCAGCTTGCCGGCCACCAGGCCCAGCCCGACGCCGATCAGCACCGGCAGGTCCATCGTTGCGCCGGCGCCGCCGACCACGGTGACGCCGGCGGCGAAGAACGCGAACAGCGGGAGCGCCACTCCTGCCGACCACGGCCGCACGATCGCCTCCAGCCGGTGGGTCCGGGGCTCCGACTCACCGGGCCGGGGCCGCGCCGGCACCACCAGGCCGAGCAGCACGCCGGCGATGGTGGCGTGCACCCCGCTGGCGTGCATCAGCACCCAGGCCAGCAGCCCCAGCGGCACCAGCACCAGCCAGGACCACCGGCGGGAGCGGACGGCGACAGCGAAGACCGCCACCACGGCGAAGGCGGCCAGCAGCATCCACAGGTCGATCTGCGCGGTGTAGAACACCGCGATCACGATGATCGCCAGCAGGTCGTCCACCACCGCCAGCGTGAGCAGGAACGTGCGCAGCTCCCGGGGCAGCCCCTGCCCGAACACGGCCAGGACGGCGAGCGCGAAGGCGATGTCCGTCGCTGTGGGCACCGCCCAGCCCACGAGCGCCCCCGGCTCGCCCATGCCGATCACGACGGCGCTGAAGATGAGCGCCGGCACCACCATCCCGCCGACGGCCGCGAGCACCGGCACGGCCGCCTCCCTCGGCCGGCGCAAGCTGCCGGCCACCAGCTCGTGCTTCAGCTCGAGGCCCACGACGAAGAAGAACACCGCGAGCAGCCCGTCGGCAGCCCACACGGTGAGAGGCAGGTCGAGGTGCGCCCAGGCGGGACCCACCTTGAAGTCGGCGACCGAGCGGTAGATGTCATGCCAGGGCGAGTTGGCGAGGACCAGGCCGAGCAGGGCCGCTCCCACCAGGAGCAGGCCGCCGTTGACGTCACGGGTGACGAACCGGCGCACCGATACCAGGCGGGAAGGGACGCGAGCAGCGGTCACGGGACGCCTCTCAGTTGACGAGGCGCCCGCCGGCCGGCGGGCACCGTTGCCGACCAGGCTTCCCGGCGCACCAGGAGCGACTATACCGCCGGTGGCCCGGCCAGGGATGCCCGCATCGTGGGCTGGCGGCGCCGCCGGGCCTCGCGGAGCGCGCCTGCAGAAATCGTGCCCGTCCGGTGGGCATGGCGACAGTAGGGTGTGCCCAGGGTGATGGATCCCGCCCGGGCTGTGCCCGAACCGCCAACCGGCTGATGGCTCCTGCGCAGTCACGAGCGCGGATGCTCCCGCGCCGGCGATGACCTGGAGGTCGAGGTGTTGTTCCACCACGTGCCGCAGCCGACTCCCGAGCGCATGGTCCCGGTGCCCGGCCGGCCGCTGGTCGTCGGGGTGGTGCCGGGGCAGCCGGAATTGGTGGCGCTGACCGCCGCAGCCTGGGCGGACGCACTCGGTGGGGTGCCGCTGTACTTCGGCTACGCCGACGCGGCCCGGATCGTGGACGAGGAGTACGCCGACGGCACCGTCCGGCACTCCGACCTCGATCCCGACCGGGCTGACGACAGCTGGGTGCAGCGCGAGGGCGAGATCCGGAGCTTCCTCGCCGGGGTGCTCACCGGGCACGCCGGGCCGTGGGAGTTCCGTTACCTCGCCGGGCGGGCTGACCGCGCCCTGACGCACCTGGCGCGCGCGGTGGAGGCCTCGGTGATCATCGTCGGAGCCAAGCGGATCTCCTCCACCGAGCGGCTTCGTGAGTTCATGGCCGGTTCGGTGGCCCTGCGGCTGGCGCGGCACCAGCACCGCCCGGTGATGATCGTCCCGCTGTCGGTGGTGGACTGGAAGGCCCCGACTCCGTGGTAGCAGAACCCGAGGGCCACTCCGTCCCCGGCCTCCGGGTGCTGCGGCTGCCGGTGCGGCCCGCCTGGCTGGGAGTGATCCTGCTCGGTGGCGCCGCGGGCACAGCCACCCGCGCCTGGCTCGAGGGGAGCTACGCCCCGGCTCCGGGACAGTGGCCGTGGACGACCTTCTGGGTGAACGTGTCCGGCGCCCTGCTGCTGGGCGTCCTGCTGGAGGTGCTCGCCGAGACCGGGACGGACCGCGGCTGGCGGCGCGCGGTGAGGCTGGGGGTGGGCACCGGCTTCCTCGGCGGCTACACGACCTACAGCACCTTCGCCATGGAGACCGTGCAACTGCTGGATGCCGACAGGTGGCTGCTGGGTGTGGGCTACGGGCTGGGCAGCGTCGTGCTCGGGCTGGCCGCAGCCTTCGGGGGTCAACGGCTGGTGCGCCGGCTGCTCAAGCGGTACCGGCGGTCGAGGGGTGCCCTGCGATGATCCCGCTGCTGCTGGCACTCGCGGGAGGGGTGGGTGCCGTGACGAGGTTCGTGGTGGACGCCGAGGTCGGCCGCCGCGCCGGCGAAGCAGGGTTGCCGTTGGGCACGGTCGTGATCAACGTCTCCGGTTCCTTCCTGCTCGGGCTGCTCACCGGCTGGTGGGCGTTCCACACCGGGGACCCGGGGCTGAAGCAGGTGCTCGGGACGGGCTTCCTCGGCGGCTACACCACGTTCAGCACTGCCTGCGTCGAGGCGTCCCGACTGGCGAGGGCCGGCCGGGGCTGGGGAGTGTTCGCCCACGCGGCGGGCATGCTGGTGCTGAGCGTTGGGCTGGCCGCGCTCGGCTACTGGCTGGGCAGCCGGTAGCGGCACCCGCGGCTTGCTGTGGTTGCTCAACCAACGATCCGGGGCTCGGCACCTAGTGCGTTGGTTTCGACAGGCTCAACCAGCGATCCGGGCTGGGCAGGTCCGGTCCCGTCCACATGGGCAACGGCGTCGGCCAGGGAGCAAGTGGCCCAAGGTGGTGGACGACGGTTGCACGAGGCTAGCGAATGTGCCTCTGACTAGGTGGAGCTAACGGGATTCGAACCCGTGGCCTCTTCCATGCCATGGAAGCGCGCTACCAACTGCGCCATAGCCCCGCGTCTTTCGGACGGAGCCAGAGTCTACTAAGCAGGCGGCGGATAGGGAAATCGGGCCGCGGCCGGCCACGGGGTCAGTCCTGCAGGGTCATCGTCACCTTGTAGGTGAACTTGCCGCGGGCCTCCCGCTGGTTCTCGCACTTGTCCAGCTGGGTGGACTTCGAGGTGCCCACCAGGCGCACGACCTTCCCGTCCACGACCTTGTCCACCTTCAGCCGACGGACCGTGTGGTACTTGGTGGTCGTGCCGTCAGGCACCATCGTGTCCAGGTTGACGCACTCACCGTTGTAGCGGTGGTCGGAGATGAATCCGTCGCCGTCGGCGGCCATGGGCGCCGGCTGGCCATCGATCGTGACGGCGGTCTCGCACACCTCGCCGATGCAGCTGGTGCTCACCTGCCAGACGGTGGTCTGCTTCTGGCCCACCGGGAAGCGGGCCAGGTTGCTCTTGGTGCGCACAGACGAGTACGCGTACGTGCCGTTGAACCCGGCCGCCACCGGAGGTGTGGGCGTTGGAGTCGGTGTCGGGGTGGTGGTGGGCGTGGACGGCGCAGTCTGGGTCGCGCTGGCCGACGGGCCGGCATTCACGGCCTCCCCGGCCCGGTCCTGGCCGCCACCGCCGGCTGCAAGCGCGATACCGCCGCCCACGGCGATCACCACGACGCCGACGATCACCGGCACCAGCACCTTCGCGCGGCTGCCGGTCCTCGCCGTGGCCCGGATCACGCCCGCGCCGCCACCGCCGGTCCGGGCGCCGGAGACGATCGCGGCGTTGCCGCCGGTGAGGCTGGCGGTCACGTTGCCCATGCCGGCCTCCGCCGCAGCCGCCGCACCGCTCGCCGCCGTTCCGGACCCGGCCACTCCAATCGTGGTGGCCACCGCACCGCCGACCCCCTCCAGGGTCCACCACAGCGGCCCGTAGGCCCGTTCGGCCGCCCCGCCCAGCTCCTGCAGCAGCTCGCCGGCGTCGCGCTGGCGCTCGCCGGGCAGCTCACTGGTCGCCCGGGTGAGCACCCCGGCCACGCCCGGCTCGACCGGTCCGGACGCGAGCAGTTCGCCGATCACCCGTCCGGCCGAATGAACGTCGGCCGCGGCTCCGGGCAACGCGCCGCTGGCCACTTCGGGTGCGGCGAAGTCGTCGGCGGCTGCGATCTGCGGGTCGGCGAGCCAGGCACCGGTGTCCACCAGCTTCGGCGTGCCGTCGAGGGAGAGCATCACAGTGCTCGGCGAGACCAGGCCGTGCGCCTGCCCTGCAGCGTGGATCGCGGCGAGCCCGGACAGCAGTCCTCTGGCCACCCCCAGGGCCTGCCCTGTGGAAAGGGTCTGCTCCTCCGTCACCGCGGCGAGGGAGGCCCCTTCCACCCACTCCTCGACCAGCCAGAGCTTGCCGGCGCCGTCCAGAACGGGGGCCAGGTCGCCCGCCAGGTTGTCCTGCCGCGGCAGCACCGGACGGCCAGCAAGGAATTCGTCGATTTCGCCCGGACCGAGCCGGGCCAGTTCCTTCAGGACGACTTCCCGGCCGTCCGCTCCGGTCGCGCGCCACCTCGCCCCGAACCGTCCGCCGGGCAGCTGCTGCCCAAGAGTGAATTCACCAATGTCCATGGCCCCCCCGACCCACGTACGGCGATGCGTGGATGCTATGCGGCGGCTCTCCCGGCTGCCAGCCGTACTGATGCCACCATCCCGGGTTCACCCGACCGTCGGGCCTGCGCCCTCCCACCAAACGCGCATTTCGGTGAAGCTCCGGTCGCGGTCGGCTGCCGAGGCGACGATCGCCTGCTCGGGCGCGATCCAGGCCAGGACCGTGTAGCCGTCGGCGTCGGTGTAGCAGCGCAGCACGCCGAAGCTGCTCCCGCCCGGCCGGTCGTCCAGCACCTCTCCGGCTCCGCTCAGGCAGTCCCCTGGTGCTGGCGGACCGCCGGCGTAGTAGTTCCTGAAGGCTGCCTGCGCCTGCTCGGCGTCGGCGTACTGGAAGTAGAAGGCGTGCCTTGGTGCCGGCTCCACGCCATCAGCCTTCGCCGGTGCGCACTGGACGGCCACCACCAGCCCGCTGGTGAGCGCACGATCGGTGGGAACCAGCCGCTGGCAGGTGCGGGCGAGGGACGCCGGCACCCGCTGCTTGAGCTGAGCCACCGAACGCGCTGGTGGGACGGGTGGCTCGGGGGTCGCAGGGACAGCGCTGCTCGGCCCCGGGGAAGGGCTGGCCGGTGCTGCCGGCTGGCCGCGCAGCGCCAGGCCGGCCCAGGCGCCCCCGCCCACCACCAGCGCCAAGGCCACCCCGACGACCAGCGGCGCCACCCTGCGCCGCGCAGCGGGGACGGCGAGCGCAGCCGGTGTGCGCGGCCGCGGTTGCGGCTGCTGGTCCCAGCGGTCGGCGAAGGCGGCTGCCGGCCCGGGGGGCTCGCCCTCGGCGACCGCCGCCGCTGGTGCCGTGACGTGGTCGATCGCCGCCACCAGGTGGGCGAGGTCGGCGGAGAAGGAGGCGAAGCGCAGTGGCGCGGCCTGCCTGCGCAGCAACGGCCGCAGCCGCTCGGGCAGCTCCGCGGCGTCCGGCAGGCGGGTGTCGTCCACGAGCACAGGGATCACCGGCACGTCCCGCTCCAGCGCGGTCGCCAGCTCTGCTGCCACCCAGTCGTCGGGGTCGTCGAGCCGGCGCCGTCCCGTCTCGTCCACTGCCTGGGCCCACTGCTCGCCGATGAAGGCCAGCAGCACGTCGCAGCCACCGACCGCACGCTGCAGGTAGGCGGTGAAGTCGACGCCCGGTGGAATGGTGTCGATGTCCATGAACAGCTCGTACCGGTCGGCCAGCCGGTCGGCAGCGCGCCCGGCGGCGTGCCGGGTGTCAGCACGCCGGTAGCTCAGGAAGACCCGGGGCCGTGGGCTGGGCAACGGCCTGCGACCTCAGCCGGACCGGCGCCGTGGCGCAGCCGACCGGCCCCGCCACCGGCCACCAGAAGCCGGGCAGCAGTGGTTTCCCCCCATGGACGGCAAGGCTAGGAGCGGCCCGGTTGCGCCCCCATTCGCAGAATTGCGCGAGCGGCGCGCCCGCCCCGCCCGGCGGCACCGGGCTGGTCCGGACAGCTTCTCGAACCGGCCGCGGGCCTCCTTCCGCGCGCCGCCGAGCGGGCTCGTTAGGCTGGCGGGCATGCGGTTTCGGCAGCGACCCGGAGCGGAGGTGGCCGAACGCATCGGCCGGCTCGGCGAGGTCGAGTTCTTCACCGGCCGGCGCCGGCTGAACGACGCGACCCTTGTGGTCACCCGGTTCCCGTTGCGTGGTGAGCGCAGCGCGCCGGACTTCGTGCTCGTGCACGGCCTCGGCGTCTCGTCCAGGACGTACGGGCCGACCGCCGCCGCACTGGCAGCGCTCGGCGACGTCTACCTGATCGACCTGCCGGGCTACGGCTACTCCCCGCGACCCGAGCACGACCTCGGCATCGCCGGGCACGCCCGGGTGCTCGGCCAGTTCCTCGGCTCTGCCGGGCTCGACCGGCCGGTGGTCGTGGGCCATTCCATGGGCACGCAGGTCGTGGCGCAGCTGGCCGCCGACTTCCCGCACCTGGCGGAGCACATCGCCCTGATCGGGCCGGTGATCGTGCCGGGTGCCCGCAGCCTGCCGAAGGCTGCCGCCCTGCTGCTGCGGGACGCTTTGCGGGAGCCGGCGTGGGTAACCGGGATGGCTGTGAACGACTACCTGTTCCGGACGGGGCCGCGCTACCTGGCCCAGCAGCTGCCACACCTGATCGGGGCCGACCTCGACGCCGTCGCGGCACGGGTACACGCCAAGACCCTGGTGATCGCGGGGGAGGACGACCCCATCGTGCCGCACGGCTGGGCCCGTGACCTGGCTGCCCGGTTCGGGAACGGCCGGTTCGCCACCGTCCCCGGTCCGCACGTTTCGATGTTCTCCGCTCCCGACCGGGTTGCCGCCCTCCTCGACGAGCATGCCAAGCGCTGACCCGTCCGGACTCGCCGGGTGGCCGGGCCGGCTCGGGGAGGCGGTGCGCCGGGGCTGGTACTGGGCCGCTGACTACCGGTACGTGCTGGCCCGCCACCGGGCCTGGCTGCGGCACGGGGAGGTGCCGCCCGGCTATGCGCGCGGCGAGCGGCGCCCGGTGGTGCTGATCGCCGGGGTGATGGAGCCGTGGGTGCTGTTGCAGCCGGTCGCCGACCGGCTCAACGCGGCCGGCCACCCCGTGCATGTCGTGGCCGACCTGGCCTACAACCTGGCTGCGGTCACGGAGGCGGCGCGGGTGGTCTACCGCCTGGTCGTCGAGCGGGACCTGCGCGAAGTGGTGCTCGTGGCGCACAGCAAGGGTGGGCTGATCGGCAAGCAACTGCTCGCAGAGGACACCGAGGGCCGGATCGACCGGCTGATCGCGATCGCCACCCCGTTCGCCGGGTCCGCGCTGGCGCGGTTCGTCCCGCTGCGCAGCATCCGTACGCTGCGGCCGCGGGACTCCACGATCCGGGACCTGACCGCGCTCGTGGACCTGAACGCGCGGATCACCTCGATCTACCCGAGCTTCGACCCCCACGTCCCCGACGGCTCACACCTGGCGGGAGCGACCAATCTGGCGCTGCCCGCGATGGGGCACTTCCGCATCCTCAGCGACCCTGCGGTGCTCGCTGCTGTGGTCAAGGCTGCCGGCTGAGCTGTCGGGGGCTGTTTCGCCGTGGGCGGCGCTGGCTACTGTGGAACCCGACCGACAAGAAAGGCAGGCGACATGACCGTTCGTTCAGCGCAGGCTCACTGGGAAGGTTCCCTCATGGAGGGCCAGGGTGAAGTCGAGTTCCTCAACTCCACCCTCGGCAGCGTCGAGGTGGACTGGCGCTCCCGCGCCGGCGAGACCGAGGGCAAGACCAGCCCGGAGGAACTGATCGCGGCGGCGCACTCGGCCTGCTACTCGATGGCGCTCTCGCACGCGCTCGCAGGAAACGGCACCCCGCCGGCGGCAGTCGACACCCGCGCCGACGTCACCTTCGTCGCCGGCCAGGGCATCACCGGCATCGTGCTGACCGTCCGGGCGTCCGTGCCGGGGTTGAGCGCGGAGGACTTCGACCGGTTCGCGAACGAGGCCAAGACCGGCTGCCCGGTGTCGGCAGCGCTCACCGGCACGAAGATCGAACTGGACGCTGCCCTGGTCTGAGCCGTCCGGGAGCGGGCCCTGACCGCTCCGACTGAAATAAAGAGCGCCGTTCGGGAATGGATCGGCGCACCGACTGGTTGCGGTGGGTGTTGTGCGCTAACGCGCCATCGTTGAGAAGGGATCCCAGAGTGCTGCACTGGCGTCGGCTCGTCGTCGACTTCTGCCACCACGACAGCGACCGCTGTCGCGGCTGAAGCACTCCCGCCCGATCCCGCAGGGCCCGGTCCGGCCCAACACCCCCCAACGAGAGGAACCCCGTGTCCAACGACACCTCAATCGACGCGCGCCCACAACCGCGTCCCAAGCGCTTCCGGGTGCCCTTCTGGGCCCAGGTACTGATCGGCCTGGCCGTCGGAGTGGTCCTGGGCTTCATCGCCCGCGGCACCCAGGCCGAGTGGCTCACCACAACGCTCACGACCGTCGGCAGCCTGTTCGTCCAGCTGTTGCGGGTGCTGGTGGTGCCCCTGGTGCTCACCGCCCTGATCGTCTCGATCACGCAGCTGCGGCACGTCACCAACGCTGCGAAGCTCGCCGGCCAGACCCTGGTCTGGTTCGCCGTCACGGCGCTGTTCTCCGTTGCCATCGGCATCGGGCTCGGCCTGCTGACCAACCCCGGCCGCAACGCCAGCATCAACCTCGGCGACGCCGCCGACCCGGGTGTGCAGGGCACCTGGCTCGACTTCCTGAAGTCGCTGTTCCCCGGCAACATCCTCGGCCTCGAGGTGTCCGGGCGGGCCAGCCAGGTGGGCGACAGCATCAGCATCACCAACTCGGTGTCCTTCAACGTACTTCAACTGGTCGTGATCGGAATCGCCCTGGGTGCAGCAGCACTCGCCGTCGGAGACCGGGCCAAGCCGTTCATCGAGGTGTCCACGAGCCTGCTGGAGGTCTTCCAGAAGCTGGTGTGGTGGGTGATCCGGCTGGCGCCGATCGGCTCGGCGGCGCTGATCGGCAAGGCGATCGCGAGCTACGGCTGGGAACTGCTCGCACCGCTGGGCGTGTTCGCCCTCGACGTCTACCTCGGCTGCGCGCTGGTGATGTTCGGCCTCTACCCGGCGCTCCTTCGGGCGCACGGGCTGAGCGTGCGCCGCTTCTTCGCCGGCGCGGGTGAGGCGATCACCTTCGCCTTCGTCTCGCGCAGCTCGATCGGCACTCTGCCGATCACCCGGCACGCCACCATCGACCGGCTGGGCGTGCCGAGCGAGTACGCGTCCTTCGCGGTGCCGCTCGGGGCGACGACCAAGATGGACGGCTGCGCTGCGGTCTACCCGGCGCTGGCCGCGATCACCGTGGCGCAGCTGTTCGGCGTCGAGCTGGGCATCGGCCACTACCTGCTGATCGCCTTCGTCTCCGTGGTCGGCTCGGCTGCCACCGCCGGGCTCACGGGGGCAGTGGTGATGCTCACGCTGACCCTCTCCACCCTCGGCCTGCCGCTGGAAGGCGTGGGCCTGCTGCTCGCCATCGACCCGATCCTGGACATGGCGCGGACGGCGACCAACGTCGCCGGCCAGGCGCTGGTGCCCACCCTGGTGGCCAAGCGCAATGGACTGCTCGACGAGCAGGCCTACAACCACTCCACCAATCGGCCCGCCGCCGTGGAGCCCGTTCCCGCCGCGGCCTGATTGAGCCGCCACCACCACAAAGTGGGCCGAAACCGTCGTCAACGGCGGTTTCGGCCCACTTCGTTCTTCGGGCGAGCAGGCGACCTCCGACACCCGTGGCACCTGAGAATTGCCCCAGCTTGTGCTGAGTCCCTTCCTTTGGTCGTGACCCCGGGTGATCATGGTCAGGTCGCGAAAAGGGGGTATTCGTGTCGCTGGCCCGTCTGCGCCGTCACCGCCCCCGGCACGCTGTGGAGCCGGCCTGGATCACGTCCGGACGCAGGATCAGCCGCCGGGCGCTGCTGATCGCGGGCATCTCCCTCACCGCCGGCCCACTTGCCTATCTGTTGCTGCCGGTGCCATCGGCGGCGGAGCCCGGCCGGGCCCAAGAGGTGGCGGTGGTGGCTGCCCCGCCGGGCCCGGTGCGGGTGGCGGCGCTCGTGGGCGGGACCCTGCAGAGCGACGACCTGATCGCCGAACCGATCGGGGTTCGCGTCGGCACGCCTGATCCGTCACCCGACGGCCCGCTCATCGGCTGGCCGGTGAGCGACCGCACCCCGTCCACCGGTTTCGGGTACCGCTCCGACCCCTTCACGCACCGCCAGCGCTGGCATGACGGCGTCGACCTCGGCCAGGCCTGCAACGACCCGGCCTGGGCCTCGCTGGACGGCACCGTGAGCTATGCGGGCTGGGCCGGCGGCTACGGCAACCGGGTGGTGCTTAGGCACGAGCCGAGGAACGGGCGGAGCTTCGAGACCACGTACAACCACCTCGCGAAGATCGAGGTCAGCGTCGGCCAGAGCGTCCAGCGCGGCTTCGTGGTGGGCCGCGTTGGCTCGACCGGGCGCTCCACCGCCTGCCACATGCACTTCGAAGTGATCCTCGGCGGCTACTACGTTGACCCCATGCGCTTCCTCACCGGCGACCAGTCGAAGGCAACGCTCAGCCGGCGGGTGGGCAGCTACATGCCCGACGGCCTGCCCTCCCCGGACCCCACACAGACCGAGACCGCAACCCGCTCACAATCCCCGTCGGTCACGCGCAGCCCGTCCGCGAGCCACACCCCGACACCCAGCCCGACGACGCCCACCCCGCCGCCGGACACGAACACTCCGGTCACACCCACAGCCACGCCGACCCTGACCACTCCCGTCCCGACCACGCCGATCCCGACACCGACGACGCCGTTGAGCGCCGTCCCGGTGACGTCGACGCCTCCGGGCACGCCCACCGCGGCGCAGGAGAGCCAGACCGGTGCGACCACGCCGGGTTCCGCAGCGCAGCGCTCGGCCACCCGGCCGACGGCTGACCCCACCGGCTCGTCGAGCCCGGCACCTGCGGTGTCCACCAGCCAGGGGGGCACCCCGTCCTGATCCGGCCGCGCCGGTACGATGCCCGGGGCCGACGGACGGGGTGACGCATGACCGACATCGAACAGGACACGCCGACGCGGGCGCAGCGGCTCGACCGGCTGCCGTTCACCCGCAAGCACGGCCAGCTGCTGGTCGGCTCGGGCATCGGCTGGGCGCTGGACGCAATGGACGTCGGCCTGATCGCCTTCGTGATGGCCGCGCTGGCGGTGGAGTGGCAGCTGGACCGCACGACGCTCTCCTGGATCGCCTCCATCGGCTTCGTCGGCATGGCGGTCGGCGCCAGCCTGGGCGGCCTGCTCGCTGACCGGATCGGGCGCCGCCAGGTGTTCGCAATCACCCTGCTGGTCTACGGGCTGGCCACGGGCGCCTCGGCCCTCGCGACCAGCGTGGCCGCGCTGATCGCGCTGCGGTTCGTTGTCGGCCTGGGACTGGGCGCCGAGCTGCCGGTGGCCTCGACCCTGGTGAGTGAGTACGCGCCCAAGCGGATGCGCGGCCGCATGGTCGTCGCGCTGGAGGCGTTCTGGGCGATCGGCTGGCTGGCAGCCGCCTTGATCGGCTACCAGGTGATTCCCAACGTGGCCGAAGGGTGGCGCTGGGCCCTGGCCATCGGCGTGGTCCCGACCCTCTACGCGGCCGTCGTGCGGTGGGGACTGCCCGAGTCGGTACGGTTCCTGGAACTCAAGGGACGCTTCGGCCAGGCGGAGGCCGCGGTGGCCGGCTTCGAGCGCTCGGCAGGCGTGGCGCCCGCGCCCAGCGCTGACGAGGTCCCGGCTGTGCCCGTGGCCGACCGGTCGATCTGGTCGCACGCGTACCGCCGGCGCACCGCAGCGCTGTGGGCGGTCTGGTTCTGCATCAACCTGTCCTACTACGGGGCCTTCACCTGGCTGCCCACCCTGCTGCTCGGTCAGGGCTTCGACCTGGTCAAGTCGTTCGAGTACACCGTGATCATCACGATCGCCCAGCTGCCCGGTTACGCGACCGCCGCCTACCTGATCGAGAAGTGGGGCCGCCGCAGCACCCTCGCCACCTTCCTGGCCGGCTCGGCCGCAGCAGCGACGGCGTTCGGTTTCGCCACCACCGACACCGCGATCCTGGTGGCCGGGTGCGTGCTGTCGTTCTTCAACCTCGGTGCGTGGGGCGCGCTGTACGCGATCGGCCCGGAGGTCTATCCAACCGGGGTTCGCGGCACGGGCACCGGCGCCGCTGCCGCTTTCGGCAGGGTGGCCTCGGTGCTCGCGCCACTGAGCGTGCCGCTCCTGCTGGGCTGGGGCGGGCTGGTGCTGGTGTTCGCGGTCTTCGGCGGTGCCTTCCTGCTGGCTGCCGGCGCAGCGATGCTGCTCCCCGAGGCCAGGGGCAGGGAACTGCCCGGCTGACCGGCTTGGGCCGGCGGGGACAATTGCGGCCATGAGGCGACTAGCGTTCGGCCTTGCCACCATCCTGCTGCTGGCCGGCTGCACCCCGGCCCGGCCCCGGCCGGAAGCCCCACCGCCACCACCGGCGGCGAGCGGCTCGGCCACGCCGGCGACTGGCTCGCCCAGTCCCGGCGCCGCCAGGGGTGCGCGCACCATCGCCACCGGCCTGGACGTGCCCTGGGACTTCGCGGTGCTGCCAGACACCAGCGTGCTGGTCACGCTGCGGGACCGGGCCGAGCTGGTCCGGGTCGTGCCCGGAGAAGGCGTGGAGACCGTCGCCGAGGTCAGCGGGGTCGCACCGGGCGGCGAGGGCGGGCTGCTCGGGATCGCCCTTTCCCCGCGGTTCGGGACCGACCAGCTGATCTACCTCTACTACACCGCTGCCGACGACAACCGCGTGGTGCGCTACCGCTACTCCCCGGACGGGCTCAGTGACCCGGAGCCGGTCGTCACGGGCATTCCCAAGGCCGGCAACCACAACGGTGGCCGGCTCCGGTTCGGCCCGGACGGCAACCTCTACATCGGCACCGGGGACGCCGGGCGCAGCCAGCTCTCCCAGGACCGGGAGTCCCTGGGCGGGAAGATCCTGCGGGTCACGCCCGAGGGCGACATCCCGTCCGGCAACCCGTTCGGCACCGCCGTCTACAGCTACGGGCACCGCAACGTGCAGGGGCTCGGCTGGGACGCGGACGGGACGATGTACGCCAGCGAGTTCGGGCAGAACGCCTGGGATGAACTGAACGTGATCGAGGCCGGCGGCAACTACGGGTGGCCCGAGACCGAGGGCGAGACGCGCGCGGAGGGTGTGAGGGCGCCGGTGGCGGTGTGGCGCACATCGGAGGCCTCGCCGAGCGGGCTGGCGGTGGCCCCGGACGGCGACGTGTACCTTGCTGCGCTCCGCGGCGAGCGGGTGTGGCGCGTCCCCACCGACGCCGGTCGCGCCGGTGACCCGTCGGTGTTCCTCGACGGCCTCGGCCGCATCCGCGCCGTCTCGAGTTGTGGGTGCTCACCAACAACACCTCCCGCGGCAACCCCCGCGACACCGACGACCGCCTCATCGTCCGCCCGCTGCGCTGACAGCGGCAGCGCCGGTCAGCGGTCGGGGGTGGCTCCCCAGATACGGGTGAGGTAGTCGCGCATGGAACGGTCGGAGGAGAAGAAGCCGGAGCGGGCGACGTTCAGGATCGCCGACTTCGTCCAGGCCTCCTTGTTGACGTAGGCCTTCTCCACCCGTGCCTGCGCGTCCAGGTACGACTGGTAGTCGGCCAGGGCCATGAACCGGTCCTCGTAGAGCAGGTTCGAGACCACCGGTTCGAAAGTGTTGCGGTCCCCGCCGGAGAACGCTCCGGACGCGATCAGGTCCATCGCCGACTTCAGGTCGGGGTTCTCCTCGTAGTACCGCGTCGGCTGGTAGCCGGCCGCCTGCAACTCGACGACCTCCGGCTCGAGCATGCCGAACAGGAAGAAGTTGTCGTCGCCGACGAGCCGCCGGATCTCGACGTTCGCGCCGTCGTCGGTGCCGATCGTCAGCGCGCCGTTCAGGGCGAACTTCATGTTGCCGGTGCCGGATGCCTCCATGCCGGCCAGCGAGATCTGCTCCGACAGGTCGGCGGCAGGGATCAGCTTCTCCGCCAGCGTGACGTTGTAGTTGGCCGGGAAGGCCACGCTCAGCCGGCCGGCCACCCGCGGATCGCCGTTGACGACCTCGGCCACGGCGTTGATCAGCGCGATGATCTCCTTGGCCATGCGGTAGCCGGGGGCGGCCTTGGCGCCGAAGACCACCGTGCGCGGCAGGATCTGCTTCGGCTCCACGCGACCGGAGACCAGCTGGTCGTACAGCGTGACGAGGTGCAGCAGCTTCAGCGTCTGCCGCTTGTACTCGTGCAGCCGCTTCACCATCACGTCGAGCAGGTGGCCGTCGGGCAAGTCGATCCCGTCGCGGCGGCGCAGCAGGTTGTACAGCCTGGTCTTGTTCAGGTCCTTGGCCTTGCGGAACGCGCGGCGGAAGTCCTCGTCCTCGGCGTACGGCTCCAGCTCCGCCAGCCGGTCGAGGTCGGTCACCCAGCCCGGGCCGAGCGCGTCGGTGATCAGCTCGGACAGCCACGGGTTGGCCAGCTTCAGGAACCGCCGCGGCGTCACACCGTTGGTGACGTTGGTGAACTTGTCGGGCCAGTAGCCGGAGAAGTCGGGCAGCACGCGCTCGGCCAGCAGCTGGGAGTGCAGCTCCGCCACGCCGTTCACCTTGGTGCCCGCGACGGTCGCCAGATAGGCCATGCGCACCGACCGCTCGGGGTAGTCGGCGATGATCGACATCCGCCGCACCCGCAACTCGTCGTCGGGGTAGGCGGCGCGGATCTCGGCCAGGAAGTCGTCGTTGATGCGGTAGATGATCTCCAGGTGCCGCGGCAGCAGCCGGCCCAGCAGCTCGGTCGACCAGGTCTCCAGCGCCTCGGGCAGCAGGGTGTGGCAGGTGTAGGCGAAGCACTGCCGCGTGATCTGCCACGCCTCGTCCCACTCGAGCTTCTTCTCGTCCACCAGGATCCGCATCAGTTCCGGCACCGCGATCACCGGGTGGGTGTCGTTGAGCTGGAAGATGATCCGGCGCGGCAGCTCGCGCAGGTCGAAGTCCTCCTCGAGCATCTCCTCAAGGAAGTCGCGCAGCGAGCAGGCGACGAAGAAGTACTGCTGCTGCAGCCGCAGCTCCTTGCCCTGCGGGGTGGAGTCCTCCGGGTAGAGCACCTTCGTGATGTTCTCTGCGAAGGTCTGCGCGCGGACGGCCTCGGCGTAGTCGCCGGCGTTGAAGATGCCCAGGTCGAAGGCCTTGGTGGCCTGGGCGCTCCACAACCGCAGCGTGTTCACCCTGCCGTTCTGGTAACCGGGAACCATGTAGTTGTAGGGCACGCCGAGGACGTTCCACGACGGCACCCAGCGGGTGCGCTCGACGCCGTCGTCGTCGTAGGTCTCGGTGTGGCCCCCGAAGTTGACCTGGACCGCGGCCTCCGGATGCGGGAACTCCCACGGCCCGCCCAGGGCGAGCCAGGTGTCGGGCTGCTCGACCTGGCGTCCCTCCCCGAAGGTCTGGCGGAAGATGCCGTACTCGTAGCGGATGCCGTAACCGATGCAGGGAACGCTCATGGTGGCCAGGGAGTCGATGAAGCACGCGGCCAGCCGCCCCAGGCCGCCGTTGCCGAGGCCGGGCTCCACCTCCTGCGCCCGCAACGTCGCCAGGTCGAGGCCGCAGGCTGCCAGCGCCTTCTCGGCCACCTCGTTCAGGTCGGTGGCCAGCAGGGCGTTGCCGAGCTGCCGTCCCAGCAGGTACTCGGCGGAGAGGTAGCCGACAGCCTTGGCCTTGGTCTTGCGGTTGTGCTTGAGCGTCTCCAGCCAGCGCGCCATCAGGTAGTGCCGTACCGTCCGGGCCAGCGCGAGGTACTGGTCGTTCACCGTCGAACGGGAGAGCGCCACCCCCTGGCCGGTGTTCAGCTCCCGCAGGAACTCGCGCACGAAACCGTCCACCGAGTGCGGCGGCGCGGCGACGGGAGCCAGCGCCAGCGGATGGGTGGGCTGGAACTGGGGACCCACCCGGTGCAGCTCGGTGGTGGGGCTCTCATCGGTCGGGACCGGCCCCGGGCGGGTCTCCGGAGCCGGGACGGTGTCAGCACTCATTGGGCCACCGTAACCACTACTGGTTACAGTGGCGCAAATTCCCTTGCCCGCGCATGGGGACTTGACACGGGGCCCCGGCGGCCCGGGTGCCCGGCGCCCGGCGCGCCCGCACGCCCGGTCGGGCTTGTTAGGCTCGCCCCATGAAGCTGGTTTGGCGGTTGCCGGTTGCGTTCTTGTTCGCGGTTGGACTCCTGGTGGCGGTTCCCGCGCAGGCCAGCGCAGAGGGCGAGGACTGGCGGATCACGGAGTACCGGGTCGCGGCCAACGTCGACGCCCAGGGCACCACGGCGGTCCAGCTCGACCTCGCCTTCGACTTCGGCTCCGAGGCCGGTCACGGCCCGTACCTGACCTTCCCGCTGCGCCAGGAGATCGCCGACGACCCCGACCACTGGCGGATGCTCGACATGGAGATCGGCCAGGTGAGCAGCCCGAGCGGCGCCAACGCCGAGGTGCTCACCGAGACCGAGGACGGCAACCTGCTGATCCGGGTGGGCAGCGAGCGGCACACCTACACCGGCGTGCAGACCTACCAGGTGAACTACACGATCCGGGGCCTGATCGCGCCGCGGCAGGCCCAGTCGGGGCTGGACGAGTTCAACTGGAACGCTGTCGGCCCCGGCTGGGAGGTGCCCATCGACCGCGCCCAGGTGACCGTCGTCGGCCCGGCGGAGGTCTCGCGGACGGCCTGCTTCCAGGGCAGCGACTTCCGGCTGCCGTGCCAGAGCGAACAGGCCGGCTCGGCCGCCACCTTCGCAGCGGACGGCGTCGGTAACGGCAGCGGCGTGCAGGTGACCGCCGGGTTCCCCGCCGGCACCTTCACCGGCGCCGAGGCGCGGCTGGAGCGCCGGTACACCATCGCCAACATGTTCCCGGTCACCCCCTGGACGGCCGGCGTGACCGGCGCGCTGGCCGCCGTCGGTCTGGCAGCTGTGTTCCGCCGCACCCGCAGGGGCGCCCGCGACCAGGTCTACCTCGGCCTCACCCCCGGCGTGGTGCCGGCACCGGGCCAGGAGACCGCGATCGGTTACGAGCAGGGGCAGGCACCTGTCGCCGTCCAGTTCAACCCGCCGCCGGGGGCCCGGCCCGGCGAACTCGGGACACTCGTCGACGCCACCGCCGACAACTCCGACATCACCGCGACGATCATCGACCTCGCCGTGCGGGGGCACCTCAAGATCACCCAGACCGGCAAGAAGGACTGGACGTTCACGGGCCTCGCCGGCCCGGACAAGCTCGCGCCCTACGAGCGCAGGCTGCTGAACAAGCTGTTCTCGAGGGGGAACGAGGTCTCCACGGACGACCTGCGGGAGTCCGCCTACGCCGGCCTGCTCACCGACACCCGCGACGACCTGCACCGCCGGGTCACCACCGACCTGAAGTGGTTCACCAGGAACCCCGCCACCGTCCGCGGGCTGGCCTTCCTCGCCGGCCTGGGGATCATCGCCGTCGGCGTGGGCGTCGGCCTGCTGCTCGGCATCTGGGGGTGGGGCCTGGTGGGGCTGGCCGCGGTGCTGGTGGGGCTGGCGGTGCTCGCCATGAACAACCGATTCGGTGCGCGCACTGCGCTCGGTTCGGCCGTGCTCGCCCAGACGAAGGGCTTCGAGCTGTACCTGCGCACGGCTGAAGCCGACCAGATCAAGTTCGAGGAGGGCATCGACGTGTTCTCCCGCTACTTGCCGTACGCGATCATGTTCGGGGTGGCCGAGCGGTGGACGCGGGTGTTCGCAGAGCTGGCCGAGCAGGGTCGCTACGAATTCAACCCGTACTGGTACGCCGGCTACGGCTACGGCTTCAACTACCACGGCTTCTCCTCCTCGATGGACACCCTGACCAACACGATGTCCAGCTCGATGCAGCACGCGACGGCCGCGACCAGCGGCGGTTCCGGCTTCTCCGGAGGCGGCGGCTTCGGTGGCGGTGGTGGCGGCGGCTGGTGAGCGGACGCGGCCCCGGCGGCGCGCGGCCGGCCCCGGCACGCTGAGCCGACCGCCGGCCCTGGCGGGACAACGGCGGCCGAGCCGGTAGGCTGGCCCGGCAATCCGCCTTCTCAGACAGGACGGCATGTCGGTCGTATCCCCGCTGGTCATCCCAGGTTTCTCGCTCTTCGAGCAGAACATCCCGCTGGCCATCGCCATCGTCGTGGTGGCGTCGTTCCTGTTCGCCGGTGGCTCCACCATCCAGCACCTCGCGGTCAGCCGCTCGGTGGACAAGGCGGCGGAGAACCGCTCGATGGACCTCGGCCAGGTGCTGGCGCTGCTGCGCAACCGCCGCTGGCTGCTGGGCCTCGCGACGGTGGCCACCGGTGCGGCCATGCACATCGTGGGCCTGATGCTCGCCCCGGTCACGGTCGTGCAGCCGGTGGGCATCCTCGCCGTGCCGTGGGCGGTGCTGCTGGCGGCCAAGATCCACCACTTCCGCCCGACCAGGGTCATCTGGGGTGCTGTCGCGCTGACCATCCTCGGCATCGTGGTGTTCACCCTGTTCTCGGCGTCCACCGCCGCCCCGGAGACCGAGCTGCCACCGGTGCGGATCGTGATCGGCTGCCTGATCGTCTTCGCCGTCGGCGGGGTGCTCGGCTACCTCGGCCGGCGCGGATCACCGGCGCTGCGCTGCCTGATGTGGGCTTCGGGCGGCTCCTTCTTCTACGGGCTGTCCTCGGCCATGGTCAAGTCGGTCGCCGAGCTGGTGCGCCTGGGGGACTTCTGGGGCAAGCCGTTGTTCTGGACGGTGGTCGCCTTCCTGCTGATCTGCTACGTGGTGGGCGGCTGGATGGTGCAGCAGGGCTATGCCAACGGCCCGGCCGAGATCGTGGTCGGCTCGATGACCACCACCGACCCGATCGTCGCGGTCACCTTCGGCCTCGCCGTGCTCGGTGAGGGCGTGCTGCTCGGCGTCGGTGACGCGATCGGCATGGCGCTCAGCGGCGCGGTGGCTGTGGCCGGCGTCGTGGTGCTGTCGAAGTACCACCCCGAAGCCCAGTCGGCCCGCCCGGCGCAGGTCGAGGCGTCAGCGCCCGTTCCCAGCGAGGGCTGACCGCCTGGCCTCGATGGCCCGCCGGTAGACCCCGAGGTAGTGGTCGCGCATCGCGGCGGCGGTCAATTCCCTGCC
This sequence comes from Actinomycetes bacterium, assembly GCA_023460935.1. Taxonomy (GTDB): domain Bacteria; phylum Actinomycetota; class Actinomycetes; order Propionibacteriales; family Propionibacteriaceae; genus Propionicimonas. The sequence goes on from JAEWOI010000030.1 coordinate 137,074, forward strand.
CACTTCCCTGGAAGCAGCCGACATCTGCACCAGCCGCTGCGGATCGGCGAGCAGGCTGCGCATCCCTTCGGCCAGCTCGTCCGGCCCGGGGCCGGTCAACAGTGCATTCCGCCGGCCCACCCCGACGCTGAGCCGGTCGTCGCAGTACAGGATCGGGGTGCCGGTGGCCGCGGCCTCCGCCAGCACCATGCCCTGGGTGTCGAAGCGGTAGGACGCCAACACGAACACGTCCGCGTCGGCGATCTCCTGCGCGATCAGGTCGGCATCGTCGAAATGCCCGAGGAACCGCACCCGGCCGTGCCGGATCCTCGCCGCCCGCTGCCGCAACGCGCCCTCCGCTGAGCCCGTCCCGACGATGTGCAGCTCTGCATCGTCTCGGCCGAGCCGGTCGAAGGCGTCGAGGATCACGTCCACCCGCTTCTCCGGGCCGAGGCGGCCGCAGCTGAGGAACCGGACCACCTCGCCCCTCGGGCGCTTGCGTTCAGCCCGCAGGAAGGCCTCGGCGACCCCGGACGCAACCACGTGCGCCCGGTCAGCCAGAGCACCTGCGGAGGCAGCGGTGATGGCGTCCACCAGGTAGGCGGCCGGTGAGGTGAACGCGTCCACCGCGGAGGCGAGCCGGGCGAGGCTGCGCCAGTCCCGGCCCGCGAGCGGGGAGTCCGCGGCGTCGGAGTGGGCGGGGTGACCGACCGGCAGGTCGCGACCGTTGCCGGTGAGGTGGCGCAGCCAGCGCCCCGACCAGTCGAGGTAGGTGAGCGAGTTGAGCGCAGAGACCAGGGGAGTGGTGCGGTGGGTGCCGACGTAGTTGGAGTGGAAGGTGTGCACGTGCGGCACCCCGAGCTCGCGCGCTACCAGGCCCGCCAGGAAGATCGAGCCGCGCTCGTTCTGGGAGTGCACCACGTCGAGGCGGTGGTCGGCTGCGAGCCGGCGGGCCAGCCCGCGGCTCACCTGCAACGAGCACAGGAAGCTGGGAGTGCCCGGCATCCGCCAGTACGGCAGCCCGACCCAGGCGGCCTCCGCCGGCGGGCTGAAGTTCAGCCGGGGGGCGAACAGGGTCACCCGGTGCCCGGCTGCGCTGAGCTGCTGCACCTGCAGCTGGACCGAGCGGGCGACCCCGCCCGACTCGGGGTAGAAGTCGTCTGTGAAGATGCCGATGTCGAGCACGGCTTCCGGCGACGTCACCTGTTCACCATAGCGGCCCGCCCGGAGGGCGCCGCCGGTGCCTGCTGCCGGGGGAACCGCCGCAACCGGTGCCGGGCGTGGATCAACCGGGCACCGGAAGCGCCGACATCTGGTTGCCGATGGCCGTGGTCAGGATGATCGTCGCCGGGCCACGGTTCATCGGGAAGTAGACCCAGCCGGTCTCGCTCTCCCCGCTCGGGATCGGCAGCCCGGAGAACGTCGGCGGCTGGGGCCCCTCCTGGGCCTCGGTGGCGTACACCCCGGAGTTCTCGAAGGCGACGAAGGCCACGCCGATCGGCCCCCGGTCGACGGCGATCCGGATCTTGGCCTCGAGGCCGGCGTCGGTCCACCGGTGCTCCAGGATCTCCCAGCGACCCGAGTAGCGCTCGTCCGGGGTCAGGAACGGCAGTCCCGGAGCTGCGGGGGAGGCTGTGGGTGCCGACGGCGTGGCGCCGGGACCCGGCGTGGGTGGACGGAGCGTGGTGCCGGCCCAGATCAGCGCCGCGGCGAGCAGTGCGACGAGGGTGACCACCAGCGGCAACCGGGACCTGGGCGGGGCGAACTGGTCGATGTTCACCGAGCCGGGCGCCGCCGTGCCGAGTGGCGCGGTGACTTGCTCCGGTGCGGCGGGGCGAGCACCGAGCGCCGCACGCTCGCCCGACAGCGGGGCCGGCGCCCAGCCGGGAGGCGGGGAGGCCGCCCGCTGCGGTTCCGTCGGCCGTGGCTGGTCGCCGCTCGGGAGTTGCTCGGTCATCGCCGGACAAGGCTACCTCGCCCTCGGCAAGGGCTGTGGAGAACCCGGGCCGTGCAGCAGCCGGCTGTGGACGGCTGACGCGCCGGGGCGAGGCCTGCCGACAATGCCCGGGCGTGAGCGTTTCCGAACCGCAGGCGCGCCTGGCCGTGCGCAGTGTCGACGACCTCGTGGGCCTGGTGCCCTATCTGATCGGGTTCCACCCCGAGGAGTCGCTGGTGGCGCTGGTGATCGACGAGGGTCGGGTCGTGGTCACAGCACGGGTCGACCTTGCTGCTGTCGCCGAGCCCGTCCCGCTGGCCGCGTTGCTGGGCCGGCTGTTCGAGCGGTATCCGGCAGCCGAGGGCTGGTTCCTCGCCTACACCGAAGAGGCCGAGTTCGCGTGGGGGGTGCTGGCCGGTTGCGCCGCCGTGGTCGGCACGGCACGGCTGGGCCGGTTGCTCCAGGTGGGGGCCCGGTCGTGGCGGGCCGACTTCCCCGAGGGCCCCGCCGGTCCCGTCAGCGGCGACGTCGGCGCAGCAGCGGCGGAGGCCGCCGTGCTGGGGCTCCCGGCGAGGGCGTCGAGGCAGGAGCTCGCCGCGGCTGTCGCGGGACCGCCCGAGGCGGAGCTCAGCGCGCTGTCGGACCGCCTCGAAGGTGTCTCCGGCGAACTGTCCGCGCTGGCGGGCCGCGCCCGGCGCAGGCTGTTCCAGCGCCTGCTTCGCACGGCTGTGCCGCCGGGTGTTGACGACTGCCTGCGGCTGGCGGTGCTCGCGTCCGGTCCGGTCGAGCAGGTGGTCGCCGTACGCGGCCTGACCAGGCTCAACGCGGAACAGCAGCTGGCGTTGTGGACAGCTGTGGTGCGCCATTGCCCGCCCGCGCACCAGGTCGCGCCGCTGGGCCTGCTGGGGCTGGCTGCCTGGCAGAACGGGGACGGCGCCCTGCAGATGGTGTGCCTCGAGCGGCTCGACCTGATCGACCCCACCGCTCCGCTCGCCGGGCTGCTCGACTGGCTGAACGCTGCCGTGGTGCCGCCGTGGGACTGGGCCCAATACCGCGACGTCCTGGTGGAGGTGCTCGCCACCCAGCTCCAGGCGCGAGAGGCCGGTTCCGGGCTGCCGTTCCAGCGGTGACCACGGGTTGGAGGGCGGAGCGGGCTGGCCCGGTCAGCGCAGCAGTTCGAGCGCAGCCCTTGCGGCGTTGTGCCCGCCGACCCCGCTCACCGCCCCACCCCGGCGTGCGGCTGCGCCGCAGTAGAGGATGCCCGGTTGGCCGGTGGCCACACCCCAGCGTGCCGCCGGCCCACCGGGGTCGCTGCCCGGGTCGGCCCACGGCCAGGCCAGCGGCCCGTGGAAGATCGCACCCCCGGTCATCCCGAGTTCCGTCGCCAGGTCGTGGGTGGTGCGCGCTTCCAGGCACGGGGTGCCGTCCGGGGCGTGGTGCAGCACGTCGGCGATGGGCTCGGCCAGCACGGAGTCGAGGCTGGCCAGCGCCGCAGCCTCCAGCCGGGACCGCTCGCCGTCCGGGTCGGCCGGGTCGAGCATCCGGTGCGGCACCTGCAGGCCGAACAGCGTCAGGGTGTGCGCACCCGCGGCCCGCAGCCGGGGGCCGAGGATCGAAGGGTCGGTGAGGGTGTGGCAGTACAGCTCCAGGGGGAGCGGGGTGGGCAGGCTGCCGGCTGCGGCTGCGTGGTACGCCCGGTCCAGCTGGGACATGGTCTCGTGCACGTGGAAGGTTCCGGAGAACGCCGCCTCCGGCGCAACGCCGGGGTCACGCAGCCGGGGCAGCCGCCGCACCAGCAGGTTCACCTTCAGCTGGGCGCCCTCCGGCTCCGGCTGCGGTTCCGGTCGGCCGCCGCCGGCCCGCAGCAAGCCGGCCAGCACCTGCGGACCCACGCCGCTGAGCACGAGCCGGCCGTGCAGCCGCGTGCCGTCGACCAGGCCCACCTCGCCGTCGGGGGTGACGGAGGCCACCTCGGTGCCGGCGCGCAGGTCGGCCCCAGCTGCCCGCGCGGCGGTCTCCAGCTCGGCGGAGACGGCGCCCATGCCGCCGACGGGCACGAGCCAGTCACCCGTTCCGCCGCCGATGACGTGGTAGAGGAAGCAGCGGTTCTGGGCCAGGCCCGGGTCGTCCGCAGCAGCGAAGGTGCCGATCAGGCCATCGGTGAGCACGAGCCCGCGGGCGAGGTCGGTGCGCAGTGCTTCCCGCACCAGTTCGCCCAGTGGTCGCTCCACGACGCCCTGCCACAGCGCGTCGTCGCCGAGGCGGCGCCGCAGGTCGCCGGCGGCGGGCAGCGGCTCGGTCAGCGTGGGGAACACCAGGGCGGCGAGCCTGCGGAGCCGCCGCCCGAGGGACTCGAAGCGCTCGGCCTCGGTTGCGTCGCCGAGCACCCTGCCGAACCCGGCCGCCGTCGCGCGCCGGTCGGCGGTGTCGATCAGCAGTCCCCGGCCGGGCTGGTCGGGGTCAGGGGTGTAGGAGGCGTAGCGGCGGGGGGCGAGCCGGATGCGCAGCCCCAGGTCGCGCACCACCTGCTGCGGCAGCAGGCTCACCAGGTAGGCGTAGCGCGACAGTCGTGCGTCCACGCCCGGCCAGGGGCGCTGGGAGACCGCTGCGCCCCCGAAGTGGTCCAGCCGCTCCAGCACCACCACGCGCAGCCCCGCGGTGGCGAGGTAGGCGGCCGCGACGAGTGCGTTGTGCCCGCCGCCGACGATCACGACGTCGTGCGCTCGCTCCATCCGGTCACGCTAGCCCGGTGCGTCCCGAAGCTGGAAGGCCGGTACGGTGCCGGGTGCGGCCTCAGAGCTGCAGCCCCACCAGCCAGCCGGCGAGGTAGGTGAGTCCCATGGTCAGGCTGCCGACGGTCAGGTTGCGCAGCACCGGCCGCAGCGGCCGGGCGCCGCCCAGCCAGGCGCTGAGCAGGCCGGTCAGCATCAGCGCGGCCAGGACGGCTACCACCGTCAGCGGCAACCGGATGCCGACGGGTGCGGTGACGATCGCCGCCAGCGGGATCAGCGAACCGGCGAAGAATGCCACCAGTGAGGCCCGAGCTGCGGCCCAGGGCGAGACCCGCTCATCGGCGTCGAGGTTGAGGAAGGCCTGGGCGTGGGCGTCGAGGGCTGCGTGCGCGCTCAGCTCGGCAGCGACCTGCTCGGCCAGTTGCGGCGAGAGGCCCCGGTCGACGTAGTGGCCGGCGAGCTGCTGCTGCATGCCGGCCGGATCGGTGCCGAGCTCGGCCTCCTGGCGCCGAAGCGCTGCCAGTTCACTGTCCCGCTGGCTGCTCACCGACACGTACTCGCCGCCCGCCATCGAAAGCGAACCGGCGATCATGCCGGCCAACCCGGCGATCAGCAGGGCGACCGGGTCGGCCGTGGCGCCGGCCACGCCGAACACCAGCCCGGCGGTGGAGACGATCCCGTCGTTGGCACCCAGCACCCCGGCGCGCAGCCAGTTCAGGCGGGCAGCGAGCGACTGGGATTCCAGCTGCTCGCGCACGTTGATGGTGATCGCCACACGCCCAGCATTCCTCGCAAAACCCCTAGTCGCAAGCAAGGAAAGGCTGGCCTTAGCGGCTCGGGGGAGCAGCCGTGCCACCCTGGGGCCGGGGTGGCCGCACGCCGGTTCGCCCGCGCTCCAGCCGCGTTGTCCGGGGGCGCGCGCCAGCGGGCGGATCGGTTACCATAACGCTCATGCACGGCGCATCCCTGCTGCTTCTCTAGCCGCGACTGCCACCAGCAGTCGCGGCGGCCCCTGGCGAGCCTGACGGCCCGCAGGGGTTTTTTCATGCACTTGGCAGGGATCGCAACTACGAGGAGAGCCCCAGTGACCACCGAACAGGTTCGCACCAGCTACGACGCCGTCGCCGCCCAGGAGCGGTGGCAGCAGTTCTGGGAGGCCGAGCGCACCTTCGCCCCGGCAGACGACGGGTCGAAGGAACGCCGCTACGTGCTCGACATGTTCCCCTACCCCTCGGGCGACCTCCACATGGGCCACGCCGAGGCGTTCGTGATGGGCGACGTCGTCGCCCGCTACTGGAGGCTGCGCGGCTACGACGTCATGCACCCGATCGGCTGGGACTCCTTCGGCCTGCCCGCCGAGAACGCTGCGATCGCCCGGGACGCCCACCCGGCCGACTGGACCTACGCCAACATCGACACCCAGGCCCGCTCGTTCAAGCGCTACGGGCTGAGCCTGGACTGGTCCCGCCGGCTGCACACGTCCGACCCGGAGTACTACCGCTGGACGCAGTGGCTGTTCCTGCGCTTCTACGAGAGGGGCCTGGCCTACCGCAAGGACAGCTTCGTCAACTGGTGCCCCAACGACCAGACCGTGCTGGCCAACGAGCAGGTGGTGCAGGGGCTGTGCGAGCGCTGCGGCGCCCTGGTCACCAAGCGCAAGCTGACCCAGTGGTACTTCAGGATCACCGACTACGCCCAGCGGCTGCTGGACGACATGGCGCTGATCGAAGGCTCCTGGCCCGACCGGGTGCTGGCCATGCAGCGCAACTGGATCGGCCGCTCGGAAGGCGCCTGGGTCGACTTCACCGTCGAGGGCCGTGCGGAGCCGGTGCGGGTGTTCACCACCCGTCCGGACACGCTGTACGGCGCGACGTTCTTCGTGGTCGCGCCCGAGGCGCCACTGGCAGCGGAGATCGTCACCGATGACCAGCGGGCCGCCTTCGAGGAGTACCTGGAGGCCACCAAGCGCGTAAGCGAGATCGAGCGGCAGTCGTCCGAACGTCCCAAGACCGGGGTCTTCCTCGGCGTGCACGCGATCAACCCCGTGAACGGCGAGCGGTTGCCGGTCTACGCCGCCGACTACGTGCTGGCCGAGTACGGCACCGGCGCGGTGATGGCCGTCCCGGCCCACGACCAGCGCGACCTGGACTTCGCCAAGGCCTTCGGGCTGCCGGTACGGGTGGTCGTCGAGACCGGCCAGCCCGACCCGGCGGAGACCTGGGTCGCCACTCCCGGTGACGGCACCTACGTCAACTCACCCGCCCTGGAGGGGCTGGCGGACAAGCAGGCCGGGGTGGCTGCGATCACCGCCCGGCTGGCGGCCGAGGGCCGCGGCGAGGCCGCGGTCACGTTCCGGCTGCGGGACTGGCTGCTGAGCCGGCAGCGCTTCTGGGGCTGCCCGATCCCGATCGTGCACTGCCAGGACTGCGGCGAGGTGCCGGTGCCGGACGACCAGCTGCCGGTGACGCTGCCCGACCTGCGCGGGTCGGCCCTGCAGCCCAAGGGCACCAGCCCGCTGGCCTCCGCAACCGACTGGGTGCAGACCGAGTGCCCGAAGTGCGGCGGTCCCGCGATGCGCGACACCGACACGATGGACACCTTCGTCGACTCCTCCTGGTACTTCTTCCGGTACTGCTCGCCCAACTTCGCCGACGGGCCGTTCGACCCGGCCGAGGTGGCCAAGTGGATGCCGGTGGCGCAGTACGTGGGCGGGGTGGAGCACGCGATCCTGCACCTGCTGTACTCCCGCTTCTTCACCAAGGTGTTGCAGGACCTGGGGCTGGTGGACTTCAGCGAGCCGTTCCTGCGCCTGATGAACCAGGGCCAGGTGATCAACCAGGGCAAGGCCATGAGCAAGTCGCTGGGCAACGGTGTCGACCTGGGCCAGCAGATCGACACGTACGGGGTGGACGCGATCCGCACGACCGTGGTCTTCGCCGGGCCGCCTGAGGACGACATCGACTGGGCCGACGTCTCGGCCGGCTCCTCGCTGAAGTTCCTGCAGCGGGCCTACCGGCTCGCCCAGGACGTGGCCAGCGACCCGGGTACCGACCCGGCAGCGGGGGACCGGGGCCTGCGCCGCGCCACCCACAAGGCCGTCGCCGAGGTGACCGAGTCGCTGGACAGCCACCGGTTCAACGTCGCGGTCGCGCGGGTCATGGAGCTGGTCAACGCCACCCGCAAGGTGATCGACACCGGGGCCGGGCCGGCCGACCCGGCCGTCCGCGAGGCCGTCGAGGCGGTCGCGGTGTGCCTCAGCCCGGTGGCGCCCTACGTGGCCGAGGAGATGTGGGAGCTGCTGGGCCACGCCCCGTCGGTGGCGAACGCCGCCTGGCCGCAGGCCGACCCGGCGCTGCTGGTGGCCGAGTCGGTCACCTGCGTCGTGCAGGTGCAGGGCAAGGTGCGGGCGAAGCTGGACGTGCCGCCCTCGATCGGGGAGGACGAGCTGTCCGCGGCCGCCCTGGCCGACCCCGGCGTGCAGCGGGCGCTGGCGGGCCGCGAGGTGCGCCAGGTCATCGTCCGGGCGCCCAAGCTGGTCAGCATCGTCCCCGCCTGAGCCGATCCCGGCGCATCCGGAACCGTCCCCGGCACACCGGGGACAACTTCCTGGCACGCCGGGGACGGTTCCTTTCGCGCCACGCTCCTTCCTGGCACACCGGGGACGGTTCCTTTCGCGCCACGCTTCGCGCTGTCGGCTCAGGCGCGGGCCAGTCGCACCAGGACGCCGAGGTGGTCGGTGCCGGGCACCTGCACGGTCCGGTAGCCGGTCACCGTGAAGTGCCTGGACGCGAGGACGTGGTCGATGGCGATCAGCGGCGGGTACCAGCGGTTGGCCGGGTAGGTGGGTTGCCAGCCCTGACCGGCGGAGGTGTTGGCCAGCCCGGCGCGGGACAGCAGGCAGCGCAGCGTCAGGTGCTCGGCGGTGGCGTTGAGGTCGCCGGCAACGATCAGGGGCTGGGCGGCGTGGGTGGCCGCCAGCGACGCCACCGCTTGGCCGTCCCGCAACCACAGCTTGACCGTCGTCGCCGGGTTCACCGGGTGGGCGGCGACCAGGAACACCGGTCCCTCGGCGGTCTCCAGCCGAACCGCCAGGTTTGTGAACCGGGTTCGCTCGGTGTAGCCGAGCTCGGTCAGCGGCAGCCGGGACAGCACCATGGTGCCGCGGGGGTCGCCGGCGCCGGTAGCGGCGTCGAAGTCCGCACCGGCCCGCCCTGCGCGGTACGGCAGCAACTCGCGCCACGACCCTTCGGCGGACGCCAGCGCGACCCTCCGGCTCACCTCAGTCAGCACGACCACGTCGGGACGCTCACGCGCGACCACGTCTTCCAGCTCGGTCAGGTCGGCCAGCCCGAACCTGAGGTTGAGCGTCAGCACGGTCAGTTCCGGCGGGGTGCCGTCGGCGGCGGTACGGACGGTGGGCAGGTAGGGCAGCAGCACGACCGAGTGCCCGACCAGCCCGAGCGCGACTGGAATCACCCAGGCGCGGGCATGGCCGCGGGTGCCGAGCAGTACGAGCACCAGGGCCAGCGCCCAGGCGAGCACCCCGTAGGGGACGAAGGCTGCGGCCATGGCCAGCAGGTTGGAGCGCCCCTGCAGTTCGGGCGCGAGGTACAACAGCAGCAGCAGCGCCGCTGCCAGGCAGAGTAGGCCCGCCCCCCACCGGTAGCCGATCGCTCCACGGGGAGCGGGTCGGCGGCGGGCGGTCACGCCTCCAGCTTGTCAGCCCGCCCTACAAGCAGGCGGGCGCACACTCAGCGCTTGGTGAACTCCAGCCGGAACTCCTCCGGGCCGCGCTCGAGGTAGGCCAGCTCGAAGGCATCCGGGGCGACGCGGTTCAGCTGGGTGAGCAGCGGCACGGGGTCGTGGCTCACCACGAGCACCAGCTTCTGGCCGGCCTTCATGCTGGTGAGGCCGCCGATGATCGCACCGTGCCGGATCACCTTCGGCAGGTCGGCAGCCCGCAATTCGGGGGTGGCGGTCCCGGTGCCGCAGCCGCAGCCGCAGCCGCCGTGCCTTGCCGGAGCGGTGGCCAAATCCAGTTCAGTTGCCATGGGGTGAGTCCTGTCAGTTCGGCGGGCGTTCGTTCAAAGGGTAACCCGGACCGGCGCGCCCGGTCGTCCGGGCTGTGGACGGTGGGCAGCCGGCGCGCCGTTGTCCACAGGCGGGGCCGAGCGCTGACCCGCCGGAAGGCGCGGCGCCGATAGTGCCGGGTGTGAGAGTGGCTCCGGACCCGGTGATGAGCGAGGTCGTGCAGCGCCGCCTGGAAACCCTGCTGGCCGAGCTGCAACCCCGGTACGCCGCCCCGGAGCGCGAGGACGGCGACGCCTTCCCTGCCGGGCCGTCCGTGGCGTGGCCGGCGGTCGACGGCGCTACCGGCCCGGCCCCCGCAGCCGCGGACGCCGGCCAGGTGCTGCCGCAGCGCGCTGTACGGGGCGGGCGGGCAGTTGCTGAAGCCGCGGCGTCGCGCGTGCTGGAATTCGGCAGGGAGCACCTCGCGGCGGTCGTCGTCGTGTTGCTGGTCGGTTGCGGCTGGACCGCGTACAGCCTGTTCCAGGCCAGGTCCACACCCGTCGCCCTGGTTGCGCCGCCCATAGCCGCCTCGACGGCGGTGGCGCCGAGCCCGACGATGAGCACGCCGCAGCCGAAGGTGCTGGTGCACGTGCTGGGCGCCGTCCGCGAGCCCGGCATCGTCGAGCTCGTCGAGGGCAGCCGGGTGCAGGACGCGATCGCCGCGGCCGGGGGACTGGCCGCGGGTGCCGACCCGGGGGAGCTGAATTTGGCTGCCGTGGTCACCGACGGCAGCCAGCTGCTGATCGGCACCCGGTCGAAGCCGCGTGGTGAGGTTCGCGCCGGGGGGCCGGCGGGCCCGGGCGGCGCGCCGGCGCAGGTGTCGCTGAACTCCGCCACCGCAGAACAGCTGGACACGCTGCCCGGGGTCGGTCCGGTGACGGCACAGAAAATCCTGGAGTGGCGTGAGGAGCACGGTGGCTTCAACTCGGTGAGCGAACTGCAGGAGGTCGAAGGCATCGGACCGAAGACCTATGCGGAGATCGCCCGGAATGTCCGGCTCTGAAGATGGCACCCCGGACTGGCGGGCGCCGGCGCTCGCGGCAGCCGCGTGGGCGGGAATGTGGGCGGGCACCGCCGGCACGCCCTGGCTCGCCGCGGGTGGCGCCGTGGTGGCGGCGGCGGCCGCGGGCTTCGGGTGGTGGCGGTCACGGTGGCTGCTGGTGGCCGTGGCGCTGGCATTGGGCACAGCGCTGGGCATCGGGAGCGCTCGGGTCTGGACAGCCGGGCAGGGCCCGCTGCGGGGCTGGGCCGAATCGCGGGCGGTGGTGGTCGCCGACCTCCGGCTCGGCGGAGGGCGGGTCAGTGCGGGCGGGCGCGGCGGGCCGGTCTGGACCGCGACTGCCACCCTGCTGGACGTCGACGGCCGCGGCCAGCGGTGGGCCTCCGGTGCGAGCGTTCGGGTCGCCGCCTCGGGCGAGCTGCTGCCCGCCTGGGCGGCCGTGGCGACGGGAGCGACTGTCCGCGCGGTGGTGCGGCTGGGACCGGCGCGGGTGGACGAACCCGTGGTGGCCTGGGCGCAGGCGAGGGCGTCCCCGCAGCTGCTGGCGCCGGCCGGCGCGATGGATGCCGCGGTGACCGCGGTCAGGACGGGGTTGCGGGAGTCGGTTGCGGGGCTGCCGCCGGCGCCGCGGGCGCTGGTGCCTGCGCTGGTGGTGGGCGACACCGACGGCATGCCCGAGGGGCTCACCGAGCAGTTCCGGGTGACCGGGCTCACCCACCTGACGGCGGTGTCGGGGGCGAACCTGACGCTGTTGCTGGTCGCGCTGCTGTGGGTGTCCGCCCGGCTGGGGTTGCTGGGGTGGTGGCGTCGGTGGGTCGCCGTGGCCGGGGTGGTTGCGTTCGTGCTGCTGTGCCGGGCCGAGCCGAGCGTGCTGCGGGCCGCAGCGATGGGCCTGGTGGGCCTCGCCGCGCTCGGTTGGAGCGGTCCGCGCCAAGGACTGCGTTACCTCGCCTGGGCGGTGGTGGGCCTGCTCCTGGCCGACCCGTGGCTGTGCCGCTCGCCGGGCTTCGTGCTGTCGGTGTGCGCCAGCGCCGGCATCGTGGTCTGGGCGCGGCGCTGGGCCCTGGTGCTGGGCGGCTGGTTACCGGCCTGGCTGGCGGAGGCGATCACTGTGCCGGTCGCAGCCCAGCTCGCCACCCAGCCGATCGTCACAGCGATCTCTGGCCAGGTGAGCCTCGTCGGGGTGTTGGCGAACCTGCTCGCGGCGCCCCTGGTCGGGCCCGGCACGGTGCTCGGCTTCCTGGCCGCAGCGCTGGGCATCGTCAGCCCGGCGCTCGCAGCTGTCGCGGGGTGGGCGGCCGGCGGCTTCGCCCAGGCGATCTGCTGGGTGGCTGAGGCGGGCGCGGCCCTCCCGGGGGCTGCGGTCAGCTGGCCGGCGAGCCCGCCGGCGGTGGCGCTGCTGGCGGTGGCGTGCGTGCTGGCGCTGGCGGGCCTCCCACTGGTGTGGGCCCGGCCCTGGCTGGTGGCCTGCCTGGCACTGGCGCTGGTCGTGGTGCTGCTGCGGCCGCTCCCGGTGCCCGGTTGGCCGCCGACGGCCTGGCAGGTGGTCAGCTGCGACGTCGGCCAGGGCGACGCAACGGTGGTCAACGCCGGCGGAGGCCGGGCGGTGGTGGTCGACGCCGGGCCCGAGCCAAGGGCCGCCGACCGCTGCCTGGACCAGCTCGGCGTCACCGAGGTCACCTGGCTGGTGCTGACCCACCTCCACGCCGACCACGTCGGCGGCGTGGCCGGGGTGGCCAGCGGCCGGCGGGTGGCGAACGTGCTGGTCTCCGGCATCGAAGCCCCTGAAGCCGGCTGGCGGACGCTCCTCGACGCCGTCGGTTCGGTGCCGCGCACCCGGGCCCGGCCTGGCCTGGTCCTGGCCGCAGGCGGGGTGCAGGTGGCCGTCCTGGCGATGCTGCCGGTGCTGGCCGACGGTGAGACCGGCGAGGACTCCACCGGGTTCAACGACGCCTCGCTGGTGATGCGCGTCACCAGCGGCCCGCTCCGGCTGCTGCTTGCCGGCGACGTGGAACAGTCCGGGCAGGAGCACGCCCTGGCCTTCGTCACGGACCTGCGCGCGGACGTCCTGCTCGTGCCGCACCACGGCTCCGGGGACCATTCCGCGGAGTTCCTGCGGGCGTCCGGCGCCAGGGTGGCGCTGTTCAGCGTCGGCGCCGGCAACGACTACGGGCACCCGGCTGCCCGTACGGTCCAGACCGTCGCAGCCACCGGCGCGCAGGTGTACCGCACCGACCTGCACGGCTCGGTCGCCGTCGCGCTTGAGGACGCCACCCTGGTCGTAACCACCCAGCGCCAGGGGTGAGGCGCCGTCGGCCGTGGCTGGCATGCTAGGGCCGTGGACGGAGCCGGGCCCTTCGGGCGAGTACTGCTGGTGTCGGGGCCGGAGTCTCTGCTGGCCGAACGAGAGGTCAACGACTTCATCGCCGCCGCCCGCGCCGAACGGCCCGAGGCCGCGCTCACCCGCGTCGCGGCGACCGGGTTGGACCGCGGTTCGCTGGCCGAGGCTGCCGGCGGGTCCCTGTTCGCCTCCGCCACGATCCTGGTGGTGAGCGAGTTGTCCGAGCTGGCGGCGGAACTCGCCGACCAGCTCGTCGCCCTGGCCACCGAACCCGGGCCCGACCTTGCGCTCGCCCTCGTGCACCCGGGCGGCAACAAGGGCAAGGCGGTGCTCGACCGGCTGCGGAAGCTGCCCTTGCGCACCTTCGACGCCGCGGCGGTGAAGCCCTGGGAGTTGGCCCGCTTCGTCGCGGAGGAGGCCCGCCGGCTCCAGGGCCGCGTTGACGCAGCCACGGCCGGGGTGCTGGTGGAAGCCGTCGGCACCGACCTCCGATCGCTGGCTGCAGCGGTAAGGCAGCTGCTGGACGACTCACCCGAGGCAGTGCTCACCGAGGCTGCGGTACGCCGGTACTTCGGCGGGCGCGCCGAAGTGACCAGCTTCGCCGTGGCCGACGACACCCTCAGCGGACGTGGCGACGGCGCCCTGGGCAAGCTGCGCTGGGCACTGTCCACAGGCGTGGCGCCGGTGCTGATCACCAGCGCGCTCTCCAGCAACCTGCGCAGCCTCGGCCGCTACCTCGAAGGCCGCGACGCCCGGCTGCGCGACGCGGAACTCGCCCGGGCCGTCGGCGTCCCGCCGTGGAAGCTGAAGGACCTGTCCCGCCTGTCCCGGGACTGGCAGCCGGCCGGGGTGGCGCGGGCCATCCAGGCGGTCGCGGTGGCCGACGCCCAGATCAAGGGTGCGGCCAGCGACCCCGGGTTCGCCCTGGAGCAGGTGGTGCTGAAGGTGATCGGCCACCGGGGTCGCGACCGCCGCTGACGCCAGGTTGTGCGCCCGCTCCCTAGGAACGACAAAACGCCGTCCGGTCACCCGGACGGCGTTTGGTGAGGAAGACCTACAGTGCCGCGGCCCGCGCTGCGATGGCCGACTTGCGGTTGGCAGCCTGGTTCTTGTGGATGACGCCCTTGGTCACCGCCTTGTCGAGCGCCCGGGTCGCGGTCTTCGCGAGCTCCTGCGCCTTGGCGACGTCACCCTCGGCCACGGCCTCGTTGAACTTGCGGACCTGCGTGCGCAGGCCGGACTTCACGGCCTTGTTGCGCAGCCTGGCCTTCTCGTTGGTCAGGATCCGCTTCTTCTGAGACTTGATGTTCGCCACCGGGCTTGCCCTCTTCGCAGGTGATTGGCTGGTTCTCGCGCCCCGTGGACGCGACTTCGAACTCTATCAGCCGTCGTCGCGGTGCCTCAAATCCAGCCGGTACCGGGTCCTGGCAACGCCCTCACCGCCCGGCGCGGACGGCTTCCGGGGGTCCGGCCCGGTCCTGCGTCGGCCAGGGGAGGAGGCACTCCCGCGGCGCGCTGCTGCGAACCGGTCCGGTATCGTGTGCTGGCTGCCCGCTGACAAGAAGAAAGTGCATGGCTGCTCACGAACCAGGCAAGACCCCTCCCGCGCTGATCCGCAACTTCTGCATCATCGCGCACATCGACCACGGCAAATCCACGCTGGCCGACCGCATGCTGCAACTGACCGGGGTGGTGGACGAGCGCTCGATGCGGGCGCAGTACCTCGACCGGATGGACATCGAGCGGGAGCGCGGCATCACGATCAAGTCCCAGGCCGTCCGCATGCCCTGGCGGGTGGGTGGCGAGGACTACGTGCTGAACATGATCGACACCCCGGGCCACGTCGACTTCACCTACGAGGTCTCCCGGTCGCTGGCCGCGTGCGAGGGTGCGGTCCTGCTGATCGACGCGGCCCAGGGCATCGAGGCCCAGACCCTGGCCAACCTCTACCTCGCGCTCGAGGCCGACCTGCACATTGTGCCGGTGCTGAACAAGATCGACCTGCCCAGCGCCCAGCCGGAGAAGTACGCTGCGGAGATCGCCCACCTGGTCGGCTGCGACCCCTCGGACGTGTTCCGGGTCTCGGCGAAGACCGGCGAGGGCGTGCGGGAACTCCTCGACCACGTCGTGGCGGACATCCCGCACCCGGTCGGCGACCCGGCGGCGCCGGCGCGGGCGCTGATCTTCGATTCCGTGTACGACACCTACCGCGGGGTCGTCACCTACGTGCGGGTGGTCGACGGCGAGCTCAACCACCGTGAGCGGGTGCTGATGATGTCCACCCGCGCCACCCACGAGACCCTCGAGGTCGGTGTGATCTCGCCCGAGCCGCTGAAGGCGCCGGGGCTGGGAGTCGGCGAGGTGGGCTACCTGATCACCGGCGTGAAGGAGGTCCGCCAGTCGCGGGTGGGCGACACCGTCACCATCGCCTCGCGCCCCGCGGCCCGCGACCTCGGCGGCTACCGCCCGCCGAACCCGATGGTCTACGCCGGGCTGTACCCGATCGACGGCGCCGACTTCCCCGAACTACGTGAGGCGCTGGACAAGCTGCAGCTCAACGACGCAGCGCTCACCTACGAGCCGGAGACCTCAGGCGCGCTCGGCTTCGGCTTTCGGGTGGGCTTCCTCGGGCTGCTGCACATGGAGATCGTCCGGGAGCGGCTGGAGCGGGAGTTCAACCTCGACCTGATCTCCACCGCGCCCAACGTGGTCTACCGCGTGGTGATGGAGGACGGCACCGAGCACACCGTGACCAACCCCTCGGAGTACCCGGAGGGCAAGATCGCGGAGGTGCACGAGCCCATGGTGCGGGCCACCATCCTCACGCCGTCGGACTACATCGGCACGGTGATGGAGCTGTGCCAGGCCCGCCGCGGCGAGCAGACCGGCATGGACTACCTGTCCGAGGACCGGGTGGAGATCCGCTACCTGCTGCCGCTGGCCGAGATCGTGTTCGACTTCTTCGACGCGCTGAAGTCGCGCACGAAGGGCTTTGCCTCCCTCGACTACGACGAGGCGGGTGAGCAGGTGTCCAAGCTGGTGAAGGTCGACATCCTGCTGCACGGGGAGCCGGTTGACGCCTTCTCCGCGATCGTGCACACCGACGCCGCCTACAGCTACGGGGTGGCGATGGCCAAGAAGCTGAAGGAGCTGATCCCCCGCCAGCAGTTCGAGGTGCCGATCCAGGCAGCGATCGGAGCCCGCGTCATCGCGCGGGAGACCGTGCGCGCCATGCGCAAGGACGTGCTCGCCAAGTGCTACGGCGGCGACATCACGCGCAAGCGCAAGCTCCTGGAGAAGCAGAAGGAGGGCAAGAAGCGGATGAAGATGGTCGGTCGGGTCGAGGTTCCCCAGGAGGCCTTCGTCGCTGCGTTGTCCACCGGGGACGGCGGCTCGGCCAAGGAGAAGAAGTAGCTACCCCGCCGCCGGGACAGGCGGGCGGGCCGGGCCCGGCACCCAATAGGCTCACCGGTATGGACGCAGAGATCGGCATCATCGGCGGCACCGGGTTCTACGAGTTCCTCAGCAACGCCCGCACGGTCCTTCCCGCGACGCCGTTCGGCCCGCCGAGCGCGCCGATCACCGTCGGCGAGGTCGCCGGCCGGAGGGTGGCCTTCGTGCCGCGCCACGGCCAGCGGCACCAGTTCCCCCCGCACCGCGTGAACTACCGGGCCAACCTCTGGGCCCTGCGTGCCGTCGGCGTGCGGCAGGTGCTGGCACCGGCAGCGGTCGGCTCCCTGCGTCCGGAACTCGGGCCCGGCACCTTCGTCGTGCCCGACCAGGTGCTCGACCGCACCTGGGGCCGCAAGCACACCATCTACCACGCCAAGGGCAAGGTGGTGCACGTCGCCTTCGCCGACCCGTACTGCCCCCGCGGACGTGCCGCCGTCCTGGCCGCAGGCGACGAGGCCACGGCTCCGGTGGACGGCGGGACCCTGGTGGTCATCAACGGCCCCCGCTTCTCCTCAAGGGCCGAATCCCGCTGGCACGCGGCGGCCGGCGGCACGATCGTCGGCATGACCGGCATGCCCGAGGCCTCCGTGGCCAGGGAACTCGCGATGTGCTTCACCACCGTGTGCCTGGTCACCGACCACGACGCCGGCGTCGAGGGCGGCGAGGCGGTGACCCATGCCGAGGTGCTGGCCCAGTTCGGCAACAACATCGAACGGATGAAGGGCCTGCTCACCCGGGCGATCGCCGGGCTGCCCGCGGCCGAGCCGGACAGCTCGGCGAGGTGCGGGTGCCGGCGCGCGCTCGACGGCCAGGAACTGCCGTTCGAGCTGCCCTGACCGTGCCCTCCACCCCACCGGACGGGCTGCCGGCACCATCGGACGGCAGCCTGCCGGGCGCGGCGCTGGCCGGGCTCGCCGGGCGGCAGCTCAGCCTCTACCTGCACGTGCCGTTCTGCGCCACCCGCTGCGGCTACTGCGACTTCAACACCTACACCGCTGCCGAGTTGGGCGCCGCCCCCGGCTCCAGCCAGGACGCCTACCTCGCCGCGGCTGAGGCAGAGCTCGATCTGGCCGCGCGGGTGCTGGCCGGTGCCCCGCCGGTGCGGACGGTGTTCTTCGGCGGCGGCACCCCCACCCTGCTTCCAGCCGGCGCGCTCGTCGGGCTGCTCGCCGCCGTGCGGGACCGGTTCGAGGTTGCGCCCGACGCCGAGGTGACCACCGAGGCCAACCCCGAGTCGGTCGACCCGGCCTACCTCGAAGCCCTGGCCGCGGCCGGGTTCAACCGGCTGTCCCTCGGCATGCAGTCCGCGCGTCCCGGGGTGCTGGCCGTGCTCGACCGCAGGCACACCCCGGGCCGGGCCACCCAGGTGGTCGGCTGGGCCCGGCAGGCCGGGTTCGGCTCGGTCAGCCTCGACCTGATCTACGGCAGCCCCACCGAGACCATCGACGACTGGCGGGCCAGCCTGGACTCCGCACGGGCGTGCGAACCCGACCACGTCAGCGCCTACTCGCTGATCGTCGAGCCCGGCACCAGGCTGGCCGCCCGGATCCAGCGGGGCGAGCTGGCAGCACCCCAGGACGATTTCCATGCCGACTGCTACCACCTGGCGGAAGTTCTACTCACCCGGGCCGGGTACGCGGCGTACGAGGTGAGCAACTGGGCGCGCCCCGGCCACAGTTCAAGGCACAACCTCGCGTACTGGCTCGGCCATGACTGGTGGGGGATCGGCCCCGGTGCGCACTCCCACGTCGGCGGCGTCAGGTGGTGGAACGTGCGCCATCCGCGCGACTACTCCGCCCGGCTGGCCGCGGGCGCCAGCCCCGCCCAGGCCCGGGAACTGCTGACTGACGAGCAGCGACGCGTGGAGCGGGTGCTGCTCGAGTTGCGCCTGGCCGAAGGGCTCCCGCTGGACGTGCTCACCCCGACCGAGCTCGCCAGGGTGCCGGCCGTGGTGGCCGCGGGGCTGGCCGAACCGGACCCGGCCCGGCTCCGCCTGACGCTGCGCGGACGGCTGCTGGCCGACGCCGTGGTCCGTGACCTCCTGGACTGACGGCATTACAACGATTCGGTAACGCCGAAGGACACAACGGTTCTGTAACAAAGTTGATACAGGCGGGTGCTCGAATATGGCCACCACCCGTACCCTTTGCCAATCCCTGGGGGGACCGGGATGCAGATTGCTCACAAGGAGGAAACGTGAACAAACGCTCGTTCAAGCTCGCGGGCATCGCCCTGGTGGCGGCCTCGATGGCCTTCGCCGGCTGTGGCGCGCGAACTGAGGCGACGACCGGCGGCAGCGCGGGCGGCGGCGAGAAGGTCGCCAAGATCGGCGTGATCGCACCGCTCTCCGGCGGCCTGTCCGCCCTCGGCCTGGGCATCCGCAACTCGGTGGACCTGGCCATCCGGGAGGCGAACGAGACCAACGCCATTCCGGGCTGGAAGCTCGAGCTGGCGGCGGAGGACGACGAGGCCAAGCCCGACGTCGGGAAGAACGCCGCCACCAAGCTGGCCGGCGACGACGCTGTGGTTGGGGTGGTGGGTGCGCTCAACTCCTCGGTCAGCCAGAGCGTGACCCCGGTGCTGCAGTCGGCGCGGATCGTCCAGGTGTCGCCGGCCAACACCGGCCCATCACTGACCATGGGAGCGAACTTCGCGACGGCGCCGAGCCGGCCGAACGACGTGTTCTTCCGCACCTGCACCACCGACATCATCCAGGGGGGTGTGGCCGCGCAGTACCTGTTGGATTCGGGCATCAAGAAGATCGCGACGATCCACGACAAGAAGATCTACGGACAGGGCCTGGTCGACTCGGTCACCGAGAACTTCAAGAAGGGGGGCGGAACGGTCGTGGCCGCCGAGACCATCAACCCCGATGACGACGACTTCGGCTCGGTGATCACGAAGGTGAAGGCCGCAGCTCCCGAGGTGGTCTACTACGGCGGTGAGTACCCCGAGGCCGGTCCGCTCTCGCAGCAGATGAAGGCCGCCGGGCTCAAGGTCCCGCTGATGGGCGGCGACGGCATCTTCGACGGCACGTTCATCAAGCTGGCCGGCGACGGGTCCGAGGGCGACTTCGCGACCTCCGTGGGCGAGCCGGTGGACAGCTCGGCCTCGGCCAAGGCGTTCATCGACGCGTACAACGCCGCCGGCTTCGCCGAGCCCTACGCCGCCTACGGTGCGCAGTCCTACGACGCGGCCAACGCGATCATCAGCGCGCTGAAGGAGTCGCTGAAGTCCGCAGCGGATCCCAAGTCGGCCAGGGAGGACACCATCAAGGCCATGTCGAGCGTCGACTTCACCGGCGCCACCGGCAAGGTCGCCTTCGACGAGTTCGGTGACACCGTCACCAAGGTCGTGACCGTGTACAAGGTCACCGACGGCAAGTGGGTGACCGAGAAGACGATCGACCAGAGCTGAACCTG
Source organism: Actinomycetes bacterium (assembly GCA_023460935.1). Taxonomy (GTDB): domain Bacteria; phylum Actinomycetota; class Actinomycetes; order Propionibacteriales; family Propionibacteriaceae; genus Propionicimonas. Next base: position 157,007 of record JAEWOI010000030.1, read on the forward strand.
ATCCGGTTGGCGCCCCTACCCGCGGGAGGGGGCGCCAACCGCGCGGTTCGGGCAACGAGCACGGCGGAAGGCTGGGCGGGGGACCTGTGGACTATTTCTTTCAACAACTGATCAACGGGCTGTCCCTCGGATCGTTGTACGCGCTGATCGCGGTGGGGTACACCGTGGTCTACGGCATCGTCCAGTTGATCAACTTCGCCCACGGCGAGATCTTCATGATGGGGGCGTTCGGCGCCTTCGCTACCTGGATGGTGCTCGGCCAGCCGACGGACTGGGGCCTCGCCGGCTCGCTGTTCCTGCTGCTGCCGCTGATGATCCTGGGCGGCATCGTGGTCTCGATCACGGTGGCCCTCCTCACCGAGCGGTACGCGTACCGGCCATTGCGCAACGCGCCCCGGCTCGCGCCGCTGATCTCAGCGATCGGCGTATCGGTGTTCCTGCAGGAGTTCATCCGGCTGTTCTACGGGCGCATCCCCGGGTTCCCGGACTCCAAGAGCGCGATCCCGTTCCCACGGATCGAGGGCATCTCCGGCCAGACCGTTCAGCTGGGTGGGATCACCGTGCAACTGTCAGCTGTCTTCACCCTGGGCGCTCTCGCGATCTGCACGGTGTTCCTCTGGTTCTTCGTCAATCGCACCAACACGGGCCGGGCCATGGTGGCCACCTCGCAGGACCCGGACACGGCCCGCCTGATGGGCATCAATGTCGACCGGGTGATCATGGCCGCCTTCGCCGTGGGTGCCGGGCTCGCCGCGATCGCGGGGGTGGCGCACGGTTTGCGCTACGGCAACATCGACTTCCGGATGGGCTTCCTCGCCGGCCTGAAGGCGTTCACCGCGGCAGTGCTGGGAGGCATCGGCAACATCAACGGCGCCGTGGTGGGCGGCTTGGTGCTGGGCGTGGCCGAGGCGATGGCGACCTCGTTCATCCCCGGCCAGTTCGGCAGCTCGGCCTGGAAGGACGTCTGGGCCTTCGTGTTGCTGATCCTGGTGCTGGTGTTCCGGCCCCAGGGCATCCTCGGCTCGAGGGTGGTGGACCGCGCGTGAGAACTGTCATCCCTGACCAGACCAAGATCCGTTTCCGGATCCCGGCGCGGATCGCCGGCGCAATCGGCGCCGCGCTGATGATCGTGTCCATCTTCCTGCCCTGGGCCTACGGCCCGGCCGCGCTGGACGACATGACGTTCTACGGCGCCCCGTCGCCCCTCCAGCTCTTCTTCGTGATCCTGCCGGTGCTGGCGCTGCTGCTGCTCACCATCCCGCTGGTCGGCAAGCCCCGGCTGGGGCGCTACGCCAGGGCGCTGGCCTGGAACACCTCGGCCAAGACGGCCTCGATCACCGCCACGGTCACCGTCGTGGTTGCCATCGCGGCCATCGCGATCGAGCTGGGCGGCCTGGTGAACCTCGAGCCGGGTGCGTGGCTCGCCCTCGCCGGCGGGCTCGTGGCGGTCGCGTCCACCCTGTTCCTGCCCGACTCGCCGGAGCCGACGCTCGACCGGATCCGCGGCCCGAAGTGGCTGCAGATCCTGGCGATCGTCGGGCTGATGGCGATCCTGCTGTTCGCGGGGGCGTACGCGCTCAGCCTGCGCGATGCCGGCGACTTCCTGATGTTCGCAGCCTTCCTCACCGGCATCGTGATGATCGTGCGCCAACTGGGCGCGTTCTCGTGGCTCGGGCTGGCCGCGGCGAACAACAACCGGGTGCTGGTGCTCTCCGCGTTCGTGGTGGCCTTCGCGTTCCCGTTCACCCAGGACGGCTCCGACGCCAACATGTCGATCGCGGCCCAGGTCCTGATCTTCGCCGCCACCGCGCTCGGCCTGAACATCGTCGTGGGGCTGGTGGGCCTGCTCGACCTGGGCTACATCGCCTTCCTCGGCGCCGGTGCGTTCACCGCGGCGGTGCTGTCCGAGTCGGCGTTCGCGACGATCGACTGGTCGCCGCCCTTCCTGGTGACCGTCCTGATCTCCGGCACGGTGGCATCCATCCTCGGGCTGATCATCGGCGCTCCCACGCTGCGCGTTTCCGGGGACTACCTGGCGATCGTGACCCTGGCCTTCGGCGAGATCTTCCGGATCACGATGAACAACCTCGACGGCACCGACGGACCCAACGTGACCAACGGCTCCGACGGCATCCCGGCCATCCCGAACCTGCAGTTCCTCGGTTTCGACTTCGGCCAGCCGCACGTGATCCTCGGCATCGAGATCGGCCGTTTCGCCAACTACTACTGGCTGATGCTGCTGGTGATCGGGCTGATCATCGTGGTGTTCATGAACCTGAACTACTCCCGGATCGGTCGCGGCTGGGTGGCCATCCGCGAGGACGAGCTGGCCGCGGAGGCCATGGGTGTGAACACCTTCCTGCTCAAGCTGCTGGCCTTCGCCGGCGGCGCCTTCCTCGCCGGCGTCGCCGGCGCGGTCAAGGCCCACCACGATGTCTCGGTCACCCCGGACCAGTACGTGTTCCTCGAGTCGGCCTTCCTGCTCGCCGCGGTGGTGCTGGGCGGCATGGGGACGGTGATGGGGGTGTTGATCGGAGCCACGATCCTGAAGCTGCTGCCGGAGAAGCTGCGGTTCTTCGCCGACTACCGGCTGCTGCTGTTCGGCATGCTGATGGTGCTGATGATGCGCTTCCGTCCCGAGGGCATCGTGGCCGACGAGCGGCGGCAACTGGAGTTCCACGCCGAGGACGAGGAGCTGGCCGAGGAGATCGAGGAGGACCTGATCACCCACCACGCCCACTACAACCCCGAGCGGAAGGGGTTCGACCTATGACCCAGGTGATCAGCGGTGGGCACCACGTCGACTCGACCACCCTGCTGCTGGACGCATCCAGCGTGACCATGCGGTTCGGCGGCCTGACGGCCGTGAACAACGTCAGTCTGCAGGTGCACAGCGGCGAGATCGTCGGGCTCATCGGGCCCAACGGCGCCGGCAAGACCACGTTCTTCAACTGCCTCACCGGGCTGTACCGGCCGACGTCGGGCGAGGTCAGGTTCGCCGGGCAGGTGCTGCCGCCGCGGCCGCGGCTCGTCGTCCGGGCCGGCATGGCGCGGACGTTCCAGAACATCCGGCTCTTCCACAACATGACGGCGCTGGAGAACGTGATGGTCGGCATGTACAGCCGCACCCACACCAACGCCATCGACGCGGTCTTCCGGCTGCCGCGGCACCGGCGCGAGGAACTCGCCTCCACCGAGCGCGCCCGCGAGCTGCTGGAGTTCGTCGGCCTGGGCTCCTCCGGCGACATGCTCTCCCGCAACCTGCCCTACGGCGACCAGCGGCGGCTGGAGATCGCGCGCGCCCTGGCCACCGACCCGAAGCTGCTGCTGCTGGACGAGCCGACCGCCGGCATGAACCCGCAGGAGACCCGGCAGGCGGAGGAGCTGATCTTCCGGATCCGCGACCTCGGACTGGCGATCCTGGTGATCGAGCACGACATGCGGTTCATCTTCAACCTCTGTGACCGGGTGTGCTGCCTGGTGCGCGGTGAGGTGCTGGTGGAGGGACCGGGCGACGTGGTGCAGAACGACCCGCGGGTGATCGAGGCCTACATCGGCTCTCCCCAGTCGGTCGCCGGAGAGGAGGGCCCGGATGCTTGAGGTCAGGCAGATGGTCGTGGCCTACGGCCGCGTGACCGCGGTCAAGGGCGTCGACTTCACCGTCGAGCAGGGCCAGATCGTCACCCTGCTGGGCACCAACGGCGCCGGGAAGTCCACCACGCTGCGGGCGATCTCCGGCCTGCTGAAGCTGGTCTCCGGCGAAATCTGGTTCGAGGGCGAGCGGCTGGACGGCGTCCCGGCCCACAAGGTGGTCGAGCGCGGCGTCGCGCAGTCGCCTGAGGGCCGGCGGCTGTTCCCGCGGATGACGGTGGAGGACAACCTGAGATTGGGCGCCTTCTCGCGCAAGGACGCCGCCGGTGTCCGAGCCGACATGGACAAGGTCTTCGACCTGTTCCCGGTGCTGGGGGAGCGGCGCACCCAGCCGGCCGGCCTGTTCTCCGGCGGCGAGCAGCAGATGCTGGCGATCGGACGGGCGATGATGAGCCGGCCCAAACTGCTGATGCTGGACGAGCCGTCGATGGGGCTGAGCCCGATCATGACCCAGACGATCATGCGCACGATCCGGGAGCTGCAGTCCGAAGGCGTCACGATCCTGCTGGTGGAGCAGAACGCCCAGGCGGCGCTCTCGCTGGCCGACATGGGCTACGTGCTCGAGGTGGGCCAGATCATGTTCTCCGACACCGGCCGCAAGCTGCTGGGTGACGACCGGGTGCGGCGCACCTACCTCGGCGCCGACTGAGCCGCCCTTCCCGCGGCCTTCCCACAGGCCGTCCCACGGCCCTCCCCGCAGACGCCGACGAAAGGCGCAGAAACCGACGAACGTTCGTCGGCTTCTGCACCGTTCGTCGGCGTTTGGCGTGCGGGTGTCGGCGTTGGGACGGTGGGGGGCCGGGATTAGGGTGGCCGGATGCGCTACTCCGACGACGTGCTGGCCCCTGGCTGGCAGCGGGCCGGCAAGCCGGTCACGGTAGAGACCGAGGTCAGGGTCGGCCTCGTGGTCGAGGACCCGACGTCGGGGTTCTGCGGCGCGGTGGTGCGCTGGGAGAACGGCCTGGTGGTGCTCGAGGACCGCAGGGGAGCCCGCCGCAGCTTCCCGTTCGGCCCCGGGTTCTGGCTGGACGGCAAGCCGGTCAGCCTGCGCCCGCCGCGGCCCTCCGGCCCGGCCCGGCGCACCCACACCGCCTCGGGGTCGAGGGTCGGCGACGTCGCACCGGCCCGGGTGGCGGCAGCGTCCAGGATCTACGTCGAGGGCCGGCACGACGCAGAACTGGTGGAGAAGATCTGGGGTGACGACCTGCGCCAGGTCGGCGTGGTGGTGGAGTACCTCGGAGGCGTCGACGACCTGCCGGCGATCGTGGCCGACTTCGCGCCGGCTCCTGACCGGCGGCTCGGCGTCCTGGTCGACCACCTCGTGGCCGGCAGCAAGGAGAGCCGGATCGTTGCCGGCATCGCCTCACCGGACGTGCTCGTCACCGGTCACCCGTTCATCGACATCTGGCAGGCGGTCCGTCCGGAGCGCGTGGGGCTGGACGCCTGGCCGGTCGTGCCGCGCGACGTGGAGTGGAAGCGTGGGGTCAGCACCGCCCTCCGCCGTCCGGCCCGCACCCAGGCCGACATCGCGGCCACCTGGCAGTGGATCCTGTCCCGGGTGCGCGACTGGCGAGACCTCGAGCCTGCGCTGCCCCGAGAGGTGGAGCGGCTGATCGACTTCGTCACCACCGCCTGAGACCGGCCCGGGGCGCCGGGCACAGCCGCGGCCGTCCGCCGGCCGAGTGTTGCAGGACGGACGGGAGCCGGGCGCCGGGGCGGTGTGGATAGCCTGAGGTCAGTTTCAGCCCCCGCAGTCTCCAGGAGTTCCGCAGTGCACACCGACCAGGTTTCGGACCTCCTCGCCGAGGTTGCCGACCGGCTCATCCTGCCCCGGTTCGGGGCGCTCGCCTCAGCTGACATCGAGGAGAAGCGGCCCGGCGACCTGGTCACCGTTGCCGACCGGGAGGCCGAACTGGAGATCGCCCGGGCGCTGCAGCGCTTCAGCCCTGGCTCTCTCGTGGTCGGGGAGGAGGGCGTGTTCACCGACCCGGGCAGCCTGGAGGCGCTGCCGCAGGCAGCCCACGCCTGGGTGATCGACCCGGTCGACGGCACCCGCAACTTCGCCAGGGGCCGGGCCGACTTCGCGGTGATCCTCGCCGAGGTGCGCGCCGGCCAGACCGTGCGCGGCTGGATCTGGCAGCCCGTGCACCAGTTGCTCTACGTTGCCGAGCTGGGCTCGGGAGTGGTCTGCAACGGCGTCCAGCTCAGCCCGCCGCCACCTTCGCCGCGCCAGGTGCCGCTGGGGGCGACGTACCTGCCCGTGCCGGGCGAGGACGACGCCGGGGTGAAGGTCGTGCGGTCCTGGGGCTCGTGCGGCATCGACTACCCCAAGCTGATCACCGGCGAGGTGGACTTCCTCAGCTACCGCTCGATGTTCCCCTGGGACCACCTGGCCGGCGGCCTGATGCTCAGCGAGCTGGGCGGCCGGATCGCCACCGAGTCCGGCGCCGCTTACCGGGCCGGCGTGATCGGGCGCAGGCTGCTCTCCGCCGCCACCCCACAGTTGTGGGCCACCGTCCGGGACGCCCTGTTCGGCGACTGAGCGCCGCTTCGTCCGTCCCAGGCTCCCCGGCGGGGGCTGGACGCGGCGCGCCTGGCTGGCTTGGATAGGGGATGCCCCAACGGAAGGACATCGGCATGGCTGAGCAGGACCAGAACCAGGACCTCAAGGCGAAGATGCGCGAGGCGTTGGAGCGCAAGCAGCACGGCCCGGAAGGTGTCGGCGACGGCGGCCACCACAGGGAGAAGGGACCGGCCGAGCGCGGCCGCCAGGGCGGCGGCGGCATGTTCCGGCGCAAGGCCGGCGGCGGCGGCTGACCGCCCGCACCCCAGATCGCCTCTCCATCGAACGCCACTGTTGCGGTCGAACGCCTGTGCCCGAGCACAGGCGTTCGACCGGAACGGAGGCGTTCGCGGACGCTGGAGCCGATGAGGGCGGTCAGGCGAGCGGCAGCTGGGTGCGGGGAACGACCCCAGCCGCGGCCAGCTGCGCGTAGGCCAGGGGCAGTACCTGGCGGACCGTGGCCTCGTCGAACGGCCACTCCCCGGCCTCGTAGGCACTCTCGAGCCGCACGCCGCGGCCGACCAGGTGCTCCACCTGGCCGTACAGGCCGGAGATCTCCGCCCGCTGCGTGAAGGCCGCCATGCGGTCCATCGGCGCACCATGACCCGGCACCAGGACGGTGTCCTCCGCCACCAGGCCCAGCACGCCGTCCACGGCGCTGGGCCATTCGCGCAGGTGGCAGTCGTCGCCGAAGTCGGGCGGGCCGTCGCCCTCCAGCAGGTCGCCGGTGAAGATCAGCCCGGCGTCGGGGACGATCGCCACCACATCCCCGTCGGTGTGGCCGCGGCCGAAGTGGACCGCCTCCACGCGGCGGCCGCCGGCATCGATGACCCTGGCGAGGGAGAACGTCCCGCTCGGCGGGGCCAGGTCCGTGATCTCCACGCCCAGCCCTGCGGCCGCCTCGCGGCACTCCGGACGGTCGAGCCAGGCCTGGAGGGAGTCGTGGCCGAAGCTGGGCACGTCGGTGAAGGCAGCCAGTCCGAACAGGTGGTCGTAGTGCCAGTGGGTGACCAGCACAGCGACGACGGGAACGCCCGCGAACGCCTCGGCCCTGGCGCGGATCTCCGCGCCCTGCGCCGGCGACGACCCGGTGTCGACCACCAGCGAGCCGGCCGGGCCGACCACAAGGCCGATGTTGACCCCTGCCGGTTCTGCGACCGCGACGAACACGCCGTCCGCCACAGGCTCGAAGTCGCCGAGGCTGAAGTGCACCATGGCCGCCAGCCTAACCGGCGCCGGTTCGGGCTGGGCTAGACTGGCACTCCGGCACCCAGAGTGCCAATCTCTTGCCCGGTGGCTGTTGACGGGAGGTGCACATTGCTCGACGACCGCAAGCTCAAGATCCTGCGGGCGATTGTCACCGACTACGTTTCCATGCGCGAGCCGGTGGGGTCCCGCGCGCTGGTGGAGCGCTACCAGCTCGACGTCTCGCCGGCCACGGTGCGCAACGACATGGCTGTGCTGGAGGAGGAGGGGTACATCACCCAGCCCCACACCAGCGCCGGTCGCATCCCCACAGACAAGGGCTATCGGCTGTTCGTCGACCGGCTCGGAGCGGTGAAGCCGCTGAGCGCGGCCGAACGGCGGGCCATCGAGACCTTTCTCGCCGGCGCCCTCGACGTGGACGACGTGGTGCGCCGCACGGTGCGGCTGCTGGCGCAGATCACCCAGCAGGTTGCGATCGTGCAGTACCCGATCGTGTCCGGCGCGACCGTCCGCCACATCGAGCTGGTCGTCCTCAGCCCCGAGCGGGGCCTGCTGATCGTGGTGAACTCCGCCGGCAGGGTCGACCAGCACCCGGTGGACCTCGGCGGGGCGCCAGAGAGCGTCATCGCCGACCTGCGCGGACGGCTGAACGCCGCGCTCGTCGGGCTCGCGCCGGCCAAGGTGGTGGAGCGCGCCGGTTCCCTGCTGGAGGACATGGCTCCCGACGTGCGCCCGCTGGGTGAGGTGGTGGTCGCAGCCCTGCTGGAGACGGTCACCGCGGACCCGTCCAACCGCGTCGTCGTGGGTGGGGTGCCGAACCTGACCAGGTTCTCCGACCAGTACGAGACCACGGTGCGCCCGGTGCTGGAGGCGCTGGAGGAGCAGGTGGTGCTGCTGCGCCTGCTCGGGGAAGCCGCAGCCACCGGCGACGTGATGGTGCGGATCGGCCAGGAGAACCCCTACGAGCCGTTGCGGGCCACCTCTGTCGTGGCCAGCGCCTACGGTTCGGCAGCCGACGCCTGGGCGAACCTCGGCGTGGTCGGCCCGACCCGCATGGACTACCCGTCCACGATGGCCGCGGTGCGGGCGGTGGCCCGTTACGTTGGCCGGTTCCTAGCTGAAGGGTGATGTGTGAGTTCTGACTACTACCAGGTGCTCGGGGTGCCCCGGGACGCCACGGCGGACCAGATCAAGAAGGCCTATCGCAAGCTCGCGATGAAGTACCACCCGGACGTCGCGGACGCCCCGGACGCCGCGGAGAAGTTCAAGCAGATCGGCGAGGCCTACGAGGTGCTGCACGACCCGAACAAGCGGGCGATGTACGACCGCGGCGGCGACCCGCTCGGCGGTGGCTTCGCCGGGGCCGGCGGCTTCGGCTTCCCCGGCGGCGGTGGCGGGTTCGACTTCACCAACCTGGTGGACGCGATGTTCGGCACGCAGGCCAGCCGCGGCCCGCGCTCGCGGGTGCGGCGTGGCCAGGACGCCCTGGTACGGCTCAACCTCACCCTTGCCGAGGCCGCGTTCGGCATCACCAAGCCGCTGCGGGTCGACACCGCCGTGGTGTGCCCGCGCTGCAACGGCACCGGTGGCGCCGACGGCGGCGAGCCGGTCACCTGCACCACCTGCCACGGTTCGGGTGACATCATCTCGGTGCAGCGCTCGTTCCTCGGCGAGATCCGCACCAGCCAGCCGTGCCCCAACTGTCGCGGCTACGGCACGATCATCCCCAATCCCTGCGGTGAGTGCTCCGGCGAGGGCCGGGTGCGCAGCAACCGCACGATCAACGTCAAGATCCCGGCAGGCGTGGCCACCGGCAACCGCGTGCACCTGGTCTCCCAGGGTGAGGTGGGTCCCGGCGGGGGTCCGGCCGGTGACCTGTACGTGGAGCTCAACGTAGCCCAGCACGAGGTGTTCAAGCGCAATGGCGACGACCTGGAGGTGGTGGTGAAGGTGCCGATGACCGCAGCGGCCCTCGGCACTTCAGTCACCCTCGCCACCCTCGAGGCCGAGCGTGACGACCTGGACGCCGACGCGGCGACCGTCGAGGTCGAGATCCCTTCCGGCACCCAGTCGGGCACGCGGGTCACAGTTCCCGGGCGGGGCGTGCCCCGGCTGCGTGGGGACGGTCGCGGCGAGCTCGGGGTCACCCTGCTCGTGCAGACCCCGAACCGGCTGGACGAGCAGCAGCGCGACCTGCTGCGCCAGCTGGCCGCCGTCCGTGGGGAGAGCCGTCCGGAGGTGGCTGTGGCCAAGCACGGCAAGGGCGTCCTCGGCTGGCTGAAGGAGGCCTTCTCGTGACCGAGCCACTGTTCCTCGCCGACCTGGACGACCCCGAGGTCGGCCAGGTGGTGCAGCTCACCGGTGACGAGGGCCGGCACGCAGCAGCCGTCCGCCGGCTGCGGGTGGGTGAGGTGATCCTGATCAGCGACGGCAACGGCACCGCCGTGCGCGGGCCGGTGACGACCGCGGACAAGAACGGCCTGGCGATCACGGTCGCCGAGGTGTTGCGGCACCCGCCGCGCCCGGTCCGCTACGTCGCGGTGCAGGCCCTGCCGAAGGGCGACCGGGCCGAACAGGCAGTCGAGATGCTCACCGAGCTCGGCATCGACGAGATCGTGCCCTGGCAGGCCGAGCGCTCGGTCGTGCGCTGGGCACCGGAGCGGGTGGAGCGCGGCCTGACCCGCTGGCGGGCGACGGCGCGGGAGGCGGCCAAGCAGTGCCGTCGCTACCGCGTGCCCACCGTGACCATGCCGATGACCACCGCCGAGCTCGCGCTGCGCGCCGCCCAGAGCGACCTGACCGTCGTGCTCCACGAGAGCGCCGACACCCCGCTGGGCAGCCTCAGCCTTCCCGCCTCTGGGGAGATCATGTTCATCGTCGGCCCCGAGGGCGGGCTGACCGATGCGGAGGTGGCTGCGTTCACCGCCGCCGGCGGGCGCACCGCGCTGATCTCCGACGCAGTGCTGCGCACGTCCACCGCGGGTGTGGTCGCCCTGGCCCAGCTGCAGGCGCTCGCGGTCCGTGACAGCTGACTTCGGCTTCACCCCCGGAACGTTCCTGCCCGACGGGCCGGGCCGGACGGGCGTGCTCCGCACCCCGCACGGTGACGTCCGCACCCCGGCGTTCATCGCGGTCGGCACCAAGGCGACGGTGAAGGCCGTCCTGCCGGAGAGCGTGGCCGGCGTGGGGGCGCAGGCAGTCCTGGCCAACGCCTACCACCTCTACCTGCAGCCCGGGCCCGACATCGTCGAGGCCGCCGGTGGGCTGGGCGCGTTCATGAACTGGCCCGGCCCGACCTTCACCGACTCCGGGGGCTTCCAGGTGATGAGCCTCGGCGTCGGGTTCAAGAAGGTGCTCGCCATGGACACCGCGGGGCTGGCGGACGACGACGTGATCGCAGCCGGCAAGAACCGGCTCGCGCACGTCGACGACGACGGTGTCACCTTCACCTCCCACCTCAACGGCGACCGGCACCGCTTCACACCCGAGGTGTCGATGCAGATCCAGCACCAGCTCGGCGCGGACGTGATGTTCGCCTTCGACGAGTGCACGACGCTGCTGAACACCCGGCCCTACCAGGAACGCTCGCTGGCCCGGACGCAGGCCTGGGCCGTGCGCTGCCTGGCCGAGCACGACCGGCTGACCACGGAGCGCGCCGGACGGCCCTACCAGGCGCTGTTCGGTGTCGTGCAGGGAGCCCAGTACGAGGACCTGCGCCGTCGGGCCGCGCGCGACCTCGCCGCGCTCGAGGTGGCCGGGCGCAGCTTCGACGGCTTCGGGATCGGCGGCGCGCTGGAGAAGGAGAACCTCGGCACGATCGTGGGCTGGGTGGCCCAGGAACTGCCCGAGGACAAGCCACGGCACCTGCTGGGCATCTCCGAGCCCGACGACTTCTTCGCAGCGATCGCGGCCGGCGCAGACACCTTCGACTGCGTCATGCCGTCCCGGGTGGCCCGCAACGCTGCGATCTACACCGTTGACGGCCGCTTCAACGTGAACACCGCAGCCAGCCGGCGGGACTTCCGTCCACTCGACGCCGACTGCGACTGCTACACCTGCGCGAACTACACCAGGGCCTACCTGCACCACCTGTTCAAGGCCAAGGAGATGCTGGCGGCCACCCTGGCCACGATCCACAACGAGCGGTTCACGGTGCGCCTGGTCGACGACATCCGCGCGAGCATCGACGCCGGCCGGTTCGCCGATTTCCGCCGGGACTTCCTCGGGCGCTTCTATTCCGGCCGCCGCTGACGCGCCGTCCGTCGAGACTCCTCCCTTCAACCGCTCTCGGGCCCTGTGCCCGCCAGGGGCAGCTTGCTAGGGTGCCCCTGTTCGGGCAGGAGGTTCGATGGCCACAGCCAGATACGCCCCCGGCGCGGCTACCGGGGTGCTCAGCACCGAGGTGGCGGTGCTGGTGGACCTGCCGGCCGACCACCGCCTGGTGCCGGTGCTGTACGAGGCCGTGCGCGGCGGGGCCACCGTGGACGACCTGCTGGAGCGCCTGGTCGAGCGTGGGCTGCGCGACCTGCCCAACCTCGCGATCGCTGCGATCGTGCCGGCCGGGGTTCGGGTGGTGGTCCGCGGCACCGGGCTGGCCGCCACCGATGCCGAACCCCGCCACGTCCGGGCCAGCGGCGTCTGGACCGACCGGTTGGTCGAACTCGCCACCGGGGTGACGCTGAGCCTCGGCCCGCAACCGCCCCGACCCCACCTGCCGGTGCTCGCCGGGGTGGTGCTCGCCGGGTCGATCGGCCTGGGCACGCCGACGCCAGCGGCCGGCGAGGCCGCGCCCGAGGCAGCCGCCCGGCCCGCGGCGACCCCCGCAGCCCAGCCGCCGCAGCCGGTCACCCCGCCCGATGCAGCCGACCCGCCGGTACCGGCCCCGCCGGCGACCACGCGTCCCGGGCCGGCGCTCCCGCCCCGCCCGGGACCCGGGCCGGAGCCGACCAGCGCGCCGTCGCCGGCGACCATGCAGCTGACGGCCTGGCTGCAGACCGAGGCCGAGCTGCCGCCCGCCCCACGGCTCGCCGAACCCTGGGGGCTGCTGCGCTGGCCGAACGGCGGCGCGGTGCCCCTCACCGGGCCGACCATCCTCGGCCGCAACCCGCGCATCCCGGACGGCTACGCCGGCCGTCCCCCGGAGCTGCTGCGGCTGCACGACCCCGGCAAGGACATCTCCAGCCAGCACCTGGCCATCAGCCTCGACTCCGGCCGCGTGCTGGTGACCGACCTCGGCTCGACCAACGGCACCCGGGTGGTGCCGCCCGGCCGCGCCGGCTTCGAGCTGCGGCCCGGTGAACCGGTGGAGATCGGCCCGGGCGCCCGGATCATCCTGGCCAGGGTGATCGAGCTGGGCTTCGAGAGCCTGCGCTGACCCGCGCCGGCCCCGGTGCGTTGCGGTGTCCTCGCCCGCCGCGGTCGTGGCAGGCTAGGCACATGAGCGAATACGACGAAGCCGTCCCGGACGAGTCCGAACAACTCGACCAGCTGCAGCCGGAGGAGACCCTGCTGGACCGCGGCGTCGACGACGTTCTGGACGAGGGCTACGTGACCCCCGAGAACTGGTCACCGGCGCAAGGGTTCGGCAACACGCCGGCCGAGATGCGCAAGGGCGAGACGCTGGAGATGCGGATCGCCCAGGAGCAGCCCGAGCCGGTGAAGGACGACAGCCCGTGGAACCCGGACAAGTCCGAGCCGCGCGAGGTGGGCAACCAGCGCGCCGGACGGCTGGTGGACGCCAACGGGGGAGTGCCCGGTCTCGACACCGAGGCCGAGAGCGTCGGCCGCGACGTCGGCATCGACGGTGGAGCGGCTTCCGCGGAGGAAGCAGCGATGCACATCATCGATGACTACGACGACGATGACGACTGAGCCGGGCGGCCCGCAGCCCACCGCCCCGGAGGCGCTCTACCCTGCGCTCGAGCCGTACGCGCACGGCCTGCTCGACGTGGGCGACGGCAACCGGCTGTACTGGGAGGAGTGCGGCAACCCCGACGGCAAGCCGGTGGTGTTCGTCCACGGCGGCCCGGGTGGCGGCTGCACCCCGGCCTACCGGCGCTACTTCGACCCGTCCCGCTACCGGGTGATCCTGTTCGACCAGCGCAACTGCGGCCGCTCGCTGCCCCACGCCGCGACGGCGGAAGCGGACCTGGCGACCAACACGACCTGGCACCTGGTCGACGACCTGGAGCGGTTGCGCGCCGACCGCGGGGTGGAGCGCTGGCAGGTCTTCGGCGGCTCCTGGGGCAGCACCCTCGCCCTCGCCTACGCCGAGACCCATCCCGACCGCGTGACCGAGTTGGTGCTGCGCGGCATCTTCACCCTGCGCCGCTTCGAGCTCGACTGGTACTACAACGGCGGTGCCGCGCACCTCAGCCCGCAGTGGTGGCGCTCGTTCGAGGCGCCGCTGGGGGAGGGCTTCACCGGCGACCGGATCGCCGCCTACCACGACCTGCTGTTCGACCCCGACCCGGCCGTCCACCTGCCCGCAGGGGTGGCCTGGACGACCTGGGAGGCAGCCACGTCCACCCTGGAGTTCTCCCAGGCCCTGGTCGAGGAGTTCAGCGACCCGCACTTCGCGCTGGCGTTCGCCCGCATCGAGAACCACTACTTCGTCCACGGCGGCTGGCTGCGGGAGGGCCAACTGCTGGCCGAGGTGGACCGGATCAGGCACCTGCCGGCGGTGATCGTGCAGGGTCGCTACGACCTGCCCTGCCCTGTGGTCACCGCCGACGACCTGCACCGCGCCTGGCCGGAGGCCGACTACCGCGTGGTGCTGGCCGGGCACTCCGCTTCGGAGCCGGCGATCGCGGCGGAACTGGTGGCAGCCACCGACCGCTTCGCCGCCGGGGGCTGACCCCGGGCGGCCGCTCAACCGCCCGGGATCGTGACGAAGATGTCGAACAGCCGCGGGGTGTGGGCGTGCACCAGCACCATGAACACGACCGCGTCGAACAGCAGGTGCACGGTGACCACGTAGCCGAGGGAGGCTGTGGTGGCGAAGATCCAGCCCTGCACCAGGGCGAACGGGATCGTCAGGGCCGGGCCCCAGGCACGGTAGCCCAGCTCCCAGAGGAACGAGACGAACACCACGGCCTGCAGCAGGTTCGCCTGCCACCACGGCACGTGGCGCCGGTACAGCGCGAACACGATGCAGACGAAGAACAGTTCGTCCCAGATGCCCACGGCGTTCACCCCGAAGAAGAGCCGCGCGATCTCGTCCCCGGTGGCCACGGCCGGCCAGTTGCGGTAGGAGCCGGACCCGATGAAGTACGCCGGCAGCAGCAGGTAGCCGATCACCACCACCGCGCCGAGGTACACCCAGTGGCTCACGCCCCAGCGTCGGCCGGTGCGCAGCGGGAACCGGATCGCGTCCCTTGCGACGAACCGGCGGGCGAGCAGCGTCGGCAACACGACCGCGCCGCCGAGGACCAGCGCGAACCGCAGGATGCCGAGGTCGCTCAGGTCTGCCTCGAGGGGGGTCGCTGCCAGGATCACCAGCCCCACCCCGACGACAGCCAGCGAGCGGGCCAGCACCCGGTCGGCCCAGAGCGCGAGGCCGAGACCGGCCAGCAGCACCGCCAGCCCCAGCCAGAACTGCTGCAGGGCGATCAGCGGGACCGCGCTGGCGCTGACCAGCCCCATCGCGAACACCCCCGGTGGCCCGGTCGGCGCGACCGGCCCGGTGACTTGGCCCATCTGGTGCTCCCGCCGTCGAGGTAGGGCCATTGTTCCCGATCGCGGTGTCCGCGTCGGCTCCGACCCCAACGGGTACTACCCGGGGTGCAGGGCCCGCTGCCGCCAGGGGTGGTGCTGGGTAGGATGGTCGAACGAGTCGCACAGGAGGAACCCTGAACCCATCGCAACCGGTCGCCGTCGCCGAGCGCCGCGTGGCCATTCCCGCTTCGATCAACATGGTCTCGGTGCTGGGCGCCAGGGATGAGTACCTGAACATCCTGGAGCGCGAGCTCGCCGCCGACATCCACGTCCGTGGCAACGAGATCACCGTCTCCGGCGGCCCGGCGGACGTCACCGCAGCCGTCGACGTGCTCACCGAGCTGATCACGATCGTCCGCACGGGCCAGGGCCTCACGCCGGACGCCGTGGAGCGCGTGGTGGCGATGACCGCCCAGGGCGAGGCGCGTCCGGCAGAGGTGCTCACCCAGAACATCCTGTCCAGCCGCGGCAAGACCATCCGGCCGAAGACGCTGAACCAGAAGCGCTACGTGGACGCGATCGACGCCCACACCGTCGTCTTCGGCATCGGCCCGGCCGGCACCGGCAAGACCTACCTCGCCGTGGCCAAGGCGGTGCAGGCCCTGCAGGCCAAGGAGGTCAACCGGATCATCCTCACCCGCCCGGCGATCGAGGCCGGGGAGCGCCTCGGCTTCCTGCCCGGCACCCTGAGCGACAAGATCGACCCCTACCTGCGGCCGCTGTACGACGCGCTGCACGACATGATCGACCCCGATTCCGTGCCGCGCCTGCTGACCGCCGGCACGATCGAGGTGGCCCCGCTGGCGTACATGCGCGGCCGGAGCCTGAACGACGCCTTCATCATCCTCGACGAGGCCCAGAACACCTCGATGGAACAGATGAAGATGTTCCTCACCCGGCTCGGCTTCAACTCCAGGATGGTGGTCACCGGCGATGTCACCCAGGTCGACCTGCCGGCCGGCACCCGCAGCGGCCTGACCGTGGTGGAGCAGGTGCTGGACGGCGTCCATGACATCGCCTTCTGCCGCCTGACCAGCCACGACGTCGTGCGGCACCGCCTGGTGGGCCGGATCGTGGCAGCCTACGACCGCTTCGAGGCGACCTTGCCGGGAAAGCACCGATGATCGAACTGAACAACGAGTCCGGCGTGGCCGTGGACACCGAACGCCTGGTCGAGCTGGCCACCTTCGCGCTGGACGCCCTGCGCATCCACCCGCAGGCCGAGCTGTCGATCCTGCTGGTGGACACCGACACCATGAGCGCCTACCACGAGAAGTTCATGGGCGAGCCCGGGCCGACCGACGTGCTCAGTTTCCCGATGGACGAGTTGCGCGCCCCCGACCCGGAGGAGGAGCCGCCGGTCGGGCTGCTGGGCGACATCGTGCTCTGCCCGGAGGTGACCGCTGCCCAGGCGGCGGACAGTGACCGCACGCCGGAGGAGGAGGCCGACTACCTGCTGATCCACGGCCTGCTGCACCTGCTCGGCCACGACCACGCCGAGCCCGCGGAGAAGAAGGTCATGTTCGACCTCAACGACAAGATCATCGCCGCCTGGACCGCGCACCGGGCGTAGCCGCAGCCGCGCCGGCGCTCGCCAGCGCGTACCGGCTGACCACTAGACTGAGCGTCCACGGAATCCGAACGAGGCATGTGATCACCTTTTGAGCCAGACCCAATGGATCGGCGTGGCCGTCGCCGCCGTGTGCGTCCTCCTCGCCGCAGCCCTGGCCACAGCCGACGCCGCGCTGTCCTCGGTGTCGAAGTCCAGGGCCGAACGCCTCCTGGGCGACGGCCGGACGGGGGCCAGGCGCCTGCTGCAGGTGGCCCAGGATCCGGCCCCGTACCTCAACACCTCGCTGTTCCTGCGCATCCTGCTCGAGGTGGTGGCCATAGTGCTGGTCACCCTGACCTTCTTCGAGCACTTCACCGCGACCTGGGAGCGGATCCTTTTCCCTGTGCTGACCATGGTGGCGGTTTCGTTCATCGTCCTCGGCGTCGCGCCCCGCACCCTGGGCCGCCAGCACGCGGAGAAGGTGGCGCTGGCCGCGTCCGGGCCACTGGGGTTGCTGGCCACGGTGCTGGGCCCGATCCCGCAGCTGATGATCATGATCGGCAACGCGCTCACCCCTGGCCGGGGCTTCAGCGAAGGCCCGTTCACCTCCGAGGCCGAACTGCGTGAGCTGGTGGACATCGCCGAGGCCAGGGAGGTGATCGAGGCCGGCGAGCGCCGGATGATCCACTCGGTCTTCGAGCTGGGCGACACGATCGTGAAGGAAGTCATGGTGCCGCGCACCGAGATGGTCTACATCGAGCGCACCAAGACGCTGCGGCAAGGGGTTTCACTGGCCCTGCGGTCCGGCTTCAGCCGCATCCCGGTGATCGGGGACGACGTCGACGACGTCGTCGGCGTGCTCTACCTGAAGGACGTGATCCGGCGGATGTACGACAACCCGAAGGCGCAGACCAACGAGACCGTCGACACCCTGATGCGTCCGCCCAGCTTCTGCCCCGACTCGAAGCCGGTGGACGAGCTCCTGCGCGAGATGCAGCTCACCCGCAGCCATGTGGTGATCGTGATCGACGAGTTCGGCGGCACCGCCGGCCTGGCCACGATCGAGGACGTGCTGGAGGAGATCGTCGGGGAGATCGTCGACGAGTACGACCAGGAGGTGCCGCCGGTGACCGAACTGGGGGAGAGCCGGTTCCGGGTGTCGGCGCGCCTGCCGATCGACGACCTCGGCGAGCTGTTCGGGCTCAAGGTGGACGACGAGGACGTGGACACCGTGCTCGGGCTGATGGCGAAGGAGTTGAACAAGGTGCCGATCCCCGGGTCGGTGGTGCAGTGGGAGGGCATCGAGCTGACCGCGGAGCGGGGCACCGGCCGCCGGCACTCGATCCAGACGGTGCTGGCCACCCCCGTCCCCGACGACGGGGACCCGGCCGTGGAGGCCGCGGCGAAGCTGGCCCACGAGTCCGCTGTGGGGAACCAGTGAGCGCGCCGGCCGGCGCCGAGGGCTTCCGCTCCGGCTTCGCCTGTTTCGTCGGGCGGCCGAACGCCGGCAAGTCGACCCTGACGAATGCTCTGGTGGGCTCGAAGATCGCGATCGCCTCCTCGAAGCCGCAGACCACCCGCCACGCCGTCCGCGGCATAGTGAACCGGCCGGACGCCCAGCTGGTCGTGGTGGACACCCCCGGCCTGCACAGGCCGAGGACCCTGCTCGGCGAGCGGCTGAACGACCTGGTGCGCGAAACCTGGGCCGAGGTGGACGTGATCGGGGTCTGCCTGCCCGCGAACCAGCGGATCGGGCCCGGGGACACCTACCTGGTCGGCGAGATCGCCAAGCTCGGCCGGCGCCCGCAACTGGTTGCCCTGGCCACCAAGTCCGACCTGGTCTCCCCGCCCCGGATGGCCGAGCACCTGCTGAAGATCGCCTCGCTGGAGGAAGAACTGGGCATCAGGTGGGCGAGCATCGTCCCGGTGTCCGCCGTGACCGACGACCAGGTGGACGTGGTGCTCGACGAGCTGGTGAAGCTGTTGCCGCCGGGCCCGCAGCTCTACCCGGACGGCGCGGTGACCGACGAGCCGCTGGAGACCCGCATCGCCGAGCTGGTCCGGGAGGCCGCGCTCGAAGGGGTGCAGGACGAGCTGCCGCACTCGCTGATGGTCACCATCGAGGAGATGGGCCCCAAGCCGGACCGTCCCGCTGACCGCCCCCTGCTGGTCATCTACGCTTCGATGATCGTTGAGCGCGACTCGCAGAAGGGCATCATGATCGGTCACCGGGGCGAGCGGCTCCGGGAGATCGGCACCGCCGCCCGCAAGCAGATCGAGGCGCTCGTCGGCACGCCCGTCCACCTCGACCTGCGGGTGAAGGTGCTCAAGGACTGGCAGCGCGACCCCAAGCACCTGAACCGCCTGGGCTTCTGAGCGCACCAACCGGTACCCGCGCCGAGGGATGCCGCCGTCCGGCTTCACGCCCCCGATCCCCGCAAACGCCCCCGAAGTTTCGGGGGCATCCGCGGGGATCGGGGGCGTCTGCGGGTGGGGTGGCTACTTCCTGCGAGCCTTCGCCGAGGCGCGGTCGTTGGCCTTGCGCAACGCTTCGACGAGTTCGGCCTTGGTCATCTGCGAGCGGCCCGGGACGTCCAGGCGCTTGGCCAGGTCGTACAGGTGCTCCTTGCTGGCGTTGGCGTCCACGCCGCCGGCGGTCGGGCGGTCGGTGTCGTAGCCGCCCTCGGCCTGGGCGTCGGAGGGTCCGTTGTCGTCCTTCGGCTCCCAGTGGTCGCCCACCTTCTCGTGGGTGTGCTTGAGGGCGCTGTACGCCACGCGGTGCGCCCGCTCCTCGTCGCCATAGGAGTCGGCTGCGGCGTCGTGCGCCTTGGCGAAGGTGCGCTTCGCCTTCTCGTCCGAACGCTTCAGCGTTTCGGGCAGCTCGCTCTCGCGGGCCTTGCCGGCTTTCGTCGTCTTCGGCATCTCTCCTCCGTTCCCGGTCGGTCAGGGGCCTGCGCACCCCGTACCCCGGAGCTGCTGCCTGACACGCCCGGGTTCCGGAACAGGGGTTGGCGACAGCCCCGGCGTGTGCGACGATGGCGGGCATGTCGTGGGTGCGACTCCTGCTTGCTCGCCGCAGCGAGGCCTAGTTCCGGATCAGGCCTCCTCGCTGCGGAGTCTGTCACGCGCCTGGCAACCAGCCGCCCACCTCGCGAGGAACCCATGACCACCAACACCTTCGGGACCAGGCCCCAGCCCGTCCCCGTACAGCAGCCCAGCCCGATGCCGTTCTGGCGGTACACCGCCTTCGAGCCGGTGGACGTGCCCGACCGCACCTGGCCGGCCGGGAAGATCACCGCAGCACCGAGGTGGCTGTCTACCGACCTCCGGGACGGCAACCAGGCGCTGATCGACCCCATGACCCCGTCGCGGAAGCGGAAGATGTTCGACCTGCTCCTGCGCATGGGCTACAAGGAGATCGAGGTCGGCTTCCCTTCCGCCTCCCAGACCGACTTCGACTTCGTCCGTAGCCTGATCGCTGCCGACGCAATTCCGGAAGACGTCACCATCAGCGTCCTGACCCAAGCCCGTGAGGACCTGATCGATCGCACCGCGCAGTCCCTGATCGGGGCGAAGCGGGCGAACATCCACCTGTACAACGCGACCGCGGAGCTGTTCCGGCGGGTGGTGTTCAACATCGACGAGCAGGAGTGCATCGCCATGGCCACCCGGGGCACCGAACTGGTGCTGCGGTACGGCGAGAAGTACCTGTCCGACGTGGAGTTCGGCTACCAGTACAGCCCGGAGATCTTCACCCAGACCCCCACCGACTTCGCGGTGGAGGTGTGCAACCGGGTGATGGACGTGTGGCAGCCCGGCCCGGGCCGGGAGATCATCCTCAACCTGCCGGCCACCGTCGAGCGGTCGACGCCCAACACCTACGCCGACCAGATCGAGTACTTCGGCCGGCACGTGAGGAACCGTCCCCACGTCGCCATTTCGCTGCACCCGCACAACGACCGCGGGACGGCTGTGGCGGCAACCGAACTGGCCCTGATGGCCGGCGCCGACCGGGTGGAGGGCTGCCTGTTCGGCCACGGCGAACGAACGGGGAACGTGTGCCTGGTGACCCTGGGCATGAACCTGTTCAGCCAGGGCATCGATCCCAAGATCGACTTCTCCGACATCGACGAGATCCGTCGCACGGTGGAGTACTGCACGAACCTGCCGGTCCACCCGCGCCACCCATACGCGGGCGACCTGGTCTACACCGCCTTCTCCGGCTCCCACCAGGACGCCATCAACAAGGGCTTCGCCGCGCTGAACGCCGACGCGGCGGCGGCCGGCGTACCTGTCGACGAGTTCACCTGGGCGGTGCCCTACCTGCCGATCGACCCGAAGGATCTGGGCCGCAGCTACGAGGCGGTCATCCGGGTCAACTCGCAGTCCGGCAAGGGCGGCGTCGCGTACATCATGAAGACCGAGCACCAGCTGGACCTGCCCCGCCGGCTCCAGATCGAGTTCTCCGGCGTGGTGCAGCAGGTCACCGACCACGACGGTGGCGAGGTCGCCCCGGAGACCATGTGGCAGATCTTCGCCGCGCAGTACCTGCTCGACCACCAGAGCGACCCGAGGGTGGCCCTGACCGAGTACGCCATCGGCACCGCCGACGGCAAGGTCGAGATCACCGCGAAGGTCGACGTGGCCGGGAAGCCGCAGGCGCTGACCGCGATCGGCAACGGCCCGATCGACGCGTACGTCAACGCGCTGGCCTCGACCGGAGTGGCGGTACGGGTGCTCGACTACCACGAGCACGCGCTCTCCTCCGGCGGCGACGCGCAGGCCGCGGCGTACGTCGAGTGTGAGGTCGACGGTCGTACGGTCTGGGGCGTCGGCATGGACGCCAACATCGTCACCGCCTCCATCAAGGCGGTCACCAGCGCCGTCAACCGCGCCCACCGCTGAGGTGCAAGGAAGGGCCCCTTGTTAACGCATTCTGCATAGCAGGGGGCCCCTGTTAACGTCGCAGCCCCGTCCTCACCTCTCGCGGGGCGGGCGGTGCACGAGCACTGCGGCGATGGCCGACCCGGCCAGCAGCAGCCCGGCGCACCAGAGCAGGGCCCCTCGATAGGCGGCGGTCAGTTCGGTCGGTTGTGCGTACCCGGTGCCGGAGAGCCCGACCAGCAGCGGCAGGGCGGCGACCGCGAGCAGCCCGCCCACCCGGGACGCGGCGTTGTTGAAGCCGCTGGCCACCCCGGCGAACCGGTCGGCGACCGCGGCCAGGACCGACGCGGTCAGCGGTGCCACCACCATGGTCAGCCCGAGCCCGAACACCGCCACCCCGGGCAGCACCTCCCGCCAGTAGGACGCGCCCGGACCGACCTCGCGCAACAGCAGCAGACCGACAGCGGCCAGCGCAGGCCCCACGGTCAGCAGCAGCCGTGGTCCGATCTTCGCCGACAGCGCCCCCGCCACCGGTGAGCCGACAAGCAGCAGCAGGGTCATCGGCACCAGCGCCAGCCCGGTCACGAACGCCGACCAGCCGACCACGTTCTGGAGGTAGACGGCGATGAAGAAGGTGAACCCGCCGAGCGCGGCGTAGACCAGCACGGTGAAGACGTTCAGCACCGAGAACAGCCGGCTGCCGAACAGCCCGGTCGGCAGCATCGCCGTCTCGCCGCGTCGTCGTTCCACCAGCACGAACGCCACCGCGGCGAGCACCGCGACCACGGCCGCCCCGGCCACCGGCGGCGATTGCAGGCCCCGACCCGGCGCGTCGGCCAGGGCGTACGTGACACCGGCCCACGCGCCCGCCCCCAGCAGCGCACCGGCGACGTCGCAGCGTCGGCCCCGTGCGCCGGTCCCACGGGTCCGCGAGGTGCTCGCGTCCCGACTCTCCGGCACCCAGCGCAGGGCGGCCAGCACCACGAGCACCGCCAGCGGCACGTTCAGGAAGAAGATCCACCGCCAGGAGAGGGCGTCGAT
>JAEWOI010000031.1 GCA_023460935.1 Actinomycetes bacterium
CGGGGGGGGGGCCCCCCCCCCCCCCCACACCCCCTGCCCCCCCCCCGGGCTCCGACGAAAGATGTGCTTCCGCGGTTGTCATGGCAACCGCCGAGTCACATCCCTCGTCGCCCCCGCACCTCAACGCGAGCGAACGGATGTGCTCGATACCGGGCTCATTCCTCACCGGGTCGTGACGGACCCGGTGACTCGACCTCCAGGATCTCCACGCCGGCCACGGTGATCCAGGCGCGCATCTCCTGGGGGAGCGGGGTGGTCACGAGGGTGTCGACCTGGCCGGTCGGGCACACGGTGAAGGTCGCCGAGGTGCCGATCGCCTCTGGCGTGGTCACCGCGATCGTCCGGCGAGCCGACCCTAGGAGGGCCTTCTTCACCTCGGCATCGTGCAGGGACGATGCGGTCAGGCCGCCGGCCTCGTCCCATGCGCAGACCCCGAGTACGGCGACATCGGCGCGGAAGTCGATCACCTCGCGAACAGCGCGGTGCCCCGACCACGCCAGCTCATCGCTGTCGAGCTGGCCACCGGGCGTGACGATGCGAGCCCCTGGCCGTTCGCCCAGGGCGGCGGCGACGGGTACCGACAGCGCCAGGGCGGTGATGTCGCGTCCCGCCAGTGCGTGGGCCACGGCGGAGCAGGTGGTGCCGGCGTCGACGATCACGCTGGAGCCATCGGGGATCAGCTCCACGGTGGCGGCGGCGATCGACTGCTTCTGCTCCAGATGTCCGCCGAGGCGGACCGCGAACGGCAGGCGGCTGCCGCGCGTGGGCAGGCTCACCGCTCCGCCGTGGGTACGGCGCAGCACGCCCTGGCGTTCCAGCTCGGCGAGATCGCGGCGGATGGTCATCGGCGACGTCCCGGTGGCCCGCGCCAGGTCGCCGACGCGGGCACCGCCGGGGACGCGGACCGCGTTGGCGATCGTTTTGAGCCGATTCGCACGTTGCACATGTTCGATTCCACGGCAAGAGTGCTCGATGTGCAACATTCCGCCACTCCTCGTCGTGCCCGTGCCGCGGCGATGGTCGCCTTCGCCACGAACGGAGCCCTCCCGGCGACCCTGCTGGCGCGATACGCCGAGGTGAAGGACGACCTCGGACTCAGCGCCGCGGTCTTCGGGATCGTGGTCGTGGGGTTCACGATCGGTGCGGCAGGGGCATTCCACCTCCCCGGCGTGGTGCTGCGTCGCCTGGGGATGAGGTGGACGACCGCGATCGGCACCGCGTGGATCGCGCTGGCGCTCGTGGTGGCCGGCTCCGGCGTGGCGGTCGGGAGCGCAGGGATCTTCGTGGCCGGGCTGATCCTCGCCGGGTTCGGTGATGCCGTGGTCGATGTCGCACAGAACGCACAGGGCCTGCGCGTGCAGGAGGTCTACGGACGTTCGGTGTTGACGTCCATGCACGCAGGGTGGAGCATCGGCGCGGCCATCGGTGGAGTCGTGGGCACCGCCGGGGCATCGGCCGGCGTGCCGTTGACGCTCCACCTCACGGCGTGGGGTGCGCTTTGCGTGATCGCGATGGCAGCGGCTGCACGCCTCTTCCTTCCCGAGGCGCGCCGAACGTCCACGGAGGAGGCGGAGCCCGGTCCACTGGGGCGGCACGCCATGGTGCTGCTGGCACCGCTGGCCTTGGTGGCGCTGGCGGGGATATCGGTCGAGGACGTCGGCAACAACTGGTCGGCGGTTCTGTTGTCCACCGAGCGCGATGTGCCGGCATCGTCCGCGGGCATCGGCCTGAGCGTGCTGCTCACCGCTCAGTTCATCGGGCGGCTGCTGGGTGATCGTTTCATCGATCGCGTCGGCCACCGCGCCGCCCTGATCACCAGCCTCGCCGCGGTGGCCGGGGGGCTGACGTCGGCCGCATGGTCACCGGGAGCCTGGTTGACGCTGGTCGGCCTGGCCCTAGCGGGGCTCGGGTGTGCGATCACCGTTCCTCTAGCTTTCGCTCGCGCCGACGCTCTGCCGGGTCTGCGGCCACACGCGGGTGTCACCTGGATCGGTTGGACGATGCGGACCGCGACGATCGCTCTGAGCCCGGCCATCGGCGGCGTCGCCACGGTCGCGTCGTTGCCGATCGCCATCTCGGCGGTCGCGCTCGTGGCGGTGCTGGCCCTCGGGCTCCAGCTCCGTCCCGGAGTCAGGTGAGGAGATCTGCGGCGATCGCACGGGCTCGAAGGACGGGGGTGGTGTCGCCGGTGAGCCCACGCTGGACGATGGCGCCCTCGAGGAGGAGGAAGAGATGGTCGGCCGTGGTGTCGACGGACTCGCGATCGGCGTCGCTCGATGCCTCGGCGCGCAGCAGCTCGGCCAGCAGATGACGGACGGCGTGCTTGTGGGCCCTGATGACGCGATGAGCGGGGTGGTCGACAGACAGTTCACCGGCGGCGTTGAGGAAGGCGCAGCCGCGGTGAGAGGAGAGCTCGTCGGCTACGTAGGCATCGAAGATGGCGAGCGCCCGGGGGCGGTCGGCGTGGTCAACGCGTTGCACGAGCAGTTCCCACCAGCGTGCGTGTCGGGCTTGCAGATAGGCGACGACCAGGCCGTCCTTGGAGCCGAACCGGTCATACAGAGTGCGCTTGGTGATGCCGGACTCCTCGGCGATCGTGTCGACGCCGATGGCGTGGATACCGCGTTCGTAGAACAGGCCCGAGGCGACATCGAGGAGGCGAGTGGCGCCGGGCGTCAGGGCAGGCGGGCGTAGGGGATCGGGTGCACTCTGCGTTGCGGACATGATGGCCCCTCTCGGTTGACTTCACCGATCAGTGTACCTACAGTGGCGCCCATGGTTCACAGATCTGTAAAGTTCACGTCGAGGTGACGACGCTCGACGAAGGGGCGCCTTCCGCCAGGGCCCAGACCCTGCGCCTGGCCGGGGCGGGGGTGTCGCTGATCGCCGTCTGTTACGGACTGGCGCGCTTCGCCTACGGTCTCTTCGTGCCCGCGTTCCGGGACGAATTCGCTCTCACCGCCACGGTCATCGGCGTGATCGCCGCGGGCTCCTATGTCTCCTACTGCGTGGCGATCGCCGTCACCACCGTGCTGATCCCACGCTGGGGGTCGCGGCCGCTCGTGGTGGTCGCCGGCGGCCTGGCCACGGTGGGAACCGCATTGGTCGCGGTGGCGCCCCATGGCGTAATGCTCGCCGTCGGCGTGATCGTTGCGGGGGCGAGCACCGGCGTCGCCTCACCCCCTTTGGCGCATGCCGTCGCCCACGCCGTGCCGGCGAAGGATCGTGACCGGATCCAAGCCGTCGTCAACGCCGGCACGGGAGTCGGAGTCGCTGTCGCGGGCCCCGTCGCCTTGCTGGTCCGGGACCAATGGCGGATCGGATGGCTCGCCTTCGCGGTGATGTGCGCTGTCGCCACCATCTGGGCCGCCGTCGTCGTCCGCACTCCGGCCCCGCGCGAACCGATGCCGCGGGAGATGCTTCCGCGGCCCCTGCTGCCGTCTGGTGGCGCGCACCTGCTCGTGGCGGCCGCGACCATGGGGCTGTCCAGCTCGGCGATCTGGACCTTCGGGCGGGAGATGCTCGTGACCGAAGGCGGGCAGAGCGAACGTTTCTCGCTCGTCGCGTGGATTCTCCTCGGAGCCTGTGGCCTTGCGGGAGCTGCAGCGGGCGATGCCATCGGACGGCTGGGTCTGCGCCGGGCGTGGCAGTTCGTCGCCGTGCTTCTGGCCGCGACGACCGGTCTGCTCGCCGCCTGGCCCGAGATCGCTGGCGCGTGGGCGATGTTGGCGGTGTTCGGCGCGGCCTACATCGCTCTCACGGGGATCGTGCTGATCTGGGGCAGCCGGATCTACGGGCGGACGCCCGCCGCCGGGGTCGGGCTGTCCTTTCTCGTTTTCGCTCTCGGGCAGGCCCTCGGTGCCCCGCTGATCGGTCTCGTCGCCCAGCTCGCCGGCCTGCCGACGGCATTCGGGGTAGCGGCGGCGGTCGCCGTCATCGGAGCGGCACTGGCGCCGCGCAGGTCGCTCGAGGGTGGGTGACAAGGGTGCGGCAGCGGGCTGGTAGAGTCTTCTCCTGCTGGCCCCGTTGTGTAGCGGCCTAGCACGCCGCCCTCTCAAGGCGGTAGCGCGGGTTCGAATCCCGTCGGGGCTACAAGGTGGAACCCCTTGTCAGATGAAAGTCTGGCAAGGGGTTTCTGCGTGTTCGAACAACGCGAACAGCGCTCCTCAATACACACCCAGCACACAAGATGTGTTGGATCTGTGCTGACTCGCGCCGGCTTGTGACCCGGCGCGGCACCCCATGCACGCTGCGAACCGCCTGATGACCAGGGATTTCACTGGCGACACGTCGGCGGCCGCGGCCGCGCGTTACCGCCCTACGGGGTCGGCAGTCTGAGCCACTCGTGTCCGCCAGCCTGTACGACGCGCCAGCGGCTGTACAGTTGCTCGGTTCACTGGACGCTCGTACAGTCAGCGCGTGACAGTAGAAGCTGATCTCACGGGCAGGGCCCGGATTCGTAATGCGGCGTTGGTTGCTTTCGTCGAGGACGGGGATGCGGCGAGCATCCGCGGGATCGCGAGGCGCGCGGGGTGCTCGCCGGCGCTGGTGCAGCACCATTTCGGTCGCAAGAAGGATCTTCGGGAGGCGTGTGACGCCTACGTCCTGGCCTACTTCCGCGAGCAGGTGACGACGGGGGTGAGTGAGCTGGGGATCGCCGATGCCGACTACGTCGCGCAGTTGTATCGCACCGCACCGCTGGTGATCCGCTATCTGAACCGGCGGCTGCTGGAGAACTCGTCGAAGGCGCAGTGGTTCTTCGATGAACTGGTCGCGATCACCGAGCCCTACCTGCCGAAGGACCTACCCACCTCGGTGCGTGACCGCGCGGCGGTGCTCGTGGCGATGAAGCTGGGGTTGCAGCTACTGCGTCCGTACATTGACAAGGCGCTCGGCATCGCCGGGGACGACCCTGCGGGGAACCAGCGGATCGGGGCCGCCCAACTGGACCTGTTTGCCGCTGACCTCACCTCGGCCGAGGTGATGGACGCGGCTCGGAAGGCGACCAGGTCCGAGGTGACCGCATGAGCGCCGTCATCGTGTTCGACGACGTCAGGAAGCACTACGGGCGCACCCTGGCCCTCGACGGGCTGGGCCTGCGGGTCGAGGAGGGGCAGGTGCACGGCTTCCTCGGCCCCAACGGCGCGGGCAAGACCACGACCATGCGGGTGCTGCTCGGGATGTTGGCGATCACGTCCGGGAAGGTTGCCGTGTTCGGCCTTGACCCCTGGGCGGACGTCGCCGCGATCCATTCCCGGCTGGCGTACGTGCCCGGCGATGTGGTGTTGTGGCCGAATCTCACCGGCGGCGAGACCCTGGACGTGCTCGGCCGGCTGCACGGGAACCGCAACGATCGTGAGCGCTGGCTCGACCTGTTCGGCCTGGATCCGACGAAGAAGAACCGGACCTACTCCAAGGGCAACAGGCAGAAGGTTGCACTGGTCGCTGCCTTCTCCGCGGACGCGGAGCTCCTGATCCTCGACGAGCCGACCTCTGGCCTGGACCCCCTCGTCGAACGGGCGTTCACCGATGCGGTCCGTGCCGAACAGGCCCGGGGCAAGACGATCCTGCTGTCGAGCCACATCCTGGGTGAGGTCGAGCGGCTCTGCGACCGGGTGAGCATCGTCCGGGACGGGACGCTGGTCGACTCCGCACCTTTGTCGGAACTCCGTGGCGCCCAGCAGACCCTGGTCACCGCCCGGGTCGACACCCAGCCGGACCTCGCGCTCGAGGGAGTCGTCGTTCTCGAGGCCGCGGGCGACCGGCTACGGCTCAGCGTGTCCGACGCTGCGCTGCCCGCCGTCCTCGCGAAGCTCGCGACCTGCGGCGTGCACAGCCTGGAGACCGGCGCGCCGTCGCTGGAGGACATCTTCCTCGCCCACTACGCGCCGAAGGCACGGTAGTGGACACGCTCGTCAGGGCCTACCTGCGCCGTTCCCGGTGGGGGCTGCTCACCTGGGTCCTCGGCCTCGGACTGCTGCCCGCGTTGATGGCGGTCTCCACCAGGGTCGGCTATCCGACACAGGCCGACCGGGACGCGTTCGCAACCGAGTCGACGGCCAATGCCGCCGAACTCGCGCTGCGCGGCCCGATCTTCCAGTCCTCGGTCGGTGGGCTGGTGGCCTGGACGATCGCCTCCTCGGGCTCTCTGGTGGGCGCTGTTGTCGCGCTCGTCTTCATCGTCAGGTACCTGCGCTCGGACGAACAGGCCGGACGGCTCGAACTGCTGTTCGCCGGACGGCTGACCCGCGCTGACCAGGTACGGGCCGCGCTGCTGGTCATCGGTGGTGCGGGCGTCGCGGTCGGCCTGGTCGCTTTCGTCGGGCTGCTCGCCACCGGGATGCCCGCTGCCGGATCCGCGCTGCTCGGGCTGGTATTGGCGGCATCGATCCTCTTCTTCACCGGGATCGGAGCGGTCTGCGCTCAGCTCGCGTCCGACCCGGGGGTGGCCGGACGAGCATCCGCGGTGGTTCTCGGGGTGTTCTTCCTCATCGCCGCGATCGGTGACAACTTGCGCAGCCCCCTGGTGTGGCTGAGCCCGTTCGGCTGGGCCCGACACGCGCAGGCGTTCGTCGCGAACCGGTTCTGGGTGCCTCTGATTCCTCTGCTGCTCTCGGTGGCACTCGGCTGGCTCGGGCTGCGGTTGAACAGGTTGCGCGACTATGCCAGTGGCACGTTCAGGGGCCGCAATGGACCCGCCACCGCCCCTGGCTGGATCGGTTCGCCGTTGGCCCTAGCCCTCCGACTGCAACGAAGCACGCTGATCGGTTGGGTGGCGGCGCTGGGCTTCCTTGGCGCGATGATGGGCTCGGTGCTGGCCACCCTCGACCAGCAGTTGGCCGGCACAGCCTTCGAGGACTTCGCCCGCCGCCACGGCGGTGCGATCGGTGAGGTGTTCTTCCAGTTCGTCCTCTACGTGCTGGCCCAGATCGCTGCCGCCGCCGCGCTGGCCGCCGTCCTCACACTGCGCGCAGACGAGGCCAGCGGACTCGCCGAACCCGTGCTGGCGCAACCGGTCACCCGCACCCGGTGGTCCCTGTCCTGGTGGACGATCGCAAGCGCGATCGGTGCGATCGTCCTGCTCGGCCTCGGGCTGGGCGCCGCGCTCACCTCGGGCCGCTGGACGCTCCCACTCACAACGATCGCCTACCTTCCCGCCACGCTCGCCGTGATCGGACTCGCGCTCGCCCTCGCCGGCTGGCTGCCGCGGGCCGCCATCGCCACGAGCTGGACGGTGCTCGGCGTGCTCCTGCTGCTCGACCTGTTCGCCGAGTTCAACCTCCTGCCCCCGCCTGTGGTCGGCACGATCTCCCCGTTCGCAGCCACCTTCACCCGACTCCTGACCGGGAGCCTCCCCGCAGTCCTGACCACCCTCACCGTGATCGGCCTGGGCCTCGCGGCATTCGGGCTGATCGGCCTGCGCCGCCGAGACCTCCTACAGTCCTGACCCATCGCACCCGAGACGAGGCGGAGGGATGTTCGTACGGCCGATCGCTCGGCTGGTCACACTGGAGGTGTGCACGCCGCGACCGAACACAAGCTGCTCACCGATGGGTTGCTGCAAGAAATCCGCGAGCGTTACTCGTTCGACGCGGTGACTGTGCAGCGCCTGCAGGGCGGATACGCGAACGACGTCTTCAGGCTGGACGCAGCGGGTCGCACGGCCGTCCTGCATCTCAAGCATCCACCGCTTGATCAGGACAGCATCAACTGGGAGCACCGGCTGCTTGCCACGCTGAGCACACACCTGCCCCAGGCGTTGCCGTCGCTGCCAGCCGTTGATGGGTCCACTTGGTTCTGGTTCCGCGGGAGGCCGGTGTGGATCGTGCCGTGGGCGCCTGGTGGCCCCGCCGGCCCGGCTGACCGAACGGCCGTCGCCGGGGCACTGGGTCGGCTCCATGCCTTCAAAGCGGACGTCGGCACCCGACCGAACCATTCACGACTGCTGCGGTTGCCGCTTCCTGCGCTGCAGTGGCTCCCGCCCGCCTTGGAGCCGTGGCGAGACACTCTCGCGGTGGCGCGCGACGAACTGACATCCCTCGTAACGTGGCTGGAGCGGGAACGACGACCGACCACAGGACTCACCCACAATGACATCTTCGGAGGCAACGTTCTCTGTGAGAAAGGCGTTGTGAGCGCCATTCTCGACTGGGAGGAGGCCGACCTTGACTGGCAGGTGTGGGATCTCGCGAGCAGCATCCGACCCTTCTGCATCAACACCGACCGGCTCGATGCGGACGCGGTCGCCGAGTTCACGGAAGCCTACCGAGCGGGCGGAGGGCCAGTGCCGTCAAACGAGGACAACCTCATCCTGCCGTTGATCCGAGCCAAGTTGATTCTTGAGGTGCTGCGCGCGCCCAACGACCGCAACCCGCGTTGGGACTACCAACTCGCGAACCTCCGCACGTATGCCAACCTCGCCTAGCCCGCGAGGCCCCCGGGTCAGAGCCGTCACCGAGCTCGATGCGCCCCCGACAAGAACCTAGATGCGGCAGAGCCGGACGTTCGGGACGTCACCCCGTTGTACTTCATCGCAAGCAATCGATCGGGGCGCGTTTCGCCGGCGGGGACCGGCGCCATGCGTCCGGTGGACCCTGAACCGACTGCGCACGCCGCAGGGCCTTCCTACGCGACCGGAGACCTCACCGCCGGGTCGTGCATGACATTCTTTGGACATGGGTGACGATTTCGGGCCGCTGCTACCAGAGACCGGCTGGATTTCCCTCGCGCTGGTCTTCGTCGTCACAGCTGCCACAGTCGCGGTGGTGGTCCTCGGGGCAGTCGTCGCGGTTCAGCGGTACCGCCGAAGCCGCATGCCAAACGTCCCGCCGGAGTTGCCGGCAGTTCCGCCGCCAGCACTAGCATCCCGGCTGGCCGAGATCGACGGCCTCCTCGCCGCAGGCCGGATTGACGATGCTGAACACGCGGCAATGCGAGCCCGCATCCTCGATCTCAGATAGACGTGGCCGCGCCTCTGCACCGCGTGATCGATCGCTGCTAGGTGAGAAGCGGCGGCGGTCAAGCCGCAGAGCGCGTGTTCTAGTGCGGGATTCCGGCGCGGGTCCGAATCCCGTCGGGGCTACTCAGGTCTTACCCCTTTTCAGGCAGGTTCTGGCGAGGGGCTTCCGGGGTCTGGGGCAGTTCCACCCAGGTCGAGTCGCAACCGGGGCACCGGTAGACCGGGGCCCCGTCGAGGCGTTCGCCCGTTTCCAGGGTGCCGCACGCATCACGACAGGGGTTGGTGGTGAGGTGGCGGATCATGGCGACTATTGTGCAGGCGTGCGCATTCGCGCACTCGACGGCTCCCGCCGGCTCCTCCGGCTCACCGTTGGAAGCGACCGCGCAGATCCGCTCGGCGCTGGGGGCGCCCACGCGCGGAACGCCGAACCCTTGCTCATTTGCGCAACTGCCTAAATGACAGGGAGAATGGCTGGGTCATGACGCGCACCGATCCCACCCCCACCAGGGCCCAGCTGGACGGCGCGGCCCGGACCTTCGGGCTGCTGGCCACCCCCAACCGGCTGCACCTGGTGTGGCTGCTCTCCACCGGGGAGCACGACGTCACCACCCTCGCCGAGCGGATCGGCACCAGCGTCCCGGTGGCCAGCCAGCATTTAGCGAAGCTGCGCGCCGGTGGCCTGGTTTCGGCGCTCCGGGACGGCCGCAGGCAGTTCTACCGGGTGGACGACCCCCACATCCTGTCGGTCGTGGCCGAGGTCTTCAGCCACATCGCCCCCGACGGCAGCATCGCGCCCGACCCCGAGCCCGGGGAGTGGTCCGCAGCGTGGCGGCCAGCGCCAGCAGCGGACCTGCCCGCCGAAGGGACGAAGGCGTGAACCCCACCCTGACCGCCGAGCCGGCAGCCCCGGCCGGCCAGCGCTACCTGGAGCGCTTCCTGTGGCTGTCCCTCGCGACAGCGCTGGCCACCGTAGCGATCAAGGGCTATGCGGCCTGGCTCACCAACTCGGTGGGCCTGTGGTCGGACGCCCTGGAGTCGACGGTGAACCTCGCGGCAGCGATAGTCGCCATGTGGGCCCTGCGGCTCTCGGCCAAGCCGGCCGACCACAACCACGACTTCGGGCATGGCAAGGCCGAATACCTGGCTGCCGCCGTTGAGGGCACCCTCATCTTCGTCGCCGCGGCAGGCATCATCTACGGCGCGGTGGGCCGGCTGCTGCAACCGAGCCCGCTGGAGGAACTCGGCGTCGGCATCGCGCTTTCGCTGCTGGCCACGGTGCTCAACCTCGGCACGGGCCTGCTGCTCGTCCGGGTCGGCCGCAAGCATCGCTCGATCACTCTGGAGGCGGACGGCAGGCACCTGCTCACTGACGTGTGGACCTCTGCAGGGGTGCTGGTGGCAATCGGCCTGGTCGCCGCGACGGGCTGGACCGTGCTCGACCCCGTGATCGCGATCGCCGTCGGCCTCAACATCCTGCTCACGGGCGCGAAGCTGATCCGGCGCTCTGTGGTCGGCCTGCTGGACGCGGCCCTGCCGCCGGGTGAGGTCGACGTGGTAGCGGCCGCCGTGACCGGCGTCTGCGCCCGCGACGGACTCCGCCTGGCCGAGTTGCGCACCAGGGAGTCGGGCCGCCAACGCTTCGCCTACGCGACGATTCGGGTACCGGGCGACTGGACCGTGCACCAGAGCCACGAGACCGCGGACGAGGTCGAGGCCGCGGTCAGCCTGGCCCTGCCGGGCACCACCACCTTCGTGCACATCGAGCCGGCGGCCGGCTGACGCTGCACCCCGGCCTGATGTCAGGTGTCGGCGTCGTGCTCGCCGCGCACCCAGGCCGCGTACCGCTCCGCCGAGCGCTGCACTGCAGCGGCGGCGTCGCTGCGCACCACGCCGTTGAAGTTGTCGTAGAGCCGGTCGAACCGGTAGCCGGCGACGGCTCCGGCGACCCGCTCGACCACTGCTGCTGACAGCGGGATCTTGTTCGGGTAGGAGCGCAGGAACGTCACCCAGCCCGCCGCGGGCACCGCGGCGATCGTGTCCCCGCTGAGCAGGACGCCGCGCCCCTCGGCGCCGGCGGCCCAGAGCGCCGCCGCGCTTCCGGGGAAGTGGCCGCCGGGCTGGCTGGCCCGGATTCCGGGCAGCACTTCGAACGGGTCGCTCCAGGTGCGCAGTTCGGGGCCGTGGCGGCGCACCCACTCCCGGTCCCTGGCTGCGATCCACACCGGAGCGCCGAACGCCCGGGCCCATTCCAGCTGCACCCCGTACATGTGCGGGTGGCTGGCCATGATCGCTGCGACCCCGCCGAGCCGCTGCACCGCCACCACCGCAGCAGCATCCAGGTAGCCCGGCACGTCCCACAACAGGTTGCCGCCCGGGGTGCGCACCAGCAGCGCGGTCTGGCCGATGTCGGCCTTCGGCCGGGCCGTGAGCCCGTAGAGGTCGGGCTCCAGTTCGGTGATCTCGATCCGGCACCCCTCGCCCGCACGTTCGACGAGGTTCGTCCAGCGCTGGCCGCCGGGCGGGAGGTACTGCCGCTCGTCCGCGCAGATCGCGCAGGTCTGGTCGTCCAGGTCGTTCTCGACGCCGCAGGTGGCGCAACTCCGCCAGCTCTCCATTCCGGGAGTCTAGGCTGCCGCCTGTCGAGAACGCTGTGTCGGCTACGACTCACGGTTGAGTGGTCGCCGTCCGGTGGCCCGGGACGAAGGAGCCAGTCGTGAAGTACCTGATCCTGATCCACCACAACCGGGGAGCCCGCGAGCAGTTCGCTGCGCTGCCGGCCGAGACGCAGGCAGCCGGCATGCAGGCCTACCTCGACCTGAACGCGGAACTGGAGGCCACCGGGGAACTGGTGGGCGCCGAGGCGCTCGCCGATGACAGCGCCGCCACGGTGGTCAGCCTGCGCAGCGGGGCAGTGGTCACCTCCGACGGTCCGTTCGCCGAGTCCAAGGAGATGCTCGCCGGCTTCTACCTGGTCGACGTCGGATCGCTCGAGCGGGCCGTCGAGATCGCCGCATCGATCCCCGAGGTGGCCGCCGGCGCCGGAGACGTCGAGATCCGTCCGGTGCTCGACCTCGCAGCGCTGGCCTGAGCAGTGCCGGAAACCGACCTCGAGGACCTGCTGCGCTCGCTGGCGCCGCAGGCCCTCGGGGTGCTCGTGCGGCGCCACGGCAGCTTCTCCGACGCGGAGGACGCCGTGCAGGAGGCACTGGTCGAGGCGGCGTCCCGCTGGCCCGTGGAAGGCCGGCCGAGGGATCCACGGGCGTGGCTGGTCACCGTCGCCCAGCGCCGGCTGGTCGACTTCTGGCGCAGCGAGACCGCCCGCAGGGCCCGGGACCAGCGCGCGCTTGCCGTCCCGGCCTCGGTCCCCGCTGCCGGGCCGGAGTCGGACGACTCGCTGGAGCTCCTGCTGCTGTGCTGCCACCCGGCGCCGAACCGGCCGGCCCAGGTGGCGCTCACCCTGCGCGCCGTCGGGGGGCTCACCACCGCGGAGATCGCGCGCGGACTCCTGCTGCCCGAGGCGACCGTGGCCCAGCGGATCAGTCGCGCCAAGCGGGCGATCCGGAGCGCCGGTGCCCGGTTCGAGCTGCCGGCGCCGGACGAACTCCCCGACCGGGTGGAGACGGTGGCCGCGGTGCTGTACCTGGTCTTCACCGAGGGCCACACGGCCACCTCCGGCAGCGCGCTGCAGCGCAGCGACCTGGCCACGGAGGCCATCCGGCTCACCAGGATGTTGCTCGCCCGGGTGCAGGCCGAGCCGTTGCCCGAGCCGGTGCGCGACGAGGTGCGGGGGCTGTTGGCACTGATGCTGCTGACCGCCTCCAGGTGGTCGGCCCGCGTCGACGCCACAGGGGCGCTCGTGCCCCTCGACCGCCAGGACCGCGGCCGGTGGGACCGCGCACTGATCAGCGAAGGCGTCGCCCTGGTTGAGGCAACGCTCCGGTCCGGGCCGGTTGGGCCCTACCAGCTGCAGGCCGCGATCGCGGCTGTGCACGCCGAGGCGCGGTCGGCGGCAGACACCGACTGGCGGGAGATCCTCGGCCTCTACGACCTGCTCCGGCGGCTGGCGCCGGGTCCGATGGTGACCCTCAACCGGGTGGTGGCGCTGGCCTTCGCCGTTGATCCGCTGGTCGCCCTCGGCGAACTGGAATCGGCTGCGGCCGACCCGGCCCTGGCCGGGCACCCACGCGTCCCGGCGGTGCGGGCCCACCTGCTGGAGCGCTGCGGTCGGCCTGCCGAGGCGCGCCTGGACTACCTGGAGGCCGCCCGGCGCAGTCGCAGCGAGCCGGAGCAGCGCTACCTGCTGCAGCGGGCGGCCCAGCTCACCGCCGGGGGTCAGGCGGGACGGCGACCCGGCCCGGCCCCGGCTGGGCACGGCCCGGGTCAGAACCCGAGGTAGCGCCCGGGCCGGTGGTTGAGCGCGAGCACCAGGTTCAGCAGCACGGCTCCCGCTGCGGACAGCAACACCGCGGCCGGCGGAGTGACGGCCAGGGCTGCGAGGATGATCGCTGTGTCGCAGGCCAGCTGCACGTAGCCCGCCCGCCAGCCGAGCCGGTCCTGCAGTACCAGAGCCAGGGTGTTGAACCCGCCGAGGCTGGCCCGGTGCCGGAAGAGGATCAGCATGCCGACCCCCGCCAGCAGGTTGCCCACGCCGGTGGCGTAGACGGCGTTGGGCCGGAAGTCCGGCAGCATCAGCGGGTGCAGGAAGGCGAAACCCGAGACCAGGCCGATCGCCAGCAATGTGCGCAGGGCGAAGTCCAGGCCACGGTGGCGCACGGCGAGCACGAAGAACGGCAGGTTCAGCACGAAGAACAACAGCCCGAACGACCAGCCACCGGCGTAGCCGAGCAGCAGCGCCAGCCCGGCGGTGCCGCCGGTGACCGCCTGGGCCGAGTGCAGCAGGAACAACCCGAGCGAGGCCACGAAGGTGCCACTGAGCAGGCCGAACGCGTCCTCGAGCAGGTTGTGGCGCAGGGGCGCCGCCGGGACGGCCGGTGCGCCGACGGGGCGCTCGGTCACCCCGGTGCCCCACGGAAGCCTGCCAGCACCTTCAGGACGCGCTCGTTGCTGGCCGCATCAGCCAGCGTCACCCGGATGCCGTCGCCCGGGTAGCCGCGCACGAGGATGCGGGCGGCGTCGAACGCTTCCAGCAAGGGCCCGAACTCCGCATCGGTGGTGCGCAGCCAGAGGAAGTTCGCCTGGCCGTCCGGCACCTGCCACCCCAGCTCGCGGGCGGCCCCCTCCACCAGCGGGCGCGCGGCGGCGACGACCGCCGCGCGTTCGGCCACGGTCGCAGCCTCGTCCAGCGCTGCCAGCGCTGCGGCCTCGGCAACCGAGCTGACCGAGAAGGGGATCTGGGTGCGGCGCAGGCCCTCGGCCAGTTCCGGCCGGGCGATCGCGTACCCGACCCGGAGGCCGGCCAGGCCGTAGGCCTTCGAGAACGTCCGCAGCAGGCACAAGTTGGGATAGCGCCGGTAGAGGGCAACGGTGTCGAGGTCTGCGTCGGCGTACTCGCGGTAGGCCTCGTCGAGCACCACCAGCACGCTGGGCGGCACCAGTTCGAGGAAGGCCGCCACTTCCTCGAGGCTCAGCGCGGTGCCGGTCGGGTTGTTCGGCGAGCACAGCAGTACGATCCTCGTCCGCTCGGTGATCGCAGCCACCATGGCAGGCAGGTCGTGGTGCTCGGCTGCGGTCAGTGGCACCGGCACCGGCTGCACCCCCGCGATCCGGCACAGGATCGGGTACGCCTCGAACGAACGCCAGGCGAACACCACGGCGTCGCCCGGGTCGCAGAGCGCAGCGACCAGCTGGGACAGCACTCCGACGCTACCCGGCCCCACGGCCACCTCGCCGACGTCGACGCCGCACTCGACAGCCAGGCGCTCACGCAGGGCGAGGCTGGCCATGTCGGGATAGCGGTTCGCGCGGGCGGCGGCCGCGGTCACCGCAGCCACCACCGCCGGCAGCGGCGGCAGGTGGCTCTCGTTCGATGCGAGCGCGGCCACGTCGGCCCCGGTCGCCTTCCGGCCGGGGACGTAGGCGGGCAGGTCGGCCACGGCGCGCCGGAGCCGCGGGATCGGGTCTGGGTTCACGAGGTCCCTTTCTGAGGTGCCATGGTGGCTGCAGCGTCCTGCCCGCGCAGCCGGGGGCCGCCCCGGGCACGGCGCTGGCCGCGACCGGGCGTCCCGCTGCAGAATGCCGCACATGGCACACCCGGAACGCGCGCGGTCCGCCTCGTGAGCCTGCCCGCGGCCTTTCGCGCGTTCGCAGCCACCACCGCGCGCCGGGCGCCGCTGTACTCGAGGCTGAGCGCAGGGGTGGCCCGCTCCCCGGTGCTGCCGGGCCTGTTCGCCGATGCGCCCGAGCCGGCCAGGGTGCCGGTGAACCTGTTCGCAGCGGTCCACTTCCTGCTGCTCGCCGATCCCGGGCAGCCGCTGGCCAGGTTCTACCCCAACCTCGCTGCGGCACCGGACGAAACTGATCCAGTGCCGGCCTTCCTCGACTTCTGCGCAGCCAACGCCGCCGAGCTGCGGCGGCTGCTGGCCACCAGGCTGCCCCAGACCAACGAGGTGGGGCGCGCTGCCCTGCTCCTTGCCGGGCTCGGCCGGCTCGGCGGACGGAGGCTGG
The DNA here is from genome assembly GCA_023460935.1 of Actinomycetes bacterium. Classification (GTDB taxonomy): domain Bacteria; phylum Actinomycetota; class Actinomycetes; order Propionibacteriales; family Propionibacteriaceae; genus Propionicimonas. The sequence goes on from JAEWOI010000031.1 coordinate 15,584, forward strand.
GGTTGCTGGACATCGGGGCCAGCGCCGGGCTGAACCTGCTGCTGGACCGGATGGCCTTCGCCGACGGGCGCGGGAACCGGCTCGGGGAGTCGTCAGTGGTGGTCGAATGCGCGGTGCGAGGCGCGCGGCCCGGGGCTCGCGGGCCGCACGGGCTCGCCGAGGCGCTGCCGCTGCTGGACGACCGGCTGGGGCTGGACGCGAACCCGGTGGACCTCACCGACCCCGACCAGGCCCGGTGGCTTGAGGCCTGCGTCTGGCCGGACCAGGCCGACCGGTTCCGCCGGCTGCGGGCTGCGGTCGAGCTGTTCGGCTCGCGGCCGGCGCCGGTGGTGGCCGGGGACGCGGTGGCCGACCTGGGCCGGTGCCTGGGCCGCCTGGCCGGCACCGAGCCGGCCGTGATGACGAGCTGGGCGCTGTGCTATCTGGAGCCCGAGCGCCAACTGGCCTTCGTCGCCGGGCTGGAGCGGGCCGGGTCCGAGCGGGACCTGGCGTGGATCTGGGTCGAAGCACCGAACCGGGTAGGGGTGCTGCCGGTGCCGCAACAGCTGGCCGGTGACGACGCGACCTGGCTCGGCATCACGACCTGGCGGGACGGCTCGCGCAGCGACCAGTTGCTGGCGCGTTGCCACCACCACGGCTACTGGCTCGACTGGGCCGCGGTCCCGTCCGGGCGGGGCTGAGGGCTGCTCAGCCCTCGCCACCGTTGCGCCGCAGCACCTCGCTGAGGCGCTCGGCTGCTGCGATCACGGCCGGGGCGTGCAACCGTCCGGGCTGGCGGGAGAGCCGCTCGATCGGGCCGGAGACGCTGACCGCGGCGATCACCTTGCCGCTGGGGGAGCGGACCGGGGCCGACACCGAGGCCACGCCCGGCTCGCGCTCTGCGACCGACTGGGCCCAGCCCCTGCGGCGGACCGTGGCGAGCGCCACGGCCGAGAAGGAGGAGTTCTGCAGGCCGCGCTGGATGCGCTCGGGGTCCTCCCAGGCGAGCAGGACCTGGGCGGCGGAACCCGCGCCCATGGTCAGCTGGGTGCCCACCGGGATCGTGTCCCGCAGGCCAGAGGGCCGCTCCGCCGCCGCGGCGCACACGCGCAGGTCGCCCTGGCGCCGGAACAACTGGGCTGATTCACCGGTGATGTCCCGCAGGCGAGCGAGCACGGGGCCGGCGGTGGCCAGCAGCCGGTCCTCACCGGCTGCGGAGGCGAGTTCGGTGAGGCGGGGCCCGAGCACGAACCGGCCCTGCAGGTCGCGGGAGACCAGGCGGTGGTGCTCGAGCGCGACCGCGAGCCGGTGGGCCGTGGGCCGTGCGAGCCCGGTTGCGGTGACCAGGCCCGCGAGGGTAGTGGGGCCCTGCTCGAGTGCCGTGAGCACGAGGGCGGCCTTGTCGAGCACTCCGACGCCACTTGAGTTGTCCATAGGCTAAGACTGCCGTCTCGCATCATGATATGCAAGCTGATACGGTGGACAGCGCGAAAGACGCCCCCGAGTTGAAGTCGATGGAGGATCGATGGGCAAGACCCTGAGCGACAAGGTATGGGAGAACCACGTCGTGCGTACAGCCGAAGGCGAGCCCGACCTGCTCTACATCGACCTGCACCTCGTGCACGAGGTGACCAGCCCGCAGGCGTTCGACGGCCTGCGCCTGGCCGGACGCAGCGTGCGGCGCACCGACCTGACGATGGCGACAGAGGACCACAACACCCCGACGCTGGACATCCTCAGCCCGATCGCCGACCCGGTGTCGAAGCTGCAGGTGGACACGCTGCGCCGCAACGCTGCCGAGTTCGGCGTCCGGATCCACTCCCTCGGCGACAAGGACCAGGGGGTGGTGCACATCATCGGTCCGCAGCTGGGGCTCACCCAGCCGGGTCTCACGGTCGTGTGCGGCGACTCCCACACCTCCACCCACGGCGCCTTCGGGGCCCTGGCATTCGGCATCGGCACCTCGGAGGTCGAGCACGTGCTGGCCACCCAGACGCTGCCCCAGGCGCGGCCGAGGACGATGGCCGTGAACGTCAACGGCGAGCTTCCCGACGGTGTCACCGCCAAGGACATCGTGCTGGCGCTGATCGCGAAGGTCGGCACCGGCGGCGGCCAGGGCTACGTCGTGGAGTACCGCGGCGACACCATCCGCAACCTCTCCATGGAGGGGCGGATGACCATCTGCAACATGAGCATCGAGTGGGGCGCCAAGGCCGGGATGATGGCGCCGGACGAGACCACCTTCGCCTACCTGAAGGGCCGTCCGCACGCGCCGGAGGGTGCCGACTGGGACGCGGCCGTTGCGTACTGGCGCACGCTCTACACCGACGAGGACGCCGTGTTCGACCGCGAGGTGAACATCGACGCCGCGCAGCTGACGCCCTTCGTCACCTGGGGCACGAACCCCGGTCAGGGCGTCCCGCTCGGGGCGGCCGTACCCGCTCCGGAGGACTTCGCCGATCCGGTCGACCGGGCTGCGGCCGAGCGTGCGCTGTCGTACATGGACCTGCAGGCGGGCACGCCGATGCGCGAGATCAAGGTCGACACGGTCTTCCTCGGCTCCTGCACCAACGGGCGGATCGAGGACCTGCGCCTGGCCGCTTCGGTGCTGAAGGGCAAGCGGATCGCGTCCGGCGTGCGGATGCTGGTGGTGCCCGGCTCCGCGAGGGTGCGGCTGCAGGCCGAGTCCGAGGGGCTGGACAAGGTGTTCCTCGACTTCGGCGCCGAGTGGCGTGCGGCCGGCTGCTCGATGTGCCTTGGCATGAACCCCGACCAGCTCGCTCCCGGCGAGCGCTCGGCGTCCACGTCCAACCGCAACTTCGAGGGCAGGCAGGGCAAGGGCGGGCGCACCCACCTGGTCTCGCCGCCGGTGGCGGCCGCCACCGCGATCCGCGGCACCCTCAGCTCCCCGGCCGACCTGTAGAAGGAGAACGAGATGGACAAGTTCAGCTCGCACACCGGCGTCGCGGTCCCGTTGCGGCGCAGCAACGTCGACACCGACCAGATCATCCCGGCCGTCTACCTCAAGAGGGTCACCCGCACCGGCTTCGAGGACGGCCTGTTCGCGGCCTGGCGCAACGATCCCGACTTCGTGCTCAACCAGCCGGCATACGCCAGCGGCTCGATCCTGGTGGCAGGTCCTGACTTCGGCACCGGCTCATCCCGCGAGCACGCCGTGTGGGCGCTGCAGAACTACGGGTTCAGGGTGGTGATCGGCTCGAGGTTCGGCGACATCTTCCGCAGCAACTCCGGCAAGGCCGGCCTCGTGGTCGCGGCAGTGGACCAGGACGTCGTGGAGCGGCTGTGGGCGATCGCAGAGGAGCGGCCGGGCATCGAGTTCACGGTCGACCTGGCCGACCGGACCATCAGTGCAGGCGGGGAGGTCTTCGGGTTCGCGATCGACGACTACACCCGCCACCGCCTGCTCGAGGGGCTGGACGACATCGGCCTCACCCTCCAGCACGCCGACGAGATCACGGCCTACGAGGCACGCCGTCCAGCCTGGCTGCCCCGGACGCTGCCGGCCCGCACCGCCGGCTGACCCCGGCCCGGCAACCACTCTGCGCCGTATAACCCGACCCTGCGCCCCCTAGACCCGGCGCAAGGTCGGGGTTTGCGGCGCAAGGTCGCGTCGGGGCGGGGAAGCCGGGCGGCGGCCGTCCGGCCCGGACACCACCGGCAGGCCCGGGAAGCCGCGCGGCGTGGGATGATCCCCGCGTGACCAAGCCAACCGAACGCGCCCGGCTGCCGTTGCGGGTGGCGAACCCGACCCCGGTGCAGCCGACCTACCGGCGGATGGCACGATTCGGCGGCTGGCTGCTCAACCGGCTGGTCGACACCGACTGGGACGACGCCCGCCACCTGCCGGCCACCGGCGGGGTCATCGTGGTGAGCAACCACATCTCCAACTTCGACCCGCCGGCGCTGTGCCACTACCTGGTCTGGCACGGACGCTGGCCCCGGGCGCTGGGCAAGGCCGACCTGTGGCAGGTGCCGGTGATCGGTTGGCTGGCCCGGGCGACGGGCCAGATCCCGGTGCTGCGGAACACCGACCAGGCCGGCGACGCGCTGGTTGCCGCGGAGGCAGCGCTGGTGGCGGGGGAGTGCATCGTGGTCTACCCGGAGGGCACGATCACCGCCGATCCGGACACGTGGCCGATGACGGCCCGGCCCGGGGTGGCGCGGCTCGCGCTGCGCACCGGCTTCCCGGTGATCCCGCTGGGCCAGTGGGGCGCGCACCTGGTGATGCCGGGCAAGAAGCCGGTGTGGCCCCGGTTCTGGCCCCGCCGGACGATGTCGTTCCGGATGGGCCCACCGGTCGACCTGACCGACCTGGCCGGCCGCACCGACCCTGCGGCGGCCCAGCTGGCCTCGGCGAGGATCATGGCGGACCTCACCGCACTGGTGGCCTCCCTGCGCGGGGAGGAGCCACCCGAGGGGGTCTACGACATCCGCGTCGGACGGCGGGTGGAGCGTCCGGCGTCCCGATAGGGTGGCGCGCGTGACCAACCCCAGAACCCGGGTAGCCCTGGTCTTCGGCGGGGTCAGCTCCGAGCATGAGATCAGTTGCCTTACGGCGGGCGGCGTGGCCCGCGCCATCGATCCGGAACGGTTCGAGGTGGTCGGCATCGGGATCACCAAGTCCGGGAACTGGCTGCGGATCCCGGAGGCGGAACTGAAGGCTTACGAAGTCGTGGCGGGCAATCTGCCTCAGGTGGCCGCCGACCGGCCGGCAGCTGCGCTGGTCAGCGGACCGTCCGGGCCGCAGGTCGTCACCCGCGACGGTGACCGGCTGACCGACGTGCTGGATGTGGACGTCGCGTTCGCGCTGCTCCACGGCCCGTACGGTGAGGACGGCACCATCCAGGGCATGTTCGAGATGCTCGGGCTGCGCTATGTCGGAGCCGGGGTCGCAGCGAGCGCGATCGGCATGGACAAGGACCTGATGAAGCGGGCGATGGCCGGCGCGGGCCTGCCGGTTGGCCGGTGGGAGGCGATCACGTCCGCGCAGTGGCGTGACGACCGTGACGGCTGCCTGGCAAGGGCTGCTGCGCTGGGCTTCCCGGTGTTCGTCAAGCCGGCCAGGGGCGGATCGAGCCTCGGCATCACGAAGGTCGACTCTGCCGACGCCCTGGCCGCGGCCGTGGAGGAGGCGCACGGCTACGATCCCAAGGTCGTGGTCGAGGAGGGGTTCGTCGGCGTCCGCGAGATCGAGGTGGCCGTGCTGCAGGACCTGTCCGGGCCGCCCCGGGTCTCGTTGCCGGGCGAGATCGTCATGCACACCGCGGACCGGGTGTACGACTTCCAGGCCAAGTACCTGCCGGAGGAGCAGGTGAGCCTCGAGGTGCCCGCTGACCTGGACCCCGAGCTGCGGGCGTGCGTGCAGCAGCTGGCCGCCACCACCTTCGCTGCGATGGATGTGGAAGGCCTGGCGCGGGTGGACCTGTTCGTCACCGCCGACGGGACCCCGTACGTGAACGAGCTGAACACGATGCCCGGCTTCACCCGCACGTCGATGTTCCCGATGATGTGGGCCGCCAGCGGGCTGGACTATCCCGAGCTGATCGCCACCCTCGTGCGGCTGGCGCTGGAGCGGCCGACAGGGCTGCGTTGACCGGGCCGGACGGTTCCGCCGGCGCGACCATCGCAGACGTCGGGGAGTTCGCGCTGATCGGACGGATCACGGCAGGCCTCGGCGGCCCGTCCGGACCCGTGGTGGTGGGCGTGGGCGACGACTGCGCGGTGCTGCGCACGGTCGGTGACGTGGCGGTCTCCACCGACACCATGGTTGAGAACGTCCACTTCCGCAGGGACTGGTCGGCAGCCGGCGACGTCGGCCGCAAGGCCGTCGCTGCGTGCGTCGCCGACGCCGAAGCGATGGGGGCCGTGCCCGTGGGGCTGGTGGTCAGCCTGGCCGCACCGCCGCAGACCCCCGCGCAGTGGGTGCTCGACTTCGGCGCCGGCGTGCGGGAGGAGTGCGCGCACGCCGGGGTGCAACTGGTCGGCGGCGACACCACCGCGGCAGCCCAGATCGTGGTGACGGCGACCGTGCTGGCTGACCTGGGCGGGCTGCCGCCGGTGACCAGGGGTGGTGCCCGCCCGGGCCAGGTGCTGGCCATGGTCGGCAGGCTGGGTTGGGCCGCTGCGGGTGTAGCGGTGCTCGGCCGTGGGTTCCGTTCCCCCCGCGCAGTGGTGCTGGCCCACCGGGTTCCGGAGCCGCCGTACGGGCAGGGCCGGGTGGCCGCAGAGGCGGGGGCGAGCGCGCTCATCGATGTCTCGGACGGGTTGCTCGCCGACCTGGGCCACATCGCCAGGGCCTCCGGCGTGACCCTGGACGTGCACACCGCTGCGTTCGAGGTGGCCGAGCCGCAGAAGGCGGTTGCGGCGGCGATCGGCGGGGGCGACCCGCTGCTGTTCCAGCTCACCGGCGGGGACGACCACGCCCTGGTCGGCGCCTTCGACGCCGGCTCCGTGCCGCCCGGCTGGCGCGTGATCGGCGCCGTGGCGGCCGGTGACCCCGGCGTGCTCGTCGACGGCGCGCCCTGGGCAGGGGACACCACCGGCTGGCAGCACTTCTCCTCCTGATCGCGGCCCCTCCACCGTTCAGGTGCCGGTCCCCGGCCAGCCGCCCGGTCCCGTCCAGACGCCCCCGAAACTCACCGACGCCCCCGAAATTTCGAGGGCAACCGTGAGGTTCGGGGGCGTCTGTGGCTTCCTTCGCCGGGGACGTGGGCGCAACCCGTTGGGAGGCGCGGCCGAGGGCTGGCCGGCCCAAGCCCGGCGACGCTCGGCGTGGGGAACGCGGAATCGGCGCCCGGATCGCTTACCCTTCGGTTCATGGCGACCCGCGCGTCTTCCCCTTCGCGGAGCCGCAGTAGCGCGTCCGCGCGCACCAGCGCCTCCAGAAGCACCGGAAGCAAGAAGACCCAGACCCGCAAGCCTGCGGCCAGACCGTCGCAGCCGTCCGGGCTGAGCCGGCTGCTGTCGGGCGCCGGACGGGGCATCGCCGCAGCCTGGCGCGGCCTGGCCACCCTGGTGGGATCCGGTGCGCGTGCCCTCGGCCATGGCGCCGTCCGGCTCGAGCCCGAGCAGCGGCACGACCGCACCGGCCTGACCGTGCTGCTGCTCGGCCTGCTGGTGGCCGGTGAGTTCTGGATCGGCTTGCCCGGCACCGCCGGGAACTGGGTGCAGGTGGCGATCACCACCCTGGTGGGCAGCTTCGCCTACGTCGTGCCGGTGCTGTGCTTCGGCATGGCGTGGCGCACGCTGCGCCATCCCGACCGGCACGGCTCGGCCGGCCGCCAGGTGGTGGGCTGGCTGAGCGCGCTGTTCGGCATCCTCGGGCTGATCCACATCGCCAAGGGCCTGCCCCGCGGCGGGCAGCCCGCCCTGGTCCGGGAGGCGGGCGGCTTCCTCGGCTTCATCTCCTCCTCCCTCACCGTCGACCTGCTGACCGTCTGGCTGGCCGTGCCGCTGCTGGCGCTGCTCACCGGTTTCGGCGTGCTGGTGGTGGCCGGCATCCCGATGAGCGAACTGCGCGTGCGCACAGCTGCCGTGGCGGAGCGCCTGCGGCGCCCGCAGCGCCCGGAGATCGAGTACGGCGTGGAGCACCGCGCCTACGACACCCCGCTGGTGGAAGACGGGCCGGAACCGGCCGACCCGGACGAGGAGCTCACCGTCGCGGTGCCGGACCGGCCGGCGCAGCGGGCGAAGGCCGTGCAGCCGCCGCTGGAGGCGCCGGTGATGTCGCCGGGGCCGCTGCGCGCAGAGCAGCCCCCGATCTCCGGCGACATCGTCTACAACCTGCCCGACCCGGCGCTGCTCAAGCCCGGCACCGTGCCGAAGGCCCGCAGCCAGGCCAGCGACGCCGTCGTGCAGAGCCTCACCGAGGTGCTGCGGCAGTTCGAGATCGACGCCACCGTCACCGGCTACACCAGGGGCCCGACCGTCACCCGCTACGAAGTCGAGCTGGGCAACGCCGTGAAGGTGGAGAAGGTCACAGCCCTGGGCAAGAACATCGCCTACGCCGTCGCCTCAGCCGACGTGCGGATCCTCTCCCCGATCCCGGGCAAGTCGGCGATCGGCATCGAGATCCCCAACGCCGACAAGGAGATCGTCTCCCTCGGCGACGTGCTGCGTTCGAACCGGGCCCGCAACGACCACCACCCGATGACGGTCGGCCTCGGCAAGGACGTCGAAGGCGGCTACGTGATCGCGAACATGGCCAAGATGCCGCACCTGCTGGTGGCCGGTGCCACCGGTTCGGGCAAGTCCAGCTTCGTTAACTCCCTGGTCACCTCGATCCTGATGCGGGCGACCCCCGACGAGGTGCGGATGATGCTGGTGGACCCCAAGCGGGTGGAACTGACGCACTACGAGGGCATCCCGCACCTGGTCACGCCGATCATCACCAACCCGAAGAAGGCCGCAGAGGCGCTGCAGTGGGTGGTGCGCGAGATGGACGCGCGCTACGACGACCTGGCCGCCTTCGGCTTCCGGCACGTCGACGACTTCAACAAGGCCGTCCGCGCCGACCAGGTGAAGCTGCCGCCCGGCTCGGAGCGGGTGCTCGCCCCCTACCCGTACCTGCTGGTGATCGTGGACGAGCTCGCCGACCTGATGATGGTGGCCCCCCGGGACGTGGAGGACTCGATCGTCCGGATCACCCAGCTCGCCCGCGCCGCCGGCATCCACCTCGTGCTGGCGACGCAGCGGCCCTCGACCGACGTGGTCACCGGCCTGATCAAGGCCAACGTGCCGTCCCGGCTGGCTTTCGCCACCTCATCGATGACCGACTCCAGGGTGATCCTGGACACCCCGGGAGCTGAAAAGCTGGTGGGCCAGGGCGACGGCCTGTTCCTGCCGATGGGGCAGTCGAAGCCGTTGCGCGTGCAGGGCGCCTGGGTGACCGAGGCCGAGATCCGCTCCGTGGTCAGGCAGGTCACCGAGCAGATGGCGCCGCAGTACCGCGAGGACGTGGCCGCGCCGGCCGACTCCGGCAAGGCCGTGGCCGAGGACATCGGGGACGACTTAGAACTCGTGCTCGAAGCGGCCCAGCTGGTGGTGAACCTCCAGCTCGGCTCCACCTCGATGCTGCAGCGCAAGCTGCGGGTCGGCTTCGCCAAGGCCGGACGCCTGATGGACATCCTCGAGACCAGGGGAGTGGTGGGCCCGTCCGAGGGTTCGAAGCCCCGGGAGGTGCTGGTCAAGCCCGACGACCTGGACGAGGTGCTGGCGGCGCTGCGGGAAGGCTGACCACCGCCGGTCGAACGCCTCGGTTGCGGTCGAGAACCTGTACCCGGGCACAGGCGTTCGACCGGAGCCGGAGCGCTCGGCGAAAGGGCGTTGGGGTAGCGTGGCCCGGGTGAGCCCGACGCCCGTGCACCTGATCAGCCTCGGCTGCGCACGCAACGAGGTCGACTCCGAGGAACTGGCCGGGCGCCTGGCCGCCGGCGGCTTCAGCCTCGTGGACGACCCGGACGAAGCCGCGGCGATCGTGGTCAACACGTGCGGCTTCATCGACGCGGCGAAGAAGGACTCGATCGACACGCTGCTGGCCGCAGCCGACCAGAAGGCGAACGGCGTCACCAGGGCTGTCGTCGCGGTCGGCTGCCTCGCCGAGCGGTACGGCAGGGAACTGGCCGAGTCCCTGCCCGAGGCTGACGCCGTGCTCGGCTTCGACTCCTATCCGCAGATCGCGGAACGGCTGGAGTGGATCCTGGCCGGGGGCAGCGTAGAGGCGCACGTGCCGCGGGACCGCCGCAGCCTCCTGCCCGTGACGCCGGTCGCCCGCCCCGAGCGGGCTGCGGAGCTGTCGGTGCCAGGGCACGGCTGGCTGCCGCGGTACCGGCTCGGCACCGGCGCATCGGCCTCGCTGAAGATCGCGTCGGGCTGTGACCGCCGGTGCGCGTTCTGTGCGATCCCGGCGTTCCGCGGCGCCTACGTCTCCCGGCCGGTGGCCGAGCTGGTGGCCGAGGCCAACTGGCTGGTCGGCACCGGCGTCCGCGAGGTGGTGCTGGTGAGTGAGAACTCCAGCGCCTACGGCAAGGACCTCGGCACCAGCCTTGAGGCCCTGCTCCGGGCTCTCGACGCCGTGGACGGACTGGAGTGGATCCGCGTCTCCTACCTGCAGCCGGCCGAGGTACGCCCGGCGCTGCTGGACGCGATGCTCGGACTGGCCAGCGTGGTGCCGTACTTCGACCTGCCGTTCCAGCACGCCTCGCCGGGCGTGCTGCGCAGGATGCGCCGCTTCGGCGACCCGGCGTCGTTCCTCGGCCTGGTGGAGCGCGTCCGCGCCGCGCGTCCCGAGGCGGGCTTCCGCAGCAACGTCATCGTCGGCTTCCCGGGCGAGACCGAGGCGGACGTGGCCGTGCTGGCCGACTTCCTCGCCGAGGCGCGGCTGGATGCCGTCGGCGTCTTCGGCTACTCCGACGAGGAGGGCACGGAGGGCGCCCGGCTGTCCGGGAAGGTGCCCCCGGAGCTGATCGATGAGCGGGTCGACCGGCTGGCGAGCCTCGTGGACGAGGTCTCGGCGCAGCGGGCGGCCGCGCGGCTCGGGGAACGCACCCAGGTGCTGATCGAGGGTGTTGGCGGGGACGGGACGGCGTGGGGCAGGGCCCGCCACCAGGCGCCGGAGACCGACGGCAGCACTACGCTGGTGCCGGTTGGTAACGATCTGGTCACGGGAGCCCTGGCCTGGGGTATGGTCGCGGCGACGGATGGGGTGGATCTCGTCGTGGAGCTGGAGGGGCGATGACGCAGCACGCGGAGCATGTCGGCGTGCCGGTGCCAGCCTGGCTGCCCAACGCCCTGACCGTGCTCCGCCTCGCCCTGGTGCCGGTGTTCGTCGTGCTGCTCTTCCTCCACCCCGGTGACTTCGGGTGGCGGCTGGTGGCCACGGCAGCCTTCGGGGTGGCCATCCTGACCGACTTCTTCGACGGTCGCCTGGCCCGTCGCCACAACCTGATCAGCGACTTCGGCAAGCTGTGGGACCCGATCGCTGACAAGGCCCTGACCGGGGCAGCGTTCATCTCCCTCAGCGTGCTCGGGGAGCTGGCCTGGTGGGTGACGATCATCATCCTGGTGCGGGAGTGGGGCATCACCTGGATGCGGGTGCAGATGCTCAAGTACGAGGTGATGGCCGCAGCTGCCGGTGGCAAGCTCAAGACGCTGCTGCAGTCGGTGGCACTGCTGATGTTCCTGCCCTACCCGATCCAGCTCACCGTGACCACCGTCCCGTTCTGGTTCTGGCTGGCGTGGCTGGTGATGGGGGCTGCGTTCGTGCTGACCGCCGTGACCGGAGTGATGTACGTCTTCGACGCGCTCAGGCTCCGGGGCGAGGCGATCGCCAGGGCCAGGAATGACCGGTCCTGAGCCGGTAGCGGCCGCGCTGGTGGCAGCCCTGGCCGGCAGGGGTGAGACCCTGGCAACGGCCGAGTCTCTCACCGGGGGGCTGATCGGCGCCGCGCTGACCGCTGTGCCGGGTGCCTCAGCCGTCTACCTCGGCGGGGTGGTCAGCTACGCCACCGGGCTGAAGGCGAGCCTCGCCGGCGTCCCCGTCGCCGTGCTCGCAGCGCACGGGCCGGTCGCCGGCCCAACGGCTGCTGCGATGGCTGCGGGCGTACGGGAGCGCACCGGCGCGGACTGGGTGCTGGCGGCCACCGGCGTGGCCGGCCCGGACCCCCAGGACGGCCATCGGCCGGGCGAGGTCTGGCTCGGGCTGGCCGGACCGGGGCGGACGCCGGCGGCGCGGCGCTTCGACTTTCCCGGCGACCGCGACGCCGTCCGCGCAGCCACGGTCGCGGCAGCGCTCGGCGTGCTCGCCGAAGCCGTGGCCAGCGACGACCAGCCCCGAGCCGGCACGGGGAACACAGGACACGGGCGTGGCGTTGTACCACCGTGATTCCCACGGCGGTACCGACAGGTAGAGTGCAGGCCATGATGCAGGACGTTCGCGAGCGCCCCCCGCTGATGCGGGAGTTCCTCGGCGAGTCGCTGCGCGAGCTGCGGACGTCCTCGAGCCTCACCCTGCGGGAGGTCTCCGGGAAGGCGAGGGTCAGCCTCGGCTACCTCTCCGAGATCGAGCGGGGCCAGAAGGAGGCCTCCTCCGAACTCCTCAACGCGATCTGCGGGGCGCTGGACGTGCCACTGGCACAGGTCCTGCGCCGGGTCTCGGACAAGCTGGACGACAACGCCGGGGTCACCCAGTTGCACGCGCGCAGCCCGCGCGTCGCCGCCGCCTGAATGCGGGAGGCCGACCTGCGCGCGCGCCTGGCCGCGCAATTGGGCAGCAACTACGCGCCGATGTGGGCCGACACCGTCGTGATCTCAGGTCTCGGCCAGCGAACCGTCAGCCAGGCGCTGGCCGCAGGCCTGCCGTGCAAGGAGATCTGGCTGGCCGCATGGGCCGAGCTGGAACTGCCCGCCCGCGAACGCTGAGCCGAAGCGGTGTGTCGCCGCGCATATCGAACACCTGTTCGCCTACGCTGTGGACCGAAGAGCGGTGGTCCAGCAGCTTTTCCACAGCCAGGCAGCTCCGTGACCGGATGTCAGTGGCGGTGCCTAAGGTGATGGCGAAGCAAGCACGCCGGGGACGGAGAGGATTTCAGGAGATGGCGATAGCAGACCGGGAGAAGGCGCTGGCGGCGGCGCTCGCCCAGATCGAGAAGCAGCACGGCAAGGGCTCGGTGATGCGGCTGGGTGAGGAGACGCGGCAGCCCATCGAGGTGATCCCGACCGGCTCCATCGCCCTCGATGTGGCCCTCGGCATCGGCGGCCTCCCGCGTGGCAGGGTGGTGGAGATCTACGGCCCGGAGTCGTCCGGCAAGACGACCGTCGCGCTGCACGCGATCGCCAACGCCCAGGCGGCCGGCGGCATCTGCGCCTTCATCGACGCCGAGCACGCGCTCGACCCCGACTACGCAGCAAGGCTCGGCGTCGACACCGACGCCCTGCTGGTCAGCCAGCCGGACAACGGTGAGCAGGCGCTGGAGATCGCGGACACCCTGGTCCGCTCCGGGGCTCTGGCGCTGATCGTGATCGACTCCGTGGCTGCGCTCACCCCACGCGCCGAGATCGAGGGCGAGATGGGCGACAGCCACGTGGGCCTGCAGGCCCGCCTGATGAGCCAGGCGCTGCGCAAGATGACCGGCGCCCTCTCCGGTGCCGGTACCACTGCCATCTTCATCAACCAGCTGCGCGAGAAGATCGGGGTGATGTTCGGCTCCCCCGAGACCACTACCGGCGGCCGGGCACTGAAGTTCTACTCCTCGGTGCGGCTGGACGTCCGCCGGATCGAGACGCTGAAGGACGGCCAGGACATGGTCGGCAACCGCACCCGGGTGAAGGTGGTGAAGAACAAGGTCGCGCCGCCGTTCAAGCAGGCCGAGTTCGACATCCTCTACGGCCAGGGGATCAGCCGGGAGGGCAGCCTGATCGACCTCGGCGTCGACTGCGGCATCATCCGCAAGGCCGGTGCCTGGTTCACCTACGAGTCCGACCAGCTGGGCCAGGGCAAGGAGAACGCGCGCAACTTCCTGCGCAACAACCCCGACGTGGCCAACGAGATCGAGCAGCGGATCCTCAGCCATCTGGGCGTCGGCACGGCCAACGATGTCCCCGACGGCATCGACCCGGTCACCGGCGAGGTGGAGTTCTGAGCCGGTGAGTCCAACGCCTGTCGACGGCGAGCCGGGCACGGCTGAGGCCCAGGGCGACCCGGTGGCGTTCGCCCGCGAGATCGCGCTGCGTCAGCTCACCGTCCGCGCGCGCAGCCGTGCCGAGCTCGCCAGGGCGTTGGCCCGCAAGCTGGTGCCGCAGGAGGTGGCCGAGACGGTGCTCGACCGGCTCGCCGAGGTGGGCCTGGTCGACGACGAGGTGTTCGCCCGGGACTGGCTCGCTGCCGGCGCGCGCCGCCAGAAGAGCCGTCGCGCACTGCTGGCCGAGCTGGCGGAGAAGGGCGTCGACCGCGACCTGGTCGAGAGCGTTGCGGCGGAGCTCGACGGCGACCGCGACTACGAGGTGGCCATGGGGTTCGCCACCCGCAAGGCGGCGTCGCTGGCGGGCCTTGAGCCTGCCGTGCGCTACCGCCGGCTGGCGGGGGCGTTGGCTCGTCGCGGCTTCAGTTCAGGCGTGGTCGCGCGGGTCACCAGGGAGGTCCTGGCCGACCTGCCGGAGCTCCTTGCGGATTGATCCTGCGGGCCTTAGCCTGCCCCTGGGACCCCACAACGGGCCCGACTCTTGAGCGACTGACCACACCTGGGGACTGAACCCCGCGATAGCTCCGCTCCGGCTCCGGCCGGGCCCGTCCGCCGGCCACGGCCGTGCTGCCACGGGCGCTTGAGATTGGGTCCTTTGGCGTCCCCGCAGCCCGACTAGGAGGACGCCATGGATGTCACGGTCTTGCTGGGGGCCGCGCTTGGCCTCCTGGTGTTGGTGGTGGTGGCCCTCGGCGCACTGCTGGTCCTCTTCCTGCGCCGTGCTCCCCAACCCCCACAGCCCGGCCAGCGGCGGCCCCAGGGTCGGCAGCGGGGGCACCGCGGCGGTGGCGGGCGGCCGGCCAACCCCCAGCCGGCGGCGGCTCCCCAGGCCGGCCCGGCGGAGAACGACGAGTTGAAGGCGCGCAGGCAGGCGGCCGAACGTCGCGAGGAGTTGCTCGCCGAGCGCGAGCACCGGCTGAACCAGTACCTGGAGGAACTCCACAACCGCGAGGCGCACCTCGACAAGCTCGCCGCCGGGCTCGACCGCAGGGAGGCCGACCTGGACGAGGCCGAGGCGAGGCGGGCCGAGGCCCTGGCAGCTGTCGCCGGGCTGTCGCTGGAGGAGGCGAGGTTGGAGCTGATGGCCCACGTGGAGCGGGACGCCCGCCTGCACGCAGCCCAGCTCACCAGGGAGATCGAGTCCGAGGCAAAGCGGACGGCGGACGCCAAGGCCCGCTCGCTGGTTGTGACCGCCATCCAGCGGCTGGCCGCGGAGCAGACGACGGAGTCGGTGGTGGCGACGGTGCCGCTTCCCGGCGACGAGATGAAGGGCCGGATCATCGGCCGCGAGGGCCGCAACATCCGGGCGTTCGAACAGATCACCGGCGTCAACGTGCTGATCGACGACACCCCCGAGAGCGTGCTGCTGTCGTGCTTCGACCCCGTCCGGCGCGAGACGGCCCGGCTCACCCTCACCGAGCTGGTCGCGGACGGACGCATCCATCCCGCCCGGATCGAGGAGGTGCACGAGCGCAGCGCCCGCCGGGTCGAGGAGCTCTGCGTGCGCGCAGCAGAGGACGCCCTGATCGAGATGGGGATCACCGACCTGGCGCCGGGACTGCTGCCCATCCTCGGCGCCCTGCAGTACCGCACCTCCTACGGCCAGAACGTGCTGCGCCACCTGATCGAGTGCGGTCACATCGCGGCCCTGCTCGCCGCGGAACTCGGCCTGGACGTCGAGACCTGCCGGCGGGCGGCGTTCCTGCACGACATCGGCAAGGCGCTCACCCATGAGGCCGAGGGGTCCCACGCCAAGGTGGGTGCCGACCTCGCCCGCCGCCACGGCGAGCATCCAGACATCGTCCATGCCATCGAGGCCCACCACAACGAGGTCGAGCCGCGCACCGTCGAGGCCGTGCTCACCCAGGCGGCGGACGCGATCAGCGGGAGCCGTCCGGGCGCGCGGCGGGAGAGCCTGGAGATCTACGTCAAGCGCCTGCAGCGGCTCGAGGACATCGCCAAGGAGCACGCCGGCGTGGACAAGGTGTTCGCCATGCAGGCCGGGCGGGAGATCCGGGTGATGGTGGCCCCCGACCTGGTCAACGACGCCCAGTCCCACGTCATCGCCCGCGACATCGCCAAGCGCGTCGAGGAGGAGCTGACCTATCCCGGCAACATCAAGGTCACCGTGGTGCGCGAGTCGCGGGCGGTAGCCCTGGCTCGGTGACCGCGCTGGGAAAAGGTAAAGTACCCGGTCATGCGCACGTTCGAAGTCGTCACCTATGGCTGCCAGATGAACGTGCACGACTCCGAGCGCATCTCCGGCGTGCTGGCCGACGCCGGGTACCTCCCCGCCGAGCCCGGCACCAGGGCCGACCTGGTGGTGTTCAACACGTGTGCGGTACGGGAGAACGCCGACAACCGCCTGTACGGCAACCTCGGCCACCTCGCCCCCGTGAAATCCGCCCACCCGGGCATGCAGATCGCCGTTGGCGGCTGCATGGCGCAGAAGGACCGCCACGCGGTGGTGGAACGCGCGCCGTGGGTGGACGTGGTCTTCGGCACCAACAACCTCGGATCGCTGCCGGCACTGCTGGAGCGGGCCAGGGTGCAGCAGGAGGCCCAGGTGGAGATCCTGGAGTCACTGGAGCGGTTCCCCTCCACTCTGCCGACCCGCCGCGACTCGGCGTATGCAGCCTGGGTCTCGATCAGCGTCGGCTGCAACAACACCTGCACCTTCTGCATCGTGCCGTCCCTGCGCGGCAAGGAGACCGACCGCCGGCCCGGCGACATCCTGGCGGAGATCCGCGCCCTCGTGGCCGAGGGTGTGCAGGAAGTGACCCTGCTGGGCCAGAACGTGAACACCTACGGGGTCGAGTTCGGCGACCGCGGAGCCTTCGCTGCGCTGCTGCGTGCCTGCGGTGAGGTGGAGGGCCTGGAGCGGGTGCGCTTCACCTCCCCGCACCCGGCGGCCTTCACCGACGACGTCATCGCCGCCATGGCTGAGACCCCCAACGTGATGCCGTCGCTGCACATGCCGCTGCAGTCCGGCGCCGACGCCGTCCTGAAGGCGATGCGCCGCTCCTACCGGAGCAGCAGGTTCCTCGGCATCCTCGACCGGGTGCGGGCTGCGATCCCGCACGCTGCCATCACCACCGACATCATCGTCGGCTTCCCCGGTGAGACCGAGGCCGACTTCCAGGCCACCCTGGACGTGGTGCGCGCCTCCCGGTTCGCAGCGGCCTTCACCTTCCAGTACTCCATCCGGCCAGGGACGCCGGCGGCCACCATGCCGGACCAGGTGCCGCGCGAGGTCGTCCAGGAGCGCTACGAGCGGCTCATCGAGGTGGTGGGCGAGTCGGCCTGGGCGGAGAACTCCAGGCTGGTCGGGCAGCGCGTCGAGGTGCTGTTCGCAGACGGGGAGGGACGCAAGGACGCAGCCACCCACCGGATGTCGGGACGGGCGCGCGACAACCGGCTGGTGCACGTCAGCGTCCCCTCCGAACCCGACCTGCGGCCGCGGCCGGGGGACATCGGCGAGGTGGAGGTCACCTACGCCGCACCGCACCACCTCAACGCAGACGCCGGGCTGCTGGCGCTGCGCCGCACCCGCGGCGGCGACGCCTGGGCAGCTCGCCGGGAGCCGGCCGGTCCCGCGCCCACCGTGCTCGGCCTGCCGAGGCTCGCGCGCGCCTAGCGCGCACAGGCCGAGGGGCCGGCCCGTTTGCTGGCCGACCCCTCGGTTTCGTCGGATTGCGGGAAGTGGTCCCGCGCCAGATCAGTGGATCCCGGATTCAGCGCGCTGTGTCAGCAGTCGCACCCAGGCTGTCCTTCACGAAGGCCTGGGCCTGGTCCACCTGGGCCGCGTACTGGCCGCCGGTCTTGTCATCGAGAAAGTCGCCGACCTGGTCGACGGCTCCTGCGATCTCAGTCTCGTGGCCGGCCACGGCACCCTTGATCTGTTCGACGATGTCCATGCGACCTCCTTCCTGATCCGGCGCCGAGCCTCTCTCGGCAGTGGCCTCCATTGTGCGTCCGCGATGCGCCGGTGCCAAGCGCCTGCCCGAGGACTGGGAGAATGTGGGCCGTGAGCATCCCGCTGGTGGCCCTCAACGGCCCTACCGCGAGCGGCAAGACCGCCGTTGCCGTAGCCGTGGCGCGGGAACTGGCCGCGTCCGGGATCGCAGCCGAGGTGGTGAACGCCGACTCGATGCTGGTCTACCGCGGCATGGACATCGGCACGGCCAAGCCCACGCCGGCCGAGCGCGCCGGGATCCCGCACCACCTGATCGACATCCTCGACGTCACCGAGAGCGCCAGCGTCGCCGACTTCCAGGGGCTGGCCCGGCGAGCCGTGGCCGACTGCAGGGCGCGTGGGGTGGTGCCGTTGCTGGCCGGCGGGTCGGCGCTCTATGTCCACGCCATCGTCGACGACTTCCGGTTCCCCGGCACCGACGCCGGCGTGCGGGCGCGCCTGGAGGCGGAACTGGAGCAGGTCGGAGCCGAGGCACTGCACCGCCGCCTGGCCGCACTCGACCCGGCCGCAGCGGCCGGCATCCTGCCCGGGAACGCCCGCCGCACCGTCCGTGCGCTCGAGGTCATCGAGTTGACCGGGAGCTACACCTCGACCCTGCCCGCCTGGCGGTACGCACTGGGCGAAGTGGTGCAGTTCGGGCTGGAGGTGCCACGGGACCTGCTCGACGCCAGGATCGCACAGCGGGTCGACCGGATGTGGGCCGACGGACTCGTGGCCGAGGTCGAGGCCCTGGTGGCGCGCGGCCTGCGCTCGGGACGGACCGCTGCCAGGGCCCTGGGCTATCGGCAGGTGCTGGCTCAGCTCGACGGTGAGCTCACCGAGCCTGAGGCGCGGCAGGCGACGGTGGCCGGCACCCGCCGGTTCGCCCGCAAGCAGCTGGGCTGGTTCCGGCGCGACCCGCGGATCAGCTGGCTGCCGGCGGAGTCGCCCGAGGCCACCGCGGCCAGCGTCGGGGAGATCGTGTCCGCGGTGCGGGGTATCGTGCGGTGATGCGCACGATCGACTTCGCCAAGGGCCACGGCACCCGCAACGACTTCGTGCTGCTCGCCGACCCGGACAACCTGCTCGACCTGGATGACGACCAGGTCCGGTTCCTGTGCGACCGCCGCGCAGGGATCGGCGGCGACGGCGTGCTGCGCGCGGTCCGTGCCGGCCTCGTGCCGGAGTGGGACGGTCCCGGGGACGTGTGGTTCATGGACTACCGCAACGCTGACGGCTCGATCGCCGAGATGTGCGGCAACGGCCTGCGGGTCTTCCTGCGCTACCTGGAGGAGGAGGGGCTGGTCACCGGGCCGAAGGCTGCCGTTGCGACCAGGGCCGGGCTGCGCTCGGGGACCTTCGGCCCCGACGGCAGGATCTCGGTGACGATGGGCCCGGTGCAACTCGGCGGCGAGGTCACGGTGGAGGCCGACGGGCGCAGCTGGCCGGCCCGCTGCGTCGAAGTGGGCAACCCCCACGCGGTGGTGCTGCTGGGCTCAGAGGCTGAGCTGGCCGGGCTCGACCTGTCCCGGCCGCCAACCTGGTTCCCGTCCGGGACCTTCCCCGCCGGCGCCAACGTCGAGTTCGTCGTCCGCCGCGCACCCGGGCGGATCCGCCTGCGCGTCCACGAACGCGGCGTGGGCGAGACCAGCTCCTGCGGCACCGGTGCCGTCGCTGCGGCAGCGGCGATGGCCGACGCCGGGAGCTACACCATCCAGGTGCCCGGCGGCACGCTGGAGGTCGACCTGTCCGGACCAGAAGCACTGCTCACCGGACCCGCGGTGGTCGTGGCGCGCGGTACCTGCACCCTGCAAAGCTGAGAGGGCCATGACGTACGAACCCTGGGAAGCAGATCCAGAAGAGCTCGACCCCGACGGCGCCCAGCAGGACCTGGCCGACCGGCTGTCACTGCGCCGGGTCGCCGGCATGTCCACCCAGCTGGCCGACATCAGCGAGGTCGAGTACCGCGAGCTCCAGCTCGAGCGGGTGGTGCTGGTGAGCGTGTGGACCACCGGCAGCGAGGTGGACGCCGACAACGCGATGGCCGAGCTGAAGCTGCTCGCAGAGACCGCGGGGTCCCAGGTGCTGGAAGGGCTCGTGCAGCGCCGCAGCACCCCCGACCCGGCCACGTTCATCGGCCGCGGCAAGGTCGACGAGGTGCGCCAGGTGGTGATCGCAACGGGGGCCGACACCGTGATCTGCGACGGTGAGCTCGAGCCCGCCCAGCTGCGCAACCTCGAGGACCGGGTGGGCGTGAAGGTGATCGACCGCACCGCCCTGATCCTGGACATCTTCGCCTCGCACGCCAAGAGCGCGGAGGGCAAGGCCCAGGTGGAGCTGGCCCAGCTGCAGTACCTGCGGCAACGCCTGCGTGGCTGGGGCGGCAACCTGTCCCGCCAGGCCGGCGGCCGGGCCGCAGCCGGCGCCGGCATCGGCGGCCGCGGACCGGGTGAGACGAAGATAGAGACCGACCGGCGCCGCATCAAGACCCGCATCGCCGTGCTCCGCCGGCGACTCCGGGAGCTGGAGTCGGTGCGCGAGACCAAGCGCGCCCAGCGCGGCCGCAACCAGGTGCCCAGCGTGGCCATCGTCGGCTACACCAACGCAGGCAAGAGCTCGCTGCTCAACCGGCTCACCGGCGCCGGAGTGCTCGTCGAGGACGCGCTGTTCGCGACGCTCGACCCCACCACCAGGCGCGCCGAGACCGCGGACGGCAGGGTGTTCACCCTCACCGACACGGTCGGCTTCATCCGCCACCTGCCCCACGACCTCGTGGAGGCCTTCCGCTCCACCCTTGAAGAGTCTGTGCTGGCCGACCTGCTGCTGCACGTCGTGGACGGCTCCGATCCCGACCCGTTCGGCCAGGTGGCTGCCGTCCGGGAGGTGCTGACCGACATCGGGGCGGCCGACGTGCCCGAGCAACTGGTGGTGAACAAGGTCGACGCCGCCGAACCGGACACCGTGCTTGCGCTGCGGGGACGCTACCCGGATGCGCTGTTCGTCTCCGCCCGCACCGGGGCCGGAATAGCGGAACTGAACGCACGCCTTGAGCAACGGCTGCCGCGGCCGGCGGTGGAGGTGCGGGCGCTGGTGCCTTACGACCGCGGTGACCTGATCAACCGGATCCACACCAGCGGGGAGTTCGTCAGCAGCGAGCACACCGCAGACGGCACGCTCGTGGTGGCCCGGGTCCACGCCGACCTCGCCGGAGAGCTGAGCCGCTACGCCACCGATGCCTGAGGGCCCGCCGGAGGGCGGTGGGCCGGCGCTGGCCGGGCGCATCCTTGAGGCCGCCGTGGCAGCGATCGGGGGCCAGCCACGGGCCGGCCAGGTGCGGATGGCGGAAGAGGTGGCGCGCACGCTCGCCTCCGGCGAGCACGTGCTCGTGCAGGCCGGCACGGGCACCGGCAAGTCGTTGGGCTACCTGGCCCCGGCGCTGGCGAGCCTGGTGGAGAACCCCGGTTCGCGGGTGGTGGTAGCCACTGCGACGCTCGCGCTGCAGGCCCAGCTCGCCAACAAGGACATCCCCGCCGCGGTTGCGGCCTGCGAGCAGGTGGCCGGCGAACGGGTCAGCCACGCCGTGCTGAAGGGCCGCAGCAACTACGCGTGCCTGCTGCGCGTGCGCGACGGCCAGGGCGCCGAGCAGGAGGCCCTGCTTCCCGAGCCGGGGGAGTCGACCGGGCTGGGCGCCGAGGTGGTCGCGCTGCGGCGCTGGGCAGAGGAGGAGGCTGCCGCGGGCTCGCTGGCCGACCGCGACGACGCCCCTGCCCACACCCCGCTGGCCTGGGCCCAGGTCTCGGTGCCGGTGCGCGAGTGCCTGGGCGTGCAGCGCTGCCCGTACGGCCTGGAATGCCTGGTGGAGAAGTCCCGCGACCGCGCCCGGGACAGCCGGCTGGTCGTGACGAACCACGCGCTGCTGGCGATCGACGCGCTGCACGGCGGCACAGCGCTGCCCGAGTTCGACGCACTGGTGATCGACGAGGCGCACGAGCTCGTGACCCGCGTCACCGGTGCGGCCTCGGTGGAACTGAGCCCCCAGCAGGTGGAGCGCGTGGCCAGGCGTTGCCTGACGTGGCTCAGCGACGAGGTCGGCCTCGCCTTCCTCGAGGCGGCGGACACGCTGCAGCTGGGCCTGGACGCCGGGGAGGCCGGCCGGCTCACCGAGCCCGAGGCGGAGGTACTGACAGCGCTGCGCAGCGTACGGGCGGCAGCGAGGGCCGCGGTCAGCGGACTCGCCGGGGGCAAGGAGGACGAGACGGACCGCAGGCAGGCCCAGGCCGCTGCCCAGGAGGTCTTCGACGTGGCCGAGCGGATGGCCCGGCTGGACGAGCGCGACGTGGTGTGGGTGTCGGAGTCGGAACGGTTCGGCAGGCAGGTGAACTGCGCACCGCTCTCGGTGGCAGAGCTCCTCCGCGACCACGTGTTCGCCAGCTACCCGGTGGTGCTCACTTCGGCAACGCTGAAGATCGGTGGGGACTTCGCTGCGGTGGCGGCGACCATGGGGCTGGACGGCGGCAGCGATGGCGGCACCTGGCGGGGCGTTGACGTCGGTTCGCCCTTCGACTACCGCAACCAGGGCATCCTTTACGTCGCGAAGCACCTGCCGCCGCCGGGCAGGGACGGGATCGGGCCGCAGGTGCTGGCCGAGATCGCGGAGCTGCTGTGGGCGGCCGACGGCCGCACGCTCGGGCTGTTCGCCTCCCAGCGGGCTGCCGAGGCCGCGGCCCGGTACTGCCGTGAACACGTGCCCGAACGACTGGTGCTCTGCCAGGGCGACGCCCACCTGGCGAGGCTGACCACTGAGTTCGTCAGCGACCCGGAGGCCAGCCTGTTCGGCACGCTCTCCCTGTGGCAGGGCATCGATGTCCCCGGTGACACCTGCCGGCTGGTGATCATCGACAAGATCCCGTTCCCGCGCCCCGACGACCCGTTGCTGCAGGCCAGGCAGAAGGCGGTCGCCGACGCCGGCGGCAACGGCTTCATGGCGGTGGCAGCCACCCACGCCGGGCTGCTGCTCGCCCAGGGCTCGGGCCGGCTGATCCGCACCCTCACCGACCGTGGCGTGGTGGCGGTGCTCGACCCGCGCCTGGTCACCGCGCGCTACGGCACGTTCCTGAAGGCATCGATGCCGGACTTCTGGATGACCACGGACACAGAGACCGCGATCGGCGCCCTGCGCCGCCTCGGCGCCCGGACGTCCTGAGCGGTGGGTTCAGGAGGCCGGCACATTGTCCGTGACGTCGGCGTACGTGGCCTCGCCCGGCAGCTCGGCCGGGGCGTAGCAGAGCCGTACCACCCCGGTCGGGAACACAGCTGAGCGCAACAGGCGCAGTGGCTGCAACCCGGCGTCCTCGCGGAAGAGCCGGGCCCCGGTCGCAGCCACCACCGGGTGCACCAGCAGCCGGAGCTCATCGAGCAGTCCGGCGGCCAGGAGTTGCTGCACGATCGAGATCGACCCGGCCACCAGCACCCTGCCCACGTCCGGGGAGGACCGGAGCTGGGCCACGGTGCCGAGCACATCCGGGGTGCGCTCGGCGTTTCGCCAGCCCAGCTCCTGCGTGCCGCGGGTGGCCACGATCTTGCGCAGGTCGCCCAGTCGCCTGGCGAAGGGGGCGTCCTCACCACCGGCGGCCTCCCGGTCGGGCCAGGCGCCGGCGAAGCTGTCGTAGGTCTTCCGGCCGAGGAGCAGCACGTCGACGCCGGTGTAGTCCTCGTCCACGGCGGCGCCCATCGCGTCGTCGAAGTAGGGGAAGTGCCAGTGGGGGTCGACCTCGGCCACTCCGTCGAGGGAGAGGAACATGGTGGAGACGATGGTTGCCACCGCACCAACCTGTCAGGCGCCGAGCAGCTCCTGGAAGCGCCCGGCCAGCTCCTCGGGCAGTTCTACCGCCTTGGTGCGGCTGGTCGCGCCACTGACCAGGGTGACGTCCCCGGGCCGGCAGCCCAGTGCTGCGGCCAGGGCCCGCAGCGCAGCCGCAGTGGCCCGGCCGTCGACTGCCGGTGCCTGCACCGCCACGACCAGCGCGTTCTCCCCGTACCGGCCACCCACCCGGGTGCGGCCCGCGCCGGGCTTGACGCGGATCTGTGCCCGGATGGCTAGACCCGCCGCAGCACGGCTACGACCTTGCCGAGGATGGATGCCTCGTTGCCGTCGATGGGCTCATAGGCCGGGTTGTGGGGCAGCAGCCAGACCTGGCCAGGCGTGCGCCGGAACGTCTTGACGGTGGCCTCGTCGCCCAGGAGCGCGGCGACGATGTCGCCGTTCACGGCGTCGGGCTGCTGCCGGACGACCACGTAGTCGCCGTCGCAGATCGCGGCCTCGACCATCGAGTCGCCCCGCACCTCGAGCAGGAACAGCGTGCCCTCCCCGACCAGCTGCCGGGGCAGCGCGAACACGTCCTCGACAGCCTGCTCGGCGAGGATCGGCCCACCGGCAGCGATCCGGCCGAGGATGGGCACCTCTACCGCAGGGGCGGACGGAGCCGGCAGGTCGGGCTCGACGGGCTGCGCTTCCGGTGCCGGTGCAAGGGAGTCCGGCAGCCGCACCATCAGGGCGCGCGGCCGGTGGGGGTCACGGACGAGGAAGCCCTTGGCCTGCAGGACCTTCAGCTGGTGGGCGGCTGAGGACGACGAGGCCAGGCCCGCCCGGTCCGCGATCTCCCTGATGCTCGGCGGGTAGCCCTGCTCAGCGAACGCGTCGCGGATCACCTCGAGGATGCGCCGCTGCCGCGGGGTCAGGCCTTCGGCGTCGGCCGGCCCGTCCGGCAGCTGGCTCACCTTGGTGCCCAGCTGGCGGGCGATGTCTTCCCTGCTCGGCCGGCCACGCTTGCGTGCCGGAGGTTCTGCCTTCCTTGCCATGCACAGCAAACTAGCGGCAGCGGCGGGTGGATTCAAACACCTGTTCGATGCGTGTTGCGGCGCGTGGGGGAAGTGTCGGATGGAGGTGTTTGGCTGTTACCGAGCCGGCGACACGGGGCGAACAATTGTTCGAATCTGCTTGATCGTGGCGCCGGACTGGGGTAGAAACGGTATCGAACACCTGTTCGACAGATAGAAGGAGGCGGCCATGAGCGCCCTGCTGGTCGACGATCTGGACGTGCTGGCTCCGCACCACCCGCAGCCGAGGCGCTGGCGGCACGCTGAGCGCGGGCCGGAGGCGCGCCCGCAGCTGGTCGTGCTGCCGGGCGGCCGGCCCGGCGGCGTCGCCGCCCCACGGCTGTCCCCGGCACCGGTCGCGGGCCGGGCCCCGACCGCTGCCGCTGTGCCGGCCCCGGCACCCCTGCGCCTGACCGACCGGGGGATCGCGGTGGTCGTGGTGTCGTTCCTCGCGTTGCTGGTCACAGCCGCCGTGGTGCTGGTCGGCGGATTCCTCGCGGTCAGCGACGCCCCGCTGCCGGCCGGCCAGGCCATCGCCGGATCGGTCAGCGGCCGGTCCTGACCACCTTCGCGGCGCCGTCCGGTCGAACCCGACCGGTCGGCGCCGTGGTGTTTTCCGGGCCGGGCCGACACGCCGGAGGTTTGGGGTTGCTAGCTACCGCCTACCTGCGTAACCTCTACATGTAGTAGTTACAGCGTTGTCGTTCCTCCACAGATAGTGGTCCAGATACACAAGGTTTCCACAGCACGATCCACCGAACGATCCCCAGAGAGGGGTAAGAAGTGCACTGCCCGTTCTGCCGTCACACCGACACCCGGGTGCTCGACTCCCGGGTGGCTGAGGACGGCACGAGCATTCGCCGGCGCCGCCAGTGCCCGCACTGCGAGCGTCGTTTCACCACGCTGGAGCAGATGCAGCTGGTTGTGGTGAAGCGTTCCGGCGTGGTGGAGCCCTTCTCCCGGGAGAAGGTGGTCCGTGGCGTGGCCAAGGCCTGCAAGGGGCGTCCGGTCTCCGAGACCGACCTCGCCCGGCTCGGCCAGCGGGTCGAGGAGACCCTGCGGGCAAGTGGCCAGGCCGAGATCCCGGCGGACGAGGTGGGCCTGGCGATCCTCGGCCCGCTGAGCGAACTCGACCCGGTCGCGTACCTGCGGTTCGCCTCTGTCTACAAGCAGTACGACACGGTCGAGGACTTCGAGACCGAGATCGAGCACCTGCGCCGCACGGCGCTGGTCGCGAACTGAGCACGCACCCTCCCTCACAACCCGAAAGGCAGCCCCACCATGACCGAGACCGTCAAGCCCACCACCCGTGGTGGGCGGAAGTCGCCGGGCCTGAAGATCGACCGGGTCTTCACCACAGCGGGGGTGCACCCCTACGACGAGGTCATCTGGGAGCGTCGGGATGTCGTCCAGACGAACTGGAAGACCGGCGAGCACGTGTTCGAGCAGCGCGGCGTCGAGTTCCCCGACTTCTGGAGCCTCAACGCCTCCACGATCGTCACCACCAAGTACTTCCGGGGCGCACTGGGTACCCCCCAGCGGGAAGCCAGCCTCAAGACCCTGATCGACCGGGTCGTGAAGACCTACCGCAAGGCGGGCGAGGAGTACGGCTACTTCGCCTCCACCGCCGACGCCGAGGTGTTCGAGCACGAGATCACCTGGATGCTGCTGCACCAGTACTTCAGCTTCAACTCGCCGGTCTGGTTCAACGTCGGCACCACCAGCCCCCAGCAGGTGAGCGCCTGCTTCATCCTGAGCGTCGACGACTCGATGGAGTCGATCCTGAACTGGTACAAGGAGGAGGGCTTCATCTTCAAGGGCGGCTCCGGCGCCGGGCTGAACCTCTCCCGCATCCGCTCCAGCAAGGAACTGCTCTCGTCCGGCGGCACCGCGTCGGGCCCGGTCTCGTTCATGCGGGGCGCGGACGCCTCCGCAGGCACGATCAAGTCCGGCGGCGCCACCCGGCGCGCGGCGAAGATGGTCGTGCTCGACGTCGACCACCCCGACATCTACGAGTTCGTCGAGACCAAGGCGCGCGAGGAGGACAAGATCCGCGCCCTACGCGACGCCGGCTTCGACATGGACCTGGGCGGCAAGGACATCGTCAGCGTCCAGTACCAGAACGCGAACAACTCGGTGCGCGTCTCGGACGAGTTCATGCGCGCGGTCACCGACGGCACCGAGTTCGGCCTGCGCGCGCGGATGACCGGCGAGGTGATCGAGACCGTCGACGCCCGCGACCTGTTCGGCAAGATCGCGCAGGCCGCGTGGGAGTGCGCCGACCCCGGCCTGCAGTACGACGACACCATCAACGCCTGGCACACCAACCCCGAGACCGGCCGGATCACCGCATCCAACCCGTGCTCGGAGTACATGAGCCTGGACAACAGCTCCTGCAACCTGGCCAGCCTGAACCTGTTGAAGTTCCTCCGTGAGGACGACAGCTTCGACACCGCGCTGTTCACCAAGGCCGTGGAGCTGATCATCACGGCGATGGACATCTCGATCTGCTTCGCCGACTTCCCGACCGAGTCGATCGGCGAGACCACCCGCAACTACCGCCAGCTCGGCATCGGCTACGCCAACCTCGGCGCGCTGCTGATGGCGGTGGGTCGTGGCTACGACTCCGAGGGTGGCCGCTCCCTTGCCGCGGCGATCACCTCGCTGATGACCGGTGCTTCCTACCGCCGCTCGGCCGAGCTGGCAGCCGTGGTGGGCCCGTACAACGGCTACGCCCGCAACGCCAGCGCGCACCAGCGGGTGATGCGCAAGCACCAGGCTGCGAACGACGACCTCAAGACCGTCGCCGACATCGACGGGACGGTGCACGCCGCCGCTACGGCGGAGTGGGCCAAGGTGGTGGAGCTGGGCGCAAGGCAGGGCTTCCGCAACGCGCAGGCATCCGTGCTCGCGCCGACCGGGACGATCGGCTTCATGATGGACTGCGACACCACCGGCATCGAGCCCGATTTCTCGCTGGTCAAGTTCAAGAAGCTGGTCGGCGGCGGCTCGATGCAGATCGTCAACCAGACCATCCCGATGGCGCTGCACCGGCTCGGCTACGCCGAGGAGACGATCGAGGCTGTGGTGGAGTACATCTCCGAGCACGGCCACGTCGTGAACGCACCCGGACTGAAGCCGGAGCACTACGAGGTGTTCGACACTGCGATGGGGCAGCGCGCCATCAAGCCGATGGGCCACGTGCGGATGATGGCAGCGGTGCAGCCGTTCCTCTCCGGGGCGATCAGCAAGACGGTCAACCTGCCCGAGACCGCGACGGTGGAGGAGATCGCTGACGTCTACCTGCAGGGTTGGCAGCTCGGCCTGAAGGCGCTGGCCGTCTACCGCGACAACTGCAAGGTCGGCCAGCCGCTGAGCGACGCGAAGGCCAAGGACACCACCACGCCCGCGGCGACCGCCTCGCCGGAGGTCCGGATCGAGTACCGTCCCCGCCGCAACCGCCTGCCCAAGTCGCGGGTCAGCCGCACCACCTCCTTCTCGGTGGCCGGTGCAGAGGGCTACATGACCTCGGGCCAGTACGAGGACGGCAGCCTCGGCGAGGTGTTCCTGAAGCTCGGCAAGCAGGGTTCGACCCTCGCCGGCGTGATGGACGCCTTCTCGATCGCGGTCTCGATCGGCCTGCAGTACGGCGTGCCACTGGAGCAGTTCGCGCAGAAGTTCACCAACCTGAAGTTCGAGCCGGCCGGCATGACCGACGACCCGGACGTCCGGATGGCGCAGTCGATCATGGACTACATCTTCCGGCGCCTGGCGCTGGACTACCTGTCCTTCGACGAGCGCTCGGAACTGGGCATCTACACCGCTGCCGAGCGGGCCCGCTACGTCGAGACCGGCCGGTACATCTCCGAGGAGGACGAGGCGGCGCTGATCGAGTCCGAGGCACTGAAGAACGACGCGGCCGACGACGTGCACGTCCACGCCGACGGTCCCAACCAGCCGGCCCTGGTCGAAGCCGCCCCCCACTCGACGGCTGAGGTGCTCGAGCGCCTCTCCGGCCTCAGCGTCGACGCGCCGCTGTGCATGACCTGCGGCACCAAGATGCGCCGCTCGGGTTCCTGCTACATCTGCGAGGGCTGCGGCTCCACCAGCGGCTGCAGCTGACCAGGACCGCGACTCCCGCCGTCCGCGCGCGCCAGCACCCACCGGTGCCGGCTCTTGCGGGCGGCGGTTTCGCGCAATCCGAACTATCACCAATACCGTTCGGCGATCGCGCTCGTCTAGCTTCCAGCCACCAGCCCGGGTCCCGGGTGACGCGCATGGGGGGTGGGCGATGAACGGAGCTCTGCGACGGCGTCGTGCGAGCGCTGCAGGCCTGGTCGTGGGGGTGGCGCTGATGCTGGCCGGGTGCGGCTCCGCCGGCCAACCGGCGGCGACGGCACCAGCGACGGGCCCGGGTTCGAGCGAACCGCCGGCCGCGACGGCGACCACGGAGGCGCCTGCGACGACACCCGAGGTCGCGCCCGAACGGGCGGCCTGTGAAAGGGCAGCGCTGCAGATCACAGCTACCCGCTCACCGGTGGTGGCGACCGCGGAGGACCTCGCCGCCGTGGAGGCAGCGATCGGTACGGCGCTGCCGGGTGAGCCCGAGTGCAGCATCGCCTACGACGTGGAGGGCAAGCACTCCGTGCTCACCGTGTGGGTCGCGGACCCGAGCGTGGCCCCCGCCCTGGTCGAGACACTCTCGACCGACCGGTTCAAGGCCACAAAGGAACCCGGGGCGGGCTACACCATCTCGGTCTTCACAGACGGAGAACTGGTCGTGTCGGTCGCACCGGTCAAACCTGGGCCGAGCGCCTGGAGCCAGCCCTGGCCGGACGACGAGGTGACCCTTCTCTTCGTGAACCTGCCCTGACCAGGCCAGGGTGCGGGTGTGGTGCCGGGTAGCTTCGGGATCGTGAGGATCCTGCAACGCCCGGTGGTGGTCGGGGCCGTGGCGGCGGTCGTCCTGGCCGCCGGCGTCGGGCTGGCCTTCGCGCTGCGCCCCGCGCCGGAGCCGCCGGTCGACTCCGCGCGGCTCCGGGACGCGGTGACGCAGGAGGCGCTGGTTGCCCACCTCGAAGCGCTGCAGCAGGTCGCGGACGACCACGGCGGCAACCGCGCGGCCGGCACCCCCGGCTACGCGGCATCGGTGGAGTACGTGCAGGACCGGCTCGAGGAGGCCGGCTACCGGACCACGCGGCAGCAGTTCAGCTACGAGCGGCCCGACTTCACCAGGGCCACGCTGCGCCGGACGGCGCCGGCCGCGACGACCTACGTGGTCGGCAGGGACCATCGCCCGCTGGCCTTCTCGGGGTCGGGGGCCACCAGCGCCCGCCTCACGGCTGTCGACGTCAACCTGGAGGCGCCGGGGGAGACGACCAGTGGCTGCGAGGCCGCCGACTTCGCCGGCTTCCCGCGCGGCGACATAGCGCTCGTGCAGCGCGGTACCTGCCAGTTCGCGGTCAAGGTCGACCACGCCGTGGCCGCCGGGGCGACGGCGGTGGTCGTGTTCAACCAGGGCGACGACCCCGGTCGGACCGGCCTCTTCGCCGGCACCCTGGGCAGGCAGGCAGCCGTGCCGGTGCTGGCCACCAGCTTCGAGCTCGGCGCCGAGTGGGCGCGCACCGCCGGGACGACGCTCATGCTGGCGGTCGACTCCACGGTGGCCCGGGTCACCAGCGAGAACCTGATCGCCGAGACCGCCGCAGGCTCACCGGGACGCACCCTGGTGGTCGGGGCTCACCTGGACGGGGTGGCGGAGGGGCCCGGCGTGAACGACAACGCCTCCGGCGTGGCGGCGGTGCTGGAGACGGCCCTGCAGTTCGCCGAACTGCGGGTTGCGCCGGCCAACCGCGTCCGGTTCGCCTTCTGGGGTGGCGAGGAGGACGGCCTGTTCGGCTCCGCCCACTACGTCGCCCAACTCGACGCCGCCGCGCGCAGCGGCACTGCGGCCTACCTGAACCTGGACATGATCGCCTCGCCCAACCCGGTCGCGGCCGTCTACAGCGGCGGCGGTGGTCCGGGCGCGGGCTGGCCGGCCGGTTCGGCGAGGCTGCAGGCCGTCCTTGCCGACTTCCTCACCGCGCAGGGCGTGGCACCGCAGACGGTCAGCTTCCGCTCCAGCGACCACGCCTCGTTCCTCGAGGCCGGCATCCCGGTGGGCGGGCTGTTCACCGGCGCCGACGAGGCCACCGACCCCTGCTACCACCAGGCCTGCGACCGGGTGGCGACCGTCGACCGGGAAATGCTGCACCTGATGGCCGACACCGCTGCCCACGCCACCCTCACCCTCGCGAACAGCCCGGACTGACCCACGGTACGCGCAGCGGTGTGCCGACACCCCGGCTGGTCCGCCGCCTGCGAGACTTGGCAGGTGCAGCCGAAGTCCTTCCTCAGTCAGCTCACCGGACTGTTCGCCCAGCCGGCGGCGGAGAACCCGACCGTTGCGATGGTCGAGGCGGCCTACCGCGGGCTCGGGCTCGACGCCCGCTACCTGACCTGCGAAGTGCCGCCGGCAGCTCTCGGCGACGCCGTCCGCGGAGCGAAGGCGATGGGCTGGCTGGGCTTCAACTGCTCGCTGCCGCACAAGGTCGCCGTCCTCGACCACCTGGACGACGTGGCGGAGTCGGCGCGCCTGATCGGGGCCGTGAACTGCGTCGTGGTCCGCGAAGGCCGGCTGGTCGGTGAGAACACCGACGGCCTGGGCTTCCTCACGTCGCTGGCCCAGGTGGTCGATCCGCTGGGTGCTCGGGTGGTGCTGCTGGGAGCAGGCGGAGCGGCGCGGGCGATCGCCATCGAGCTGGCGCGAGCCGGCGCGGCCGAGATCCGGATCGTGAACCGTGGCGAGCAGCGCGGCCGCGACCTCGCCGCGCACGTCGCAGCGGTCACCCGAGCCCGGACCAGCTTCGAGACGTGGACCTCGCCGGTAGCGGTGGGCGGAGCCGACGTCCTGGTGAACGCCACCTCGATCGGGCTGTATCCCGACGCGGGCGTACCCGACGTCGACTTCGCCACGCTGGAGCCGGCGACCGTGGTGGCCGACGTCATCCCGAACCCGCCGCGCACCGGGTTCCTGGCTGCGGCGTCCGGCCGGGGTTGCCGGACGCTCGACGGCCTCGGGATGCTGGTGAACCAGGGCCTGATCGGGATCCGGCACTGGACGGGGCTGGAGGCCGACCCGGCAGTAATGCACGCCGCACTCTCGGCTGCGCTGGCCCCGCCGGAACGCGCGTAGCCGGACGACGGGGCTACGCCAAGGTGGCGCTGGTCGCTGCGCTCGACCTGATCGCTGCGGAAGGCGGCCGTGTGGTTGCCGGGAGCCCAGCCGGCTTCCGTTGGGGCTACTCCTCGGTGTCCTGCGACGTCACTTTCAGCGTCACCCAGCTGGTGGCGGCGGGCTGCTCCGGCGCGCTGGCAGCAGCCGGACGCTCACCCGGGGTGTGCGGGCGGACGGGCTCGCCCATGGCCGCCTTCAGTGCCTGGGCGATCGCGTTGCCCGCGGCCGGGTCGTACTTGCGGATCTCAGCCATGGCCTCATCGTAGGCCCGGGTCGCCGGCATCGGCAGCGTCGACGGCCCGCGCGGCCCGGCGGCGGACCTGCCAGACCAGGTAGCCGGTGATCGCGGCCAGCGCCAGTGCCAGCACCGAGATGGCCAGCGCGGGGGAGACCGCGTACAAGCGGGTGAAGACGTCGAGGCCCGCCGTGCCCAGCGAGGCGTAGAGCACGGCCCAGGCCACCGAGCCGAGGGTCACCGCCGGCAGGTAGTGCCGGAGCTTCATCGACGTGGCGCCGGCGGCGAGGTTGGCCAGGGTCTGGAACCCGATGGTCAGGAACGACACCGCCACCACGGGCGCGCCGTAGGCGTCGATCCGCTGGGCCGCCCGCTGGTAGCCCGGGGAGTCGAGCAGCCGCGCCAGGCGGGTGCGCCTCGCCCCGGCCGAGCCGAGCCGACCCAGCCAGTAGGTGCCGTTGGCCCGCAGCATCACGATCACGAACAGCGCCGATGCGACCACCGGGAACGGTGCGTCCCACTGGGTCGGGTCCATCCAGCCTCCTCCGCCCGGGCGCCCAGTCTAGCCAGCCGGGTGGGTCGTGACCCGGCGGAGGGCGACCACTCCGACCGCGAACAGCGCCACGGCTGCCACCGCCAGCGGGGTGGCAGGATGCAGCACAGCGCCCCACTGCCACACCGCCCAGGTGCCGGCGGCGAACAGCGCGTAAGCCGCCTCCGCCCACCCGGGCCGGGGTGCGCCGGAAGCGCGGGACGGGATCAGGCGCAGCTCGAGCCGGGCCAGCAACGGCGCCCCGGCCGCCACCACCACCAGCACCACCAGCACCAGCAACAGCGGGTGCATCAGCACCGTCGCGGCTGCCGGCAGCGCGAGGCTGAGGCCGACGAGCAGGCTGGCGGCAACCACGATCGCCGGGATGTGCCACAGGTACACCGTGAGCAGCAGGGCGTTCGCCACGCGCACCAGCGACAGCACCCGCGCCGGCAGCCGGTCGGCGAGCCCGGCTCGTTCCACCAGGCCGAGGCCGCAGGTCTGGGCGAGGCCGAGCACGGCGATGGCCACGGTCGGGGGCTGCAGGTTGGCCACCAGCACGTCCGCCCACGCCACCGCGGCCGGGGGATAGCCCAGCCCGAACACCAGCGTGGCGATCACGGCTGCACCGGCAGCGAACAGGACCACGAGTCGCCGGCCGGGCCAGTCGCGGAACCAGCCGCGGTGATAGGCGATGCCCCACTGGTGGGCGAGCGGCCAGACGAAGGCCAGGTTGAGCCACTGCAGACCGAGGTCGCCGGTGGCGCGCACGACCACGTCCACAGCGATCGTCGCCAGCGCGAGGGGCAGCAGCACCCAGCCGCCGAAGCGGTCGTGCAGCCGGACCGCCAGCGGCGCGGCAGCCAGCAGGAGCAGGTACACCACGGCGAACCAGAGCAGCTGGGCGAACTGCCGGCTCAGCTGCTCGGCCTCCCGCTGCTGGCCGAGCCACGCCGCCATGGAGCCGATCAGGGTGAACACTGCGACGAAGAGCGTCATCGGGCCGAGCAGGCGGCTGCCGCGCAGGGTCAGGAACTCGCCGTAGCTGTCGCCGGCGGCGCGCCACTTGTCGACCACCACCGCGTTGGCGTAGCCGGCGGCGACGAAGAACACCGGGATGATCGTGCCGACCCAGCTGATCGCCCAGAGCACCGGCCCCGGCGCCCAGGGCACCACCCGCACCTGGCCGTCCACCAGCAGCACCTGCCACAGCAGGGCGTGGAACACGACCACCACCAGCACCGAGCCCACCCGGGCCAGGTCGATCAAGTGGTTTCGTTCGGGCACCGGCTCATCGTAGGGAAGCCGAAGAAGTTGGGCTGACTTCGGCGGTTTCCCGGGCCGCCGGACCGCGGGAGGGACTAACATTCGCCCGATGGACACCTCCGGCCACATCACCCGCCTCTCGGGTGAGGAATGCCGTCTGCTGCTCCGCGAGCACAGCATCGGCCGCGTGGCGTGGCTCTCGCCGGCCGGCCTGCAGGTGCTTCCGGTGTCGTACGCCGTGGACGGCGAGACGATCCTCTTCCGCACCGCCCCGGAGTCGGTCCTCGCCGCGCTGGCCGACGGTGGGGTGCCGGTGTCCTTCGAGGTCGACGACATCGACGTGGTCACCGCCACCGGCTGGAGTGTGCTGGTGCGCGGCGAGGCCGGCGTCGGCCCGGCCGAACCCCGCGTCGCCCCCCGGCCCTGGGCTCCCGGCGGCCGTCCGCTGACCATTGCCATCACCCCGTCCGCCTACTCGGGTCGCGCCGTATCGGCCGACCAGTAGAGGAGTTGCCCCGATGCTCAAGCCCTACGACGGACCGCCCCGCGTGCTGGTCGGGTTCGACGGTTCGGACGACGCCCACCGTGCCCTGAGCTACGGCATCGCCGAGGCCCGGCGACGGAAGGCCGAGCTGGTGCTCGTCAACGCCGTCGACGACATCGTGCTGAACAGCGCCTGGGGAGTGGTCTTCGACCCGGAGGAGATCAAGCTCGCCGCAGCGGAGATGCTGGCGAAGGCGGTGCAGGAGGCCGTCGCCGCCGGCCTCGAGCGCGGCAGGGTGCGTACCGAGGTGGTGCTGGGCAACCCGGCAGCTGCCCTGACCAGGCTCAGCGACCAGGCCTCGCTGGTGGTGCTCGGGCAGCGTTCCAGCACAGCGGAGGAGCGGCTGTTCGTCGGGTCGACCTCCGTCGGCGTGGTCGGGGCTGCGCACTGCCCGGTCGTGGTCGTGTCGGAGAACGACGTCGTGCACGAGAACCGGCTGGGCGTGATCGGCGTGGCAGTGGACACCTCGGCCCGCGGGGCCGTGGCGCTGGAGTGGGCGCTTCAGGAGTGCCAGGCCCACGGCGGCAAGGTGGTCGTGATCAGCGTCTGCCGTGCCCCGCAGGCCCGCTGGTTCAGCTCGGGGCAGCCCACCGAGGCCCAGCAGCAGGCTGCGATCGACGTCACCCGCGCCCGGATGAGCGACATGATCTCCGAGATTACCGAGGACTACCCCGAGGTCGAGGTGGAGCTGGAGGTGTTCTACGGCAGCCCGCTGGACATCCTGGTGGCACGCACCGAGGAGCTCGACCTGCTCGTGCTCGAGGTGCACGCATCGTTCCCGACGTACTCCGTCGGCGGCCTCATCCGCGGCATCCTCACCCACGGCCGCTGCCCGATCGGTGTGGTGCGACCAAGGGACAGCCACGGGTCCTGACCCCGCAGCCCGCGGGACCGCAGCCGGTCCGCGCGCCTAGGATGGGCCGGCCATGACCGCAGACCTGCCCGCCATCAGCTTCGACGAAGCGCTGCCGATCAGCGCCCACGTGGAACAGCTCGTGGCCGCGCTGCAGGAGCACCAGGTGCTGGTAGTGGCGGGGGAGACCGGCTCCGGCAAGACCACCCAGCTGCCCAAGATCTGCCTGCTGGCCGGCCGGCGCAGGATCGGGCACACCCAGCCGCGCCGCATCGCCGCCCGCAGCGTGGCCGCGCGCATGGCGGCAGAGCTCGGTGAGGAACTCGGCGCGACGGTCGGCTTCCAGGTGCGGTTCTCCAGCCAGCGCAGCCGGCAGACGAAGGTCAAGGTGATGACCGACGGGATCCTGCTGGCAGAGATCTCGCACGACCGCGACCTGCGCCGCTACGACACCATCATCATCGACGAGGCCCACGAGCGCAGCCTGAACATCGACTTCCTGCTGGGCTACCTCAAACAGCTGCTGCCCAGGCGGCCAGACCTGAAGCTGATCATCACCTCAGCCACCATCGACACAGCGCGGTTCGCGGAGCACTTCGGCGGTGCGCCGGTCGTCGAGGTGTCCGGACGCACCTACCCGGTCGAGGTGCGCTACCGCCCGGTGGCGGCGACGGCCGACGACCGCGATCGCGACGTCCTGGACGGGATCTGTGACGCCGTGAGCGAGCTGTCCACCAGTCTGGACGGCGACATCCTCGTGTTCCTGTCCGGGGAGCGGGAGATCCGCGACGCTGCCGAGGCCATCGCCGGGCTGCAGCTTCGGTTCACCGAGGTCGTGCCGCTGTACGCCCGGCTGTCCGCAGCTGAGCAGCACCGGGTGTTCGCACCCCACACCGGCCGACGGATCGTCCTGGCAACGAACGTTGCCGAGACCTCGCTGACCGTGCCGGGCATCCGATACGTGGTGGATCCCGGGTTCGCGCGGATCTCGCGCTACTCAGCGCGCACCAAGGTGCAGCGGCTGCCGATCGAACCGGTGTCCCAGGCCTCGGCCAACCAGCGTGCCGGGCGGTGCGGGCGGCTGGGCCCCGGCGTGTGCATCCGGCTGTACAGCGAGGAGGACTTCGCCGCCCGCCCGGAGTTCACCGAGCCCGAGATCCTGCGCACCAACCTCGCATCGGTCATCCTGCAGATGGCCGCGGCCGGCCTGGGCGACATCACCAGCTTCCCGTTCGTCGAGGCCCCCGACGCCAGTCAGGTCCGCGACGGCCTGCGCCTGCTCAGCGAGCTCGGCGCGATCGAGCTCGGCGGCCACGCCCGGGGCACCGTCCGGCTGACGCGGGTGGGCGGGGAACTGGCCCGGCTGCCGGTGGACCCCAGGCTGGGCCGGATGCTGATCGAGGCCGACCGGCAGGGCTGCCTGCGGGAGGTGCTGCCGATCGTCGCGGCGATCGCGATCCCCGATGTGCGCGAACGGCCGGCGGAGCACGCCGAGGCGGCCGACGCCGCGCACCGCAGGTTCTGGGCACCGTTGGCCGGGGACGCCGCGCCGGGCCAGGCCGCCCCGACGCCGGACGGCTCCGACATCGCCGCCCTGCTGCGGCTGTGGCAGTACCTGCGCCAGCAGCGGCGTGACCTGTCCGGCAACGCCTTCCGGCGGCTCTGCCGCGCCGAGTACCTCAACTTCCTCCGGGTGCGGGAGTGGCAGGACCTGCACGGCCAGCTGCGCGAGGCGTGCCGGGAGCTCGGGCTGCGCCGCAACGACGCGCCGGCCGGGCTGGACGCCGTCCACACGGCGGTGCTGTCCGGCCTCCTGTCGCACGTCGGGCTGGTCGATGCGGCCAGCCTCGCCAAGCCGGCCAGGGGCAGGCGCAGGGGACCGGCTGAGTACGTGGGCGCCCGCGGCGTGCGCTTCGCGATCAACCCGGGCTCCAGCGCTGCCCGCACCAGCCCGCCGCTGGTGATGGCGGTCGAACTGGTCGAGACCACGCGGCTCTGGGCCCGCACCGTTGCGCCGATCGAGGCTGCCTGGGTGGAGGCTGTCGGTGGCCACCTGCTCAAGCGCAACTACTCCGAGCCGCACTGGTCCGCCAGGGGCGGGCAGTGCGTGGCGTACGAGCGGGTGACCCTGCTCGGCGTGCCGATCATCGCCCAGCGGCCGGTCAGCTACGCGCGGATCGACCCGGTCACCGCGCGGGAGGTGTTCCTGCAGGCCGCGCTGGCGGAGGGACAGTGGCGCACTCGGCACCACTTCTGGGCCCGCAACCAGGCAGTCCGCGCCGAGGCGGAGCAACTCGCCGACCGCAACCGGAGGCGCGACCTGCTCGTGGACGACGCGGCCATCGCAGCCTGGTACGGCGCGCGGATCCCGCCGGAGGTCGTGAGCGTCGCGCACTTCGACCGGTGGTGGCGCGACGCCCGGCGCCGGGACGAGCACCTGCTCGACCTGAGCCTCGCCGACGTCCTGGTGGACGAGTCCGAGCTCGACGCGGCCGCCTATCCCGAGCACTGGCAGGCCGGCGGTCGCGACCTTGA
Source organism: Actinomycetes bacterium (assembly GCA_023460935.1). Taxonomy (GTDB): domain Bacteria; phylum Actinomycetota; class Actinomycetes; order Propionibacteriales; family Propionibacteriaceae; genus Propionicimonas. Next base: position 53,392 of record JAEWOI010000031.1, read on the forward strand.
TGTCGACTACGCGTTCGAGCCGGGCAGCGGCCACGACGGGGTGACCGTGAACGTCCCGCTGGCCGCACTGCCCGGCCTGGAGCCGGCGGCGTTCAGCTGGCAGGTACCGGGCCTGCGGGCCGAGGTGGCAACCGAACTGCTGCGCAGCCTGCCGAAGGCCCTGCGCACCCGGCTCGTGCCGGCACCGGACACCGCCCGCAGGGCGCTGGAGTGGCTGGACGCGCACCCGGGGCCGGCCACCGAGCCGCTGTGGCTCGCGCTCGGCCGCGCGGTGCTGGCCGTCACCGGGGTCCAGGTGCCGCCGGAGGAGTGGCGCCCCGAAGCAGTGCCCGACCACCTCCGGGTGCGGTTCCGCGTGCTGGCCGAGGGCAGTGAGCCGGTCACCGGCAGGGATCTCGGCGAACTGAAGCTGCGCCTGGCGCCACGCGTCGACCGGACCCTGAACGCCGCTGCCGCCCACCTCACCCACCCAGGAGCCACGAGCTGGCAGTTCGGCGAGCTGCCCCGGCGGATCGAGCGGCCGCTGCCAGGACACCCGGCGCTGGTCGACCGTGGGGACCGCGTCGGCGTGCAGGTCTTCGCAGACGCCGGTGCAGCCGTCCGGGCGCACCGGAACGGGCTGCGCCGCCTGATCACGCTGACCACCGTCGACCCGACCCGGTGGGTGGTCTCCCGGATGGGCAACGCAACCAAGCTGGCGCTGGCCACCTCCCCCTATCCCGACGTCCCGGCGCTGCTGGCCGACGCCAGGCTGAAGGCGACCGGTGACCTTGCCGACGCGGTGGGCGGGCTCGACGGCGTCCGGGACGAGGCGGCGTTCACCCGGCTGGCCGATCTCGTGCGGCAGGACGCCGCCACCGCCATGCAGCAGACGGTCCAGGTGGCCGGGGAGGTGCTGCAGCTTGCCGGGCAGGTGCGCTCGCGGCTCCAGGCCGCGCCGCCGGCCACCAGGGACGACGTGGCCGAGCAGCTGGCCGGCCTGGTCTATCCGGGCTTCGTCGCCGCCACCCCCGCCGCAGCGTGGCGCCGGTTGCCGGTGTACCTGAAGGCGATGCTGCGGCGGCTGGAGGCGAGCGTGACGAACCCGCGCAACGAGGCGCAGGGACTGGCCCTGATCACAGAACTGGAGGACGAGTACGCAGCGCTCTGCGCTCGCTTCCCCGCCGGGCCGCTGCCCGCGGAGGTCGCGGCGGTCGGATGGCTGCTGGAGGAACTGCGCGTTGGCCTGTTCGCCCAGGCGCTGGGCACCGCCGGGCCGGTCTCGGCCAAGCGGGTGCGGGCAGCGATGTCCGCGGTGCCGGTTGCCGGCTAGCGGACGGCGGCCACCCGGGGCGTGGTGCTGGCCAGCCGCCGGAACCAGGACCGCTGCGGTGCGGTGCGGTAGGCGGGGGGAGCGGGCTGGAACTGGTGGGCGTACACGAGATCGGCGACCAGCCGTTCGCGGTCGCGGTCCACGACCGGGTAGGTGAGCATGACTCAAGATTCCCGCAGAATTCGCTTCGGGACAAGCTGACTATTCCGAACGATCATTCGGTGATGCCGTAGGATGGCCCCATGCTAGACCTGAACCGTTTGCGCATCCTTCGTGCGGTCGTGGCCAGCGGCTCGATCAACGAGACCGGGGCCCGCCTGGGGCTCACTCCTTCCACGGTCAGCCAGCACATCCACACCCTGGAGAAGGAGGTCGGCCTGCAGTTGGTCGACCGGGTCGGGCGGGGCATCCAGCCCACCGCTGCCGCGGTCGAACTCGCCCGGGCCAGCGCGGACGCGCTGCACGCCATGGCCGACCTGGAGGCACTCGCGCGGGACCTGCGCCAGGGCGCCACTGCGAAGCTCACCCTCAGCGCCTTCGCCTCGGCCGCTTACGCGTGGATCCCCGCGGTGACGCGCGGGCTGCGCCAGGAGTTCCCGGGGCTGGCGCTGGAGCTGGCGATCATCGGTTCCGAATCGGCCGACCCGACCGGTCAGGCCGACGTGGAGGTGCACACCGAGGCGCCGGAGGAGATGGCGAAGGTGCCGGCCAGCCACGACCGGGTGGAGCTGGGCACCGACGACTACCTGATCGCCCTGCCGATCGACCACCCGCTGGCCGGGGAGCACGAGGCCGACCTGGCCAGCTTCGCGACCGAGGACTGGGTGCACTACGACTTCGGCGACGAGCTGAGCACCCGGATCGTCGCCAGGGCCTGCGCCGGGGCCGGCTTCAGCCCGCGCTACGTCGCCCGCGCCCAGGACCATGTCTCCGGCCTCGCCCTGGTGGCCGCAGGCGTCGGGATCGCGCTGGTGCCCGGCCTCGTCGTCGGGTGGTCGGCGTTCAACGTCGCCTACGTCCGCCCGGCCAACCCGGCCCCCTACCGCCGGATCGTCGCCCTGGTGCGCAACCGCACCCGGGCCAACCCGGCCAGCAGGCGCGCGGTGGCGATGCTGACGGGCTTCGGCGAGCGGCTCGGCGAACTCGGTCCTGCGCCCCGCTGACGCCGCGGGCTCCGCCCACGGCGAAGCTCGGCCGGGCCGCAGACCGGCAGGGGTACAGTGGCCGGGTGCTTGATCCGCGGCTGCTCTACACCTTCGACCCCGCCCTCTGGGAATCGGTGCGGGGCACCCAGCCCGCCATGCTGCACCTGCTCGACGGCTACATCGACGCCGGCTCGGTGACGCACTCCACCGGGCGCTACCTGCTGGACGTTTGCGAGCACGAGGTGCTCGTCGAGTTCGACCACGACCAGTTGCACGACTACCGCTCCCGCCGCCCGCAGATGGTCTTCGACACCAATCAGTGGGTCGGCATGACCGACTACTCGCTGGTGATCCACCGCCTGCTGGACGCCCGCGGCAAGCCCTTCCTGTTGTTCACCGGCCCCGAGCCGGACACCCAGTGGAACCGCGCCGCTGCCGCAGTGCTGGGGATCGCCGAGCGGCTGGAGGTGTCGCGGCTGATCACGGTGTCCGGCGTCCCGATGGCCGTGCCGCACACCCGGCCGACGCTGGTCACGGCCCACGCCACCGAACCCGCCACGGTGACCGGCAACCCGATGTGGATCGACCGGGTGCAGATCCCCGGCAGCTTCTCCCACACCCTCGAGTTCAAGGCGGGGCAGGCGGGTCTGCTCGCCCAGGGGTTCGTCGCGCATGTGCCCCACTACCTCGCCCAGGCCGGCTTCCCGCAGGCCACCGAGGCGGTGGTGAACCGGCTCGCGCAGGCCGCAGGCCTGGAGATCCCGATGGCGGAACTGGCCGAGCGCTCGGCTGCGAACCTGGCCACGATCGCCTCGGAGACCGCCGACGACGCCGACTTCCCTGCCGTCGTGGCCGCCCTCGAGGAGCAGTACGACCGGCTGAGCAACAGCGGCGCGGCCTCCGTGCCGAGCGCTGAGGAGATCGGCGCAGCCGTCGAGCAGTTCCTGGCCGAGCAGGACCCCCCGCCGGACTTCCGGCGGTAAGGAGTGCCGCAGACCGTCGAGGAGCTGATCGGCATCCTCGAGCTGGAGCAGGTCGACGAGACCCGGTTCGTCGGCCAGGACGGCGGTTCGGCCCGCCAGCGCGTGTTCGGCGGCCAGGTGCTGGCCCAGGCCCTCACCGCCGGTTACCACACGGTGCCGCCCAGCCGAGTGGCCCATTCCCTCGGTGCCTACTTCCTTCGTGCCGGGGTGACCGGTACGCCGATCACCTACGAGGTCGAGGTGACCAGGGACGGGGCCAACTTCTCCGCCCGCAGGGTCGGCGCCCGGCAGGTGGAGCGGGTGATCTTCTCGATGGTCTGCTCCTACCACGAGCTCGAGCCGGGGTTGGACCACGCCGACGCCACGCCCGCCGACATCCCGCCGCCGCACGAGTGCCCCCCGCTGTCGGAGGTGCTCGGCGCCCGGTCCCGCCGTGCCGCCGCAGCGTGGCGGCAGGAGTGGGGAGTGCTGGAGACGAGGTTCGCCTCCGACACCTCGACGCTCAGCGCTGCCGGGCACCGCGACGCCGCGATGAAGGTCTGGGTGCGTGCGGAGAGCAGGCTGCCGGACGACCCCAAGCTGCACCAGGCCGTGCTGGCCTACGCCTCGGACTTGACGCTGCTCGCGGTGAGCACCGTGCCGCACCCGGTCGAGTTCGGCGGCCCCGGGATGCAGGTCGCCTCCATCGACCACTCGATGTGGTTCCACCGTCCGGCGCGGGCTGACGACTGGTTGCTGTACGACCAGGTCTCGCCCTCCGCCTCGGCCGGCCTCGGCTTCAGTTTCGGCAGGCTTTTCGCCGGCGGCCGGCTGGTCGCCTCCTGCGCCCAGGAGGGGCTGATCCGCACCCTGCAGCGCGGCTGAGCCGGAACGCAGAAGAGCCCAGGCCAACGGGCGTGGCCTGGGTCCTTCCGGGTCCGGGTGAGCGGTTCAGGCGGCTTCGGAGTCCCCGCGCAGCTTGGAGATAGCGTGCCGCTCGATCTGGCGCACCCGCTCGGCGGTGATGCCCCAGATGGCAGCGATGTCGGCCAGCTTGGCCTGGCGGCCGTCCAGCAGGCCGTAGCGCCGGCGCACCACGTCGGCGGAGCGCTCGTCGAGGCTGGCCAGCATGGCGTCCAGGCGGGCCCGGTCCTCCGCGTCCAGCACGACCTCGTCCGGGCCGGGGGACATCTCCCGGGCCAGCAGGTCGCCCAGCGCGGTGTCACCGTCCTCCTCCACCGGCGCGTCCAGGCTTACGTGGTCCCGCGAGAGGCGCAGCAGGTCGATCACCTGCTCCTCGGCGACCCCGAGCTCGGCCGCGATCTCCACCAGCTCCGGCTCGCGGCCGAGGCGGCGCTCCAGGGTGCGGCGCACCGCGGACACCTGGTTCACCTGCTCGGCCACGTGCACCGGGAGGCGGACGATGCGGCCCTGCTGGGCGATGCCGCGGGAGATCGACTGGCGCACCCACCAGGTGGCGTAGGTGGAGAACTTGAAGCCCTTGGTGTAGTCGAACTTCTCCACGGCCCGGATGAGGCCGAGGTTGCCCTCCTGCACCACGTCGAGAAGCGACATGCCGCGGTCGGTGTACTTCTTGGCGACGGACACGACCAGCCGGAGGTTGGCCTCCAGCATGTGGTCCTTGGCGCGCCGGCCGTCCTGCACCACCAGGTGCAGGTCGTCACGGACGTCCGCCGGCAGGTCGGGGTGGGTCTCCAGCTTGTACTCGGCGTACAGGCCGGCCTCGATCCGCCTGGCCAGCTCGACCTCCTGGGCGGCGGTCAGCAGGGTGCGGCGGCCGATCGACTTCAGATAGGTGTGCACCGAGTCGCCCATGACCGACTGGGTGTCGTCCAGGTCGGCCTGCTCGTGCTCGATCTCGGCCTCGTCCAGCACGATGTCGTCGGGGACGTCTTCCTCATGCTCCGGCTTGCCGTCGACGGGCCCCCCGGTGCTCATGCCGGTGTTCTTGGCGGCGCCGTTGCGCACGGTGGTTTTTGCCTTGGCGGGCTTGCGGCCGGTAGCCTTTGTGCGCGAGGGCGAGGGCTTCTTGGGAGCGTCTTCCTCGGCCGACGCGGGCTCGGTGGTCTTGCGGGTGTTGCTGGGGGCGGTCTTGCTGAGAGACGGCTCGTTCTCGGCGGCCAGGCTGACGCCGGCCTCGGAGAGCTCGCGCAGGATCGTACGGCCCTCGGAAGGGCTGACGCCGGCTTGGGCGAACGCGTCACGCAGCTCCGCCAGAGAAAGGTGACCCTGGTAACGTCCTCGTTCGATCAGTTGGTCGAGAGTCGCGTGCGGGGTCGCCTCGGCGGTTCTGGGCATGAGGACACCTCCTCCGTACGGAGTAAGAAGCGATCAGGCAGGTTGTGGCGGGGCGGCTTCGCTGTCCGCACGGCGCACCAGTATCAATAACGCCAATTTCCGCCATTTGTTCCCGAGGGGGCGAACTGCCGGAAAAGGCACAGATTGCGCCGAGGCCGCGGGAACCCCCCGCCGTCACTCCGTGATGTGGAAGACGCCACCCTCGGTGACCACCGGCATGGGCATGGGCTCGGCGCCCTCCATGCGGTCGTCGCTCCAGTACTCGAAGACCTTGGCGGGATCGGGGTTGACCTCCTCGGAGACCACGACGCCGTCGCCGGCGCCGTCGGAGGACACGGGTGAGGGCTGACCCTCCACCACCGCGCCCGTCTCCTCGGCCGCCTGGTCGAGCCTGCCCGCCGAGGCGGCCGCCGCGATGGAGATCCCCCCGGCGACGATGACGCCGACGATGGCCGCGGATGCCCACATCTTGCGGGTCTGGTCCATGAAGGCTCCCTCCTTCTCCCCACTATGACGCAGCGGCACTCCGTCAGGTTCCTGCCTTCAGCCTGACCAGGTCGGTCTTGCCGTTCGGCAGCAGGGGCAGGGCGGCGACGAGGCGCAGCTCGCGGGGGGTGGCGTAAGGGGGCAGCCTATCGTGGGAGTACGCCCGCAATTGATCAAGCGTGAGGGGTGTGTCGGGGTCGGCGGGTACGACGATGGCGGTGACCCGTTCGCCCCATTCGGGATCGGGTACGCCGATCACGGCCACGTCGGCGATCCCGGGATGCTCGCCGAGGACGGCCGCCACCGCGCCGGCCACCACCTTCTCGCCGCCGGTGTTGACGACGTCGTCGGCCCGGCCCAGCACCCGCAGCCGCCCGCCGGACAGCTCGCCGAGGTCGGAGGTGACGAACCAGCCGCCGTCGAAGGGCTCCTCGGGGGCGCCGAAGCGGTAGCCGGAGAACAGCACGGGACCGGCGATCCTGATCAGCCCGTCCGCGCCGATCTTGAGATCTACATTGTAAAGGGGCAGGCCGTCGTACACGCAGCCGCCGCTGGTCTCGCTGCTGCCGTACGACGTCACGACCCGAGCGCCGAGGTCCCGGGCCTGGTCCAGCAGGCCGGGGCGGGGCGCGGCGCCGCCGAGCAGGATCGTACGGAACACCGACAGATCGGCCCCCAGCTCGACCAGCCGGTGGAGCTGCGTCGGCACCAGCGAGACGTGCTCGGCCCCCGACTCCAGCACCGCGCGCGGGTCGAAGCGCGGGTGGACGATCGGCTCAGTGCCCGACAGCAGCGCGCGGACCAGCACCTGCAGCCCTGAGACGTGCGCGACCGGCAGGCAGCACAGCCAGCGCTCGCCCTTGGACGCCTCCAGGCGGCGCAGCGAGGCCGCCGCCGAGGCGCGCAGCGCGGTGGCCGACAGCATGACGCCCTTGGGCGCGCCGGTGCTGCCGCTGGTGGCGATCACCACGGCGACGTCCTCGGGGACGCCCTCGCCGCCGTCGAGCCGTACACCGTCAGCATGGGTGGGACGCAGCGAGGCGATCGCGGCGGCGGAGGAGCCGCCTGGCGCCAGCGGCAGGACGGCGGGGCCGCTGCCGTCGAGCGCGTCGCGGATCGCGGCGAAGAGCGCGGGCCCGGGAGGCTGCACAATGGCATGCAGCGGGCGGTCCGGATGCGACGGGTTCCTCCACATGCTCGTAAGGTTAATGGCGACAGGTCGGACAAAGGCGCAGCGGAAGCGGGGGAGGGTCGTGGCGCGTTCTCCCGAGGCTCCGGTGGTCTTCAGGATCCCGATGCGGACACGGTTCCGGGGACAGACCGTCAGGGAAGGCGTGCTGCTGCGCGGCCCGGCCGGATGGGGTGAGTTCTCCCCGTTCCCCGAGTACGGCCCGCGCGAGTGCGCCCGCTGGCTCGCCTGCGCCCGCGAGTCCGCCTTCGAGGGCTGGCCGGCGCCGGTGCGCGAGCGCGTCCCCGTCAACGCCACGGTCCCGGCCGTCGACCCCGAGGAGGCGCACGCGATCGTACGGCGCTCCGGGTGCGGCACGGCCAAGGTCAAGGTGGCCGAGCGCGGTCAGAGCTTCGACGACGACGTGGCCAGGGTGGAGGCCGTGCGCGACGCGCTCGGGCCGTCGGGCCGGCTGCGGGTGGACGTCAACGGCGCGTGGAGCGCCGACGAGGCCGTCACCCGGCTGAGGCGCCTGGACAAGTACGACCTGGAGTACGCCGAGCAGCCGTGCGCCACCCTGGAGGAGCTGGCCGCCGTCCGGCGGGCCTGCGACGTGCCGATCGCCGCCGACGAGTCGATCCGCCGCGCCGAGGACCCGCTGCGGGTGCGCGCGGCCGAGGCGGCCGACGTGGCGGTGGTCAAGGTGCAGCCGCTCGGCGGGGTGCGCGAGGCGCTGCGCGTGGTGGAGGCGTGCGGGCTGCCCGCCGTGGTCTCCAGCGCGGTGGAGACGTCCGTGGGGCTCGCGGCGGGGCTGGCGCTGGCGGCGGCGCTGCCGTCGCTGCCGTACGCGTGCGGACTCGGCACGATGGCGCTGCTCGACGGCGACGTCGTGGACGACTCGCTGGTGCCCGTGGACGGCGAGCTGACCGTCCGCCGCCCCGAGGTGAATTTTCAGCTTTTGTCGGCAGTTGAGATTGATTCTCCCCAGTGGCTTCGCCGGATGCAGGAGGCGTCACGTTGAACCCCGCTACCGCACTGGCCACGGTGCTCGTCGACGAGCTGGTGCGCTGCGGCCTGACCGACGTGGTGCTCGCCCCCGGCTCGCGCTCGGCCCCGCTGGCGCTGGCGCTGCACGCCGAGTCGCGGGTGCGGCTGCACGTGCGCATCGACGAGCGTTCGGCGTCGTACCTGGCGCTGGGGCTGGCCAAGCGGAGCGAGCGGCCGGTGGCACTCATCTGCTCCTCCGGCACCGCCACCGCCAACTTCCACCCGGCCGTGATCGAGGCGGCCGAGTCCGGCGTACCGCTGCTGGTGCTCACCGCCGACCGGCCGCCCGAGCTGCGCGGCACCGGCGCCAACCAGACCATCGACCAGCTCAAGATGTACGGCTCGGCGACACGCTGGTTCGCCGAGGTCGGCGCCCCCGAGGACCGCCCCGGCCAGGTCGCCTACTGGCGCTCGCTCGCCTGCCGCGCCTACCAGCGCGCCACCGGCCCGTCCGACCCCGGCCCCGTCCACCTCAACCTGGCCTTCCGCGAGCCGCTGATCCCCGACGGCGACACCACCTGGTGCGAGCCGCTGGACGGCGGCGCGAACGGCCCCTGGGTGCGCGCCCGCGTCGCGCCCCCGCCGATCGCCCTGCACATCCCGCCCACCCGGCGCGGCGTGCTCGTCGTCGGCGACGGCGCCGCCAACGTGCGCCGCTACGTCGCCGCCGCCGGCATGGCGGGCTGGCCGGTGCTGTCGGAGCCCAACGGCGGCGCCCGCTACGGCGACCACGCCGTCTCCACCTACCACCACCTGCTGAGCACGCCCGAGTTCGCCGACAACCACCTGCCCGACGTGGTCGTCACGCTCGGCCGCCCCGGGCTGTCCCGGCCGCTGCTGTCCTGGCTGGGCCGGGCCGGCGAGCACATCGTGGTCGCCCCCGACCTCGGCCGCTGGCCCGACCCGACCCGCTCGGCCACGCAGGTCGCCCAGGCCGTGGAGATCCCGGTCGCGGCCGGCGACGACAGCTGGCTGCACGACTGGCGGCACGCCGACCGGGCCGCCAGGGCGGCCGTCGACGACGTGCTCGACGCCTCGGGCCTCAGCGAGCCGCGCCTGGCCAGGGACCTCGTGGACGCGCTGCCCAACGGGGCGCTGCTGTTCTGCGGCTCCTCGATGCCGATCCGCGACCTCGACCAGGCGATGCGGCCGCGGCGCGGCATCCGGCTCATGGCCAGCCGGGGCGCGTCCGGCATCGACGGGCTGGTGTCCACGGCGATGGGGGCGGCGCTGGCGCACAACGGGCCGTCGTACGCGCTGCTCGGCGACCTGACGTTCCTGCACGACCAGAACGGGCTGATCCTCGGGCCCCGTGAGCCGCGGCCCGACGTGTGCTTCGTGGTGGTCAACAACGACGGCGGCGGGATCTTCTCGCTGCTGCCGCAGGCCGCGGTGCGCGACCCGTTCGAGCGGGTCTTCGGCACGCCGCACGGCGTCGACCTCGGATACGTCGCGGCGGCCACCGGGACGCCGTACACGCTGCTGCCGGACCTGTCCGACCTGCCCAAGGC
>JAEWOI010000032.1 GCA_023460935.1 Actinomycetes bacterium
ACCTTCTCCGAGCGGACGACGGGATTCGAACCCGCGACCCTCACCTTGGCAAGGTGATGCTCTACCAACTGAGCCACGTCCGCAGACAACCCGTTCCGTTCCCGGCCCGAGTGCGAGAGCAACCATAACCCAGCGCCGGACCAGCCCGCAAAACGGGCGCGCCGCGGCGGCCACGCACCCCTCAGGTCGCTCCGGGACGGCGCTCGCCGTACAGCCAGAGCAGCGCGCCAAGGATCGGCAGGGCCACCAGGAACGCCAGCCGGAGGTCGACCACGCCGGCCAGCAGGGCCAACAGGGTGGGGGTCACCATGATGGCCGTGCCCGACCCGAGCGCTCCGAGCGATGCGCCGAACTCCGGACGCAACCCGGGCGTGGCCATCAGCCGGGCCAGCGTGATCGGGTACATGGTCGCCAGGCCGAAGCCGGCCAGCAGTTGCCCCGCCCCCACCACCGGCCACGCCTCAGACAGCACCACCATCAGCGTCCCGCCGGCCGTGAGGCCTGACCCGACCAGCATCATCGGCAGCCGGGCGATCAGCTGAGCCCCCACCAGCCGCCCCAGCGCCATCCCGGCCTGGAAGGCTGCACCCACCACCGCCGCCCAGCCGACGTCGAGGCCGGTACCGATCAGACGCGCCACCCCCCACACCACGAACGCGAACTCCACCGAGACCGCGCACACCAGCGTCAGCCAACGCCTCAGCGCCAGTCGCTTCACCAGCCGGCCCGGCGCAGCCTTCGGAGACGCCGCCGCGGTGTCCGCGGGGTTGAGCCGCAGGGCCAACACCACCAGCACCGCCATGCTCGCGGTGATCAGCAGCAGCGGGATCCGCCCGCCGAGCCCCAGCTGCGTGGCCCAGCCCAGCAGCAGAGGTGCGCTGATCCCCGCCACGCTCGCCGCAGCGTTCACCTTCGTGAGGCTCGCTTCGGCGTCCGGTCCGCGCAGCAGTCGTGGGGCCACCAGCACGAGCCCGGCCGCCCCAAGTCCCTGGACGGCGGCCGCGGCATACGCCAACCCGGCGATCGGCGTCACCGCCAGCGCGAGGCTGCCGGCGCCCAGCAGCGCCGCAGCAAGCGCGAGCACCCGCGCGGCACCGAGCCGCAGCAGGAGCGGGCCGGCGCACGCCACGACGATGAGGCCCACGCCGAAGGTGGAGCCGAACCAGGCCAGTTCCGCGACCGGCAGGCCGAGGTCGCCGGCCAGGACAACGAGCACCACTCCGATGCTCGCGACGTGGAACCCGACGTTGGCCATCCCGAGCCCCACCGGCACGGCCAGAGCCCGTCCGGGGCGGGTGTCGGCGGGGTCGTCGGCAGCGGCGGAAGTACCCCGCAAGCCAGTGTCCACCCGGTCTCCTTGTCCCTACCGCCAGACCCTAGTAGCTCGATGTGACGGCCCCGCTGCCTCTCGGCTATGGTTGGTCACCGCGGGCGATTGGCGCAGTGGTAGCGCGCTTCGTTCACACCGAAGAGGTCACTGGTTCGAACCCAGTATCGCCCACCGCTCTCTCAGCCGGATCTCAGTTGTAGAACAACCCGATCCCGGAATGCGATACGAGATCGCCCACCTCGGGCGGCTGTTGCCGCTATCACTGTTGATTTCGAGGGCTGATCTCAGCATTTGGGCAACCGTCTCGACATGCGGTAAGCAGAATTGCGTCGTGGCTTGATAACCGCAAAGGTTCTGCTAAGAAACACGGCAACGGAGCCGGCTCCTTCGGACAGGAAGGCACGCCCATGACCGCCCCAGCCCTTGTGATGGTGGCCCGCGGCAGCTCCGACCCCATGGTGGCGCAGGTGACCCACCAGTTGCGTTCCGGCCTGCAACAGATGCGTCCGGAGATGACGGTCCACGGCGCATTCCTCCAGGCCAGTCCGCCCACCGCCAACCAGGTGATCGACCAGCTCGCCGCCGCCGGCGTGACCGAGGTCGTGCTGGTGCCGCTCCAGATCACCCACGCCGTCGAGTGCGACCCGGCGATGACCGAACTGCTGCTCCGCTCCCGCACCAACTATCCCAACCTTCGCTTCACCCTCTCCCGTCCGATCGGGCCGGAGATCAGCCTGCTGACCATCCTCGACCAGCGGCTGCGCAGCGCGCTCAGCCAGGCCCGCTGCCTCGAGCTCGACGGCCTGGTGCTGTCGGCAGGCTGTGCGGGCGACGTTCGCGGCAGCGCCCTGCTGGCCCGCCGCGCCCGGCAGTGGTCCACCCACCACCGCCTCCCCTGCCTCACCGCCGTCGCGGACGACTCCGGCCCCTCCGTGGCGCAGGCCATCATGGGCCTCAGGTCCCAGGGGCGTCGGCACATCGCCGTCGGCTCGTTCTTCCTCAGCGCGGACGAGGCCTACCACGCCCAGTCCGACCTGGCCTACCGCTACGGGGCGGTCTCGGTGAGCGACCCGATCGGTGCGGCCCGCGAGGTGCTCGACCTGGTGCTGGCGCGCTACGCCTTCGCCGCCATGGACCTGCTCGACTTCGGCGCTGACGAGCTGGTCGAGCCTGTCCCGCACCTCAGCGTCGTCAGCGCCTGACCGCCTAGCTCTCCGCCACCCGGCGCTGCTCGGTGGCCACGTCGAAGTCCGCCGTCGGCCAGGCCAGCCCCATTCCGGCGAGGGTCTCGCGCAGCAACTCGGCCACCGCCCAGTTCCGGTACCACTTCTTGTTGGAAGGGATCACGTACCAGGGTCCCGCCTCCGTGTTGCAGTGCTCCAGCGCCGCGGCGTACGCCTCCATGTAGTCCGGCCACTTCGCGCGGGCGTCGACGTCACCGGGGTTGTACTTCCAGTGCTTGGTCGGATCAGCCAGGCGCTCGGCCAGGCGCTCCTTCTGCTCGTCCGCCGTGATGTTCAGCATGCACTTCACCAGCTTGACGCCGCTGCCGACCAGTTCGGTCTCGAACTCGTTGATCTCGTCGTAGCGCCGGCTCCAGACGTCCTGCGGCACGAGGTTCTCCACCCGCACGACCAGCACGTCCTCGTAGTGGGAGCGGTCGAAGATGCCGATCTTGCCCGGCCCCGGCAGCGCGTTGCGGATGCGCCACAGGTAGTGGTGCCGGCGCTCCTCCTCCGTGGGTGCCTTGAACGCCGTCAGGTCCACTCCCTGCGGGTCGACCAGGCCGATCGCGTGCCGGATCACCCCGCCCTTGCCCGAGGTGTCCATGCCCTGCAGCACCACCAGCACGCGCGGCGCAGTCTCGGGCTGGCTGCGGCCGGCTGCGAAGAGCATCTCCTGCAGGTCGGACAGCTCCGGCGCAAGGGCCAGCCGCTGCTCGTCCGCGTCCTCCTTGCCCTTGCCGGGGTAGCCCGGGGTGGCATCCGCATCCAGGTCGGCAAGGCTCACCGGGCCCCGCGGCACCCGGAGCAACTGCGACAGCGGTTCACGCTTCTTCGAATCGGCTGAACTCATTGCCCCAGTCTGGACCGTGCGTCCAGCGGATGGTGCCAAGATGGGCGAATGTCCTTACCGCTGCGCCCGCCGCTGGAGCCGATGCTGGCCCGCTCCCAGGCGACGATCCCGCCAGGAATGGCGTACGAGCCGAAGTGGGACGGCTTCCGCTGCCTGGTCTTCCGCGACAACGACGAGGTCGGCCTGATCAGCCGCAACGGCCGCGACCTGTCCCAGTACTTCCCCGAGGTGGTCCAGGCCGTGCTGGCCAACACCCCACCCCGGTGCGTGCTGGACGGCGAGCTGGTAGTCGTGCAGGGTGACCGGCTGGACTTCGTCAGGCTCACCGAGCGGATCCACCCGGCGCAGAGCCGCATCGACATGCTCGCCGCCACCGTGCCGGCGTCCCTGGTCTGCTGGGACCTGCTGGCCCTGGACGACACCGTCCTGCTGGAGCGCCCCTTCCGGCAGCGGCGCGAGTTGCTGGAGCGGGCGCTCCAGCACAGCGAGGCGCCGGTCCACCTGACGCCGGTCACCGAGGACCTCGACACCGCCCGGCTCTGGTTCGAACGCTTCGAGGGCGCCGGCCTGGACGGCGTGGTGGCCAAGGCCCTCGACGGGCCCTACCTGCCAGGCAAGCGCGCCATGGTCAAGGTGAAGCACGCCCGCGAGGCCGACGTGGTGGTGGCCGGCTACCGGCTGCACAAGAACTCCACCCCGGAGCGGCCCCTGCTCGGGTCACTGCAGCTCGGCCTGTACGACGACACCGGCACGCTGCACTTCGTTGGTGTCGCCGCTGCGTTCCCCGAGGCCCGCAGGGCCGAACTGGCCGAGCAGTTCGCGCCCGTGACCCTGCCCCCGGGGGAGTCCGAGCACCCCTGGAGCGCGATGGCCGGCGAAGCGCGCCGCCCCGGCGCGATCAGCCGCTGGAGCACCGAGATCAAGCAGACGAACCTGATCTGGCCGATGCTGGTCTGCACCGTCGGTTACGAGCACATGGAAGGCCCCCGGTTCCGGCACACCGCGCAGTTCCGCCGTTGGCGCCCAGACCGCGAACCCGAATCGTGCACCTTCGAACAGCTCGAAGAGGTGGTCAGCTACGACCTGGCCGAGGTGCTGGCCGGCAACGCCTGAACCGCCGGCCGCTCACTCCCAGTTCGCCGGGTTCTTCTTCGACGGCTGCACCCTCGGCGGCTCGCCGGGCATCTTCGGGTACTCCGGCGGGTACGGCAGCTCACCCTCCCCGTCCGCCTCGTCCCTCGCGTACCACTCCAGCGCGGTGGCGAGCGACCCCGGCGTGGTGTGGTCCAGGGCCGCCCACGGGTCGCCGCGCTCGCCGAACCGGGCCGGCATGGTGACCACGCTGAAGTCGGACGGGGAGACCTCGGTCAGCTCCGCCCATTCCAGCGGGGCCGAGACCAGCCCGCGCGGGGTCGGGCGGATCGAGTAGGCGGAGGTCATCAGCCGGTCGCGAGCCATCTGGTTGAAGTCGACGAACACCCGCTCGCCGCGCTCCTCCTTCCACCAGTTCACCGTGACCTGCTCTGGCAGTCGCCGCGCCAGCTCGCGGCCGACGGCGATCGTGGCGTGCCTGGCCTCGATGAAGTCCGCGGGCTCGATCGGGGCGAACACGTGCACGCCGCGCCCTCCGCTGGTCTTGCAGAAGCCGGTGAGGCCGGCAGCCGTGAGCACCTCGCGCAGCTCCAGGGCGGCCGTCACAGCAGTGGCAAAGTCCACTCCCGGCTGGGGATCGAGGTCGATGCGCAGCTGGTCCACAGCGTCCGGCGCAGCTGCGCGGACCGGCCACGGGTGGAACCGGACGGTGCCAAGGTTCACCATCCAGAGGATCGTGGCCACGTCGGCCGGAGCCACCTCGACAGCCCTGCGGCCCGAAGGGAACGTCACCTCCGCCGTCTGCACCCAGTCCGGCGTGTTGGCCGGGGCGCGCTTCTGGTAGAACGCCTCTCCCCTGCCGTCGGCCCGGGTGGCCACCACCACGTCCTCGCGCACCCCTCCGGGCCAGCGCTCCATCGCGGTCGGACGGTCGCGCAGCGCGGCCAGGATGCCGGGTCCGACACTGCGGAAGTACTCCACGACGTCGAGCTTGGTCAGGCCCAGCTCCGCGAAGTAGGGCTTGTCGGGGTTGGACACGCGCACCACGCGGCCGTCGACCTCGATCTCGGTAGCCGGCACCGCCATGCCGAAAGGGTACGGCCTTGCCCGGACGGCCTATCGTGGACCAGCGGTGAAGCGCACAAACTGCCTACTGGGAAGGCCGAGATGGAACTGAAGGTGATCAAGACCCCGGAGGAGTGGCGAGCCCAGCTCACCCCGCTGGAGTACCGGGTGCTGCGGGAGGCCGGCACGGAGGCCCCGTTCACCGGCGAGTACACCGACCACACCGGCGTCGGCGTGTACCGCTGCCGGGCCTGTGGCACCGAGCTGTTCCGCAGCGAACACAAGTTCGCCTCCCACTGCGGTTGGCCGTCGTTCTACACCTCCGCCGCGGCCGACCGGGTGCGGCTGCTCGAGGACCGCAGCCTGCCGGGGCCGGCGCGCACCGAGGTGCGTTGCGCCGCCTGCGACTCCCACCTGGGCCACGTCTTCGAGGGTGAGGGCTACGACACCCCCACCGACCAGCGCTGGTGCATCAACTCGGTCAGCCTGACCTTCGAACCGGCCGGCTGACGGCGCGCCAAGGCCCGGGCCGGAACGCCAGGAAGTACGCTTCGCACGTGGCCGCCAGGCGCGAACCCAGCATGCCTCCGCTGTTCGAGACAGCCGTGCAGGCGATCCTTGGCATGGCCTGGCGCCCCGAGCTCAAGGTGGAGGAGATCCCGGCCCCGGCCAAGATCGCCCCGTTCGCCGTCGCGATCAGCGCGGAGGTGGAACTCAACGAGACCGAGCTGGGCAACGGACGCCTGGTACTGCTGCACGATCCGGCCGGCAGCGCGTCCTGGGACGGCGACTTCCGCTGCGTCACCTACGCGCGCTCCGACGTCGACCCGGAGATGGTGTCCGACCCGCTCCTCAGCGAGGTCGGCTGGTCGTGGCTGCTGGACGCGCTCGACCGCAACCAGGCCAGGTACGGGGCACCCAGCGGCACGGTGACCGCCGTGTCCAGCCGGTCCTTCGGCGGCATCGCCACCGACCCGCCCCGGGCCGAGGTGGAGCTGCGCGCCTCCTGGACCCCGATCGTCAGCTCCGGGGACGACGTCGTGCGGCACCTGCGCGCCTGGTCCGAACTGCTGTGCCTCTCCGCCGGGCTGCCGCCACTGCCCGACGGCGTCGTGCCCATCGCACCGCGCCGTTCGGGAACGTGGCTGCGGTGACCGCTACCGAGTCCCAGGAGGCCTACCCCGTCCTGGCGGTGCCCGTCGACGGCATCCCGCCGGTGATCGACACCGCGGAGGGGCTCGCAGCTGCCAGGGCCGAACTGCTGGCCGGCGAGGGGCCGCTGGCCATCGACACCGAGCGCGCGCACGGCTACCGCTACTCGGCGAAGGCCTACCTGATCCAGCTGCGCCGTGCCGGTGCCGGCACCTACCTGGTCGACCCGGTCGCGTTCGAGGCCGGAGCACCGCGGGCCGACTTCAGCTCGCTCGCGGCGGAGCTGGCCGACGCCGAGTGGGTGCTCCACGCTGCCAGCCAGGACCTGCCGTGCCTCGCCGAGGTGCAGTTCCTGCCCCGGCAGCTGTTCGACACCGAGCTGGCCGCCCGGCTGCTCGGGCTGGCGCGGGTGAACCTCGGCGCGCTGATGGAACAGGCCCTCGGCGTCTCGCTGCTCAAGGAGCACTCTGCTGCCGACTGGTCCCGCCGGCCGATCCCGGTCGACTGGCTGGCCTACGCAGCCCTCGACGTGGAGCGGCTGGACGACCTGCGCGAATGGCTGATCGAACGGCTGGACGAGGCCGGCAAGCTGGACTGGGCTGCCCAGGAGTTCGCCCACCTGGTCGAACACGCCGCCGAACCTCCCGTGCCGCGGCGCGACCCCTGGCGTCGGACGACTGGGCTGCACGGGCTGCGGACCCCGGCCGCCCTGGCGGTCGTGCGCGAGCTCTGGCTGGCCCGCGAGCAGCTGGCGGCAGAGCACGACCGTGCCCCGGGCCGGGTGGTGCCCGACCGGGCCATCACCGAGCTGGCGCAGCGCCTGGAGACCGAGCGCAGCCCGCGGCTGGTGCGCAGCGACCTGCGGGCTGTGCGTGGGTTCACCAACCGGTTCGCGGCGCGCTACGAGTCCACGTGGCTGGCGGCGCTCGATCGCGCTGCCGCACTGCAGAAGTCCGAACTCCCGCCGCGTCAGCTGGCACCCGAGGGACCGCCACCGCCGCGGTCGTGGGAGCGGCGCTGGCCGGAGTCGTACGCACGGTTCAATCGCGTCCGGCCCGCGCTGATCGAGACTGCGGAAGCCCTTCAGGTACCGGTGGAGAACCTGCTGTCGCCCGACCACCTGCGGCGCCTGCTGTGGGACTCCCCCGACACGACGGACGCAGCCTCGGTGGACGCCCGGCTCGCCGGGTTCGGCGCGAGGCAGTGGCAGCGTGAACTCGTGGTGCCGGTGATCACCCGGCTGTGGTGACCCCGAGGTTCTCCTCTGCTGCCACCAGTTCCGTGGCGAACCTGGCGATCTGCTGCTCGGTCAGGCCGAGTTCCTCGAGCAACTCCGCCCGGTTGCCCTGGGGCAGGAAGTCCTGGGCGATGCCGAACTCGCGCACCCTGGTGTCGACCCCGGCCGCCCGCGCCGCCTGGGACAGCCGCGACCCGAGCCCGCCTGCCAGCCCGTTGTCCTCGAGGGTGAGCACCAGCTCGTGGCCGGCCACCAGCTCGACCAGGTCGGCCGAGACCGGCAGCGCCCACACCGGGTCCACCACGGTGGCACCGATGCCCTGTTGGGCCAGCCGTCGGCCAACCTCCACGGCCATGCCGCACAGCTGGCCGTAGCCCACCACCAGCACGCGCGGCCGATCGCTGGCGAAGAGCACATCGACGTCCCCGCTGCGGCCCACAGCCGGCAGCGGTGCCGGCAGGCGCTCCTTGGAGTAGCGCAGCACCGTCGGCCCGTCATCGATCGTGACCGCCAGCCGCAGCGCCTCTCCCAGCCGCTGCTCGTCGCGCGGTGCGGTCAGCCTCAGGCCGGGCACCAGGCCCAGCAGCGATGCGTCCCACATGCCGTTGTGGCTGGGCCCGTCCGGTCCGGTCACGCCGGCCCGGTCGAGCACGAACGTGACCCCGGCCCGGTGCAGCGCGACATCCATCAGGACCTGGTCGAACGCCCGGTTCAGGAACGTCGCGTAAACAGCCACCACCGGGTGCAGCCCCCCGGCGGCCAGGCCCGCCGCCGCCGTGACGGCGTGCTGCTCCGCGATGCCGACATCGAAGGTCCGGTCGGGAAACAGCTTGGCGAACCGGTCCAGCCCGGTCGGGTGCAGCATTGCCGCGGTGATCGCGACCACGCGCTCGTCGGTTGCCCCGATCCGGGCCAGCTCGTCGCCGAAGGCGTCCGTCCAGGTCCGCGGGCCCTGGGCAAGGGACTCCCCCGTCACCTCGTCGATCACCCCGACAGCGTGGAAGCGGTCCTCCTCGTGCTCCTCCGCCGCCTTGAAGCCCCGGCCCTTCTGGGTGATGCAGTGCACCAGCACCGGCCCGCCGAAGCCCCTGGCCTGCTGCAGCGCCAGCTCGACAGCCTCGATGTCGTGGCCGTTGATCGGGCCGACGTACTTCAGCCCGAGGTCGGCGAACATGCCTTGGGGTGCGAGCACGTCCTTGACGCCGATCTTGAACCCGTGCAGCAGCCCGTAGACCATCTGGCCGAACGGCACCTTGCGCACGCCGGCCTTGATCCGCTGCAGCATGCGTTCGTAGCGCCGGTCGGTGCGGATGGCCGACAGCTGCTTGCCCAGCACGGAGAGCTGCGTGGCGATCCCGCCCACGGTCGGGGTGTAGGAGCGGCCGTTGTCGTTGACGACCACCACCAGCTTCTCGGTCTCGGCGACCGCGATGTTGTTCAGCGCCTCCCAGGCCATCCCGCCGGTGAGGGCTCCGTCGCCCACCACGGCCACGACGAACCGGTCCTCCCCGCGCAGCCGGAACGCCTTAGCCAGGCCGTCGGCCCAGGAGAGGGAGGTGGAGGCGTGGGAGTTCTCCACCCAGTCGTGCTCGGACTCGGCACGATTCGGGTAGCCGGACAGCCCGCCGGGCTGCCGGAGCGTGGCGAACCGGTCCTTGCGCCCGGTGACGATCTTGTGGACGTAGCTCTGGTGGCCGGTGTCGAAGATGATCGGGTCCCGGGGCGAGTCGAACACCCGGTGCAGCGCGAGCGTCAGTTCGACGACCCCGAGGTTCGGGCCGAGGTGCCCACCGGTGCGGCTCACGTTGGTCACCAGGAACGCCCTGATCTCCTCGGCCAGCTCGCGCAGTTCCTCCGCGCTCAGCCGGCGCAGGTCGGCCGGGCAGTTGATCGCATCGAGCAGTGGCACCGCACGAGTCTATGTCAGAGCTTCGGGGTGAACAGCTTGCCGCGCAGCGCGGCCTCCACCAGGCCCACCTCGCGCGAGCGGCGCACCAGCAGCGCCTGCTGCTCCGCCCAGGCCTCGGCAGCCTGCTGGACGACGTGTGGCGGCACGTGCGGGATCAGGCTGGTGCGGACGCCGCTCAGCCCTTCGGCGCACGCCCGGGACTGGGCGGAGACGAACTGTGCTGCGAACCTCGCCAGGACCAACGGGTGCCGGCGCAGCACCGGATAGCGCCGGAAGTCCGCAGGGCAGCAGTCGAACAGGAACTCCGCAGCCGTCGCCTCCCAGTCCGGAGCGCCCGGTGGGCGGACCTCCTCCGGCCACCCCGGCGGGGCGTACCCCGGCACCTCCCGTCCAGACCGCTCTGCCATCGACGCCTCCCATTAGCTCCCGCGTTCGATTGTCGCGCATCGCGGGGACAGCGGGGGTCAGGCCCGCAGGAACCACCAGGCGAGGGCAGCGATCGCCACGGCGAGCAGGCAGAGCAGGCCGGCGAGCTGGGCGCGGCGGAAGCCAGGGCCCTTCGCCCAGTCCGCGCTCACCAGTGCGGCTGCGGCGGGCAGCGCCGCGGCCAGCGACCACCACCACCACTGGTCCACGGCATCGGCAGCCAGCAGCAGCCCGGCACCCGCGGCGAGCGCCAGCCAGAGCCACCAGTCGAGCTTGAGTAGCAGGACGGCCGGGACGAGGCAGAGCAGGAACCCGCCGATCCCCGACCAGATCACCAGGCCGAGGCGGCAGCTGAGGTTCGCCTCGGCCAGGTCGGGCCCGGCCGGGCACACCAGCGCCGGGAACACCTGGTTGGCCAGCACGACCAGCAACCCCGCGCCCACGAGCGCGAGGAGGCCAGCCAGGTAGGCCCAGGCCACCCGCGCCGAGGGCGGCATCAGCTCCGGCGGAGCCTGCTGCGGTAGCGGTCGGCGGTCGGCGCGCCGCTTTGCCATCAGCGGTTCAGCAGCGAGCGCAACACGTACTGCATGATCCCGCCGTGGCGGTAGTAGTCGGCCTCCCCAGGGGTGTCGATGCGCACGATTGCATCGAACACGATCGGCTCACCCGCCCCCGTGGCCTCCACCCGCACCGTGGCCGGGGTCGTGCCGTCATTTAGTGCCGTGATGCCGGTGAAGCTGAAGGTCTCCGTGCCGGTGAGGCCGAGGGAGTCGGCGTTCCGGCCCTCCGGGAACTGCAGCGGCAGCACGCCCATGCCGATCAGGTTCGAGCGGTGGATGCGCTCGTAGCTCTCCGCGATCACGACCTTCACCCCGAGCAGCGCCGTGCCCTTCGCCGCCCAGTCCCGCGAGGAGCCCGACCCGTACTCCTTGCCCGCCAGCACCACCAGCGGGGTGCCGGCCGCGGCGTAGTTCACCGCCGCGTCGTAGACGGTCGCCACCGGCCCCGGTTCGCCTGTCGAAGGGTCCTCGAGGGTGAAGTCGCGCGTGAAGCCGCCCTCGGTGCCCGGGGCGAGCTGGTTCCGCAGCCGGATGTTGGCGAAAGTGCCACGGATCATCACCTCGTGGTTGCCGCGCCGCGACCCGTAGGAGTTGAAGTCCTTGCGTTCCACGCCGTGCTCGCTGAGGTATTTGCCGGCTGGGCTGTCCGCCTTGATCGAGCCGGCCGGGGAGATGTGGTCGGTCGTCACCGAGTCGCCCAGCTTCAGCAGCACCCGCGCACCGGTGACCTCGGCAACCGGCTGCGGCTCCGCCGGCATGTCCTCGAAGTACGGCGGCTTGCGCACGTAGGTGGAGTCGGGATCCCAGGCGAACGTGTCGCCGGTGGGAGTGGGGAGCGAACGCCAGGTGTCGTCGCCCGCGAACACGTCCGCGTAGCGCGAGGTGAACATGTCGGCGGAGATCGAGGAGTTGATCACCTCGTCCACCTCGGCCTGGCTCGGCCAGATGTCGCGCAGGTACACCTCGTTGCCGTCCCTGCCGGTGCCCAGCGGCTCGGTGGTCAGGTCGATGTCCATCCGTCCGGCCAGCGCGTAGGCGACCACGAGGGGCGGGCTGGCCAGGTAATTCATCTTCACGTCCGGGTTGATCCGGCCCTCGAAGTTCCGGTTGCCGCTGAGCACTGCCGTGACCGCAAGGTCGGCATCGTTGACGGCCTGGGAGACCTCGGGGATGAGGGGGCCGGAGTTGCCGATGCAGGTGGTGCAGCCGTAGCCCACCAGGTCGAAGTCGAGCGCGTTGAGGTACTCGGTGAGCCCGGACCGCTCGTAGTAGTCGGTGACCACCTTGGAGCCCGGTGCCAGCGAGGTCTTCACCCACGGCTTGCGCTCCAGCCCCGCCTCCACTGCCTTCTTGGCCACCAGGGCGGCCCCGATCATCACGCTCGGGTTCGAGGTGTTGGTGCAGGAGGTGATCGCAGCGATCGTGACCGCGCCGTGGTCGAGGGTGAAGCTCGTGCCGTCGGCCAGCGTGACCGGCGTCGGCCGGGACGGCCGGTCGGTCACCGGCGCGCCCGACTCGCCGTAGTTGTGCGGCTCGGCCGAGTGGTTCTGGCCGCTGTGGGACGGCGCGTCGGAGGCAGGGAAGCTCTCTGCGACCGACTCGTCGTAGCCGCTGAACTCAACGGTGGCGTCGACCTTGTCGTCGACGTAGTCGCGCAGCGCCTCGTTGAAGCCGGCCTTGGCCTTGGCCAGTTCCACCCGGTCCTGGGGCCGCTTCGGCCCGGCGATGCTCGGCACCACGTCGCCGAGGTCGAGCTCCAGGCACTCCGAGTAGCGTGGCTCCGCCGCCGGGTCGTGCCACAGCCCCTGGGTGCGCGCGTAGGCCTCCACCAGCTCGAGCTGCTCAGCGCTGCGGCCGGTGAGGCGCAGGTAGTCGATGGTCTTGTCGTCAATCGGGAAGATCGCGATGGTCGACCCGTACTCGGGGCTCATGTTGCCGATCGTCGCCCGGTTGGCCAACGGCACCTCGGCCACGCCGGAGCCGTAGAACTCGACGAACTTGCCCACCACCTTGTGCTGGCGCAGCATCTCGGTGATGGTCAGCACGAGGTCGGTTGCCGTGGTGCCCTCGGGCAGCTTGCCGGACAGCTTGAACCCGACCACCCGCGGGATCAGCATGCTGACCGGCTGGCCGAGCATCGCCGCCTCCGCCTCGATGCCGCCCACGCCCCAGCCGACCACGCCGAGGCCGTTGACCATCGTGGTGTGGGAGTCGGTGCCGACACAGGTGTCGGGATAGGCCTGCAGGACACGCTCCCCCTGCGCCGAGCCTGTCGAGGGGACCTCGCGGGCGAACACCACGCGGGCCAGGTGCTCGATGTTGACCTGGTGCACGATACCGGTGCCGGGCGGGACCACCACGAAGTCGTCGAAGGCGGTCTGGCCCCAGCGCAGGAACTGGTAGCGCTCGCGGTTGCGCTGGTACTCGAGCTCGACGTTGCGGGTGAAGGCGTCCGGGGTGCCGAACAGGTCGGCGACGACGGAGTGGTCGATCACCATCTCCGCCGGCGACAACGGGTTCACCTTGGCCGGGTCGCCACCCAGCTCGGCGATGGCCTCGCGCATCGTGGCCAGGTCCACGACGCAGGGGACGCCGGTGAAGTCCTGCATGATCACCCGGGCCGGGGTGAACTGGATCTCCTTGCTGGGCTCCGCCGTCGGGTCCCAGGCCCCGAGCGCGGCGATGTCGGCCGCGGTGATGTTCGCGCCGTCCTCCGTGCGCAGCAGGTTCTCCAGCAGCACCTTGAGGCTGAACGGCAGGGTCGCAGCACCGTCCACCGCATCCACGCGGAAGATCTGGTAGGTCTTCCCGGCGACCGTCAGTTGGTCTGCTGCGGAGTAGCTGTCGATGCTCATCGGTCCTCCTGTGGCCGCCGGAGATATCTTGATGTCGAGATATTATCCCACCGTACCGGATCAGGCCAGCCGACGCAGCGCCTGCTCAGCGCGCGGCCCGGCGCCGCTCGCCCCACTCCAGCCGCTGGTCCGGATCCGACATGACCAGGTACACCAGCCCGCAGTCCTGCGGGCCGGTCACGTCCAGCTGGCAGAGGTTGCAGGTCTCGGCCGGACGGAGCGGGCACTTCGCCTCGGGTCGGGTGCGCGGGCGGATGGCCTGGGAAGTGGGGGTCATGACCGTTCCAGAATAGCCACGCACTCCACGTGGTGCGTCATCGGGAACAGGTCGTGGGCGCTCACCGCCACCGGTGCGTAGCCGGCGTCCCTCGCGGTGCGGAGGTCCCGTCCGAGGGCCGCCGGGTCACAGGCGACGTAGGCGATCGCGCGCGGGCGCCTTGCTGCGACCGCCCGCACCACCCTTCCCCCCGCCCCGCTGCGCGGCGGGTCCAGCACCACCAGGTCGGCCCGTGCCGGCAGGCGCCCGAGCCGCGCGCCGACGTCGCCGGCGTGGAACTCCGCCCCCGGCACGTTCTGCCGCGCCAGCTCAACGGCCCGCCGGTCGCCCTCGATGCCCCAGACCGTGGCCCCGGCCGCAGCGAGCGCACCGGCGAACAGGCCGACCCCGCAGTACAGGTCGAGCGCGGTCTCGCCGTGGCGCGGCGCGAGCCCGGCCAGCACATGTTCCACCAACACCTCCGGCGCGCGGGCGTGCGGTTGCCAGAAGCCCGTGGTCGACACCCGGTAGCTGCGCTCCCCCACCACCTCGGTCACGGTCTCCCCGGCTGTCGCCGGCGGGACGAAGCGCGTGTCCGGGCCGGCGGCCACCGCCAGCAGTTCGCCCTGACCGCCGGGGGTAGCGGGCGGGTGGGCGATCCGGGGGTCGGCGATCAGGCAGCCGGTCTCCGGCAGGGGCACCACTTCGGCAGAGCGGTGCGCGAGCAGCCCGGGCGCGCCCGCGGGATCGTGGTGGTAGCGCATTCGCTGCCGCCAGCCCAGCGGGGACGGTGGCACCTCGGCCACCTCCCCGGTGAACTCGTAGTCGCCCAGGTGCTGCAGCAGTTCGGCCACCACCCGCCGCTTCAGTTCGCGCGCGTGGGCAGGCTCGACGTGCTGGAAGTCGCAGCCGCCACAGCGACCGGCGACCGGGCAGGGCGACAGCACCCGGTGCGGGCTGGCCCGGTGCACCGCGACGGCGTCGCCCCGGGCGAAGCGCCGGTCGACCTCGGTGATCCGGACGTCGACCAGCTCCCCGGTCAGCGCGTGGCGCACGAACACCACCCGTCCGTCGTGCCGGGCCACGAAATGGCCGCCGTGCGCAACCGGCCCCACTTCCACCCCGGCCAGCAGCTCACCGACCGCGAGCCCGAGGCTCACTCGTCCGCGCCGGGCTCACGCCGGGTGCCGACCCGCACCTGGCCGGTGCCTGGCCGGCGCCAGGCCGCCGCGGTGTTGCGCTGGGCGCGGTCGAACGCGTACCTGGAGGAGGCCAGCTGGTACGGCACGGACGTGACCATGACGCCCTGGAGGAAGTTCAGCCGGGCCTTGAGGATGAGGCCGGTCTGGTTGTGCAGCAGCTGCTCCCACCAGTGCCCGACGATGTACTCGGGGATGTAGACGCAGACGACGTCCCGCGGGTTGTCGGAGCGGATGCCCTTGACGTAGTTGAGGAACGGCCCGGTGACCTCCCGATAGGGCGAGGCGATCACCTTCAGCGGCACCTCGAGGTGCTGGGCCTCCCAGTCGGTGACGATCGCGCGGGTCTCGGCATCGTCCACCGACACCGTGACCGCCTCGATGCTGCTGGCGCGGGTGGCGCGGGCGAAGTTCACCGCCCGCATCGTCGGCTTGTTCACCTCCTGCACCATGATCACGGCGCGCACGCGGCTGGGCAGCAGCCGGGCGTCGACCGGACCGACGGCAGTCTCCCTTGCCACCTTGTCGTAGTGCCGGCGGATCGCCCGCATCAGGATGAAGACCGCGATCATCGCAAGGACCGCCAGGTACGCCCCGTAGATGAACTTGGAGACCAGCACGATCACCAGCACTACGCCGGTGCCGGTGAGGCCCAGGTAGTTGATTACCCGGGAGCGCTGCATCCTCGCCCGCGCCGCCGGGTCCTTCTCCGTCGCCAGGTGCCGGGTCCAGTGCTTGGTCATCCCGAACTGGCTGACCGTGAAGGAGACGAAGACGCCGACGACGTAGAGCTGGATCAGGGCCGTGACGCTGGCGTTGAAGGCCAGGACGAGACCGGAGGCGGCCACCGCGAGGAACACGATCCCGTTGGAGAAGGCCAGCCGGTCGCCGCGGGTGTGCAGCGCGCGGGGCAGGAAGCCGTCCTTGGCGAGGATCGAGCCGAGCACCGGGAAGCCGTTGAACGCTGTGTTGGCGGCCAGGAACAGGATCACCAGCGTGGCGCCGACGACGAAGTAGAAGCCGAAGGACGGCGCACCGAAGATCGTCTCTGCCAGCTGGCCCATCGCCGTGGTGTGGTACTCCACCTGCACCCCGGAGGCGTCCACGAAGTGGGAGTGCCCGTCGGGATCAACGATTTTGAGGCCGGTCAGGTTGGACAACAGGATGATGCCGGCGAGCATCGACAGCGAGGTGGCGCCGAGCAGCCCAAGGGTGGTGGCTGCGTTGCGTCCCTTCGGCTCGCGGAACGACGGCACGCCGTTCGAGATCGCCTCCACGCCGGTCAGGGCGGCGCACCCGGACGAGAACGCCCGGGCCATCAGGATCACGAAGGCAAGTCCGGCCAGCGGCTCGTAGTCCGGCGACCCCACGACGGTGAAGCCGGCGGTCGGCGCGGTCAACTCCTCCCCGAGCACCACGATCCGGAACAGGCCCCAGGCGATCATGGTGAGCACGCCCAGCATGAAGGCATAGGTCGGGACGGCGAAGAAGGTGCCCGACTCCCGCACCCCGCGCAGGTTCAGCGCCATCAGCACCAGGATCAGCCCGGCCGCCCAGATCCCCTCCGAGCCGCTGATGAAAGGGAAGATGGCCTTGGCGTTCTGCACCCCGGCCGAGACCGACACCGCGACCGTCAGCACGTAGTCGACCAGTAGGGCGCTGGCCACCGTGAGGCCGGCGGTCGGGCCGAGGTTCACCGTGGCCACCTCGAAGTCGCCGCCGCCGGAGGGATAGGCCTGGACGTTCTGGCGGTAGGAGATGACGACGATCACCATGATCGCCGCCACCCCGAGTGCCACCTCCCACGAGTAGGCGATCCCGGCGATTCCGGCGAGGGAGAGGGTGAGGAGGATCTCGTCCGGCGCGTACGCCACGGAGCTGAGTGCGTCGGAGGCGAACACGGGTAGTGCGATCCGCTTCGGTAACAGGGTCTCGCCGAGCTGCGCGCTGGCCAGCTTGCGGCCCACCAGCAGTCGCTTCACCAGGTCGGTGGCATTCACGTAGACGAACCCTATGCCCTGTCGTGGCTGTGGCGAACCGCGCGCCGGTGTAGCGTCGGTGACGTCGGCCCGGCAAGGCCGGATAAGGTCATCGCCGACAGGTTCGGCAACTCGGAGTGGAGGCGGCGTGCATATCGTCATCATGGGCTGCGGGCGCGTCGGCGCATCGCTGGCCCGGGCCCTTGAGCGGCGCGGCCACTCGGTGGCGGTGATCGACATCGTGCAGGACGCCTTCCGCCGGCTCGGCCCGGAATTCCAGGGCAAGACCGTGAAGGGCGTCGGCTTCGACCGGCAGGTGCTGATGCGGGCCGGGATCGAGCGCGCCGACGGCTTCGCTGCGGTCTCCAGCGGTGACAACTCCAACATTCTCGCTGCGCGTGTGGTGCGGGAGACCTTCGAGGTGCACAACGTCGTGGCCAGGATCTACGACCAGGGTCGCGCCGAGGTCTACGAGCGCCTGGGCATCCCCAGCGTCGCCACCGTCCGCTGGGCCGCGGACCAGGTGCTGCGACGACTGCTCCCGTCAGGCTCCGAGCCCCAGTGGCGTGACCCCTCCGGCAGCGTCCGGCTGATCGAGGTGCACGTCAACTCCGCGTGGGTCGGCAGCAAGGTCAGCGACCTGGAGGAGGCGACCCGGGCGAGGATCCCGTTCCTGATGCGCTTCGGCAGCGGCATCGTCCCGACCCACAAGACCGTCTTCCAGGACGGCGACCTGGTCTACGCAGCCGTGACCAACGACCAGGTGCCGGACGTCGAGGACATCCTCGGGCGCCCGCCCGTGCCCCACTGAGGAAGGTAGTTCAGATGCGTGTAGCCATCGCCGGTGCCGGCAACGTCGGGCGCTCGATCGCGCGGGAGCTGATCGCGAACGGGCACCAGATCCTGCTGATCGACCGCGACCCCAACGCCATCAAGCCCGAGAGCGTCCCGGAGGCCGAGTGGCTGCTGGCGGATGCCTGTGAGCTCGCCAGCCTCGAGGAGGCCAGCCTCGACAGCTGCGACGTGGCGATCGCCGCGACCGGAGACGACAAGGCCAACCTGGTGCACTCGCTGCTGGCCAAGACCGAGTTCGGCGTGCCGCGCACCGTCGGACGGGTCAACCACCCCTCCAACGAGTGGATGTTCGACGACCTGTGGGGAGTCGACGTTGCGGTCTCCACCCCGCGGCTGATGTGCGCGCTGGTTGAGGAGGCCGTGACGGTCGGCGACCTGGTGCGGCTGTTCAGTTTCCGCGGCGGCCACGCCAACCTGGTCGAGATGACGCTGCCCGACGGCTCTCCACGGGTGGGCACGAGGGTGGCCGACCTCAACCTCCCCGGCGACGCCGTGCTGGTCACGATCATCCGCGACGGAATGGCGCGTGCGCCGGAGCGCGACGCGGCCCTCGAGGCGGACGACGAGCTGCTGTTCGTCGCCGACCCCGGCTACGAGGCCGAACTCGCGCAGTACCTGGTGCCCCGGCCGGTGCGGCAGAGCGAGTTCAGCTGATCAGCTCGTAGAGCGGGTTGTACAGGCGGCGCTGGCCGTCGACGTAGGACACCCGTCCGGTCACGGCGAGCTGGCGCCCTGCGGTGATGCCCGGGATCTCCCTGCGGCCCATCCAGACCAGGGTGAGGGTTCCGGAACCGTCGGTGAACTCCGCCTCCAGCCAGGGCGTGCCGCTGCGCGGCTTCATCGACAGCACCGTGATCGTGCCCCGCAGCCGGGCCAGCTGCCGGTCCCCGACCTCGCTGATCCGCTGCGCACCGGCCGTCTCGGCCACCCGCTGCCGCTCCTGCGCCTCCAGCTGGGCGTTGGAGGCACCCAGGCGCCGCAGCGCCCGCAGCAGCGGGTTCGTGCCGGCCATCAGCCCTCCCCCGCGCCTTCTGGCAGCTTCAGCGGGATGAGTTCCCCGGGCACCATCGGGTTGCTGCCGCGGCGCACCACGAGGTTGCGGAAGAACTCCACGAACGGTGCCACCGCCGGCGCGTCGACATCGCCGAGCGCCGCCTCGCCCAGCAGGGTCGCGCGCAACAGCCAGCGCGGCCCCTCCGCGAACCAGATGCGGGAGACGTGGAACAGCTGCTCGCCGCCGGCGCCCTCCTGCGGCAGCACGCGACGCACCTCGACGCCGAACGGCCCGTCGGCGAGGGTGGCGTTGCCGCCGGCCTGCTCGGCCTCCTCCACCACGTCCTCGCGCAGTTCCTCGGCCAGCCCGCCGCTGGCCGGGGCTGCGAACAGCGCCACCTCCAGCCCGGAGTTCTTCCAAACGGCGGTGACGGCCTGGACCCGGCGGTCGGCCTCGCTCACCTGCAGCTGCAGCCCCAGCCCGTCCCACGGCGTGACCACGAGGGCGCCCAGGTCGATCCGGGTCACCCCGTCGGCGGACAGGTCCACCTCTTCGGCATCGAACGGGCCGTCGGCGCGCCAGTCGACCGCGTCCCCGCCGTCCCCGGCCACCTCGGCCTCTGCGGCGGCGAGCTCGTCCTCGTCCAGCTCTTCCTCGTCGAGGTCGTGCGCTTCGACGTCGTCGGACGCGGCCGGCTCCGCTGCGGGGGCGTCCGACTCGTCCCGATCGGCATCCTCGCCGACGATCTCCAGCGCCTCCTCCTCGGTGTCCACCGGGTCGTTGCCGGGCTTGCGCTTGCGCCCAAAGATCACTTCTTCACCCCTGTTGTTGGTTTGTCCTGTGTGGCTGCCGCCGCCCATTCGGCCACGCCGCCGGTGGAACCGTGCCCGTCGCGGCCGCGGGAGGTGGGCGGCAGGTCCTCGAGCAACTCGAACTGCGCCTGCGCCACCCGCTGCACCACGAGCTGGGCGATCAGGTCGCCCCTGGCGAGCCGGATGGGCGCCCTGGCGTCGGTGTTCAGCAGGCAGACCCTGATCTCTCCGCGGTAGCCGGAGTCGACCGTGCCGGGGGCGTTGACGATGGTCAGCCCGGAGCGGGCGGCCAGCCCCGAGCGCGGGTGGACGAACGCAGCCCAGCCCTCTGGAAGTGCGATCGCCAGGCCGGTGCCGACCAGCCGGCGTTCGCCCGGCGCGAGCTCGCAGTCCTCGGCGATGGCCAGGTCGGCACCCGCGTCCCCGGGGTGCGCGTACCGGGGTACGGGCACGCCCGGGTCGAGCCTGGTGAGGCCGACCCGCACCCGTTCCGGGCTGGCCGAGGTCATTGCGGCAGTCTAGCCCGCGGCGGGGTCACCGGCCTGCCGACGAGATGGACCGCAGGCGTTCGACGGCCGCGGCGAATTCCGCCGGCCTGCGGGTCGAGACCACCCAGTACGGGTGCGGGTCCGCAGGGTCGGCCACCTCCACCTCGAGGGCTGTCGGGACGAACCCGCGCACCACCAGCCAGGCGGCGTGGTCCGCGCCGGAACCGAGCCGGTGCCGGGTGCCGGCGCGATCCAGCACCTTCACCTCTCCGACGTAGGCCCACTCCAGCAGCGACTCCCCCGCGTGCAGGCCTGCTTCGTCTGCCGCCACCACCACCCGCCCGTACCACAGCAGGGCAGCAGCCACGGCCGCGGCGGTGAGCAGGCCGGCCGCCGCAGCGACGGCTGGGCCGGCGTAGAAGCCGACGGCTGTCACGAAGGTGACCGCGAAGAACATCCCGATCACCCACCAGGAGCCCGGCACGCCGAGCCGCTCGCGGTAGTTCATTGCCCCACGCTAGTGGGCATTGGGAGGATGAAAGCCAAGGAGGACAACGTGAACGTTTCGCAGAAGTTGCTCTGGAACCTCTATGCAGGCGCGGTCGGGGCGCTGACCA
Source organism: Actinomycetes bacterium (assembly GCA_023460935.1). Taxonomy (GTDB): domain Bacteria; phylum Actinomycetota; class Actinomycetes; order Propionibacteriales; family Propionibacteriaceae; genus Propionicimonas. The sequence continues at coordinate 20,903 of JAEWOI010000032.1, forward strand.
CCGTGCTGGCCGCCAAGGCGGTCAACAACGTGTGGCAGCTCGCCACCGGCGACGCCCCGCCGGAGCCGAACGACCCGGAGGTGCCGCTGCGCAGCGCCCTCACCTGGGCTATCGCCAGCGGCGTCGGGATCGGGCTGGCGCAACTGCTGGTGAACCGGTTCGCGGCCAACCAGTGGACCCGGGTGATGGGCACGCCGGCGCCGAGGTTCAACAAGACCAGCCTGCGCATCTGAGCAGGCGTGGTTCCGGCAGGACCGGCCGGGGTCAGCCGGCGCAGTCGACGCAGTAGGTGAGGCCGTTGCGCACCTCGGCGATCTGGCTGCGGTGCTTCACGAGGAAGCACGAGGCGCAGGTGAACTCGTCGGCCTGCCGCGGCAGGACCCGGACGGTGAGTTCCTCGTGGGAGAGGTCGGCGCCGGGCAGTTCGAAGGTCTCGGCCGCCTCCACCTCGTCCTCGTCGACCTTGCCCGAGTTCTTGTCGTTCCGACGGGTCTTCAGCTCCTCGATCGAGTCTTCACTCTCTTCGTCGGTCTTGCGAGGAGCGTCGTAGTCGGTCGCCATGACTGCTGATCAATCTCCGTTCCGCGGGTGCCCGCGTGTTTGGCGGCTGTGGGGGCCAGTTCGTGCGAGGAATGCATATCACATCCGGGCCCGTTTTCCTCCCCCGATCGTGACCTCCGGCTCCACTCCGGCGGCCCGGCTGACGCAGAGATCGGGGGTCGGCTTGGTAGGTTACCTGCAGACACAAACTCAGAAGGGGCGATGACTCACCGAGACCGGGCTCGCGATGCCAGGGGCCCGGTGCGCCAACCGCCACAAACCCACCTGGAGATCAAGATGGACAGCGCGCTGACCCCCCGCGAGATCCAGGCACGCATCCGTTCGGGTGAGCCGCTGCAGGAAGTCGCCCGGGCGGCCGGCATGGATGTGGACTGGGTCGAGCCGTTCGCAGCCCCGGTGATCGCCGAGCGGGAGTTTATCGCCGGCCAGGCGCAGGGCCATCCCGTTCGTCGAGGCGGGGAGACGATCGCGCACCGCACGCTCGGCCAGGTGGTGGCCGACCGGCTGACCTCCCGCCGCGTCGACCTGGAGACGGTCACCTGGGACGCCTGGAAGCTCGAGGGCCGGCGCTGGCAGGTGGCCGTCGACTACGACTCGGGGAAGGCGCACCGGGCCGCCCGCTTCATCTACGACGCCAGCGGCCGGTTCTCGGTGGCGGACAACGATGACGCCCGCTGGCTCCTCGGCCTGCAGTCGGCGTCCCACGGCCCACAGCCGGGACGGCGCCGCCGGGAGGAGGAGGCCGAGCCCACCATCGACCTCAACGACGACCTCGCCCTGGTGCGGGTGGTGCAGCCGCGGGCCGACGAGCCGAGGGACCCGGACGACACCGCCCCGCTGGAGGAGCTCTCCGACGAGGTGGACGACGCCTTCGCCGAGGGCGAGCTGGCCGAGGTCGACGGCGTCTACGACATCGTGCCGTCCTCGGACTCCGGCCTGGACGTCCTCTACGACATGCTCTCCAGTTTCGACGAGGACTCGGTGCAGATCTACTCCGGCCTGGTCCGCGCCCGCGACCGCTCGGTCGGCCCGGTGCTTGAACCCGAGCCCGAACCCGAGCCCGACCCGGAAGCGGAGGCCGAGCCCGAGCCCGAGCCCGAGCCGGAAGCCGAATCGGCCGAAGCGGCCGGCCCCGCAGCAGAGGTGACCGAACCCGAACAGCCCGCGCTGGTGGAGGAAGGCCCCGAGCCGGAACCGGCGCCGAAGCCCAAGCGCAAGCGGGCCTCGGTGCCGAGCTGGGACGAGATCATGTTCGGCTCCCCGAAGAAGCGCTGATCGGGCTTCAGCCGAACGGCAACGGCTCGGGGCTGAGGGTGACCGCTGCCACCTGGGCGGTGACGCGGCGGCGGTGGTGCCGGCGGCAGAGCACCTGGTAGGAGACCTCGGCACCGCGGGTGTCGCCGACCACCACCTGCGAGCCCTCGGTCACCATCACGCCGTTCACGGTGCGCGCGTTGTGCGTCGCGGGCTCGCCGCACCAGCAGCGGGGCCGCACCTGCAGGATCTCCATCCGGTCGCACAGCTCCACCAGCCGCCGCGAAGCGGGGAACAGCTCGGTGCGGAAGTCGGTCAGGATCCCGAAGCAGAACACGTCGATCTGCAACTCGTCGACGATCCGGGCCAGCTGGTCGATCTGGCCCGCGGTGTAGAACTGCGCCTCGTCGCACACCGCGAAGTCGACGCGGTGCCCGCCGGTCAGCTCCGAGACGACGTAGCGCCAGAAGTCGAAGTCGTCACCGATCTCCATGGCCGGTGCACTGAGCCCGATCCTCGATGTGATGGCCGCAGCGCCCGAGCGGTCGAGCCGGGTGAACAGGCGGCCCTGCCGGCCGGCGCTCGACTCGGTGTAGGCGACCTGGAGCGCCAGCGTCGACTTGCCGCAGTCCATCGGCCCGGTGAAGAAGGTCAGTTCAGCCACGGGCGACATTCTCCCGCATGCCGGGAACTGCCCGGCCCCGCGGTTCGGCGGAGTCGGCTCAGGCGAGCAGCACGAGTTCGCTGGTCGCCCGGGTCATCGCAACATAGCGGTCCACCGCGGCCTCAATACTGCCCTCGGCTACCTCCGCGCCCACCACCACAACGAGGTCGAACTCCAGCCCCTTGCCTCCGCTTGGAAGTGGCGGGAGGAGACCGCGGCCGTTGCGGAATCGCCTGCGCGGCGCCCGCGCCGGTGGGAAGCTGGTACTGGCGGGCTGGCCCGCCGAGGGGGCGGACGATGGACCTGCTGCCGCGCACAACGCTCGGGCGGGTGGCCCTCGGGCTACTTGTTGCCGGTGCTGCTCTACCCGGCCTACTGGTGGGTGTTCCCGCTGCTGGGGCTGCCGAACTGGGCCTCCGTCGCCGTGGTGGTGGTCATCGCAACCCTGGCCCTCGGTTCACTGGTCATCGCGTGGTTCGCCATCCTCGCCCGGCGCGATCGGTCTCCCCTGCTGCTGGTCGCCGCCATCGCCACCACGGCGCTGGTCGCGTTCTTCGCGGTAGGGGAAGCTGTCGGCCACTGAACTACGCCACCCCGCGCGCTCACCCGCGCGGGGGCAGCTGCTGCACCGACCAGGCGTTGCCGTCCGGGTCGCTGAAGTAGACGAAGCGGCCCCAGGGCTGGTCGTCCACTTCGCTGGCGTCCACACCGTTGGCGACCAGTCGGGCGCGTGCGGCGTCCGCATCGGCAACCACCATCTGGATGCCCTGCTGGGAGCCGGGAACCATGTCGGTGATGCCGGTGCCGATCGCGATCGAGCAGGCCGACCCGGGCGGGGTCAGCTGCACGAACCGCAGGCCCTCGTGAACGGTCTGGTCGTGGTCGGCGTGGAAGCCGACCTGGTCGACGTAGAACCTCTTCGCCCGGTCGACGTCGGTCACCGGCACCATCAACAGCTCGATCTTCCAGTCCATGAGAGTTCCTTTCTGGGCGCTCACCACGGACGCTATTGCCCTTTGCGGTCAGGTTCGGTCCGCGATCCTGGGGAGTTTGTGAGCCGGGCACCAAGGCCGCGGACCATTCCGGTGGCCATGATGTGGTCCGCGGGAACGATCACCGCGTGGTAGGCGAGGTCGAGCCACTTCGGGCGCACCCACCCACGGTTGCGGATCAGCAGCCGGCTCCCGCCGCCGGGCGTCGGCCGCAGGCTGAAGGTCCAGACCCAGTCCAGCTCAGCACCCAGACGCTTGCCCCATTCCGCGGGCAGGTGGGTCCGCGAGTGCAGTACGAGCAGTTCCGGTGCAACAGCGCGCTCCACCACGAAGTGGGCCGTGCCGGGCGGCCCGTCCGGGATCGTGTCGCCGGGCTTCAGGTCGCGCACGTAACGGGGGTCTAGCTGGTCGGCGCTGGGCCAGTTGTCCGGGAAGAGCAGCCGGTCCACCCAACCGGGGGTGTACCAGCCGCCGCGGTGCCACCCCATCTGGGTGAGCCACGGCCAGACCTCCGCCGGTGGCGCCGGCAGGTCACCGGCATGGTTGGTCACGAGCGTGGGAGCCGTGATCAGGTCATCTCCCGGAAGCGAAGCGCTCCGCTCGGCCGGCGTCGATCCGGACGTCAGCCCGAGGCGGTAGGCCAGGGCGTACGCGGCCCCCGCTGCCACAATGCAGGCCACGGCTGATCTCGTGCGCATCGCCCCTCCGCTCACTCGCCTCGGCCGAATTCTGGCACCGCCACGACACCTGCGGGCCAGAACCGCCGACCAGCCCAGCGCCGACCCGCCGGGGCACGGACGGATGTTGCGGCCGGACGCCGATTTCGGGCGCGCGCCTACCATGGGCCGCTCCTACCGACCGCTACGGAAGGGCTCACCGTGAGCGTTGCCCTGGAGTTGACCGGCATCCTCGGCTGGGCCGAGTCGGTGCTCGCAGCACTCGGCGCCTGGGGCGTCGGGGTCCTGGTGGCGCTGGAGACGGTCTTCCCCCCGATCCCGAGCGAGGTGGTGCTGCCGCTGGCCGGCTTCCTCACCTCGCAGGGCCGGCTGAACCTCCCGCTGGTGTTCCTGGCCGCAACCCTCGGCTCCTACGTCGGCGCGCTGGTGCTGTACTGGCTGGGTGCGCGGCTGGGCCTGGAGCGGTCGGTGAACGGGTTGTCGAAGCTGCCGCTGGTCGACCGGGAGGACTTCGAGCGGGCGGCGAAGTGGTTCGAGCGGCACGGCCGGGCCTCGGTCTTCTTCGGGCGACTGATCCCCGGGGTGCGCAGCCTGATCTCCCTGCCGGCGGGCGCGAACCGGATGAGCCTGGGTTCGTTCACGCTGTTCACGGTCGCCGGGAGCGCGGTCTGGAACGCCCTGCTGATCGGTCTCGGCGTGGCCCTGGGCAGCCAGTACCAGCTGGTCGACCGCTACTCCAGCTACGTCAACTACGCCCTCTGGGCACTGGTACTGGGCTTCGTCGGCTGGCTCGTCGTGCGCCGTTTGCGCAGACGCGGGCAGGAGGCCTGATCTGCCCCTCAGGCGGACAGCAGCGGCACCGTCAGCTCGGCCGGCGTGAGCGAGCCGTGCATGCCGACCAGCCCGAGCTCCTTGGGCAGCGTGCGGGTCATCACGGCGCCGTCGTCCGCCATCGCCACCAGCACGTCGCCGAAGCGGGGCGCCAGGCGGGCGGGCACGTCGCCGAACCAGCCCTCGGCCACCGCCTCCGCCCTGGTCCGCACCCAGGCCCGTTCGCCCAGCCGGGACCGCCACCGGTCCGCAACCTGGTCGGGTTGCGGGGTCATCAGCTGGCGTAGCCGACCCTCCCCTGCGAGCGCGGTCACCCCGGCCAGCAGTTCGGGCTCGTCCTCCACGACCAGCCGGTTGCCGCCCGGCACGTTGACCATGCCGTGATCGCCCGTGACGACGATCCGCACGTCGTGGGGCAACGCTTCCCGCAGCCGGGCCACCAGCGAGTCCGCGCGCCGCAGCTGGTGGCACCACTGCGCCGACCCGACGCCGTGCCCGTGCCCGGCATGGTCGAGCTGGCGCTCGTAGAAGTAGCCGAAGGCCCGTTCCCCTGCGGTTGCGGCCTGCACGGCCAGCTCGGTGCGGCGGTCGAAGTCGGACTCGTCGTGCACCGGCAGGAAGGCGGGCCCGCGCAGCGCAGCAGTGGTCAGCCCGCTGCCGGAGAAGTGGGCCGGCGCGATCGTGGACGTGCGCACCCCGGCGCTGCCGAGTCGCTCCAGGTAGGTCAGCTGGGGCTGTACGTCGAGCCCGCTCAGCCCGGACGGCCAGCGCAACGTGTTCAGCACGGCCTGTTCCGGCGGGTACCAGAACGAGTAGCCGGCGATGCCGTGCCCGCCGGGCGGCAGGCCGGTGCCGAGGCTGGTCAGCGAGGTCGCTGTCGTGCTCGGGACGCCGGCTGTGATCGTCCGCCCGCCCAGCGAGGAGATGAACGGCGCCTCGGCGGCGTGGGCCGCCAGCTGCTCAGCGCCCAGTCCGTCCACCAGCACCACGAGGTAGCGATCGGCCGGCGGCAGGCCGAGACGGTCGGCAGCGCCGGGCACACCGAGGTGCGCGCCCAGGCTGGGCAGGAGGTCGGCCAGGGTCGAGTCGCCGTAGCCGGGGACCAGCGGCGCGCTCACCCCCGGTGGCCGGCGGCGAGCTGCAGCGCCGTGCCGAAGGCCACCAGCTGCTGCACCTTGGAGTCGCCGTCCCCCGCCGCGCTGATCCGGACGGTCAGGTCGTCCCCGGCGATCGTGCCGGTGAGCCCGTGGTCGGCCTCGCAGTTCGGGTCGGCGCAGGCGGCCGGCTCCAGGTCGACTCGGCGCATGGTGCCCCAGCTGATCGTCAGCCAGGCCTCGGCCACCTCGGCGCGGTTGGCGCCGTAGCGCTCCGGGTGGGAGACCACCTGGCTGAGGGCGACGGAGTTCACCTGGCGCAGCGCCAGCGCCTCAGTGGTCGTCAGCGCCTGCGCCGGCTCGCCGGGGTTGTCGTTCTCGTCGGTGTGGGCCACGATCAGCCGGCTGGCGGTCAGGACCAGCACGGAGAGGTGCCGTTGGATCTCGTCCCGGTTGAAGGTCGCCTCGTGGTGCACCAGGTGGGCCAGGGGCTCCTCTGCGCCGAGGGCCAGCGAGACCGCGTCGGCCACCAGCTCCGGGAAGTAGCCGCAGGCGCGGATCTCCTGCGCCAGACCGGACGGCAGCCGCAGCGCGGGTCGTGGAGTCATCCCGCCATTCTCCCACGCCAGCAGCGCTCGGCCGTAATTGCCGGACCCCCCGTTAGGGTGATCGGTGTGAGCACCCGCCCGTTCATCGCCGCGCGCATCGAGGAGTTCCTCGACCGCCGGATCGAGGGTGTGCTGCGGGCGCTCGGCTGGCGTGAGCGGGTGATCTGCTACACCGGCTACGGCACGGGTGAGAGCATCCGGGTACTCGGCCGGGTGGTGCTCGTGCCCAGGCGGGCGCGCACCGGCATCGGTAAGGCCACGGAGGACCTGATCAAGCGCCGCGGCTACCGGAACTTCTTCAGCGCGGCCTGCGTTCGCGCCGCGGTGACCATCACCGTCGGGGACGTGACGGTGGAGGCCCTCACCGACCGCGGCGGCTACATCGACCAGCGCATCCGCAACCACCACCTGCCCCCGGGCTGGCAGGAGGTCCAGGTGCGGAGCCGGACTTCCAAGGCCGCGCACGCCGAGGTGCACGTGGTGGCGGACGACGTCACCTTCGGCCTGGTCTCCGACATCGACGACACGATCATCTCGACCTGGCTGCCGCGGCCGATGATCGCGGCCTGGAACACCTTCGTCCGGGACGAGTCCGCGCGGCAGGCCGTGCCGGGTATGGCGCGCTTCTACGCCGCCATGCTCGCCCGGCACCCGGGCGCCCCGGTGATGTACGTCTCCACCGGGGCTTGGAACACCCACGGCTTCCTCTCCCGCTTCCTCAAGCGCCACGGCTACCCACCCGGGGCGATGCTGCTCACCGACTGGGGCCCGACCAACACCGGCTGGTTCCGCTCGGGCATGGCCCACAAGTCAGAGACGCTGCTGCAGCTCACCCGTGACTTCCCCAACGTCTCGTGGCTGCTGGTCGGCGACGACGGCCAGCACGACCCGGCCATCTACTCCGAGTTCGCCAGGGTGGCGCCGGACCGGGTGTGGGCGATCGCCATCCGCCAGCTCTCCCCCACCGAGCAGGTGCTCGCCCACGGCACCACCTCGGTGCTGCCGGAGGAGCAGGAGGAGCAGGCCGCCAGCGACCTGCCCTGGGTGGCCGCACCGGACGGGCGGGGCCTGCTCACAGCACTGCGTGCGCTCGAAGAGCCGCACTAGAACCCGAAAGAGAAGAGAAGACCGACCAGATGGTTGCCAAGCCGCCGCCGGTGGATGAGGACGTCGCCGAGCGGATCCTAGACGTGGACGTCTCCACCGAGATGGAGACCAGTTACCTCGAGTACGCCTACTCGGTGATCTACGCCCGCGCCCTGCCCGACGCCAGGGACGGGCTGAAGCCCGTGCAGCGCAGGATCCTCTACACGATGGACCAGATGCGCATCCGTCCCGACGTCTCCCACGTGAAGTGCTCCCGGGTCGTCGGCCAGGTGATGGGCCTGTACCACCCGCACGGCGACTCGGCGATCTACGACGCCCTGGTCCGGCTCGGCCAGCCGTGGGCGATGCGGCTGCCGACCGTCGACGGCCACGGCAACTTCGGCTCGCTGGACTCCGGGCCGGCAGCGATGCGGTACACCGAGTGCCGGATGGCGCCACCCGCCGTGGCGATGACCGCCGACATCGACGCCGACACCGTCGACTTCCGGCCGAACTACGACGGCAAGGAGTCGGAGCCGGTGGTGCTGCCGGCGGCGATCCCGAACCTGCTGGTCAACGGCACCACGGGCATCGCGGTCGGCATGGCCACCAACATCGCACCGCACAACCTGGTGGAGGTGGTGCAGGCGCTGAAGCACCTGCTGTGGCACCCCGAGGCGGACGTGGACGAGCTGATGCGCTTCGTGCCCGGCCCCGACTTCCCCGCAGGCGGCAAGATCATCGGGCTGGACGGCATCCGGGAGGCCTACGCCACCGGCCGCGGCTCGTTCCGGGTGCGGGCGTCGGCGCGGGTCGAGCAGGTGCATCCGCGGCGCAAGGGCATCGTGGTCACGGAGCTGCCCTACCAGGTGGGCCCGGAGCGGATCATCGAACAGGTCAAGAACCTGGTGGGCGCAAAGAAGCTCACCGGGATCGCCGACATCAAGGACCTCACCGACCTGGCCAACGGCCTGCGCCTGGTCATCGAGGTGAAGAACGGCATCAACCCCGACGCGCTGCTGGAGGAGCTGTACCGGCTGACCAAGCTGGAGGACTCGTTCGCGATCAACTCCGTTGCCCTCGTCGACGGCCAGCCCAGCACGCTCAGCCTCAAGCGGCTGCTCGAGGTCTACCTCGAGCACCGGCTCCAGGTCATCCGGCGGCGCTCGGCGTTCCGGCTGGGCAAGGCCCGGGATCGGCTGCACCTGGTGGAGGGCCTGCTGCTCGCGATCGTCGACATCGACGACGTGATCGCGATCATCCGATCGTCGGAGGACGCCGGGCAGGCCCGCACGCGGCTGATGGACGCGTTCGAGCTCACCGAGGTGCAGGCCAACTACATCCTGGACATGCAGCTGCGCCGGCTCACCAAGTTCTCCACGATCGAGCTCGAGGCCGAGCGGGAGAAGCTGTGGCTGGCGATCGCCGACCTGCAGGGCATCCTCGACTCCGACCAGCGGCTGCGGGAGGTGACCGCCGCCGAACTCGACGAGGTGGCCCGCGCGCACGGCACGCCGCGGCGCACGATCCTGCTGGCCTCGGCCGGCACCCCGGTCACCGCGCGGGCGGCCGCCGGCAGCCTGGAGATCGCCGACGACCCCTGCTGGGTGATGCTCTCCTCCGCCGGCCTGCTGGCCCGCACCGACAACGACGACCCGTTGCCGACCTCCGGCCCCCGCGCCACCCACGACGTGATCACCTCCGCCGTGCGCACCACGGCCAGGGGCGGGTTCTGCGTCCTGACCAGCGCCGGCCGGCTGCTGCGGGCCCAGGCCATCGAGGTGCCGTCCGTGCCGGTGACCGCTTCGGCGCCCAACCTGCAGGGCGGGTCGCCACTGGCCGAACTGTTGCAGCTGCAGCCGGGCGAGCGGCCGCTCGCGCTGGGCACGCTGGGCGGGAACACGTTCGGCTGGGCGCTGGGCACCGCGCGTGGCGTGGTGAAGCGGGTGAACCCCGAGATCCTCAACAAGGACGCCTGGGAGATCATCCGGCTGGAGGACGGCGACGAGGTGGTCGGCGCGGTGGAGCTCACCCACGACCTGGTCGAGCTGGTGTTCATCTCCTCCGACGCGCAGCTGCTGCACTTCAGCGCGGGCAGCGTCCGCCCGCAGGGCAGGTCCGGAGGCGGCATGGCCGGCATCAAGCTGAGCCCGGGCGCCAGGGTGGTGTTCTTCGGTGCCACCGGCGCCAGCGACTCCAGCGTGGTCACCGTCGCCGGCTCTTCGGCTGCGCTGCCCGGCACCGAACCGGGCAGCGCGAAGGTGACCCCGTTCGCGCAGTACCCGGCGAAGGGCCGGGCCACCGGCGGCGTCCGCTGCCAGCGGTTCCTGAAGGGCGAGGACACCCTGCTGCTGGCCTGGGCCGGGCCCGACCCGGCGATCGCCGCCGCCGCGAGCGGGAGCCCGATCGACCTGCCGGCCGCGGACCCGCGCCGCGACTCCTCCGGCGTGCCCGCGGCCCAGCCGATCGCCGCCGTGGGCTCGCGCTACCACGCCTGAGTACTCAGGCGGAGGAGCCCGGCACCCGCGCGGGTGCGGTGCTGCTCGACCCCCGTACGGGGAGCGGTCAGAGCGGGATCACGGTGACGTCCAGGACCGTCTCGTAGGCCTTGATCGCCGCCACCAGCGACTCATCGACCGTGCCCTCGACGTTGATCCTCGCCACGGCTGCGACGGCTCCCTCGAAGATGACGTTCTCCATCTCCTGCACGTTGATCCCGGCCGCGCTGATCGCCTCGAGGGTGTGGGCGAGGGTGCCGGGACGGTCGAGGTGGCGCACCACGATCGACGACGTCGCCGGGGTCTGCCTGGCCAGGTTGACCACGTTCGGCACCGCGCCGGTCTCGGCGAACACGCGCACGATCCGCACGGCCTCTGCTGCGATCGCCTCCTGGGCCTGGTCGGTGGAGGCGCCGATGTGGTGGGTGCCGTACACCCCGGGCAGGCTCGCCACCTCGCAGACGAACTCCGCCGTGCCCCCGGCCGGCTCGGCTGCGAAGACGTCGAGCCCGGCCCGCAGCCCCTTCGCCTGCACCGCGGCGACCAGCGCCGGCTCGTCCACCACCTCACCTCGCGAGGTGTTGATGAAGAACGCGCCGTCGCGCATCGCGTCGAAGAACGAGGCACCCAGCATGCCGCGGGTACCTTCGTTGAGCGCGACGTGGACGCTGACGACGTCTGCCGCCGCGGCAACCTCCTCGGGGGAGCCGGCCAGCGCTATCCCGAGCTCTGCCGCCCGCTGCGGCGTGAGGCTTGGGCTCCACGCCACCACCGGCATCCCGAAGCCCCTGGCCCGCGGGATCATCTCACGGCCGATGCCGCCCAGCCCGATCAGGCCGAGCGTGCGCCCGTGGAGTCCTTTGGCGCGGCCGTACTCCGCCTTGTTCCAGATCCCGGCCCGCAGGTCGGCGACGTTGTCCGCGATCCGGCGGTCGAGCGCGCAGATCAACCCGAAGGCCAGCTCGGCCACGGCCACCGAGTTCTTGCCGGGGCAGTTCGCGACGTAGATGCCGAGCCTGGAGGCCGCCGCGACGTCGATGGTGTTGAAGCCGGCACCCGCCCGGACGACCAGCTTCAGCGCGCCGGCGGCCAGCACCGCCTCCGGCACCTTGGTGCTGCGCACCACCAGCACGTCCGGCGCCAGTGCTGCGACCGCTTCGGCCAGTGCCGCGTCCTTCAGGCCAGGCTCGTAGGCCACTTCGCAGCCGGCGGCGGCCAGGCCGTCGATGCCGGAAGTCTCGAACTTGTCCGCAACCAGTACCCGCATGCGCCCAACCTACGGCCCGCGGCGGCCGGGACGGCGGACCACGTCCAGACGGGTCGCCCGGCGTGCCCCGGCGCGGCTTGGCTAGGGTTGCGGTCGTGGACAACGCTTTCGACGACCTGCTGGCCGCCAACCGCCGCTACGCCACCTCCGCCCCCCGCAACTTCGACGGCTACGCCCACGCCGGCGTGGCTGTCGTCACGTGCATGGACTCCCGGCTGCAGCCGCTGGAGATGCTGGGCCTGTTCCTCGGCGAGGCGAAGATCCTGCGCACCCCCGGGGGCCAGGTGACCCCGGACGCCCTGAACGGGTGCATCCTCGGGGTGAACCTGCTGCGCGTGCGGCGCATCCTCGTGGTCACCCACAGCCGGTGCGCGATGGCCGCGGGGGACGACGAGGAGCTGCGCCGAAGGGTGGGCGAGGCCAGCGGACGGGACGCCTCCGGCATCGAGTTCGGTGCCGGGCCCGACCAGGCCGGCCGGCTGCGGGCCGACGTCCGCCTGCTCGCCGCGCACCCGCTGATCACGGGGCGGGCCGAGGTGGGCGGCTTCCACTACGACGTGGACACCGGGCTGCTCAGCCAGGTCTGCTAGCCGGCTCAGGCGTCAATCCGCTCCACGTCCAGGGCGTAGGCGCCCTCGATGATGAACTCCTTCCGCGGTCCGACGTCGTTGCCCATCAGCTTCTCGAAGGTGACCTCTGCGGCCGAGGCCTCGTCCACGGTCAGGCGGCGCAGGGTGCGGTGCCGCGGGTTCATCGTGGTGTCGGCCAGCTCGTTGGCGTCCATCTCGCCCAGGCCCTTGTAGCGCTGCGGCTCCTTGAACGCCTGGCCCCGCTTGGTCAGCTCGGCGAGCTTCCGCCGGTACTCGGCCTCGGTGTAGGTGTAGATGTACTTCTCCTGGCCCTTGCGCGGGCTCACCAGCTCGAACCGGTGCAGCGGCGGGACGGCGGTGTACACGCGGCCGGCCTCGACCAGCGGTCGCATGTACTTGAAGAACAGCGTGGCCAGGAGGCAACGGATGTGGGCGCCGTCGGAGTCGGCGTCGGCCATGAAGATCACCTTGTCGTAGCGGGCGGCGTCGACGTCGAAGGTGCGTCCGGAGCCGGCCCCGACCACCTGGATGATCGCAGCGCACTCGGCGTTCTTCAGCATGTCGCCCACCGAGGCGCGCTGCACGTTGAGGATCTTGCCCCGGATCGGCAGCAGGGCCTGGAATTCGGAGTCCCTGGCCAGCTTCGCGGTGCCGAGCGCGGAGTCACCCTCGACGATGAACAGCTCGGTGCGGCCGAGGTCGGTGCTGCGACAGTCGGCCAGCTTGGCCGGCAGGGTGGACGACTCCAGGGCGTTCTTGCGCCGCTGCGCCTCCTTGTGCGCCCGAGCCTGCACCCGGGTGCGGGAGGCGGAGACGACCTTCTCCATCACCGCCCTTGCCTGGGTCCGCACCGCTGCCCTGGTGGAGGTGAGGAAGCCGGTCAGCTCGTTCTCCACGATCCTGGCCACCAGCCTGGTCACCGGAGGGGTGCCGAGCACCTCCTTGGTCTGGCCCTCGAACTGCGGCTCGGCCAGCCGGACGGTGACCACGGCGGTCAGGCCCTCCAGCGCGTCGTCCTTGGTGACCTCCTCCCCGGCCTTCAGCAGCCGGGTGCCTTCCAGCCCCCGCAGGAACGCCCTGGTCAGGCCGCGCTCGAAGCCGGTGACGTGCGTGCCGCCCTTCGGGGTGGCGATGATGTTGACGAAGGACTGCACCTGGGTGTCGTAGCCGGTGCCCCAGCGCAGCGCTATGTCCACCTCGAGGGTCCGCTCCACGTCGGTCGGCGTCATCGCGCCGTTGTCGTCCAGCATCGGCACCGTCTCGGTGAACCGGTCGGTGCCCTGCAGCCGCAGCACGTCGCTGACCGGCGGGTCGGCGGCGAGGAAGTCGCAGAACTCCGAGATGCCGCCGTCGTGCTTGAACACCTCGGTCACCGGCTCGGCCCCGCGGGCGTCGGTCACGACAAGTTCGAGGCCGGGCACCAGGAAGCTGGTCTGGCGGGCCCGGTTGAGCAGCTGGGTGAGCGAGAGCTGCGCGTCCTTGAGGAAGATCTGCCGGTCCGGCCAGTAGCGCACCCTGGTGCCGGTCGCGCCCCTGGCGGTCCGGCCGGCCTTGCGCAGCCCGCCGCCCGGGGTGAACGGCGCGTCGGGCCCGTCGCCGGCGAAGGTCCCGACCACGCCGCGGCGGAAGCTCATGGCGTGGGTGGCGCCGTTGCGGTCGACCTCGACGTCCAGCCGGGACGACAGTGCGTTCACCACCGATGCGCCCACGCCGTGGAGTCCGCCGGTCGCGTTGTAACTGCCGGCGCCGAACTTGCCGCCGGCGTGCAACTTGGTGAACACGACCTCGACGCCGGTCAGCTTGGTGCGGGGCTCGATGTCCACCGGGATGCCCCGGGCACGGTCCACCACCAGGATGCTGCCGTCGGCTTCGAGCCGCACCTCGATCCGCTCGCCGAAGCCGGCCAGGGCTTCGTCCACGGCGTTGTCGATGATCTCCCACAGGCAGTGCATCAGCCCGCGGGTGTCGGTGGAGCCGATGTACATGGCCGGACGCTTGCGCACCGCCTCAAGGCCCTCCAGCACCAGCAGGTGCCTGGCCTCGTAGTCGCGGCCCTCGGTGGTCTTGGTCGTGGTCACCGGCTGAGGTTATCCCGGGGCGGTAGCAGTTCTTTGCATTCGCGTTACGGTGTCGGGCGTCGTGAGGGATAGTCCGGGGTACTGCCTACACTGTTGGCAGCGCGGGAACAATGCCAGCCCCGCCGGCGTTGGACCCGATGCGAACTCAGGCATTCGCGTGGGTGATGAAGTGGAGGGAGATCCTGATGACTACGACCGTTGCTGAATCCTTGACCGCCAGCGACCGCTGCGATCGCTGCGGTGCGCAGGCCTACCTCCGGGTCACCCTCAACTCCGGCGGCGAGCTGCTCTTCTGCGGCCACCACGGTCGGGCCCACTCGGCCAAGCTGAGCCAGGTTGCGCTGCGCATCCACGACGAGACCAGCAAGCTGAGCTGAGCTGATCGAAGCTTCGAGCCGAGGGCCCCGGGAGTTCCCGGGGCCCTCGGCCTTTCTGCCCACGCTGCGATACTGCCTGCCATGCAGACGATCGACGCCGTCCTCGGCGACCTGACCCTCGAGCGGGCCGACGCCCTGGTCAACGCTGCCAACTCCAGCCTCTACGGCGGTGGCGGCGTGGACGGCGCCCTGCACGCCGCGGCGGGGCCGGAGCTGCTCGCGGCGTGCCGCAAGGTGCGCGCCGAGCAGTGGCCGGCAGGGCTGCCCGTCGGCGAGGCTGTGGCCACGCCGGCCGGCCGGCTGCCGGCCCGCTGGGTGATCCACACCGTCGGGCCGAACCGCCACGCCGGCCAGTCCGATGAGTCGCTGCTCGCCTCCTGCTACGCCCGTTCGCTCGACGTGGCCGCCGGCCTCGGCGCCCGCACGGTCGCCTTCCCTGCCATCGGCGCCGGCATCTACGGCTGGGACGCCGCCACCGCGGCCCGCGTCGCGGTGGCAGCCGCCGCCGGCCATCGCCGTCCCGGGATCGAACGCGTGCGGTTCGTGCTGTTCAACTCCCCGCTCCACGCAGCGTTCAGCCGGGAGCTGGAGGAACTGCGATGACCACAACGCTCCCCTACGGCGCCTGGCCGTCGCCGCTTGCCCCGGCGGACCTCACCGCTGCGGTCGTCGGGCTGGACCGTGGCAGCGTGGACGGAGCCGACGTCTACTGGAGCGAGGCCCACCCCGAAGAGGGTGGAAGGGTCGGCCTCTGGGTGCGCCGGGGTGACCAGGAGGCGGTGGAGCTGACCCCCGACCACAACGTGCGGTCAGCGATCAACGAGTACGGCGGCGGGGCGTGGGCCGCTGCGGGCGGCGTCGTGGTCTACAGCGACCACCCCTCCGGCGAGCTGTGGCTGGTCGAGGGCGGGGCCCGCCGGCGGCTCGCGCCCGGCGACGGGCTGCGCTACGGCAGCATCTCGCTGCACCCGTCCGGACGGCTCGCGCTCGCGGTCCGGGAGGACCACCGGAACCCGGGCACGCCCTGCGTCCAGGCACTCGTGGCCCTTGACCTGGACGGCGACAACACCGGCGGCGGCCGGGTGCTGGCTTCCGGCGCCGACTTCTACGCCAGCCCTGCGATCAGCCCCGAGGGGATGGTCGCCTGGGTGCAGTGGCAGCTTCCCGACATGCCGTGGGACGCCACCGAGTTGTGGGTGGCGCCGCTCGCCCGTCCGGCGCAGGCCCGCAAGGTGGCCGGCGGACCGGGCGTCTCGGTGCTCCACCCCACCTGGGCAGCGGACGGCTCGCTGGTCCACCTCTGCGACCGGAACGGCTACTGGAATTTCCACAGCTGGGACGGCGCCGCGGCGCGCCCCCTGCACGACCACCCCTACGACTTCTGCGGCGCGATGTGGCTGGCCGACCCCCCGCCCTACTCGGTGCTGCCGGATGGCCGGATCGCCTGCACCTGGCTGGACGCCGGGATCGCCCGGACCGGGGTGCTGGACCAGGGCCGGCTCACCGAACTGCCCACCGGCGCGGTCAGCGCTGCCCTCACCGGCAACGGCCGCCAGGTGGTGGCCCTCCTCGGCTACGCCGACCGCCCGGCCGAGCTTCGGCTGCTGGACGTCGCGACGGGTGCGAGCGGCCTGTTGCGCCGGGCTTCGGAGCCGAGGCTGTCCCCGGAGCTGGTCTCGGTGGCCCAGCCCCTCACCTGGCAGTCGCCTGACGGCCCGGTCCACGCCTGGTACTACCCGCCGCACCTCCCCGGCTTCGTGGGCCGGCCGGGCGAGCTGCCGCCGGTGCAGGTCTGGAGCCACGGCGGCCCGACCGGCTTCTCGGCTCCGGACTACCGCCCGGCAACACAGTTCTGGACCTCCCGCGGGATCGGCATCCTCGACGTCAACTACTCCGGATCGGCCGGCTACGGGCGCGCCTACCGGGAGCGGCTGAACGGGGCCTGGGGGGTCAGTGACGTGCGGGACTGCGTGGACGGTGTCCGCGCCCTGGTCGCGGCCGGGCTGGCCGACCCGGCGAGGCTGAGCATCCGCGGCGGCTCTGCCGGCGGGTTCACGACCCTGGCTGCGCTGACCACAACGGACGTCTTCGCCGCCGGAATCAGCCTGTACGGCGTCGGCGACCTGGAGGCGCTGGCGACCGACACCCACAAGTTCGAGTCCCGCTACCTCGACCGGCTGGTGGCTCCCTACCCGGAGGGACGCGAGGTCTACCTGGAGCGGTCGCCGATCCACCACCTCGACCGGCTGGCGTGCCCCATGCTGATCCTGCAGGGGCGGCTGGACCGGGTGGTGCCGCCCAACCAGGCGCAGGCCATGGCCGAAGCGGTACGGGCGAAGGGGCTGCCGGTGGAACTGGTGTGGTTCGACCAGGAGGGCCACGGCTTCCGCAGGTCGGAGAGCATCGTCGCCACAGCCGAGGCGTGCCTTGCGTTCCTCGGCAGGGTGCACGGCTTCAGTCCGGCCTGATCCCCCGGTCCCGGCGCCGGCCGGGGCGCACGTCCGGCGGGTGCAGGATCGTCGGCGGCACGTCGGGCTCTGCTGCCGGCTCCGGCACGAAGCCGGCTGTGACCGAGCGGGTCGCGACGGCTCTCGGCCCGCGTCGCAGCCGCTGCTCCACCACGGCCGCGACCCTGGTGAGGGCAGCGTTGATCAGGATGTAGATCACAGCCAGCACGATCAGCGTCGGGATCAGGTTGGCGAACACCGTGGCCAGGTTGATGCCTGCGTGGAGCAGCTCGAGGTAGGAGATCATCGTCCCGAGCGCCGAGTCCTTCAGGATCACCACCAGCTGGCTGAGCATCGAGGGCAGCATGGCAGTGATCGCCTGCGGAAGCAGGATGGTCGTCAGCGTCTGCAGCGGGGTGAGCCCGATCGCCAGGCCGGACTCCCGCTGGCCCGCGGGCAGGGCGTTGACCCCGGAGCGCACCAGCTCGGCCAGCACGCAGGAGTTGTAGACCGTCAGCCCGACCACCACGCCGAACAGGGGCAGCACCGCGCCACCGATCCGCAGCACGTACAGGCCCGCGTAGTAGGCGAACAGCATCATCATCAGCACCGGCACCGAGCGGAAGAACTCCACGAACGCGCCGCAGGCCCACCGGATCCAGCGGTGCTCCACCAGCCGGCCGATGCCGAGCAGCAGGCCGAACACGATCGAGAGCACGACCGAGATGGCCGCGGCGGTCAGCGTGCCGACCACGCCGGGCAGGAGGTAGGAGGTCCAGGCCACCGGGTCGAGGAACGGCAGCCACATCTGGGGGGCGAGCTGGTTGTTGGCCGGGTCGCCGAGACGGAACAGCAGGAACGCCAGCACGCCGGCCAGCGCGAGGCCGCCGGCCAGCGCGATCACCCGGTGCCTGGCCCGCGCCCGGGGGCCGGGTGCGTCGAAGAGGACCGAGGCCTGCGCGCTCACCGGTGCACCGCCAGCCGGTTCGACAACCACGTGAACAGCAGCCCGACGGGGAGGGTGAGCACCACGAAGCCGGTCGCCATGACCGCGAAGATCCAGTACAGCAGCGACGGGTTGAACTCGATCATGTTGCGCATCAGGTAGGCGGCCTCCCCAACTCCGACGGTGGCGACCACCGTGGTGTTCTTGGTGAGGGCGATCAGGGTGTTGCCCAGCGGCGCGACCGCGCCGCGGAAGGCCTGCGGCAGCACGACGTGGCGCAGGGTCGGCCCGAAGCTGAGGCCGATGGACCGGGCCGCTTCTGCCTGGCCCACCCCCACGGTGTTGATACCGCTGCGGATCGCCTCGGCAACGAACGCTGCGTGGTAGGCGGCCAGTGCGACCACGCTCCACCGGAAGCCGTTGTCGACGATGAACGTCGGCGAGTCCCCCGGCGCGAGGTCGATGCCGAGGGTGTTGGCGATGCCGAGGGAGCAGAGTGCGACGATCAGCGTGAGCGGGGTGTTGCGCAGCAGGGTGACGTACCAGGCGCCGAACGACTGCAGCACCGACACCGGGGAGACCCTGCACACCACCACCACCGTGCCGGTCAGCAGCGCACCGACCGCACCCCACACGGTCAGCTGGATCGTCATCCAGAACGCGCCCAGCACGTTGTACTCGGCGAACAGCGTCCCGAGCTCCGACATTGCCCTCCTCCAGCGGTCGGCGGCGGATCAGCGCAGGCTACCGGTGGCCCGCCCCGGGCGGGCCACCGGTACGCCGGTCAGCTGCAGGGTTCCGGCTTGGGCGGGTTGGCCGCAGCGTCCGGCTTGAACCCGGAGGCGCCGACGGTCGCGTCCAGAGCCTTCTGCCAGGACCCGTCGGAGACCATCTTCTCGATCGCCGCGTTCACCGCGTTGCACAGCTTGGTGTCGCCCTGCTTGATGCCGACGCCGTACCGCTCGGTGCTGAACGGCTTGCCGACCACCTTGAGCTTGCCCGCGTACTGGCTCTGGGCGGCGAAGCCGGCCAGGATCACGTCGTCCGTGGTCACCGCGTCCACCGCCCGGCCCAGCGCCTGCACGCACTTGGAGTAGGTGTCGTACTCCTGTAGCTGCACCTGGTTGGCGAACTGGTCCTTGATCTTCTTGGCCGAGGTCGAGCCGACGACCGAGCACAACTTCTTCCCGTTGAGCGACTCCGGCCCGGTGATGTCGGTGTTGCTCGAGGCCACGAGCAGGTCCTGCCCGGCGACGAAGTAGGGACCAGCGAAGGAGACCTTCTTCTTGCGGTCGTCGGTGATGGAGTACGTGGCGAAGATCATCTTCACCTGGTCCGACTGCAGCAGCGTCTCCCGTTGCGCCGATGGGCTCTCCTTGAACTCGACCTCGGTGTAGCCGAGTTCCTTGGCCACGTACTTGGCCACCTCGACGTCGAAGCCTTCGTAGGAGTCGCCGACCTTCAGGCCCAGGCCGGGCTGGTCGAACTTGATGCCGATGATCACCTTGCCGCCGGAGCCGGGGTCACCGCCGGCGGGACTTCCGCTCGCGCAGGCGGTGAGGCTCGTGGCCAGCACCGCCGCCGCGGCCAGGGCCACCAGGGCCTTGCCGTACTTCATGTCTCCTCCTTCGTAGGGCGCAACTCAGTGGGTGAGGATCTTGGAGAGGAAGTCCTTGGCGCGTGGCGTCTGCGGGGCGGTGAAGAACTCGTCCGGAGTGTTCTCCTCCACAATCTGGCCCTCCGACATGAACACCACCCGGTCGGCAGCCTTGCGGGCGAAGCCCATCTCGTGGGTGACGACCATCATGGTCATGCCCGCCCTGGCGAGCGTGACCATCACGTCGAGCACCTCGTTGACCATCTCCGGGTCGAGGGCCGAGGTCGGCTCGTCGAAGAGGATCACCTTGGGGTCCATCGCCAGGGCGCGGGCGATCGCCACGCGCTGTTGCTGCCCGCCGGACAGCTGGGCCGGGTACTTCGTTGCCTGATCGGCCACACCCACCCGCTCGAGCAGTTCCATCGCACGGCGCTCCGCCTCTGCCGGCTTCCAGCCGCGCACCTTCAGCGGGCCGAGCGTGACGTTCTCCAGCACGGTCTTGTGCGCGAACAGGTTGAACGACTGGAAGACCATGCCGACGTCGGCGCGCAGCCTTGCCAGCGCCTTGCCCTCCTCCGGCAGCGGGGTGCCGTCGATCGTGATCGTGCCGGAGCCGATGGTCTCCAGCCGGTTCACGGCGCGGCACAGGGTCGACTTGCCCGAGCCGGACGGGCCGAGCACCACCACCACCTCGCCCTTGTGCACGGTGAGGTTGATGTCCTTCAGCACATGCAGCGTGCCGAAGTGCTTGTTCACGTCGGCCAGCACGACGAGGGGCTCGCCGAGGGACGTCTCGGGCTCGGTCGCAGGTGCCGCCATTGGCCGACCATAGCCGCACGGCAGCCGGGGCCGCTACGACCAGCAGGTTCCGATCAGGTCACGGGCGGCGAAAGCGCGAAGCCGGGCGGCGCCCCCTCATGGAGCGCCGCCCGGCTCACCGGGACCGCAGGTGGTCAGTCGAGGTAGTCGCGCAGCACCTGGGAGCGGGACGGGTGGCGCAGCTTGCTCATGGTCTTGGACTCGATCTGGCGGATCCGCTCGCGGGTCACGCCGTAGACCTTGCCGATCTCGTCCAGGGTCTTGGGCTGGCCGTCGGTGAGGCCGAACCGCATGCTGACCACGCCGGCCTCGCGCTCGCTGAGGGTGTCCAGCACGTCGTGCAGCTGTTCCTGCAGCAGGGTGAAATTGACGGCCTCGGCCGGCACCACCGCTTCGGAGTCCTCGATCAGGTCGCCGAACTCGGAGTCGCCGTCCTCACCGAGCGGGGTGTGCAGCGAGATCGGCTCGCGGCCGTACTTCTGCACCTCGACGACCTTCTCGGGGGTCATGTCGAGTTCCTTGGCGAGCTCCTCCGGGGTTGGTTCCCGGCCGAGGTCCTGCAGCATCTGCCGTTGCACGCGGGCCAGCTTGTTGATCACCTCGACCATGTGCACCGGGATGCGGATCGTGCGGGCCTGGTCGGCCATCGCGCGGGTGATCGCCTGCTTGATCCACCAGGTGGCGTAGGTGGAGAACTTGTAGCCCTTGGTGTAGTCGAACTTCTCGACCGCGCGGATCAGGCCGAGGTTGCCCTCTTGGATCAGGTCGAGGAACAGCATGCCGCGGCCGGTGTAGCGCTTCGCCAGCGAGACCACCAGGCGGAGGTTGGCCTCGAGCAGGTGGTTCTTGGCCCTGCGGCCGTCCTCCGCGATCCACTCCAGGTCGTCGACCGACTCTGCGGAGACGTTGCCCTCGTTGATGGTCTCGTCTGCGAACAGGCCCGCCTCGATGCGCTTGGCCAGCTGCACCTCCATCTCGGCGTTGAGCAGGGCCACCTTGCCGATCTGCTTGAGGTAGTCCTTCACCGGGTCGGCGGTGGCGCCGGCCACCATCACCTGCTGCTCCGGCTCGTCCGCATCGTCAGCGTCGGAGAGGCTGAAGCCGCCGTCCTCGACGAGCTCCTGCTCGGTCTTGGCCTCCTCGGCCGGCTCGAAGCTGGAGTCGTCGACATCGTCAAGGGTGCGCTTCTTGCCACCGACGGTGAGCACGACGTCGTCACCCTCACGGGCGAACTTGACGTTCTCCACACCGCCGGGGGTGAGCACCTCCTCGACCGTGACGTCGAGGTCCTCGACTTCTTCCTCGACCAGCTCGGTGGGCTCGACCTCTTCGTCCGGGGTGACCGGCGAGGCCGGCTCCGGGTTGGGCACTGCCTTCACAGCCGGCTGTGCGGACTTCCTCGTCCGTCGCTTCGCGGCCGGGGTGACGGTCTCGTCCTGAACGGGAACAGCGGCGGCGTTGGAGCGTGGAGTCACGGGCAAACCTCTCAACAGAGCGTTTTCGGGCGCACGACAACCGGGGGTTGTCAATACTTCGCTCGGTCCATTGTGCCACGACCTCCCCGAACACCCAAGTCGGATAGCAGTTCTAGGCTGTGCGGCATGCCAGCTGCCCCCCGTGCGCCCCGGCGCGCCTCGATCCGCGTCCACCACGGCGACGAGGTCGCCGACCACTACGCGTGGATGCGGGACAAGTCCGACCCGGAGCTGCTCGCCTACCTCGCTGCAGAGAACGCCTACACCGAGGCGCTCACCGCCGACCAGGCCGGCCTGCGCGACGAGCTGTACGCCGACCTGTCCGCCCGGACGAAGCAGACCGACCTCAGCGTCCCCGAGTTCGTCCGGCACGAGGGGCTGGGCGAGTTCTGGTACTACGCGCGCACCACGGAGGGGCTGGACTACCCCAGCTACCACCGCTGCCCGGCTGCCGGGCGCGACTCGCTGCCCGACCCTTCGGCCGGCGTGCCGGCCGGGGAGCAGCTGCTGCTCGACGTGCAGGCCCTGGCCGCCGGCACCGACTTCTTCGCCCTCGGCTGCTTCGAGGTCTCCCCGGACGGCCGGCTGGCCGCCTACTCGGTCGACACCGCAGGGAACGAGCGCTATCGGCTCCGGTTCCTCGACCTCGCCACCGGCGAAGCCCTGCCGGACGAGGTCGCCGAGGTGGCCGGTGGTGGCTGCTGGGCAGGCGCCGGAGCGTTCTGCTACCTGACCATGGACGACGCCTGGCGGCCGGACAAGGTGTGGCGGCACCGGCTGGGCGACCCGGGCGCGGACGAGTTGCTGCTGGCCGAGCCGGACGAGCGGTTCTGGCTCGGCGTGGACACCTCCCGCGACCATCGTTGGCTTCAGGTCAGCGCCGCCAGCAAGACCAGCACCGAGTGCTGGCTGCTGGACCTGGCCGATCCCGGCGCCGGCCTGCGCTCGGTTGCGCCCCGTCGGGAACAGGTCGAGTACGACGTGGAGGTGGGCGGTGACCGGCTGTTCATAGTCCACAACGACGGCGCCGCCGACTTCGCACTCGCTCAGGCCCCACTGGGGGCCACCTCAGCTGCCGAGTGGCAGCCGCTGTGGCCAGGGGAGGCCGGCGTCCGGCTGCTCGGCGTGACCGCCTACGACCGGGTGCTGGTGCTCAGCCTGCGCCGGAACGGCCTGCAGACGATTGCGCTGCGCCACCGGGACGCGGCAGGCGACCCCGGCCCGGCGGCGGAGATCGGGTTCGACGAACCGCTGTTCCACGTGGATGCCGACGCCGGCGACGAACCGGACACCGACCGGATCCGGTTCCACTACCAGTCGATGGTCACCCCGGACGAAGTGGTGGAGTACCGGCTGGACGACGGCACGCGCAAGGTCCTGCGCCGCCGGCCGGTGCTGGACCATCCCCGGTTCGGCCCGTACCGGCCAGCCGACTACGTCCAGCGCCGGGAGTGGGCCACGGCTCCGGACGGCACCCTGGTGCCGATCTCGGTGGTGCACCGTGCCGACACCCCGATCGACGGCAGCGCCGGCTGCCTGCTCTACGGCTACGGCGCCTACGAGATCAGCATCCCGCCGACCTTCTCCATCGCGCGGCTGAGCCTGCTCGATCGCGGCTACGTGTACGCCGTGGCGCACGTGCGCGGCGGCGGTGAGCTGGGCCGGGCCTGGTACGAGGGCGGCAAGCTGGCGGCCAAGACCAACACGTTCACCGACTTCATCGCGTGCGCCCGCCACCTGGTGGCCGCCCGCTACACCTCCCCGGCCAGGCTCGCAGCGGAGGGCGGCAGCGCCGGCGGGCTGCTGATCGGCGCGGCGATCAACCTCGCGCCGGACGCCTTCGCCGCCGTGCACGCGGCAGTGCCGTTCGTCGACGCGCTCAACACGATCCTTGACCCCGACCTGCCGCTCACCGTGGCCGAGTGGGAGGAGTGGGGCGACCCGCTGCACGACCCGCAGGCCTACTCCAGGATGCGTTCGTACTCCCCCTACGAGAACGTCCGCCGCGCCGACTACCCGGCGATCCTGGTCACCGCCAGCCTGAACGACACCCGGGTGGAGGTGACCGAGCCGGCCAAGTGGGTGGCACAGTTGCGGCACACCTCCGGCTCCAGCCGCCCGATCCTGCTGCGCACCGAGCTGACCGCTGGCCACGGCGGCAACTCCGGTCGCTACCAGGCCTGGCGTGACGCAGCGTTCGAGCTAGCCTGGCTGATGGCTGCCACCACCCCGCGTCCTCCGCAGGATTGAGCCCGGCACCCCGCCCAGGTGGCACCCGGAGTACGACTCTGGTCTTGATCTGGGTATCTGGGCTGTGTTCAGGGTCCGTTGAGGGGTGTTCGGGGCAGAAAACCGACCCCTTCGCACGTTGTACTGCTGAGCGAAGCGAAGGGACTCAAAGTGATTGCTACCGCACATCGGATCCGCACCAACGACGGCATCGACGGCAAGGACGCGGTCGGGCTCTACCTCGACGGCATTGCCAAGACCCCGCTGCTCACCGCGGCTGAAGAGGTGGAACTCGCCAAGCTCATCGAGGCCGGCCGCTACGCGCACGCCCTGCTCGACGGCACCATCGAGGAGTCCGAGCTGGAGTTGCGCCGCGTGCAGGCCACCCGCGCAGAGCTGGAACAGGTCGCGGCAGAGGGCGATGCCGCCATGCAGCGCTTCATCACCGCCAACCTGCGGCTGGTGGTCTCTGTGGCCCGCAAGTACGGCCGCGCCCAGATGCCGCTGCTCGACCTGGTGCAGGAGGGCAACACCGGCCTGATCCGCGCGGTGGAGAAGTTCGACTTCAGCAAGGGCTTCAAGTTCTCGACCTACGCCACCTGGTGGGTACGCCAGTCCATCTCGCGCGGCATCGCGCAGCAGGGCCGCATCGTGCGCCTGCCGGTGCACGTCGCCGAGCAGGTCAACCAGGTCTCGGCGGTCCGCCGCACCCTGGAGCGCCGGTTCGGCCGCGAGCCCGAGCTGTGGGAGATCGCCGACGAGTTGTCGCTGCCCACCGAACAGGTGATCGATCTGCTCCGGCTGGCCCGCGACCACGTCTCGCTGGATGCCCCGGTCGAGGAGGACGGCGACACCGCCCTGGGTTACCTGCTCGCCCGCGAGATGTCCCCCGGACCGGACGAGGTGGTGCTGGACGCCGAGGATCGCGCCCGGCTGGATGCGCTGCTCGGTGTGCTGGACGACCGCTCGGCCGACGTCGTACGCCGCCGCTACGGGCTGCTGGACGGACGGCAGGCACGGCTGGCCGACATCGCCGCGATCTGGGGCATCACCGCCGAGCGCGTGCGCCAGATCGAGCGGCACGCGATCAGCAAGCTGCGTACCGAATCCGAGGTCGTCGCGGCCTGACCAATCCCCCGGAAACGGCGCCCTGTCTCCCCCGCAGGGCGCCGTTTGCCGCGTCTCGGCTCAGTCGACGATCGCCGCGGGATCGGTCAGTCGGATCAGACCCTCCTGCGCACAGGAGGCGGCCAGCTGGCCACCGGAGAACAGCCGTCCGAAGGAGAACCCCAGGCCGGCCGAGGCCGACGGAGAGACCTGGTCGTAGAGCAGCCACTGATCGGCCCGGGCCGGCCGGTGGAACCACATCGCGTGATTGATCGAGGCGGCCTGCATCCCCGGGCCGCCGAAGACCACCGGATGCGGCACGGTGCTGACCGCCAGCAGGGTCAGATCGGAGGCATAGGCCAGCACCGCCTGGTGTAGCCGGGGGTCGGACGGCAGGGCGCTCTCGGCCCGCACCCACACCTGCATCCGCGCGTCGGCGCGGGAGGCGGCCGACACCGCACTGGTGTCGGAGGCGAACCGGGTCTCCAGTACGCCGAACTCCTGCCGCCAGGCCTCGGCCGTGCGACGGGACCGCGCTCCCAGCACCTCCGACAGCGCCGGGCACTCCTGTGGCGCAGGCACACCGGCCGGGATGGTGTCGGCATGGTTGAGGCCGGGCTCCAACTCGTGGAAGGAAGCGGCCATGAAGAAGATCGAGCGTCCGTTCTGCGACGCCACCACCCGCCGGGTGGAGAAGCTGCCGCCGTCGCGTACCTCTTCCACCCGGTACTCGATCGGCACCCCGGCCAGGCCGCCGCGCACGAAGTAGGCCGACAGGGAGTGGGCATACCGATCGTCCGGCACGGTCTGGTATCCAGCGGTCAACGCCTGGGCGAGCACATGGCCGCCGAAGACCCGCTGCCGGGTCGTCCAGGTGTCGGCGGCCCCGATGAAGAGGTCGGGCCCGCGCCGTTCGAGCTGGAGCAGTCCGATCAGCTGCTCGACGTCCGCCGGCACGGTCAGCGCCGGAAGTCCGGCGGATCCTGCTCGGCCAGGAACTGCTCCACGGCCGCGCCGATCTCGTCCGCGGTGGGCACGTGGGAGGCTCCGCTGGCGGCCAGCTGGTCGTACTGCTCCTCCAGGGCGGCCACCAACTGGGGGAATTCGCTGTCGTCGGCGGTCTCAGAAGCGATCGATGCCAGGTTCGCCGCGATCCGCTCCTGCAACTCCGCCAGGTCGAAGGTCAGCCCGGTGGTCTCGCTGATCCGCTCCAGGACGGCCGCGACGGCCTGCGGGAAGCTGGTCTGCGCCAGGTAGTGCGGCACGTGGGCCACGAAGCCCTGTCCGACCAGCCCCGCCTCGCCGGCGCGGAACTCCAGCACGTGGGAGAAGCTGCCGGGCAGCTGCACGCGGTCGATCCACATCGGGTTGCCGCTGACCAGGCGGGGGTCGGTGGCGTGGGCGGTGACCAGGGTGGGACGGGTGTGCGGCACCGCCATCGGCACGCCGCCGACGCTGATCAGCCGGGAGACGTCCAGCCGCTCGGCGATGCCCAGGATCGCGGCGCTCGCCCGATTCCATTGCGTGTCCGGCTCAGGGCCGGTGAGCAGCAGGAAGGGCATGCCTGCGGCGTCCGTCAGCTTGTACAGCACCAGGGCGTAGTCGGTCAGCGAGACCCAGTGGTTGGTGTCGAAGACCATCTGCGGGCGGCGGGAGC
>JAEWOI010000033.1 GCA_023460935.1 Actinomycetes bacterium
CGAGGATCGCCAGCGCCAGCTCACCACGGCCCTGCACCTCCCAGGCGTCCGGCCGCTCGGTGGGCAGCACGCGGAGCGAGACGTTGCCGATCAGTTCCTTGTCCAGGCGGTCCTTCACCTGGCGCGCCGTGACCTTGTGGCCCTTGCCGCCCTTGCCCGCCAGCGGCGAGGTGTTGATCCCGATCGTCATCGAGATCGCCGGGTCGTCCACGGTGATCAGCGGCAGCGGCTGCGGGTTGTTCGGGTCGGTCAGGGTCTCACCGATGGTGATGTCCTCGATGCCGGCGACGGCGACGATGTCACCGGGACCCGCCTGGTCGGTGGGGACCCGCTCCAGACCCTTGGTCTCCAGCAGCTCGGTGATCCGCACGTTCTGCATGGTGCCGTCGGCCCGCGCCCAGGCGACCGTCTGGCCCTTGGTCAGGGTGCCGTTGAAGATGCGCAGCAGCGCCAGACGACCCAGGAACGGCGAGGCGTCCAGGTTCGTCACGTGCGCCTGCAGCGGAGCGCCCTCGGTGTAGGTCGGGGCCGGGATCTTCTCCAGGATGGTCGCGAACAGCGGCTCCAGGTTCTCGCTGTCCGGCAGGCCACCGTCGGCGGGCTGGTTCAGCGACGCACGGCCGGCCTTGGCGGCGGCGTAGACCACCGGCACGTCCAGGATCGCGTCCAGGTCCAGGTCCTCGACCTCGTCGTGCAGGTCGGACGCCAGCCCGAGCAGCAGGTCGGTCGCCTCGCCCACCACCTCGGAGATCCGGGAGTCGGGGCGGTCGACCTTGTTCACCACCAGGATCACCGGCAGCTTGGCGGCCAGCGCCTTGCGCAGCACGAAGCGGGTCTGGGGCAGCGGGCCCTCGGAGGCGTCGACGAGCAGCAGCACCCCGTCCACCATCTCCAGGCCGCGTTCGACCTCACCGCCGAAGTCGGCGTGCCCGGGAGTGTCGATGATGTTGATCGTGACCGTGGAACCGTCGGCGAGGACGTGGTCGACGGCGGTGTTCTTGGCCAGGATCGTGATGCCCTTCTCCCGCTCCAGGTCCATCGAGTCCATCACCCGGGTGTTCACGTCCTGGTTCTCGCGGAAGGCCCCCGACTGCCACAGCATGGCGTCCACCAGGGTGGTCTTGCCGTGGTCGACGTGGGCGATGATCGCGACGTTGCGCAGGTCAGCGCGTGCGGGCATGGGCAGGACTCCGTCTGGATAGGGAACCCGCCGATTCTACGCCCCAGCCACCGAAGCCCCCGAAACCCACCGACGCCCCCGGAATTTCGGGGGCGTCGGTGGGTTTCGGGGGCGTCTGCGCGGGGTCCCGCGGATCAGCTCCGGTCGGACGGGCTCTGCGGCGCGTGCCCGTGCTCCATGGCCTCCAGCATGTCGGGACGGATCTGGCTCCCGGTCTGCAGGCGGGAGTGGCTGCGGGAGTAGGCAAAGTAGATCGCGAAGCCGACGGCCAGCCAGATCAGGAACCGCAGCCAGGTCTCCACCGACAGGTTCAGCATCAGGTAGGTGCAGATCGCAGCCGAGGCGATCGGCAGCCACGGCGACAGCGGCACCCTGAACGCCCGCGTCAGGTCCGGACGCTTGCGCCGCAGCACCACGATGCCGATCGAGACGAGCACGAAGGCCGACAGCGTGCCGATGTTGACCATTTCCTCCAGGACGCCCACCGGGGTGAAGCCGGCGACCACGGCGACCACGGCGGTGACGATGATCGTGATCAGCCACGGCGTGCGGTACTTGCTGTGCACCTTCGCCAGGCCCATCGGCAGCAGCGAGTCGCGGCACATCGCGAAGATCAGGCGGGTGGCGCCGATCATCAGCGTCAGTACCACCGTGGTCAGGCCGGCAACGGCACCGGCGGAGATCATCGTCGCCATCCAGCCCTGCCCGTGGTGGGCGAAGGCGTTGGCCAGCGCTGCGCTCGGGTCGAGCTGGTCGTAGGGCACCATGCCGGTGACCACCAGCGCGACCGCGCAGTAGAGCACGGTGCAGATCGCGAGGGAGGCGATGATGCCGATCGGGAGGTCCCGCTGGGGATTCTTGGTCTCCTCCGCAGTGGTGGCCACCACGTCGAAGCCGATGTAGGCGAAGAACACCAGGGCTGCACCGGCGAGCACCCCGCCCACGCCGAACGTGGACGGTGCCGAGCCGGTGAGGAACTGCAGCAGCGGCTGCACGGCCCACTCGGCCGCGCCGCCGGCCGGCGCCTCGGGCGGTGCCGCCGGGGGGATGAACGGGCTGTAGTTGGCGGGGTTGATGAACGCGATCCCGGCGAAGATGACGAACAGCACGATGAACAGCTTCAGCGCCACCAGGGCCAGGTTCACCCGCAGCGACTCCTTGATGCCGAGGGTCACCAGCACGCCCAGCACCAGCACCAGCACGATCGCCGGCAGGTCGACGAAGCCTCCGTAGCTGATCGCCTCCGGAAGTACTATCCCCAGCTTGCCGAGGAACACGCTGAAGTAGGCGCTCCAGCCCTGCGCCACGACGGAGGCGCCGAGGAACATCTCGAGGATCAGGTCCCATCCGATGATCCAGGCGAAGATCTCGCCGAGGGAGGCGTAGGAGAAGGTGTACGCCGACCCCGACACCGGGACGGTGGAGGCGAACTCGGCGTAGCACATCGCAGCCAGCGCGCAGCAGATGGCTGCGATCACGAAGCTCAGCACGATCGACGGCCCGGCCACGTTGTGCGCTGCCCGTCCGGTGAGGGTGAAGATGCCGGCGCCGATCACCACACCCACGCCGAACACGGTCAGGTCGAGCGCGGTCAGCGACTTCTTCAGCTGGTACTCGGGTTCGTCTGTGTCAGCGATCGACTGCTCGATCGACTTGGTGCGCAGGAGGCTCATCTGTCCTTCTCGTGGTCGGGGCCGCTGCGGTGCGGCCACGTGGAAACGCGCAAACGCTACGCCCGTGCCCATCCCTCGGACGAGGCTGTCAGCATGTGGGCGGAGCGGTCCCGGCGGCCCGCTGCTAGCCTCATGGGCACAGCGGTCTTTCCGGCGCCTGCGCGGCTGGGACGGAGGCTCGGGCGATGGGTGAGTTCCTCAGCTTCCTCGGCGCCGTCGGGCGGGCCATCTGGGGTGTCTGGACGCTCGACACGTCCACGGCCGAGTGGTTCCGGGTGCACCCGCTCAACCTGCAGATCGCCGTGACGATCGCCGTCCTGGCGGGGGCGTCCACGCTGTTCGGCGACAGCGTCGTGCTGTTCTTCAACCGAGTCCGCGGCTGGCGGTTCGCCTTCACCCTGCTGCTGAACGGCTTCGCGATGGTGGTGCTGTACGCGCTGCAGGCGCTGGTGGTCACCGGCATCGGCCACCTGCTGCTGGGCCGGGGTCCCGGGCTGGCCGCCGTGACCAGGGGCGTGATGCTCGCCACCGCCCCGCTGGTCTTCGGGCTGTTCGCGCTGGTGCCCTACTTCGGCCCGGCGATCGCCAGGCTGCTGCAGGCCTGGGGCATGGTGGCGCTCTGGGTGATCAACACCGTGCTGTTCGACACCGGCATCTGGTTCGGCCTGGCGATCACCGCGACGGGCTGGGCTGTGATGCAGGGGCTGTCGTGGGCGTTCTCCCGCCCGGTCGCGTGGCTGGGGGAGCGGGTCTGGCGGCTGGTCTCCGGCCGGCCGTTCATGCTCACCGGCCAGGACCTGCTGTCGGGCCACCTGCTCCAGCCGTTGGGTCACCAGTTCGACGGTGAGGCCCGCTGATGCTGTGGTACCTGCTCACCGGGATCGCGGTGCTGGTGTTGTTGTTCATGGCGTTCGCACCGCTGGAGGCGCTCGGCTGGTGGTCGGCAAGGGGTGCGGACGAGGCCGCCCGGACGGTTGCCGTGCTCACGCAGGCCGACGACGGCGACGACTCCCCGGTGCCGTACGGGCACTACCTGGTCTACCTGTCCGGCGTCGGGGCCATCGACCAGGGGTCGGTGCCACCGGAGGAGGTGCCGCTGCTGGAGGCCCTGGCTGCACGGCTGCCGGACACGTGCGTGGTCCACGACGTCTTCCCCTACTCGGTGGCGAACCGGGGCCTGACCGCGCAGCGTCCGGCCGCGGCGCTGTGGCGGCGCATCGAGAAGCTCCGGCTGAAGAACCCCGAGACCGCCGCCGGGATGCTGATCAACGCGCGCAACGCCCTGCAGCTTTTCGTCAGCGCCGACCGGCGCTACGGGCCGGCGTACAACCTCGGCACGGCCCAGGAGATCATGCGGGCGCTGCGCCGCCACGGCTACCAGGCCGACTCGGGCCGGCCGGTGACGCTGGTGGGCTGGAGCGGCGGGGCGCAGATCGCCGTTGGTGCGGCGTGGTACCTGGGGATGGGCTCGATCCCGGTCCAGGTTGTCTCGATCGGCGGCATGCTGAGCGACGACTACGGGCTGGACCGGGTGCGCCACCTGTGGCACCTGCGCGGCACCAGGGACCCCCTGGAGAAGCTGGGCGGGATCCTCTTCGCCGGACGCTGGCCCCGCGCGGCCTTCTCGCCGTGGACGCGCGCGGTGAAGGAGGCCCGGATCGACGTCATCGACCTCGGCCCGATGCAGCACAACGTCACCCGCCACTACTTCGACCCCGACACGCACGCGCCGGACGGGCGAAGCTACCTGCAGGTCACCACCGACGCCGTGGTAGCAGTGCTCACCGGCGAGGAGGTGCGTACCGTCCAAGCGTGAGGGTGAGCCCCTGCGGCAAGGCGTGCGGGGGCGGCTCAGTGGCGACCCGGCGGCGGAAGCGGACCTGCTGATTAGGCTGGCCCGCGTGACGCAGTGGTTCACCGAGTCCTTCCGCGCCGAGTTCGCCAAGCAGGCCGAGCAGCTGGGCCGGATCAACATCGCCGTGTTCGGCAAGACCGGCGTGGGCAAGTCGACGCTGGTCAACGCGATCTTCGGCGAGCCGGTGGCGGTGACCGGGATCGGCGCCCCGGTGACGATGGGCTCCCACCTGTACCTGGACAAGCGCGGCTCGCTCGGCGTGATCGACACCCGCGGGCTGGAGATCGGCCGCGACGACGACCAGATCCTCAACGAGCTCACGAAGGCGGTGAAGGAGAGCCGCGGCAAGCCGCTGGCCGAGCAGATCCACGTCGCCTGGTACTGCATCCGCGGCATGGACCGCCGGTTCGAGGACTTCGAGGAGCGGTTCGTGCGCACCCTCGACGAGCTCGGCCTGCCGGTCCTCGTGGTGCTGACCCAGGTGCCGATGCGCGACGGCCTCTACCATCCCGATGCCGTTGAGCTGGCCCGCCAGATCGAAGCCAGGCAGCTGCCGATCGTCGGCGGGCGACCGTTCATGACCTACGCGATGAGGGACCAGTTCACCGGTCAGCCGCCCTACGGCTTGATGGAGCTCCTCGGAGCCACCTTTCAGATCGCACCGGAAGCCGTCCGGGGAGCCCTCACCGCGGCGCAGACGATCGACGCTGAGCTCAAGGCTGCGCAGTCGCAGAAGGCGATAGCCGCGGCGGTCACCGCAGCGGCCGCTGCCGCAGCCGTCCCGATCCCGTTCTCCTCCGCGGCCGTGCTGGTGCCGATCCAGCTGTCGATGATGGCGCGGATCGCCCACCTGCACGGGCTGGGGCTGGACAAGTCCGCACTGCTCGCGGTCGCCTCCACCTCCGTCGCGACCTCCGCCGGGCGGGCTGCGGCCTCCAGCCTGCTGAAGTTCATCCCCGGCGCCGGCACGCTGGTGGGCGGGGTGGTGAACGCCTCGGTGGCCTCGTCCTTCACCCTCGCCATGGGCCAGGCGTGGGTGGCGGTCTGCCAGCGGGCTTTCAAGGGCACCCTGCCCATCCTCGGCGGCAAGCTGGACGCCGAAGCGGTCACCCGGCTGTTCGAGGACGAGCTGGCCAAGCGGATGCCGAAGCTGCGCCGCGGTTGAGCACCTTTTTGCAGAGCTGAGACCGCTCGTCTCACGCCTGTCCCGAAACCGTCGATTACGACGAGGTGTAGTAGTGGGTCTGAAAAGATGTGCCCATGAGTCAGCGAACTATTGGTGTGACCGAGCTCGCCCTCCGCGACGCCCACCAGAGCCTGATGGCGACCCGCATGGCCCTCGAAGATATGGTCGGGGCTTGCGAGGACATCGACCGGGCCGGCTACTGGAGCGTCGAGTGCTGGGGTGGTGCTACCTACGATTCGTGCATCCGGTTCCTCAACGAGGACCCCTGGGTGCGCCTGCGGACGTTCCGCGAACTGATGCCCAACTCGCGTCTGCAGATGCTGCTGCGCGGCCAGAACCTGCTCGGCTACCGCCACTACGAGGACGAAGTGGTGGAGCGGTTCGTGGACAAGTCGGCCGAGAACGGCATGGACGTCTTCCGGGTGTTCGACGCCCTGAACGACCCGCGGAACATGGCCCACGCGATGCAGGCGGTCAAGAAGACCGGCAAGCACGCCCAGGGCACCATCTGCTACACGATCTCCCCGCTGCACACCGTCGAGGGCTACGTGCACCTCGCCGGCCAGCTGCTGGACATGGGTGCTGAGTCGATCGCGCTGAAGGACATGGCTGCACTGCTGCAGCCGCAGCCGGCGTACGACATCGTCCGTGGCATCAAGGAGACCTACGGCGAGCACGTCCAGATCAACGTCCACTGCCACGCCACCACCGGTGTGACCCTGGTCTCGCTGATGAAGGCCATTGAAGCCGGCGCCGACGTGGTGGACACCGCGATCAGCTCCGTCTCCCTCGGCCCGGGCCACAACCCCACCGAGTCGCTGGTCGCGATGCTCGAGGGCACCGGGTACACCACCGACCTCGACCCTGAGCGGCTGCTCAAGATCCGTGACCACTTCGCAGCGGTGCGGCCGAAGTACGCCGAGTTCGAGTCGGCCACCCTGGTCGACACCGACATCTTCAGCTCCCAGATCCCCGGCGGCATGCTCTCCAACATGGAGAGCCAGCTCAAGGCGCAGGGCGCCGGCGACCGGATCAAGGAAGTGATGGCAGAGGTGCCGCTGGTGAAGGCCGACTCCGGCCACCCGCCGCTGGTCACCCCGTCCAGCCAGATCGTCGGCACCCAGGCGGTGTTCAACGTCCTGATGGGCAAGTACAAGGTCATGACCGGCGAGTTCGCCGACCTGATGCTCGGCTACTACGGCGAGTGCATCGGCGAGCGCAACCCGGAGGTCGTCGAGATCGCCAGGGCGCAGGCCAAGAAGGACCCGATCACCCAGCGTCCGGCCGACCTGATCCCGCCGGAGTGGGACAAGCTGGTCTCCGAGGCATCGAAGCTGGACGGCTTCGACGGCACCGACGAGGACGTGCTCACCTACGCGATGTTCCCCGGTGTCGCGCCCGGCTTCTTCGGCACTCGCGACGAAGGCCCGAAGAACGTCGGCAAGACCCCGGAGCAGCTGAAGGCAGAGGCGGATGCCGCCAGTGGCGCAGCCAACGCCGTCCGTGGCCCGATCAAGTACAAGGTCTCCCTCGGCGGGCGCGAACACAGCGTCCAGGTCGAGATGGCGTGAGGTAGGGACGAGATGAGCAAGAAGCCAGATTCCATGAAGAAGCGGATCGCCGCTCTCCACGAAGCCCAGGACGCCGCCCGCGCGGGCGGCGGCGAGGCCCGGATCAGCAAGCAGCACGACAGCGGCAAGCTGACCGCCCGCGAGCGGCTCGACCTCCTGCTGGACGCCGACAGCTTCGCCGAGGTGGGGCTGTTCCGGAAGAACCGTACGGTCACCTTCGGCATGGACACCGCGGACATGCCCGCCGACGGTGTGGTCACCGGCAGCGGCTCGGTGCTGGGCCGCCCGGTGCACGTCGCCAGCCAGGACTTCACCGTGATGGGTGGCTCCGCCGGCGAGACGCACAACAAGAAGGTCGTCGAGATGATGGAGGCCGCGCTGCAGAACGGCACGCCCTTCGTCTTCATCAACGACTCCGGGGGCGCCCGGGTGCAGGAGGGCATCGACTCCCTCTCCGGCTACGGCCAGGTGTTCTACGCCAACGTGCTGCTGTCGGGTGTCGTGCCGCAGATCTCGATCATCGCCGGCCCGTGCGCCGGTGGCGCGGTCTACTCCCCGGCCCTGACCGACTTCATCATCCAGACCCGCAAGGCCCACATGTTCATCACCGGGCCGAACGTGATCAAGCAGGTCACCGGTGAGGACGTCAGCCAGGACCAGCTCGGCGGCGCCGACACGCACATGTCGGTCTCCGGCGTGAACAGCTTCGTGGCCGAGGACGACGAGCAGGCGATCCTGCTGGCCAAGAAGCTGCTGAGCTTCCTGCCGCAGAACAACTCCGAGGACGCGCCGCTGGTCGAGGGCGACTACAACCTGGAGTACGACGAGGAGATCGGCGAGATCGTCCCCGTCGACGGCAAGCAGGGCTACGACGTCCGGGAGATCATCGGCCGGATCGTCGACAACGCCGACTTCCTCGAGGTGCAGGCCGGCTACGCGATGAACATCGTGGTGGGCTTCGCCCGGATCAACGGCCGCAGCGTGGGCATCGTGGCCAACCAGCCGAACCAGCTGGCCGGCGTCCTGGACATCAACGCCTCGGACAAGGGCAGCAAGTTCGTCCGGTTCTGCAACGCCTTCAACATCCCGATCGTCACGCTCGTGGACGTGCCCGGCTACCTGCCCGGCGTCGCCCAGGAGTACGGCGGCATCATCCGCCACGGCGCGAAGATGCTTTACGCCTACTCCGCGGCCACCGTCCCGAAGATCACGATCGTGCTGCGCAAGGCGTACGGCGGTTCGTACCTGGCGATGGCGGCCAAGGACCTCGGCGCCGACCGGGTCTTCGCCTGGCCGACGGCCGAGATCGCCGTGATGGGTGCCGAGGGTGCTGCGGCGATCGTGTTCCGCAAGGAGATCAGCGGCGCAGACGATCCCGACGCCCGCCGGGCCGAGCTGGTGGAGGAGTACCGCAACACCTTCGCCACGCCGTTCATGGCTGCCTCGCGCGGCCTGGTCGACGAGATCATCGACCCGGGTGAGACCCGCCGGGCCCTCGCCATGGCCCTGGAGACGCTGGCCAACAAGCGCCTCCTCCGCCCGGCGAAGAAGCACGGCCTCGGACCGGTGTGATCGCGATGTCACAGGACGCGGAACTGCTGGAGCTCGTCAAGTCGCTCACCGAGCGGATCGAGGGGCTCGAGATCAAGATCAAGCAGCTCGAGCTGCACAGCCAGGATGTCCCTGAGGAGGTCATGGTGGCGATCGCCGCCGCCGTGGCCGCCTACCTGGGGCACCGGGCCAAGCGTCGCCAGCGGCACTTCACGACCGGGCGCGCCTGGACGTCGAACACCCGGCGCTCGCAGCACGCCCACCACCCGTTGTACACGCGCTGAGCGTGGGAGGAATACCAATGAAACTGAAAGTGACAGTCAACGGCATCGCCTACGACATCGAGGTGGACGTCGAGGAGCAGGAAGCCCCGCAGCTCGGCGCGATCGTGATCGGCGGTGGCAGCACCAGCACCATGCCGGTGCCGACGACCGCCTCGGTGCAGGCCGCTTCGGCCAACGCCGTGGTGGCACCGCTGGCCGGCTCGGTCGCGCGCGTGCTGGTCGAGGAGGGCCAGGAGATCGAGGCCGGGCAGGTGCTGCTCGTCCTCGAGGCCATGAAGATGGAGACCGAGCTCACCGCGCCGAAGGCCGGCAAGGTGGCCCGGATCCTGGTCGAGAAGGGCACAGCAGTGCAGGCCGGCGAAGGGCTCATCGAGCTCGACTGACCCCAGCCAGCCCCTGAACGGAAGTGAACGGAAGGGGACGGTTCCGAGTTTCGGAGCCGTCCCCTTCTGCTTTTCACGAATTTCGGAACCGTCCCCATTCCGGTTCGTACGCCCGGCGCGGCCGGGTAGGGTGCGCGGCGTGCCAAGGACAGCGCTGATCGGACTGGGCCGGATGGGCTCGGGGATGGCCGGCCGGCTGCTCGCCGCCGGCCACGACCTGGTGGTCGCCAACCGCACCCCCGGACGGGCCGCGCGGCTCGTGGCTGCGGGCGCCGCCGAGGCGCCCACCCCGGCGGAGGCGGCGACCGGGGCGGACGCGATCATCGTCATGGTCAGCGACGACGAGGCGTCCCGCCAGGTCTGGCTCGGTCCGGACGGCGTGCTGGCGGGCCGGCCGGCGGACGGCGCGTTCGCGATCGAGTGCTCCACCCTGTCCAGGGACTGGGTGCTCGAACTGGCTGCCGTCGCCGGCGGGCGCGGCCTGCGCTACCTGGACGCCCCGGTGACCGGGCTGCCCGACTCCGCGGCAGCCGGGCGGCTGACGCTCCTGGTCGGCGCGGCCGAGGCCGACCTCGCGGCCGCGCGGCCGTTCCTTGAGCCACTGGCCGAGCGCTTGCTGCATTTCGGGCCGGTCGGTGCCGGCACGGCCTACAAGCTGATTGTGAACCTGGTCGGGGCGGTCCAGATCGCCGGGATCGCGGAGGGTCTCGTCCTGGCTGAGCGGGCCGGTCTGGACCTGGAGCAGGTGCTGGCCGCGCTCACGGGCGGGCAGGCCGCGAGCCCGCAGGTCGTGCGCAACGGCGGCCGGATGGTCGCGGGCGACCATGACCGCGACATCCAGTTCGCCGGCCGGCTGCGGCACAAGGACACCGCCTACGCCCTGCGGCTCGCCAGGCAGCTCGGGGTCGCGGCGCCGTACGGCGAGCTGGCCCTGGACGGCCTGGCCGAACTGCTGGCAACCGGGCGGGGTGAGCTCAACGAGAGCAGCATCATCGAGGTGGCGCGCAGCCGAACCACGAACACCGACGCGAGCTGAACAGAAGGGGACGGTTCCGAGATCCGCAGTTCGCACTGCGAATTTCGGAACCGTCCCCGTTTCGGCGCCAGGGACGGGGAGGCGGTCAGCTGTAGCTGCCCCGGAACACCTTGTGCTGGGCCGGCTGGGCGACCGGACGGATCGTCAGCCGGTCGATGTTCACGTGCGCCGGGCGGGTAGCCATCCAGGTGATCGCCTCCGCGACGTCCTCGGCCTGCAGCGGGCCCGGCACGCCGGCGTAGATCGCGTCTGCCCGCTCCTGGTCCCCGCCGTAGCGGGTGAGCGAGAACTCCTCGGTGTGCACCATCCCGGGCGAGATCTCGGTGATCCGGACGGGCTGGTCGAAGAACTCCAGGCGCAGCGTGCCGGCGATCATCCGCTCCGCCGCCTTCGCCCCGCAGTAGCCCGCGCCACCCTCGTAGGGGCCGTCCGCAGCGACCGAGGTGACGAACACGATGGCGCCGCGCGCCGTGACGAGCGCCGGCAGCAGCGCGCGGGTGACCCGCTCGGTGCCGAGCACGTTCACCTCGTACATCCGCTGCCACGCGGCCAGGTCGGCCTCGGCCACCGGCTCCTGCCCGAACGCGCCGCCGGCGTTGTTCACCAGCACTGCCAGTTCCGGGCCGACCGCCTCGGCCAGGGCGGCCACGTCGGCGTCGGAGGTGACGTCACAGGCCAGTGCACGCCCGCCGATCGATGCGGCCAGCTCCTCGATCCGGTCGGTGCGGCGGGCCGCGCAGATCACCTCGAACCCCACTGCGGCCAGCTGCCTGGCGGTGGCGGCGCCGATGCCACTGCTGGCGCCGGTGACGACTGCGATTCCACGTTCCATGCCAGCGATTCTGCCAGCGATCAGCCGCGAGGAATCGGGCCGGCCGATGGCCGATAGGCTTCGGCCATGACTTCAACGCTGATCCTGCTCCGCCACGGCGAGAGCGAATGGAACGCCAAGAACCTGTTCACCGGCTGGGTGGACGTGGACATCAACGACAAGGGCGTCCGTGAGGCGAAGCGCGGTGCCGAGCTGCTCAAGGCCGAGGGACTGCTCCCCGACGTGGTGCACACCTCGGTGCTTCGGCGCGCCATCCACACCGCCAACCTCGCCCTGGACGGCTGCGACCGCCACTGGATTCCGGTCAAGCGGTCGTGGCGGCTGAACGAGCGCCACTACGGCGCGCTGCAGGGCAAGGACAAGGCCCAGACCCTCGCCGCCTACGGCGAGGAGCAGTTCATGCTGTGGCGCCGCTCCTACGACACCCCGCCGCCGGAGATCGCCGCCGATGACGAGTTCTCCCAGTTCGCCGACCCGCGCTACGCCGAGTTGCCTCCGGAGGCGCGCCCGCTCACCGAGTGCCTCGCCGACGTGGTCGTGCGGATGCTCCCGTACTGGTACGACTCGATCGTCCCCGACCTCCGGGTGGGCCGGACGGTGCTGGTCGCCGCGCACGGCAACTCCCTGCGCGCGCTGGTGAAGCACCTGGACGACATCAGCGACGCCGACATCGCCTCGCTGAACATCCCCACCGGCATCCCGCTGCACTACGAGCTGGACGACGACCTCCGTCCGGTGACCCCGGGCGGCCGCTACCTCGATCCCGAGGCCGCCGCGGCAGCGATCGAGGCGGTCAAGAACCAGGGCAAGAAGTAGCTTCCCGCCCCCAAACCCGCGCAAGCTGTGAGTTAGCCGGTGACATCACCGGCCAACTCACAGCTTGTGATTTGTTCGGGGGTCAGGAGACGGGCCAGTTCTCGCCCTCGGGGAGCATGCCGGTGATCACGTAGATCACGCGGGCGGCCATGATCACGGCGTGGTCGGCGATCCGCTCGTAGTAGCGGCCGAGCAGCGCCACATCCACAGCCGCCTCCACCGAGTACGGCCAGTCCTTGCCGAGCATCACCCGGAACTGGCTCTTGCGGAGCTCGTCCATCTCGTCGTCGCTGTCGGCCAGCTTGCCGGCGTCGTGGGCGTTGCGTTCCCGCAGCGACCGCCCGGCCGTGCTGACCATCTCCTCCGCCACCCTGGCCATCAGCGTGAAGTTCGAGACCAGGCCCTCCGGCACGGCACGCTCCGGGTAGCGCAGCCGGGCGATCTTGGCCACGTGGGCTGCGAGGTCGCCCATCCGCGCCAGGTCGGCCACCATGCGCATCGCGGCCACGACCGTGCGCAGCTCACCTGCGACCGGGGCCTGGCGGGCGAGCAACGAGAAGCAGCGCGCCTCCAGCTGGTCGTGCAACTCGTCGATCCGGACGTCGGCGGAGATCACCTGCTCGGCGGTGGCGAGATCGGCGTCGAGCAGGGCCCTCGTGGCGTCGCGGACGGCGACCTGCACCGCCTCGCTCATCGCCACCAGGTCGTTGACCACACTCTCCAGGCTCTCGTGGTAGTTGTCGCGCATGCTGCTTCTTCCATGTCTCGGCGGCGTCGTCGGATCGGCTGTCGCCATTGTCCCGTCCAAAGGCTAGACATCGGTGGCGACCGGCCAGCGGGCAGTCGGCGGAACGCGAGGTGAACACCCGGTGAATTCGGGGCCAAACCCGCTCGTGCAGCCCTCGATCCCGGCCGGGCGCGGCTCGGCGGGTGTCTAGACTCCGGGTCATGACGTCCGGTGCCCTGGCCCTGCTGGGCCTGGTGCTCGGTGCCGGTCTCGGCGCACTGGCGGTCTGGCTGGTCGTGCGCCGCAGCACAGCCCGCGCCGCGAGCCAGGTCTTCGCCAGGCAGCAGCTCAACGAGATCCTCGGCCCGCTCAGCGCAGCTGTCGCCGTCGTCTCCGAGGGCGACGCCGTGCTCGCAGCATCGGGCTTCGCCAAGGCCTGTGGGCTGGTGCGCGGCTCCTCCCTCGGCCCGGGTGAAGTGGTCGAGCTGGTGGCGGCAGCCCGGCGCACGGGTCAGGTCGCCGACCGCGAGTTGCGCCTGCCGGCGGGACCGGCGAGCCCTGAGGTCCGGTTGGCCGTCCGCGCCGTCCCGTTGAGCAACGGCGCAGCCGTGGTGGTGGGGGAGGACCGCTCGGCCGACCTGCGGTTCAGCGAGACCCGGCGCGACTTCGTCGCCAACATCACCCACGAACTGAAGACCCCCATCGGCGCGATCTCGCTGCTCGCCGAGGCTGCGGACGCTGCGGCGGACGACCCCGGCGCGGTCCGCGCCTTCCTCGGCAAGCTGGCCAGGGAGACCGCTCGCCTGAACGAGCTGGTCTCCCAGATCATCGCGCTGTCCCGACTGCAGGCCTCCGACCCCTTGCTGGCCGCCCACCACCTCGACGTCGCCGAGGTGCTGGAGGCTGCCGTGGCCAGGTGCCGGGAGATAGCGCGAGCCGGCGGAATCGCGCTGACGCTCACCGCTGCACCCGGCGTGCACGTCGAGGGTGACGCGGAGCAACTGGAGGCTGCGGTGACCAACCTCGTGCAGAACGCAGTGGCCTACTCCGAGCCCGGCGCCCGGGTGGCGGTGAGCAGCCGGGCCGTCGGTGACCAGGTCGAGATCCGCGTCTCCGACAACGGCATCGGGATCGCCGAGGCCGACCAGGCGCGGGTCTTC
Source organism: Actinomycetes bacterium (assembly GCA_023460935.1). Classification (GTDB taxonomy): domain Bacteria; phylum Actinomycetota; class Actinomycetes; order Propionibacteriales; family Propionibacteriaceae; genus Propionicimonas. The sequence continues at coordinate 14,255 of JAEWOI010000033.1, forward strand.
GAACGCTTCTACCGGGTCGACGCCGACCGCAGCCGGGCCAGCGGGGGCACCGGGCTGGGGCTGTCGATCGTCAAGCACGTCGCCCAGGCCCACCACGGCGACGTGACCGTGTGGAGCAAGCTCGGCCAGGGGTCGACGTTCACGCTCAGGCTGCCCGCCAGCCAGGAAGGAGCCCCAGCTTGACCAGGGTGCTGATCATCGAGGACGAGGAGACCTACCGCGAGACGCTCGGTTTCCTGCTGCAGCGGGAGGGGTTCGAGGTGGCCCTGGCCGCAGACGGCGCGGCAGGGCTGGCCGCCTTCAACGCCCAGGGCGCCGACATCGTCCTGCTCGACCTGATGATGCCGGGCCTGTCCGGCACGGAGGTGTGCCGGCAACTGCGCGCCCGCAGCAGCGTGCCGATCATCATGGTCACCGCGCGAGACACGGAGATCGACAAGGTGGTGGGCCTTGAGCTGGGGGCGGACGACTACGTCACCAAGCCGTTCAGCCACCGCGAGCTGGTGGCCCGGATCCGCGCGGTGCTGCGCCGCGGCCAGGACGCCGAGCCCGCAGCGGACGTCGTTGAGGCCGGCGGGGTGCGCATGGACGTCGAGCGCCACGAGACCAGCGTCCGCGGGCTGCCGGTGCAGCTGGCGCTGAAGGAGTTCGAGCTGCTGGAGCTGCTGCTGCGCAACGCCGGCCGGGTGCTCACCCGAGGCCAGCTGATCGACCGGGTGTGGGGGTCAGACTACGTCGGCGACACCAAGACCCTCGACGTGCACGTCAAGCGCCTCCGGGCGAAGCTCGAGCCGGACCCGGCCAACCCGGTCCTGCTGGTCACCGTCCGCGGCCTGGGCTACAAGTTCACCGCCTGAGCCGCCGCGCTAGCACCCCGCGCCGGGGCTCCGGAACCGGTGAGACTCGGCGGCCCGGCACCGGCCACGGCGGTTAGGGTTGCCTTTCGTGACTGACATCACCGTCTTCTCAGGCCACGCCCACCGCGACTTCGCCGAGGAGATGTGCGCCATCCTCGGGGTGGGACTGTCCGCCTCGCGGCTGTCCCGGTTCTCCAACGACTGCCTGCAGGTGCAGCTGCGTGCCAACTGCCGCCAGCGGGACGTCTACATCGTGCAGCCGCTCGTGCCGCCGGTGCAGGAGAACCTGATGGAGCTGCTGATGATGGTGGACGCGGCCCGCGGCGCCTCGGCTGGGCACGTCACCGTGGTCATGCCGCACTACGCCTACGCCCGCTCGGACAAGAAGGACGCGCCGCGGATCAGCATCGGCGGACGCCTGGTGGCCGACCTGATCCATACCGCCGGCGCCGACCGGGTGCTCACCATGGCGCTGCACGCAGAGCAGGTACACGGCTTCTTCTCGATGCCGGTCGACCACCTGACCGCTCTGCCGGTGCTCGCCCAGCACTTCCGGGCCCGCGACTTGGCCAAGACGGTCGTGGTCTCCCCCGACTTCGGCAACGCCAAGGAGGCCAACCACTTCGCCCGCATGCTCGGGGTGCCGATGGCCGCCGGTTCCAAGCGTCGCCAGGCCGACGACAAGGTGGTCATCGATGCGATCGTGGGCAAGGTCGGCGGCAAGGACGTGATCATCCTGGACGACGAGATCGCCACTGCCGGGTCGGTGGTGGAGCTGATCGAGACGATCCGCCGCTACCACGTCAACTCGATCTCGATCGCCACCACGCACGGACTGTTCACCGGCAAGGCCATCGAGCGGCTGAACGCCCAGGACGACATCGTCGAGATCGTCGCCACCGACACCGTCCCCGCACCGCTGGGCCTCGATCGGTTGACCACGGTCTCCGTGGCCCCGCTGTTCGCCGAGGCGGTCCGCCGGATCAACTGCGGCGAGAGTGTCTCCGGGCTGTTCTCCGACGAGGACACCTACGGCGAGTAGCCGCCACCACACCCGACCCCGGCCGGTCCGCCTCCCCAGGCGGGCCGGCCGTTCGCTTGCCGTACGGACGTTGCCCGATCCGTCGCAGGCCGTAGCTCTTGACAACCACAGACAAAACAAGATAAAACAAGGCATAGCAAAGTTGATCTGCTTGGGAAGAGGGCGCGATGTACGCGGAGGAGCGGCACCGGACGATCGTCAACCTTGCGCTGCGGCACGACCGCGTTTCGGTCGCCGATCTCGCTGAACGGTTCGACGTGACCACCGAGACCATCCGCAGGGACCTGGACCTGCTGGACCAGCGCGGCCTGCTGCGCCGCGTCCACGGCGGGGCTGTCCTTGCCGACAACGTCGCCCTGGTCGAGACGGCGCTGACCGAGCGGGAGCCGACCTTCGTCGCCCAGAAGAGCCGCATCGCCCAGGCCGCCCTTGCCTACCTCCCGGGGGCGGGTGCGACCGTCCTGTTCGACTCCGGCACCTCCGTCGCGCGGCTGGCCGCAGCCGTGCCGCCCGGCACGTTGGGCACCGTGGTCACCAACTCGGTGCCGGTAGCGGCGCAGCTCGCCGTCACCAACGGTGGCACCCAGGTGTACCTGCTCGGCGGCAGGGTGCGCGGGCTGACGCAGGCGACGGTCGGCGGCGAGACGGTCGCCGCCCTCGGCCGGCTTCGCTGTGACGTCGCCTTCCTCGGCACCAACGGGGTGTCGGTGCGCCACGGCTTCTCCACTCCCGATCCGGACGAGGCCGCCGTCAAGGAGGCCATGGTCGCGGCGTCCCGCCGGGTGGTCGTACTCGCCGACTCCTCCAAGGTGGGCGTCGAACTGCTGGTCACATTCGCCCCGCTGGGCGCGATCGACGTCCTGGTGACCGACTCCGGGATCAGCGCCCGCGACCTCGCCGAACTCGGCGAAGCCGGCATCGAGGTCGTGGTGGCATGATCGTCACCCTCACCGCCAACCCGTCGCTCGACCGCACCGCCGCGCTGGAACGGCCCCTCACCCGCGGTGAGGTGCACCGGGTCAGCTCGGTCACGATCGAACCCGGCGGCAAGGGCATCAACGTCGCGCGCGTCGCGCACGCAGCCGGCCATCCCGTGCGGGCCGTCCTCCCCGCCGATGCCGACGACCCGATCCTGCACGGCCTGGACGCGCTCCGCGTGCCGTACCGGACGGTGCCGCTGGCCGGACCGGTGCGCACCAACCTAACCCTCACCGAGCCCGACGGCACCACCACCAAGCTCAACGAGCCCGGCCCCAGCCTGGACCCGGCGGCCGTGGAGCGCCTCGCCAACCTGCTCGTGCTTGAGTCCGAAAGGGCCGACTGGGTGGTGCTGTCCGGCTCAGTGCCGCCGGGGGTGCCGGCCGGGTGGTACGCCGACCTGGTCAGGGCGCTGCGCCCGTGGGGCTGCCGGATCGCGGTGGACACCTCCGACGCGCCGCTGCTGGCGCTCGCCGCGCAGTTCCCGGCCGCTGCCCCGGACCTGCTCAAGCCCAACTCCGAGGAACTCGCCCAGCTCACGGGCGCAGATCCCGAACTGCTCGAGGCAGCGGCCGCCGCCGGCGACCCCAGCGCGTGCGCCGCTGCCGCCCGCGGGCTCGTGGACCGGGGGGTGGGCGCGGTACTGGCCACCCTCGGCGCGGCCGGGGCAGTGCTGGTCACCCCGGACGGTGCCTGGCACGCCACCCCGCCACCGATCACGCTGCGGAGCACCGTCGGGGCGGGGGACTCCTCCGTCGCCGGCTACGTGCTGGCCCACACCAGGGCGCTGCCCGAGCCCGACCGGCTCCGGCTCGCCGTCGCCTACGGCTCCGCGGCAGCTGCGCTCGCCGGCACCGCGCTGCCGCATCCAGAACAACTGAACACCGCGGCCGTCACGATCACCCACCTCGGCTGATCCCCCTCCACCTGTCCCTCCCGCACCCCACCCGAACGAAGGAACTCCGTTGTCCGAACCGCTGATCACGCCTGCCCTGGTGCTGCTGGACGCAGACCTCGGCAGTACCAAGACCCAGGTCATCAACCGGCTGGCCGCGCTCGTGGCCGCGACCGGCCGGGCGGAAGAGGCCGGCCTGGCCGCCGACGCCCTGGCCCGCGAGGAGAAGGCCGTGACCGGCCTCGGTGGCGGCATCGCGATCCCGCACTGCCGCTCCGCAGCCGTCAACACCAACACCCTCGCCTTCGCCCGGCTCAGCCCGAAGGTCGATTTCGGCGCCGCGGACGGGCCGGCCGACCTGGCGTTCATGATCGCCGCATCCGAGGGCTCCGACGACGCCCACCTGACCCTGCTGGCCATGCTGGCCCGTTCGCTGATGCGGGCGGAGTTCCTCGAGGGCCTGCGCAGCGCGACCACGCCGGAGCAGATCGTCGCGCTCGTCGAGCAGGCGACGGCGCCGGAGGCACCGGCCGACCCGGCCGCCGCCAGCACCGCCGCGGCCTCGGTCGCAGCGCCCGTCGCCGCGACCGAGGCTGCGGGGAAGCTGATCGTCGCGGTCACGTCCTGCCCCACCGGGATCGCCCACACCTTCATGGCGGCGGACGGCCTCGAGCAGGCCGGTCGCACGGCCGGCATCGAGCTGGTCGTTGAACCGCAGGGCTCGGGCAAGATCGACTGGCTGGACCCGGCCGTGATCGCCCGTGCCGACGCGGCCATCTTCGCCGCGGATGTCCCGGTGCGCGAACGCGAGCGGTTCGCCGGCCTCCCGGTGGTCGAAGCCAGCGTGAAGCGCGCGATCAACGAGCCGGCCAAGCTGGTCAGCGAGGCGCTCGCTGCAGCGGACGACCCGAACGCCCATCGGGTCACCGGCACCAGGGGCGCGTCGGCCGGCGCGGCTCCCACGGGCTCCCAGCTGAGTGTCGGCAAGCGCATCCAGCAGGCGCTGATGACCGGCGTGTCCTACATGATCCCGTTCGTTGCCGCCGGCGGCCTGCTGATCGCGCTCGGCTTCCTGTTCGGCGGTTACGACATCGCCCTCGCCCCGGACTGCGCCGCGGTCACCTGGGCTGATGCCGACACCTGCGCCGGGGCGTCCTCGATGGCCTCCCTGGTGCTGGCCACCAACTCGCTGACCAGCATGCCGGCCGGCTTCGGGCTCTTCCTCGGCGCCATCCTGTTCACCATCGGCGGGGCGGCGTTCGGCTTCCTGATCCCGGCGCTGTCCGGCTACATCGCCTACGCGCTCGCGGGCCGCCCGGGCATCGCGCCTGGCTTCGTCGGTGGCGCGATCTCGGTCGCGATCGGTGCCGGCTTCCTCGGTGGCCTCGTCACCGGCCTGCTCGCCGGGGTGATCGCGCTGTGGATCTCCAGCTACAAGGTGCCACGCTGGTTGGCCGGCCTGATGCCGGTGGTGATCATCCCGCTGGTCGCGACCCTGCTCACCGGCGGCGCCATGTACCTGCTGCTGGGCCGGCCGATCGCCGCGCTGACCACCGCGATGCAGGACAGGCTGCAGGGCATGTCCGGCGGCTCGGCGATCCTGCTCGGGATCGTGCTCGGGCTGATGATGTGCTTCGACCTGGGCGGCCCGGTGAACAAGGCGGCCTACCTGTTCGCCACCGCGGGCCTCTCGGCAGCGACCGTGGCCAACTTCAACGTGATGGCAGCGGTGATGGCCGCGGGCATGGTGCCGCCGCTCGCGATGGCGCTGGCCACCGTCGTCCGTCGCAAGCTGTTCACCGAGGTGGAGCGCGAGAACGGCACCGCCGCCTGGCTGCTGGGTGCGTCCTTCATCTCGGAGGGCGCCATCCCGTTCGCCGCGGCCGACCCGCTGCGCGTGATCCCCTCCATGATGCTCGGGGGTGCCGTGACCGGTGCGCTCAGCATGACGCTGAACGTCGGCCTGCGGGCGCCGCACGGTGGGGTCTTCGTCCTGTTCGCCTTCGAGCCGCTGCCGGCCGCAATCCTCGGGTTCGTCGTGAGCCTGATCGCCGGGGTGCTGGTGGCCGCCGCAGCGGTGGTCGCGGCGAAGACGATCTGGCCGGCCAAGCGCGTCGAGGCGGTGGCCTGAGCCACCGGGGCACGGTTCCGCCGAGTTCGGCGGGACCGTGCCAATTCCGGCCCATGTCGGTCTGGCTAGCCACTTCGGCCAGATCGGGGCCCGCAGGCACAAAGGCTTGGGGCTGTCAACCCCCAATCGGCCTCTGGCTAGGAGAGACATGGCTACTTGTCGGCCAGGCGTGCTATTCTGGGTAGTCGGGAAAGGTGGTCAAAACTGATATGACGTTCACAATCGGTGAAACTGTGGTCTACCCCAATCATGGCGCGGCAGTCATCGAAGCCCTGGAAACCCGAACGATCAAAGGTGAAGACAAGCTCTATCTGGTGCTGCGCATCGTTGGGCAGAACGACCTCGTCGTCCGCGTGCCGGCCTGCAACCTCGACCTGGTCGGAGTCCGCGACGTCGTGGACGCCGACGGGCTCGAGCGGGTGTTCACGGTCCTGCGCTCGCCGCACGCCGAGGAACCCACCAACTGGTCGCGTCGGTACAAGGCCAACCTCGAGAAGCTGCACTCCGGCAACGTGCTGAAGGTGGCCGAGGTCGTGCGCGACCTGTGGCGCCGGGAGAAGGAGCGGGGCCTGTCCGCAGGCGAGAAGCGGATGCTGGCCAAGGCACGCCAGATCCTGGTCTCCGAGCTCGCCCTTGCCGAGAAGGTGGCGGAGGATCGCGCCGAGGTACTGCTCGACGAGGTACTCGCTTCCTGACCTGCCAACCGCAACACTGTTCACATGGAACCGGTCGTCGCCATTGTGGTGGCGGCCGGTTCTGGTTCCCGGCTCGGCGGCGGTGTGCCCAAGGCGATGCGCGAACTCGCCGGCAGGCCGCTGCTCGGCCACAGCCTGGCTGCCCTCGCCGCCGGCGGGGTCCAGCGGGCGGTGGTGGTGGTACCGGCAGGGCTGCTGGCCGACTTCGAGACAGTGGTGGCCGACGCCCCCATCCCGGCCGCGTGCGTCGCGGGCGGAGCGGAGCGCGCCGACTCGGTGCGGGCCGGCTTGGACGCGATCAGCGGCGACCCGGCGCTGGCCGCGGCCCCCTTCGTCCTCGTCCATGACGCTGCGCGGGCGCTGGTGCCGGCAGCGGTGGTCCGCCGGGTGATCGCAGCGCTGTCCGCCGGAGCCGCTGCCTGCGTACCGGTGGTGCCGGTGGTCGACTCCGTCCGGGAGGTCGACGGCGCCGGGTCGCGGGTGGTCGACCGGTCGCGGTTGCTGGCGGTGCAGACCCCGCAGGGCTTCCGTACCGCGGAACTCGTGCGCGGGCACCGGCTCGCAGCAGAGCGCGGCCTTCAGGTGACGGACGACGCAGCCGTGGTCGAGGCGCTCGGGACGCAGATCGTGCTGGTGGAGGGGTCGCGGGAGGCACTGAAGGTCACCGAGCCGTTCGACCTGCTGGTGGCCGAGGCGATAGCGAGGAGCAGGGCGTGAACCTTCGGATCGGGCTGGGCACGGACGTGCACGCCTACGCCTCCGGTGTGCCGATGCGGCTGGCCGGCCTCGAGTTCCCCGAGGAGCCCGCCGGGCTGGCCGGGCACTCCGACGGTGACGCCGCCGCCCACGCGATCTGTGACGCCCTGCTGGCTGCGGCCGGACTGGGCGACCTGGGCAGCAATTTCGGCACCAGCGAGCCGGAGTGGGCCGGCGCCGGCGGGGTCGCGTTCCTCACCGAGACCGCAGCCCGGGTGCGGGCCGCCGGCCACAGCGTGGTGAACGTCTCGGTGCAGGTGATCGGGAACCGGCCGAGGCTGGCCGCGCGCCGGGCCGAGGCCGAAGCCGTCCTCGCCGCAGCGCTCGGCGCACCGGTGAGCGTCTCCGGCACCACCACCGACGGCCTGGGCCTAACCGGACGGGGGGAGGGCGTGGCCGCGATCGCCGTGGCGCTGCTGGCCGCGCCTGAACTCCCCGCCTGAAGCGCCCTCGTCAGCGCACCTGGCTGGCGGGCACGGTGTAGGTGTTGCAGGTGCCCATCGAGGTGGTCTCCTGGCCGCTGGTGAACCAGCGCTGCCGAGCCTTGCCGGAGCCGTGGCCGCCCTCGTAGCCGGGCTGGCCGCTGAGCACGTCGTCACCGAGGTTGTACGCCACGCCCTGCAGGTTCTCCATCTCCTCTGCCGACATCCCGGAAGCCTGCGCAACAGAGGTGGTGAACATGCCGGAGAAGCAGTCGGCCTGCACCTCCAGCCGGCGGGAGAACACCTTGGCCTCGGCCCCTTCCGCGCGCTGCTCCCAAGCGATCGAGGAGATCAGGATGCCGGTGCGGGCCTGGATGGTGTGCCCGAACTCGTGGGCCAGGATCATCTCGGCGACGAACCGTGCCTTCTGCTGCTCCTCGGGGAAGATCCGGTACAGCGGCTTGGCGTAGTAGATGCGCTGGTCGGCGGCGCAGTACACGGCGTTGACCTCGTCAAGGGAGCCGCAGCCGGTCGTGATCGGCTCGTTGTACACCGTCACCGGCGGGCGCGGCAACTGGTAGCCGGCCGCCTCGAGCGGCTCCTGCCAGACGCGCATCAGGCAGGCGGTGAGCTCGTTGAAGTGCGTGGTCAGTTCCGCGACCGAAGCTGTGGTGATGTCGATGCCGGGCACGGCGCAGTCGGTCGGCACCGCGATCGACTGGCTGTAGGCGGGGTTGGACGTGAGCCACTTCTCCGCCTCGCCGTAGGTCTCCGGCTGCGGGATGGGCGGCGGGTCGAAATCAGGTTCGGGCACCGGCCTGGGCGGCGTCGAAGGGGTCGGCGCGACGGTTGGCGGATCGACGCTGTTCTGGGGGTCGCCGCCGCCGAGGTAGTTCATCAGTGAGACGAGGAAGAACCCCGTGCCGACAACCAGCACCAGCCCGAGCAGCAGGCCGCGCAGCGGGCTCCTCCGCTGGCCGCCGGGCGCGGGCGGGCGGCCCGGCTGGAAGCCACCCGGCGCCGGCTGCCCGTACGGGGCCTGGGCCGGCCGGTACGGCTGCTGGTACTGGCCCGGGGCCACCTGGCCGGCCGGCGGCTGCTGGTACTGAGGCTGGGTGGGATAGCCCGGACTGGCCGGCCAGGCCTGGGCCGGACGGTTCCACGAAGGCTGTCCCCACTGCGGCGCCTGCCCGGGCTGCTGGCCCGGATTCCCCCATTGCTGCGTCACGCGGTCAGTGTAGACACAGCCCGGCGGGGGTCGGCAGGGCGGGTCCGGGAGTATTTCTCCACCTGTCCAAAGAAGTCCGCCAGCCCTCTGGCGGCGACGCCGCGCCCCGCTACTCTTTAGCCACCTTTTCTCGAACGACGCGCCAGGGGGAGCGGGACAAATGGCTTCGTATCTGAGGATCTGCCGCCGGTTGGGCGCGATCTTTGCGGTTGCGCTGGCGCTGCTGGTCGCCGCCGCGCCGCCTGCCCGCGCCGCCGAGCGCCTCACCACCTACACAGCCGACGTCACCGTCAACCCTGACGGCTCGCTGGCTGTGCAGGCGACCCTCGGCTTCGACGGCACCCCGCCGGCCACGCTGCAGCAGCAGTTCACGACCGTCCTGCGCACCGCGGACCGCATGGAGTACCGCTACACGATCAGCGACGTGGTCGCCACCAGCGGCGGCCAGCCGGTGGCGGCAACAGTCACCGCCGGCCCCACCAGCACCACCGTCGGCATCCCAACCGAGGGGCTGAGCGCTCCCGTCGAGCTGGCCTACGTCGTGCGCGGCGCAGCCGTCGCCACGGCCGACGACACCACCACGATCGCCTGGGCGCTGCTGCAGGGCCTGAACGTCCCGGTTTCGGTGTTCGACGCCACCGTGTCCGTGCCCGGCCAGTTCAGCATGATCGACTGCGCCGCCGGCGACCGCTCCGCCCCGGGCGCCTGCACCTACTACAGCGGTGGCACCCACGACAGTCCCAGCCCCGCCTTCCACCACGAGGGCGCGGAGGCAGGGGAGGTCGTGCTGGTCACGATCCGGTTCCCCGCAGGGGTCGTCGCAGTCAACGAGGACCGCCGCGCGGTCTGGTCCCTCGACACCGCCTTCTCCGCGCAGCCACTGCCGCTCGGCATTGCGCTCGGCGCTCTGCTGCTCGGGGGGCTCGCCCTCTGGGCTGCGCACCGGCGCATCGGCCGCGACGCCGGCGCCGGAGTCGCCCCCGCCCAGGTCGGCGGCTTCCACCCCGTCGGCCCGGGCCAGAGCGAGTTCCGGGTGAACGACGGCATCCGCCCCGGAGAGGTCGGCACCCTGGTGGACGAGCGGGTCGACCCGGTGGACGTGACCGCCACCCTGCTCGACCTCGCGGTGCGCGGGCACCTGCTGATCACCGAACTGCCGCGGGCCAACAAGCATGCACCCACCGACTGGACGTTCGCCCGCCAGCCCGGCGGGGATGACCTGCTCGACTACGAGCGCACGCTGCTCGACGCCGTCGCCCCGGCCCAGGGCGAGCCGGTGCACGCGGCGAACCTCGGTGGCAGCGTCGGCGCCGTGATCGGCCAGGTGCAGTCGGAGCTCTACGACGAGGTGGTGGCGCGCGGCTGGTTCGCCCAGCGTCCCGACTCCACCCGGAACCGGTGGGCCCTGATCGGCTGGGTGGCGCTCGGCGCAGCCGTGCTGGCCACCGTCCTGCTCGCGGCGTTCAGCCACTTCGGCCTGCTCGGCCTCGCCCTGATCGCGATCGCGCTGGGCGTGGTCTTCGTCGCCCAGGAGATGCCGGCCCGGACGGCCTCCGGCACGGCGCTGCTCGGTGGTCTCGACGCGCTGCGCGGCGGGCTCCTCACCCAGCCGGTGGACACCCTGCCGGTCGGTCGCGGTTACGCGCAGCTGTCGGCGATCCTGCCGTACGCGATCGTGCTCGGCGGCAAGGACCGCTGGTTGCAGGCGGTCGCGGACGCCGACCTGGACGACCAGGCCGATTCCACGGAGTTGAGCTGGTACCACGCGCCGGAGGGCTGGCACCTGGCCGACCTGCCGGCGTCCCTCGCGAACTTCGTCACCACGGTCACCGGCACGCTGTTCAGCCGCTGAGCCGGCCGTCCGGCCAGGCCACGACCACCCGGACGCCGGCATCGCGCAACGCCTGCGCCGAGTCCTCGCCGATGCCGGCGTCGGTGACGACGCCGGTGATCTCCCGCAGCGGGAGCACGCTGACGAAGCCGGCCGGCCGTACTTGGCCGAGTCGGCCAGCAGCCAGGTCTCCTCCGCGCGGGCGTGCATCGCGCGGATCACGTCCGCGCCCTCCGCGAACTGGGTGGTCAGCCCGCGCTCGGCGGTGAACCCGTCGGTGCCGATGAAGGCGAGCCGTACGTTGAAGTCCGCGATCGCCCGCAGCGCGCCGGACCCGACCAGCGACTCCGACTCGGCGTGGAAGTGGCCGCCGGTGAGCAGCAGCCGCAGCGCCGGATTGAGCCTGGCCGCGGCGAAGGCCAGCGTGGAGTTGGTGACCACCTGCACCCCGGAGCGCCCGGTCAGGTGCCGGATGAGGCCGGCGGTGGTGGTGCCGGCCTCGACCATGATCGTGTCGCTGTCGGCCACCAGCCCGGCAGCGGCCCTGGCGATCCGCTCCTTCTCGGTGGCCCGCTGGCGCTGTCGCTCGAGCACCGTCTGGAAGCTGCTCGCCTGCGCGCCACCGTGGGTGCGTGCCAGCAGCCCGCGGCCCTCCAGTTCCCGCAGGCTGGCCCGGACGGTCACCTCCGACACCCCCAGGTCGCGCGACAGCGCGGACACCGAAAGGCTGCCGTCCCGGGCGAGCCGGTCCAGGATGTAGGCCTCCCGGCTCCGTTTCTGGGCCATCGGTGTGCCGTCCGCCGGGTGCGGTCGCCCGGGGGCCGGCCTCAGAGCTCCAGGCCGGGGTACAGCGGGTTGGCTTCGAGCAGTTCTGCCGCCGCGGCGCGCGTCCGCTCGGCCACCCCGTCGGCGAGGGCGTACCTGGCCTTGCCCGGCGCGCCGGCGGCGGTGGCGACCGGGGTGGTGGCCTTCAGCACGCCGGTGATCAGCTCGGCCACCCGGTCGAACTCCGCAGCGCCGAAGCCGCGGGAGGTGAGGGCCGGTGTGCCGATCCGCACACCCGTGGTGTACCAGGCGCCGTTGGGGTCGTTCGGGACGGAGTTGCGGTTGGTCACGATGCCGGCGTCCAGCAGCGCCGACTCGGCCTGGCGGCCGGTGAGCCCGAAGTCGCGCACGTCCAGCAGGACCAGGTGGTTGTCCGTGCCGCCGGTCACCAGCTTCACCCCGCGGGTGAGCAGGCCCTCGGCCAGGGTCTTCGCGTTGTCGGCGACAGCCTGGGCGTAGGTCTGGAAAGCGGGCTGCCTCGCCTCGGCGAGGGCGACGGCCTTGGCCGCCATCACGTGCCCCAGCGGCCCGCCCAGCACCATCGGGCAGCCGCGGTCGACGCTCGGGGCGAACTCCTTCGTGGCCAGCACCAGCCCGCCCCGCGGTCCGCGTAGCGACTTGTGCGTGGTCGTGGCCACCACGTCCGCCCAGGGCACCGGGTCCTCCTCGCCGGTGAACACCTTGCCGGCCACCAGCCCTGCGAAGTGGGCCATGTCCACGAACAGCGTGGCGCCGACGGCGTCGGCGATCTCGCGCATCCTGGCGAAGTTCACCCGGCGCGGGTAGGCGGAGTAGCCGGCGACGATGATCAGCGGCTTGAACTCCCTGGCGTCTGCGAGCAGCCGGTCGTAGTCGATCAGCTGGGTCTCCGGATCGGTGCCGTAGGAGCGCTGGTGGAACATCTTGCCGGAGATGTTCGGCCGGAAGCCGTGGGTGAGGTGACCGCCGACGTCGAGGCTCATGCCCATCACCCGCTGCTCGGCGAACGACCTGCGCAGGGTCTCCCAGTCGGCCTCGGTCAGGTCGTTGACGGTCTTGGCCCCCAGCCGCTCCAGCGCAGGCGACTCGACGCGGTGGGCGAGGATCGACCAGTAGGCCACCAGGTTCGCGTCGATGCCGGAGTGCGGCTGGGCGTAGGCGTACTCCGCGCCGAACAGCTCCTTCGCGTGCTCGGCAGCGACCTCCTCGACGGTGTCGATGTTCGCGCAGCCGGCGTAGAAGCGGTGGCCGATGGTGCCTTCGGCGTACTTGTCGCTGAGCCAGGTGCCCATGGTGAGCAGCACTGGCAGCGAGGCGTAGTTCTCGCTCGCGATCAGCTTCAGCGAGGCGCGCTGGTCGGCCAGTTCGGCGCGGGTCGCTGCGGCGATCCGCGGCTCCACGGCCTCGATGACCCCGAGGGCCTGGCGGTACACACTCGACACGGTGCTGGCGAAGTCGGACACGGGCACTCCCGGTGGGCTCGGTGGAGGTCGCCAGCCTATCGGTGCAGCGCGCCGACGGCCCGGGGCCACGCGCCCGCTGGACGCCGGTAGCCTGCTGGCGTCGGCCAGAAGGAGAACCAGGATGCGCGCGATCGGCTACACCACCCCCGGCCCGGCAGACGTGCTGGGCGACCTCGCCCTGCCCGAGCCGGAGCCGGCGGGCAGCGACCTGCTGGTGGAGGTGAGGGCTGTGTCGGTGAACCCGGTCGACACCAAGGTGCGCCGCAGCAGTGCGCCGCCACCGGGCGAGGCGAAGGTGCTCGGCTGGGACGCGTCCGGCGTGGTGCGGGCAGTCGGCCCGGCCGTGACGGGCTTCGCCGCCGGAGACGAGGTCTGGTACGCCGGTTCGGTGACCCGGCCGGGAGCGAACAGCGAGCTGCACCTGGTGGACGAGCGGGTGGTGGCCCACAAGCCCGCTTCGCTCGATTTCGCCGCAGCGGCAGCGATGCCCCTCACCACCATCACTGCCTGGGAGCTGCTGTTCGACCGCCTCGGCGTCGGTCGCGACGGCGGGTCGGGGAAGTCGCTGCTGGTCGTGGGCGCTGCCGGTGGCGTGGGCTCGATGCTCGTCCAGCTTGCTTCCCGGCTCACCGGCCTGCGGGTGATCGGTACCGCGTCCCGGCCGCAGACCGCGGACTGGGTGCGCGGACTCGGGGCCGACGACGTCGTCGACCACTCCCTGCCGCTCGCCGGCCAGCTGGCCGACCTCGGGGTTCCGGCCGTGGACTACATCGCCAGCCTGACGCACACCGACCAGCACTTCCCGCAGCTGGCGGAGGTGATCGCACCGCAGGGCCGGCTCGGCCTGATCGACGACCCGCAGCACCTCGACGTACGGCTGCTGAAGCAGAAGGCGGCCTCCCTGCACTGGGAGTACATGTTCGCCAGGTCGATGTTCGGAACCCCCGACCTCGCCGAGCAGCACCGGTTGCTGGCGGAGGTGGCGAGCCTGGTCGATGCCGGGGCGCTGCGCAGCACCGTGGCCGAGGTGGCCGGCGAGATCACCGCAGCCAACCTGCGGGCAGCCCACGAGTTCCTCGAGTCGGGAAGGGCGATCGGCAAGGTGGTGCTGGCGGGCTGGCCCGTGGGCTGATCCCGCAGGCCGGCCCGGCCGGCCGGCGGGCGGTGCCGCTGTGCAGCGGGCGGGTGCGGCGCACCTAGGGTGATGGCGTACCAGCGCGACAGGAGCAGCCATGACCTCACCGGACCCGACCCGCACCCAGACCCCGCCTGCCCTCCAGCAAGCTGCGCCGCCGGTGATGCAGCCCGGCTGGGGACAGGGCTGGCCGGCGCAGCTGCCGTACCCGCAGCCAGGTCCGGCCACCGCCGGCGGGTTCCGGCGCGGGTTCGGTGCCGGCGCCGGGGCTGGCCTCGGGCTCGGTGCCGCGCTGGCAGTGGGCATGGTGGTTTCGGCGCTGCTGTTCGGCCTGCTGGCCGGGGCGGCCACCGCAGCCGGCCAGGCCGACCCGGCGATGCGGACGGTGTGGGGCCCGGCCGATGCGGCCAGCACGATCCGCGCTGTCCACGTCACCGGCCCGATCCTGGCCAGCCCGGCGGACGGCGCCACGCTCGCCGGTGGCACCTACGGCTATGAGGTGGCCGCCCAGATCGATGCAGTCGAGACCGGGGAGGCCGCCGGCCTGCTGCTGGTGCTCAACACCCCCGGCGGCACGATCCACGGCTCCAAGGCGATCGCTGACGCCGTGAGCCGCTACCAGAAGCGCACCGGCAAGAAGGTGGTCGCGAGCGTGCAGGGCATGTCGGCCTCCGGCGGCATGTACGCGATGGCCGGCGCCGACGAGATCATCGCGGACCACGGCTCGCTGGTGGGCAGCATCGGCGTGATCATGGGCCCGTTCGAGCGGTACCGCGACGTGAAGGGCACCACCGGCACCCTGCTCACGCCCGGCGTGCAGACCTCGGGAGGCATCGAGCAGGAGTACCTCACCATGGGCAGGGGCAAGGACTTCGGAAACCCCTACCGGGACATGTCGGCGGAGGAGCGGGAGGTGATGACCGCCGGGTTGCAGAACGTGTACGACGACTTCGTCGCCTGGGTGGCGCAGGGGCGCGACCTCGACCCCGAACTGATCACCGGCACCCTCGGGGCGCACATCTTCGACCCGGAGGCTGCCATCGGTCACGGCCTGATCGACGCAGAGCTGGGCATCGAGGAGGCCTACCGGCGCGCCGCCGAGGTGATGGGCGCCGACCCGGACAGCACCCGCATCGTCGCAGCCACCGAGCCGGGCCTGCTGGAGCAGCTGCTCGGCGCCGAGGCCCGGGTGCCCGGGCAGGCGCCGGTGCTCGCAGCCGGCCAGGTGGCCGCGACCAGCCTGTGCGGGCGGACACCCACCGCTCTGGTCTACCACGGCGAGCCGGCGGCGGTCTGCGGGTGAGGTGAACCGACGCGGCTACGGCGCATCGGCTGATACGGTTCAATGAACCGATTTTTGTGATCTAATCGTGACCAACGCCGACGATCGGAGAGCCGTGGCCCCAAGGCGCACAGTCAGCATGCGCGACGTTGCAGCGCTGGCGCAGGTGTCCGTTGGCACTGTCTCCAACGTGCTGAATTCCCCTGACCGCGTCTCGGAGGCCACCAGGGAGCGGGTTGAGCAGGCGATCGCGAAGCTGGGCTGGGTGCCGAACGAGTCGGCGCGCCAGCTGCGGGCCGGCCGCAGCCGCTCGATCGGCATGGTCGTGCTGGACATCGCCAACCCGTTCTTCACCGATGTGGTCAAGGGCGCGGAGGAGCTGCTCTACGCCCAGCAGTACTCGGTGCAGATCGGCAACAGCGACGCCGACGCCGACCGTGAGCTCACCCTGCTGGAGCGGTTCGAGCAGCAGCGCGTCGGAGGAGTGCTGTTCGCGCCGATCGAGGACAACACCGAGCGGCTCCTGCGGTTGCGGGCCAGGGGGATCCCGGTCGTCATCGTCGACCGCGCGGGCAGCGGCAGTGACTTCTGCTCGGTGAAGGTGGACGACCTCGCCGGCGGCAGGCTCGCCGGACAGCACCTGGTCGACCAGGGCCACCGGCGGCTGGCCTTCGTCGGCGGACCCAGCTCGCTGGCGCAGGTACGCGACCGGCGCCGCGGCCTGGAACTAGCCGTCGAGCAGGCGCCGGACGAGGTGTCGCTGCTGGCTGTCAGCACGCCGGCGCTGAGCCTCGAGGCCGGCGTGACCAGCGCAGGGGAGATCGCAGCGCTGCCGCGGGCGGAGCGGCCCACGGCCGTGTTCGCAGCCAACGACCTGGTGGCCATCGGCCTGCTGCAGGGCTTCGTCACGGCCGGGCTGAGGGTGCCGGAGGACATGGCGATCATCGGGTACGACGACATCGCGTTCGCAGCGGCCGCAGCCGTCCCCCTCTCCTCGGTGCGCCAGCCGCGGGAGGAGATCGGGCGGGCCTCTGCTGAATTGCTGATCAGCGAGATCGACTCCGCTGATGCCGACGAGCCGCACCGCCACCGGTCGGTGAGCTTCACCCCGCAGCTGGTCGTCCGGCGCTCAACCCAGCCGAAGCGCACCCGAAAGGCTTGACAAGAGCCACTCGGCTTCCGGTACTGTCTGAATCGTTCGCATGGAACGTTTCAACAGGCCAATGGAGGCAAGCTCGGTGGAAAGCACCCAATCCCGGCCGGTACTCGAGCTGCATGGCGTGTCCAAGAGCTTCGGTGCGGTGGTCGCCCTGCGCACTGCCGACCTGGCGCTCCACGCCGGCTCCATCCACGCCGTGGTCGGCGAGAACGGCGCGGGCAAGTCCACCCTGGTGAAGATCATGGCCGGCCTTTACTCGCGCGACAGCGGCACCTTCGAGCTCGACGGCAATCCCGTGCACTTCCGCTCCACTGCCGAGTCCAAGGCGGCCGGGATCGCGGTGATCTACCAGGAGCCGACGCTCTTCCCCGACCTCTCCGTCACCGAGAACGTCTTCATGGGCCGCCAGCCCACCCGCCGCTTCGGCCGCATCGACCGCAAGGCCATGCGCACCGAGGTCGAATCGCTCTTCCGCCGGCTCGGCGTGCGCATCGACCCCGACCGTCCGGCCGAAGGCCTCTCCATCGCCGACCAGCAGGTCATCGAGATCGCCAAGGCCATCTCGCTCGACGCCCGCGTGCTCATCATGGACGAGCCCACCGCCGCCCTCTCGGGCGTCGAGGTCGACCGCCTCTTCCAGATCGCCCGCAGCCTGCGCGACGAGGGCCGGGCCATCGTCTTCATCTCGCACCGCTTCGACGAGGTCTTCGCCCTCTGCGACACCGTCACCGTCATGCGCGACGGCGCCTACATCGGCACGAGCCCCATCGCCGAGACGAGCGTCGACGAGAT
>JAEWOI010000034.1 GCA_023460935.1 Actinomycetes bacterium
GAGGAGCACTGCGGTGCGCACCAGCCAGCCCGGCCAGTCGCCGTCGCGCAGGGACAGCACGGCCATCGCGGCGGCGCCCGGCGGGGTCCAGCCGAGCGCCGCGCCCAGCGGGCCCTCGACGGTCTGGCTCCCCAGCGCCTCGGTGGCGGCCTGGGTGCGCTGCGCCAGCAGGTAGAGCCCCAGCACGAGCAGGCTGGCAGCGACGGCTGCGATGTCAGCGCCGCGCCGGGACCGCAGGGCGTCGGCCAGCAGGGCCTGCGCGGCCCTGGACGTCGCGACGCACAGCACGGTGAAGGCGACCACCACCAGCGCGGCGGCGACCCTCGCGCCCGGGGCCAGGCCGGTGGCGAACACCGTGCCGGCCGAGGCGAGCAGGGTGAAGGTCGCGGTTGGGGAGGCCAGGGCGCCGGCCAGCAGTCCGGTGACCTGCTGCCACGGGGTGAGCGGGAACTGCTCGAGCCGCTTCGGGTCGACCACGCCGTCAGCCAGCGTGGGCTCAACCAGGGGGCCGACCACCCACGGCACGAAGATCAGGCAGGAGCCGAGCAGCACCAGCAGGTCCACCCTGCCGCCGGCCGACAGCAGCGCTGCGGTGACCACACCGGTCAGCAGGCCGCCGGCGATCCCGAGGGCCCAGGACGTGAGGAAGTAGAGCCGTGCGCCGTCGCCGGCTCCCCGGGAGCGGCGGGCGATGGCCAGCCTCAGCCGGAGGAGGACGACAGCCACGACAGTTCTCCCTCGGCGAGGTCCCGGCCCCCGACCAGGTCCACGAAGGCCTCCTGCAGGTTACGGCCACCGGAGACCTCTGCGACGGTGCCCTCGGCCAGCACCCGTCCGGCACCGATCACGACCATCCGGTCGCAGAGTCGCTGCACCACGTCCATCACGTGGCTGGCGAAGACGACCGTCCCGCCGCCCTGCCGGTACCGCTGCAGCAGAGCCTCCATCACCTGGGTGTTCACCGGGTCCAGTGCGCCGAACGGCTCGTCCAGCACCAGCACCCGCGGGCTGTGCAGCAGCGCGACGGCCAGCCCGATCCGCTTGACCATGCCGAGGGAGAAGTCGGCGATCAGCTTGTCGCCCTCCTCGGTCAGGTCGAGCACTCGGAGCAGTTCCGCGCTGCGCCGGGCCACCACCTCGGCCGGCATGCTGCGCAGCATGCCGGCGTACTCCAGCATCTCCGGCGCGGTGAGCCGGTCGAACAGGGCGGGGTTGTCCGGCACGAAACCCACCCGTGCCTTGGCGGCCACGGGGTCCGGCCACACCGGCACGCCGTCCACGCTGGCCGTCCCTGCGTCTGGCCGGAGCAGTCCGGTGAGCATGCGCAACGTGGTCGACTTGCCGGCGCCGTTCGGGCCGGCGATGCCGTAGAAGGTGCCGCGGGGGATGACCAGGTCGATGCCGTCGACGGCGCGCAGGCCACCGAAGATCTTCACCAGGCCTCGCGCCTCGACTGCTGCCGCCACTCCCGAACCCCGCTTCGAGCCGCCGTGGTCCCGCTCCCCGGTCCGCTGGCGGCGGGTGCAGCCTACCCACTCCGGACCGTCGCCACAGCCCGCCCGTGTCGGCGTGTGGGCCAGCCGCGGCCGTGCGCCTACCTGCGCTGCGGGGGAGCGGTCGAGGAACGTACCTCCAGCCTGGTCTCGAGCCGGCGGTGCCGCTGGTCCAGGTCCCTGCCCTGGACCAGCGCCAGCAGCATCGTCATCGCCTCTTCGCCGAGCCGGCGCAACGGCTGCGCGACCGTGGTCAGCGGCGGGCTGGACTGGGCAGCGTCGGGCACGTTGTCGAAGCCGACCACCGAGAGGTCACCGGGGACGTCCAGGCCAAGGGAGCGGGCCACCTCGATGGTGCGGATCGCACTGAGGTCGTTGGCCGCGAAGACCGCTGTGGGGCGGTCGGGCAGGCTGAGCAGCTCCGCCGCCGGAGCGCCCGCGGTTTCCGCGCGGTAGCCGCCCACGCGAATCAGTTGCTCGTCCACCACGATGCCGGCCTCGGCCAGGGAGCGCCGGTAGCCCTCCTCGCGGAGCCGTGCGGACTCGAGGTCGGGGCGGCCGGCGAGGAAGCCGATCCGGCGGTGCCCCAGTTCCAGCAGGTGGCGGACGGCGGACTGGGCGCCGGCCAGGTTGTCGGAGTCGATCGTCGGCAGGTCGGACGGACCGGTGTGGGGGTCGATGGCCACCACGGGGATCCGGTAGTTCCCGTCCACGACCGTCGGGGTCACCAGCACCGCGCCGTCGATGAGCGTGCCACTGAGGCGGGCCAGCGAGCGCTTCTCCCAGCCGACCTGGTGCTCCCGGCCGCCGCGGGCCGAGTGGGCGACCAGTTCGTAACCACTGTGGCGGGCGGCGGTGGTGATGCCCTTGAGCAGCTCGGTGCTGAACGGCTCGAACTCCGCCACGAGGATGCCGAGCACGCCGGTCCGGTGCGAACGCAGGCTCCGGGCGCCGAGGCTGGACTCGTAGCCCATCCTTGCGATCACCTCGCGCACGCGCAGGGCGGTCGGTTCTGCCACCCCGTACCGGTCGTTCACGACCTTCGAGACCGTGGCCACCGAGACGCCGGCCGAACGCGCGACGTCGATGATCGTCACGTTCCGCCGGGGCTCCACGCGCAAACCCTAATCCCATCGCGTGGGGAAAGAAAACGTTATCGAAAACGATTCAAGTATGTTGCGAGCCGCGACAAACCGAAGCGGGACTCAGCGGGCCAGCAGCGGCTGCAGTTCCTCGGTCCACACGTCGTAGCCCAGCTTCACCATCAACACCGACACCACGACCAGGAACGCCACCCGGATGAAGCCGGTGCCACGCGAGATCGCCGTCCGGGAGCCGAGGTAGCCGCCGACCAGGTTGGCCGCCCCCATGGTCAGCCCGAGTCCCCACAGCACGGCGCCGTGCGGGGCGAAGTACAGCAGTGCGCCGAGGTTGGTGGCCAGGTTCACGATCTTGGCCTTCGCGCTGGCCTCGAGGAAGTTGTAGCCGAGCCAGCTGACCAGGGCGATCACGAGGAAGGTGCCGGTGCCGGGGCCGAGGAGGCCGTCGTAGCACCCGATGGCCGCCCCGACCAGCGCAGCGTTGCTGTAGTGCCGCCGCCCGGTGAAGCGAAGGTTGGTCTCGTCGCCGAGGGCCGGTCGGGTTGCGGTGAAGATCGCGACCGCCAGCAGTGCCACGACGATCACCGGCTTGAACACCGCCCCGGGCAGCAGCGTCGCGAGCACCGCGCCGCCGAAGCTCCCCGCGAGGGCGAACCCGGCCATCGGCAGTGCGGTGCGCAGGTCGGGGTGCGTCCGCCGGTAGTAGGTGATGCTGCTCGTCGTCGTCCCGCAGATCGAGGCGAGCTTGTTCGTGGCCAGGGCCTGCACCGGGCTGAGGCCGGGCACCAGCAGCAACGCCGGCAACTGCAGCAGGCCGCCGCCGCCCACCACCGCGTCCACCCAGCCCGCCGCGAAAGCGAGCGCCACCACCAGCACCAGCAGTTCCGGGGTGAGCCCTTCCGGGAACAGCGCGGCGGGTAGCTCCACGGTGCTCCTCGGCGGTGGCGGGGACGGACCCGCCGACTCTACAACCCGGGGCCGGGCGCGCCTACACGGACCAGGCAGGCGCCCGGCGCAGCGAACGGCAGCAGGCGCACGGGTCCGGTCGAGAGCGACTCCAGCAGCCCCTGGTGGATCGAGCAGACCACTTCGGGACGTTGCCGCGCGGCGGCCAGCAGCGGGCAGGTGAGTAGGGCGATCCCGTCCTCGGTCGGCTCCGGGGTGAACCCCTGGCCGGCGAGGGCCCCGACCAGGGTCTGCGGCTGGCGCCGGTTCAGCCGGTCGCCCCAGGCGCGCCCGAGCTCCCGGGCGGCCGCCCCCGGGTCGGGGCGATCGGCGAGCTGCTCGGCCACGGCCTCGACCAGGGCGGTGTGCTGGTCCCGGTCCGGCTCCTCGAGGGCGACCTGCCTTCCGGCGACCGTCGCGGCGTACACCCTTGCCGGGCGGCCGCGACCGGCGGCGGGGAGGGCCGCCTCCACAACGAACCCGGCCGCGCGCAGCAGTTCGAGCTGGGCGCGCACGGTGTTCTGGTGCCCCCCGAGGGCGCTGGTCAGCCCGGCGATGGTCTGCGGCGCCTCCGCTGCGACGAGCGCGCGCAGCACCCGCACCGCTGCCGGCCTGGGCCGGTCGGTACGCGCCGGCCTGGGCCCGGGCGGGACGGATGTGCTCACAGGGCGACTGTAGTGCTATTTTTTACATACTGCTATGTGGAAAAGAGGACCGGCGTGTGCAGCTACTGCGGGTGTGACTCGATCGAGGTGATCGGACGGTTCATGGGAGAGCACGTCGAGATCATCAACGCCACCGGTGTGTTGCGCCGCGCGGTCGACTCCGGTGACCAGGAGCAGCTCGCGGCCGCCCGGGCCGGCGTGGCCGCCCTGCTCTGGCCGCACACCACGGCAGAGGAGGGCGGGCTGTTCCGCGTGCTCGCAAGGGACGAGGGCTTCGCCGACCACATCGCCACCCTTTGCGGGGAGCACGAGTTGCTGGACGGCTACCTGGCCGCGCTTGCGCCCGGCGACGTCGCGGCGATGACCCGCTTCGAGAACGCCCTGCGCGAGCACATCGACAAGGAGGACAACGGCCTGTTCCCCGCTGCGGCGATAGCGCTGGACGGGCCGCAGTGGGTCGAGGTGCACGCGAGCACGCCGCATGAGCACGGCCATGACCACGAGCACGGCGATGACCACGAGCACGGTCACCACCACGAGCACGGCCACGACCACGATCCGCACCACTCGCCAGCGGCGAACCCCGGCTGAGCGATGGCGCTGACCCTGCGCGAGCGCACCGTGGCGGCGATGCTCGCCTTCGTGCCTGCCCCGCTGAGCCTGGTGCTGCGGGGATGAGCCGCTCGGTCTCCCGCGGTCGCTCCCGCCTGCGCGACCTGCCGCTGCTCGGGTGGCTGCTGGCCGCCGTGGCGGTCGCGGTCGCCCACCGTTGGCTGCCCGACGCCAACTGGCTGCTGCTGCACCTGGTGCTGCTGGGCGCCCTCACCCACTCGATCGTGCTGTGGAGCTTCCACTTCGCGCAGACCCTGCTCCGCTCCCCGGCCTCGCCGCCCGCCCTGCGGCAGCACACGCTGCGTCTCGGTCTGGTCACCGGCGGCGCCGCTGCGGTGCTGGTCGGGGTGCCCACCACCTGGTGGCCGCTCGTCCTCGCAGGCGGCGCCGTGGTCGCGTTCGCCGTCGGCTGGCACGGGCTGGCGCTCCGGCGGATGCTGCGCGGCGCGCTGCCCGCCCGGTTCCGGGTGAGCGTCCGCTACTACCTCTGGGCGGCCGGGTGCCTGGTGCTGGGCGCCGGCCTGGGGATCACGCTGGCCTGGGGCTGGGAGGATCCGTGGCACGGGCGGCTCCTGGTGGCCCACGCCGTCGCCAACCTGCTCGGCTGGGTCGGCCTGACCATCGCCGGCACCCTGCTCACCCTGTGGCCGACGATGCTTCGCACACCGATGGACGCCACGGCCGAGCGCTGGACGCGGCAGGCGCTCCCGGTCTTCGGGGCGTCCCTTGCTGTTGCGGTGCTGGGCGCGCTGGCCGGCCTCGGCTGGGTCGCTGCCGTCGGGGTGGTCGGCTACCTCGCAGCGCTCGCGCTCTGGGGACGCGGCCTGCTCCGGCCGGCCCGCACCTCGCCGCCGCGCGAGTTCGCCGCCGCGTCGGTCGGTGCGGGACTGGTCTGGCTGGTGGTCGGCCTGGGCTGGGCCGGCTGGCTGCTGGCCACAGCCCCGGACTGGACGGCGGTCAGGGAAGGCTTCAGCTGGCCGGCCACGGCGCTCGCCGGCGGCATGGGGGTGCAGGTGCTCACCGGAGCACTGTCCTACCTGTTGCCGTCGGTGCTGGGCGGTGGGCCGAGCGTGGTGCGGGCCGGCCAGGCCTTGTTCAACCGGGGCGGTGCCTTCCGGCTGCTGGCGGTCAACGGCGGCCTGGCGCTGTGGCTGGCGCCCACACCGAGCTGGGTGAAGGTGACCGGTTCGCTGCTCGCGCTCGGGGCGGCGGCAGCCTTCCTGCCACTGATGGTGCTCGGGCTCCGGGCGAGCCTGGCTGCCCGCAGGGAACTGGCAGCGGCAGCCGTCCAGCCGCCGGCGGTGCGGGCCGTGGCCGCTCCGCCCTCGGCCCCGGCGGAGCGACCCACGATCTTCACCTCCGGGCAGCTGATCGCGGGCCTCACCGCCCTGGCCACAGCCGTGGTGGTCGGGGTAGGGGTCGACCCGGCGGCTGCCGGTGTAGGTGCCGGGCTGCCGTCCACGGCCGCCGGCGCAACCGGGCGCGTGGTGCGCGTCGAGGTGGTGGCAGCGGACATGCGCTACTCGCCGTCCGTGGTGCATGTGAGCCGCGGCGACCGGCTGGTGGTGGAACTGGTGAACGCCGACAGCACCAGCCACGACCTCGTGATCGGCGAGGCCCGCAGCCGGCGGATCGGCCCCGGCCAGCGGGTCGAACTCGATGCTGGCGTGATCGGCGCCTCGGTGCGCGGATTCTGCTCGGTAGCCGGCCATCGCCAGCTCGGCATGGTCTTCGACGTGGTCGTCGACGACGCGCCCGCGGCAGCGCCCACCGCCGCCCCGGCCACGGCGGGCGGCGCCCAGCACGCAGAGCCCGGGCACGCCGGCGCCGAGGTGTCTGCCCTGCAGCGGGTGCTCGACCCGGTCCTGCCCCCGTTGACCGCCGAACGCGTCCGCAAGCTGACCCTGACCGTCACGGAGGAGCCGCTGGAGGTGGCGCCCGGGGTCTGGCAGCGCCGCTGGACGTTCAACGGCAGGGCGCCCGGCCCCACGCTGCACGGCCGGGTCGGTGACGTCTTCGAGATCACCCTGGTGAACGACGGCACGATGGGACACTCGATCGACTTCCACGCCGGCTCGCTCGCGCCCGACCGGCCGATGCGCACGATCGAGCCGGGGGAAAGCCTCACCTACCGGTTCACCGCGACCATGGCCGGGATCTGGATGTACCACTGCTCGACGATGCCGATGAGCGCGCACATCGCCGCCGGCATGGCCGGGGCGGTGGTGATCGAGCCCGACGACCTGCCGGCTGTCGACCGCTCCTACCTGCTGGTGCAGTCGGAGGTCTACCTCACCGACCAGGCCCCCGACGCCGCCACAGCCAGCGAGGTGGA
This sequence comes from Actinomycetes bacterium, assembly GCA_023460935.1. Lineage (GTDB taxonomy): Bacteria > Actinomycetota > Actinomycetes > Propionibacteriales > Propionibacteriaceae > Propionicimonas. The sequence goes on from JAEWOI010000034.1 coordinate 7,151, forward strand.
CGCAGACGCCGTCACCGCCGAGCAGCCCGACCACGTGGTCTTCAACGGCGTCGCCAACGGCTACGACGCCCACCCGTTGGCGGCGCGCGCCGGTGAGCGGGTGCGGTTCTGGGTGCTGGACGCTGGACCCAACCGGGCCAGCAGCTTCCACATCGTCGGCAGCCAGTTCGACACGGTGTACCGCGAGGGCGGCTACCTGCTGCGTCGCGGCCGCGACGCGCTGGGCGGACGGGACGGCGGCGCCCAGGCGCTCGACCTGCAGCCCGCCCAGGGCGGCTTCGTCGAGGCTGTCTTCCCCGAGCCCGGGCGCTATCCGCTGGTGAGCCACACCATGGTGGACGCCGAGCGGGGCGCCCACGGTTACGTCCGAGTCAGCTGACTCCGCTCAGCACGGCGACCAGCGCGAGCGCGGCGAGCAGCGCCGTTGCGCAGCTGGCGAGCAGGGGGAGCCGGCCGTCGGGGAGGCGGGAGGCGTCGCGGAGCGAACGCCTCGAGCGGTGGTAGCGGCGGTGGCTCCCGGCCAGCAGCGCCAGCGCCCCGGCGGCTGCGAGCGCCGCCGGCAGCAGCGCCCATGCCTCGAGCAGCGGCCAGGTGAACCGGGGTGCAGCCAGGGCCAGCCCCAGCAGGGCCAGCGCGATCCGGCGCCACGCGAGCGCTGTGCGCTCCAACTGCAGGCCGGAATCCCAGCCACCCTCGCCGGCCACCTGGCTCATCCGGCCACTGAACCCAGCAGGACGAGCACGCCGGCCACCACGACCACGACGGGCAGCAGCACCAGCATCGGCGGGGAGGGCAGGGGATGCGCCTCGCGCAGCGCCACCTCCACCCGCTGCCAGCCGAACCACGCCTGCACGGCGCAGGCCATGCCCCCGGCCACCAGGACCAGGGCTGCAGCCAGCCGGTAGCCCGGGTGCAGCCCCAGCGCCAGCGACTCCAGGCCCACCCCGACTGACAGCAGGGCGAGCGCAGTGCCCAGCCAGGCGAGAAAAGTGCGCTCGTTGGCCAGGCTGAACCGCGCGTCGGGCTCGCTGCCGCGGGAGTAGACCGATCTCGGGAAGCGCCGCTCGCTCATGCCAGCATCCTGCCACCGGTACCGAGGTCGGTCCCTGAGAACGAGCGTCTCGAAGGCCCGCGGTCCCGGGGGAGCGGCCTGCGCGACGGTGGCACAGGCACGACCTGCCGCGGGCCTGCGCCGACCGCTAGCCTGCCCCCATGAGGCGACTGCTGGCGGCACTGGCCGCGCTGCTGCTGTTGACCGGCTGCTCCCAGGTGCTGGGCACGGCCGACTGGAACCAGGTCAAGGTCGACTTCCAGGCCGGCTCCACCGAGGGCCAGCAGGGCAACTACACGTTGCTGGTGACCCCGACCGAGGCGGTCTACACCCTCGACGGCAAGAGCACATCGCACGAACTGCCCCAGGGCGCCTGGGACGCGCTGACAGCTGGCATCCGCACGCTCGGCGAACGCACCAGCGAGCCCTGCCCCGGCGGGCAGTTCCTCTCCCTCGAGGCCCGCGCCGGCGAAGCGGTGAAGCACACCTACCAGGCTTCCAGCTGCGACGCAGGCAACGCGCTGGCCCAGGCCCAGGCCCTGCTGGAGCAGCTGATCGGCCAGCTGCGTTGACGGTGTCCGCCCCGGGTGCAGCGGCTTGCCAACCACCCCGGACCTCGGGGACGGTGGGCGCATGACCCGAACCGGCCTGATCATCGACACCGACACGGCGCAGGACGACTGTGTGACGATCCTGCTCGGGCTGCTCGACCCGGCCGCGGACCTGCGGGCGATCACGATGGTCGCGGGCAACGTCGGCTTCGACCAGCAGGTCGCCAACGCACACCTCACCCTCAACGTAGCCGGACGGCTGGGTTCGGTGCCGGTACACATCGGCTGCCGGCGACCGATCCTGCGCAGGTGGGAATCCGCGGAGGACGTGCACGGAGACGGCTCCGGCGGGCTGTCGATGGACCTGTCCGCGGTGCGCGAGGAGCCCGAGCACGCCGTGAACGCCCTGTTGCGGCTCACCGCCGAGGCGCCGGGGGAGCTGGCCATCGTTGCGATCGGGCCGCTGACCAACATCGCCACGGCGGTGGTGATGGATCCGGGCTTCGCGGCGCGGGTGCGCAGCCTGTACATCATGGGCGGCTCCAACAACGGCCGGGGCAACATCACCCCGAGCGCGGAGTTCAACTTCTACGTCGACCCCGAGGCCGCGCAGGTCGTGCTGGAGGCGGGCTTCCCGGACGTGCACATCGTGCCGTGGGCTCCGCTCACGTTGCGCGACGCCACCTTCGACCGGGCCCGCTACGACCGGCTCACCGCCATCGACACCCCGTTGGCCCGGTTCTTCAAGTGCATGTGCGACGCCACCATCGACTACGACGAGTCCGTCGGGGTGGACGGCTCCACCCACCCCGACTCGCTCACTCTCGCCGTCCTGCTGCACCCCGAACTGGTGCTGGCCGAGCAGCCGTACCGGGTCGATGTGGAGACGGCCTCGCCCCTCACCCGGGGCATGTCGGCGATGGCGTGGTCGAAGTTCGGGCTGGAGGCGAACGCCAGGGTGGTGGAGGCTGTCGACTCGGCGGGCTTCTACGCGCTCCTCGAGCGCCTGCTGGGCACCGCGACCACGCCCGACCTGCCCATCGCAGGCCTCGACCGGACGGCCGGCGCTGCCGATCAGCGCTCGGCCTCGCCCCAGAACTCCCGGTAGAGGTCGAACGACGGCGAGCGCAGCACCGCCTCGTAGTCCTGCGGCGAAAGGGCGAGCGCTGTGCCTTCGAGGTCGGCCTCGCGGACGAAGGAGACCCCGACGCCGGCGCGGCCGTTGCGCGGGTTGAGCTGCAGCAGGTCGAGGGTGGTCGCGAACACGCTCAGCTGGTCTGCCCGCTCCCTGGTGAACACCACCGGGTCGGGGCTGGAGACGCGGTAGACGATGCTGCGCTCCGCCGTGCCCTCCAGTTCGCCTTTGAAGTCCCCACCCTCGCTGGTCGCCTTCAGGTGGTCGCCGAGCACCACCACCACGGTGTCCTGCAGGTAGCCGCGGCTCCCCAGGTAGTCCAGGAACCCCGCCACCGCGCGGGTGGAGCAGCGGACGGCGGTGGCCATCGCGACCTGGTCAGGGGTGCTGCAGGTGTCGAACACCCCTGCGGGCTCGTGGGTGTCGAGGGTCAGCATGGTGAGGTTGAACGGCTGCCCGGCCTCGTGCAGCTCGGTGACCGCTTCGCGGGCGTGGGCGAACAGCCGCTGGTCGGACAGCCCCCACAGCGAGATGTTGTCGCGGTCCTCGCCCTGCGCCTCCCAGTGGGCCAGCCCCTGCACCCGGTCGTAACCGTGGCCGGTGAGGAACGTGTCCTTGCCCGCGAACCGGGTGTGCGCGCCGCCGAGGTAGACGTTGGTGTAGCCGTTGGCCGCCAGCACGTCGCCCAGGCACTCCACCCCGGGCAGGTAGCTGGCCACCTGCTCACCGAAGTCGTTGGGGTTCATGCCGGCCACCAGCAGCCGGCTCTTCAGCGGGATGCCGCACTGGGTGCCCACCAGGCCTGACATCGTCCAGCCACCGCCGTGGTACTGCTGCAGGCCCTCGAAGCTGGCCCAGCCGCTGGTGGCCCGGTCGAGGTCGGCGAGCAGGTTGTCCCCGAACAGCTCCTTGTCGGAGTAGGTGTTCTCCACTGACTCCAGGTAGATCGTGACCAGGTTGCGCGGCCGTTCGGGCTGGTTGAGCACCTGGGGCGGAACGTAGTACGGCTCGATCGACAGGTTGCGCAGCACGGCGGACGCGTACTGCGGCACTCCGGCGACCACGAGGAACAGCGTGAACGAGACGACGAACCCGACCACGGGGACGATCACCCGGAACCGCCTGGGGGTCGCGTCCGGACGGCGCCGGCGGTGTTCCAACAGCCAGGCGAGCAGGACGATCGCCACCGGCAGCACCAGGCAGAGCATCACAGCCTCGACCGCGAGGCTGTCGTTGCCGACGCCCTCACCGCCTCCGGCCAGCGGCAGGTTCAGCAGGATCTGCTCGAAGGTGACGGCGCCGAACCGGAACCGGATCCAGCCAGCCACAGCGAGCAGCACGAGGGCAGCGATCGAGAGCAGCAGGGCCAGCCCCCGGCGCAGGCGCGATGGGGGCTCGGCGGAGGTCGCTTTCCCTGGCATGACAGCCGCTCAGACTACCAGCGTCGCCGTCCGCGACGGTCCGGGCGGAGCCGGGGCGGCGCCTCAACCGAGCGCGGCTCGCAGGGTCGCAGCGTTGCGGACGGCGTTGGCTTCGGCGTCGTTGTTGAAGTAGGCGTACACGTCGCGGTCCTGGGCCAGCCACTCCGAGATGCGTTCGGCCCACCACCGCATCGATTCGTCGCTGTAGCTGCCGCCGTACAGGTGCTTGGTGTCCGGCCCGTGCAGCCGGACGTAGACGAACCCGGTGGTTGCCCTGAGCACGCAGGGCAGCCCGGCGCCGCTCATCACGACGTAGGCGGCGTTGTGCTGCTCCAGCAGGCCGAACACGGCCTCGTCAACCCAGCTGTCGTGCCGGAACTCGACCGCCAGCGGCAGCTCCCGCGGCCACCGCTGGAGGAAGTAGGCCAGGCGGGCGTCGTCGCGGGCCAGGCCGGGCGGCAGTTGCGCCAGTACCACCCCCACCCGGTCGCCCAGCAGTTGCACGGACTTGCGGATGCGCCCGATCCAGTACTCCGGCTCGTACAGCCGGCGGGCGTGGGTGAGCGCCCGCGGGGCCTTGACCGTCATCCGGAAGCCGGGCGGCAGGCGCCTCGCCCAGGAGGCGAAGGCCGCGTCCTGCGGCCAGCGGTAGTAGCTGGCGTTCAGTTCGACGGTGTCGAACAGGTGGTGTGCGTAGTGCTCCAGCCGGTCGCGGTCGGGCATGCGCGGGTAGACCCGCTCCCACCAGGAGTCGTAGGTCCAGCCGGAGGTGCCGATCCACGCGCGTGCCACGCCGGCCCCTTACCCGCGCCGACCGCCGGTTCCCCTGCCGGCGCCACCGGGGGCTGTTGGCGGCTTCGCCGGGTGGGCATACTCGCGGCATGGGTAGGGACGTCGAGTCGGCCACATACACCCGCGAGCAGCGGCAGCGTTACCGCGACAAGGTCAAGACCTGCCTCGACGTGTTCGAGCAGATGCTGGCCACCAGTTCCTTCGAGTTCGAGGACCCGATGGTCGGGATGGAGATCGAGCTCAACCTCGTCGACCCCGACTACCGGCCGAAGATGGACAACGACCAGGTGCTGGCAGCGATCGCCGACCCGGAGTACCAGACCGAACTGGGCCGGTTCAACATCGAGTTCAACGTGGCCCCGAGACCGCTCGCCGCCACCAACGTCGCCGACCTCGAACGGGACCTGCGGGCCTCGCTGAACGAGGCCGAGCGGCGCTGCGCTGAGCGCGGGACCCACATCATCATGATCGGGATCCTGCCGACGGTGATGCCGGAGACCTTCGAGGGCGACTGGATGAGCGCGAACGCGCGGTACCAGGCCCTCAACGACGCGGTGCTGGCGGCCCGCGGCGAGGACATCCACCTCGACATCACCGGACCCACAGGGGAGCAGCTGCGCACCTACGCCGACTCCCTCGCCCCGGAATCGGCGTGCACCTCGATGCAGCTGCACCTGCAGGTGAAACCGGGAGCCTTCGCCGCGCACTGGAACGCCGCACAGCTGCTCGCCGGCCCCCAGCTGGCCCTGGGCGCGAACAGCCCCTACTTCCTCGGGCGCCAGCTGTGGGCCGAGACCCGGATCGAGCTGTTCACCCAGGCTGCGGACACCCGCCCGGAGGAGTTGCGCAACCAGGGCGTCCGGCCGCGGGTCTTCTTCGGCGACCGGTGGATTACCTCGATCTTCGACCTCTTCGAGGAGAACACCAGGTACTTCCCGGCCATGCTGCCCGAGTTGGACGACGAGGACCCGCAGGCAACGTTCGACGCCGGCCGCACGCCGCGGCTGGCCGAGATGCGGCTGCACAACGGCACGATCTACCGCTGGAACCGGCCGATCTACGACATCGTCGGCGGGCGGCCGCACCTGCGGGTGGAGAACCGGGTCCTGCCGGCCGGGCCCACGATCGTCGACACCCTCGCCAACGCAGCGTTCTACTACGGCGCGCTGCGCGCGCTGGTGGTGGACGACCGTCCGGTGTGGAGCCGGATGTCGTTCGCGACCGCCTCGGAGAACTTCACCGCCGGTGCCCGCTCCGGCATCGACGCCGTCCTGTTCTGGCCGGGGCGCGGGGAGATCCCGGCGAGCGAGCTGGTGCTGCGCGAACTGCTGCCGATGGCGCACGAGGGTCTGGCCGACTGGGGAGTGGACGCCGAGGTGCGCAACCGGCTGCTGGGAGTGATCGAGGGCCGTTGCCTGAGCGGCCAGAACGGCGCGGACTGGCAGGTGGCGACCGTCCGCAGGTTCGAGGCGCGCGGCCGGTCCCGCGCGGAGGCGCTGCGGGAGATGGTGGCGGCCTACGCGGAGAACATGCACAGCAACGAGCCGGTGCACACCTGGGAACTGCCCGGTTAGCCGAGCCGGCGTGTCGCCCGTTGGGGGTCTTTCGACAGCACCAGCGCGGGCAGTTGGATCGAGGTGGAGGTATCAGCCGCCGCAGCCGCGCCTCCGAACCGTGTCGGCAGACGACTTGGAGGGGTGGAGATGCCCACCGGTGAACCCGCGCAGACAGCCCTGCGCACCCAGCGGACGGCGCGCGAGGCGGCCCCGCCGCCGGCGCTGGACTGGTCGACCCTGGCTCACGGCGGTGCTGCGGCTGAGGAGACCGAGGTGCTTTACGACGAGCCGCGTCGTTGCCGCCCGGCCCCGGACGCCCGCACGGCCGGCTACTTCCAGCACGCCACCCACACGGCCGCCTTCCTCGCCGACCTGGTGAAGGCCCACTCCGCCGACTTCAGGGCCAGCGGACGGCTCACGGCGTGGAGCACCGGACCGGCCGCAGCGCCCGACGGCCCGCAGCCGTACCGGGTGCTGGGCTGGACCAGTTCCGCGGTCCTGCGCTGGACGCTCTCGCGCCGGATCGACTCGCTGAACCCGGTGGCGGCCTTCCGGCTGCTGGACCAGCCCGAGATCGCCACGCTGGACCGGGCGAACCGGGACTACGTGGTGCTCGCTGGCGCCGAAGCCTGGGCGCTGCCGCCCGGCAGCATCTCCGCGCGCGACCTCGACCTGTGGCGCCTGGCCGGCCGGGGCGAGCTGGACGGGGCCTTCGCTGTCGACTTCGCCACCTACCGCGAGCGCTTCGCGGGCACCGAGATCGCGGCCTGACGGTAGACTGGGTCCATCCCAATGCCGCGGCCGTCCGGATGGACGGCTGGCCTGCGCACGTTCCGAGAAGAAAGCCAGCAATGCCTCGCCTTGCCCTGCCCACCAGCGTTCCCAGCGAACCCATCGACCTGCGGCTGGTGGTGACCGACCTTGACGGCACCCTGCTCGACGGGGACGGGCAGCTGCCGCCGGGGCTGTGGCCGCTGCTGGGGCGCCTGCGGCGCCGGGGCATCGTGCTGGCCCCGGCCAGCGGCCGGCAGCTGCCAGCGCTGCAGCGGCTGTTCGGCGCCGATCCCGAAGGCCTTGCGTTCATCGCGGAGAACGGCACCTACGTCGTCCACAACGGCGAGGAGCTCAGCTCCAGCCCGCTGCAGCCGGGGTTCGCCAGGAGCCTGGTGGGCACCGTCCGCGAGCTCGCCGCCGCCGGGCACGACCTCGGCCTGGTGTGGTGCGGCCGCGAAGCCGCCTACATCGAGCGAAGCGACGAGCGGTTCGTCGCCGAGGTGCGGCGCTACTACGCGGAGCTCGTGGTCGTGGACGACCTGCTGGAGGTCACGCAGGAGGCCATCAAGTGCGCCGTCCTTGACTTCGGCGAGCCCGAGCGGGGCTCGGCCGCGCTGCTCGCCGAACGCTGCGCCCCGCACCAGGTGGTGCTGTCGAGCCCGCACTGGCTGGACGTCATGAACGCAGGGGTGAACAAGGGCGTGGCGCTGGACTTCCTGCAACGGGCGCTCGGCATCGCGCCGGAGCAGACCGTGGTGTTCGGCGACTACCTCAACGACCTGGAGATGCTGGCCGGCGCGCCGCACTCCTTCGCGATGGCCAACGCCCACCCGGAAGTGCTGGACACCGCACGCTACGTGGCCCCGACCAACCGCGAGCACGGCGTGCTCAGCGTGGTGGAGCGGCTGCTGGACCAGCCGCGCCGGGCTGCCTGACCCTTTGGAGATGCGGCCGCCTAGGTCGATGCGGCGATCACGCCCACCCCGGTGAAGACCAGCGCCACCCCGGCGAGCTGCACCGGGGAGAGCCGCTCGGCGTGGAACCACCAGCCCAGCAGTGCGGTGACCGCGGGGAACAGCGAGGCGAACACCGCCACCACCGACAGCAGGCCGGAGCGGCTGGCCAGGGCGAAGCACAGGTTCGCCGCGAAGCCCAGCACGCCGATGGCTGCGATCCCGGCGAGCGGCCACCCGCCGGCCCGCGGACGGTGCCGGCGCACGAGCGCCACAACGCAGTAGGCCAGCAGGGCCGTGACGCTGTTGCCGAGCAGGGTCGCGCCGACGTGGGCCGCGCTGCCCCAGGCCACGGTCAGGTTGGAGATGCCGAAGCCCAGCGCTGACAACAGCGCCAGCAGGATCGGCCGGGCACCGCCGCCCCGGCCCCGGAGTTCCGGGCCGGTGGCCAGCACCGTGCCACCGACGGCCACCACCATGCCGACCGCCAGCAACGGGCCGATGGGGTCCCCGCCGAGGATGCCGGCGCTGGCCGGCACCAGCACGCTCAGCGCTGCCACCGGCGCCACCACCCCCATGGTCCCCGTGGCCAGTGCCTCGTACAGCGATGACACCCCCGCCGCCACGGCAAGGCCACCGACCGCCCCCCACAGCAGTGCCGGGCCCAGGTCCCCGCCGGGTTCGGCGAACAGCAGCCTCGGCAGCGTGACCAGGGTCGCGACGAGCTGGGACAGCACCAGGACGGTGAGCAGCGGCACCCGCCTGGTCAGGGTGCCGCCGAGGAAGTCGGACGCACCGAGGCAGACCGAGGCGAGCAGGGCCAGCAGGGTGAAACCGGTCATGCGCCCGCGCCGGCCCCGAAGGTGTCCACGAACTCCTGCGGGGTCAGTGGCCGCACCGGCCAGCCCAGGTGGGCAGCCAGCCGGAACAGCTGGGGCGGCTCGATCGCGGCGCGCTCCAGCGCGGCGGCTTCGGCGAACACCGCGCGCGGATCGCCATCGGCCACCACCTCGCCGTCGGCCATCACCACCACCCGGTCGAAGTGCTCGGCGCAGAAGTCCATGTCGTGGGTGATCGCCACCACCGTGCGGCCGGCGGCGGCCAGCGCCTCCACCACCCCGGCCACCATCGCCACCCCGCGGGCGTCCTGCCCGGTCGTCGGTTCATCCAGCACCACCACCGGGGTGCGCATCGCCAGCACCCCGGCCAGGGCCACCCGCTTGCGCTCGCTGAGGGAGAGGTGGTGTGGGTGGGCCTGGGCCTCCGCGGTGAGCTGCACCGTCTCCAGCGCCTCGGCCGCGCGGGCGGTGGCCTCAGCAGGGGCCAGCCCGAGGTTGCGCGGGCCGAACTCCACGTCGGCCTGCACGGTCCGGGCGAACAGCTGCTCGTCCGGGTTCTGGAAGACGTAGCCGACGTGCGCGGCCAGCTGCGCGATCGAGCGGTCGGCGGTGGTGCCGCCGTCGACGTACACCGCTCCGGAGGTGGGCCGGAAAATGCCGTTCAGGTGGCGGACGAGGGTGGTCTTGCCCGCCCCGTTCTCGCCGACGATCGCCACGCGCTCACCGGCGCCGACAGCCAGGCTCACGCCCTTCAGCGCCGCCACGCCGCTCGGGTAGGTGAAGTGGACGGACTCGAAGCGGACGGCCTCGCTCATCGCGCCCTCCCGAAGCTCTCGGCGGCCTGGGCGAACGACACCGGCACAGCTGCGCCGGCAGGCAGCAGCCCCCGCTCGCGGGCCAGCCGCCCGGCCCTGGTGAAGCGGGTGGCGCCCACGCCCCACTCCTCGGTGCGGGGGTCGGCCAGCAGCTCGGTGGGCGTGCCGGAGGCAGCGATCCGCCGCCCGGCCAGCGCGTGCAGCCGGTCGGCGTGGTCGTGCAGCAACTCGAGCTTGTGCTCGAAGATCACGATGGTCGTGCCGGCTTCGCGCAGCCTGGCCAGCACCCCGAAGACCATGCGGGTGCCGGCGGGATCCAGTTGCGAGGTGGGCTCGTCCATCACGAGGACGGGGGTGCGCAGCACGATCATCGACGCGATCGCCACCAGCTGCTGCTGGCCTCCGGACAGCGCGTAGGGGGAGCGGTCGAGCAGGTGCTCGATCCGCAGCAGCGCAGCCACCTCCGCCACCCGCTCGGCCATCTCCGCCCGCGGTGTGCCCACGTTCTCCATGCCGAACGCGATCTCCCCCCGCACGGTGAAGCGGGCACCCGAGATCTGGTTGAACGGGTTCTGGATCACCAGGCCCACCTGGGTCACGGCTTCGGCGAGGCTCACCCCTGCGAGGTCGCGCCCGCCCACGGACACCGCACCGGTGAGCGAGCCGCCGTCCACGTGCGGGATGAACCCGGAGATGATCTTCGCCAGCGTCGTCTTGCCCGCCCCCGAGGCGCCGACCACGCCGGTGATCGTGCCCGCCTCGACGGTGAGGTCGAGGTGCTCCAGCACGAAGCGCTCGGCGTCGGGATAGGCGTAGGAGACGTCGTCGAGGCGGATCACGGCAGCCCCCAGACGATCGGGACGAGGATGGCCGCAGCAGCCAGGCCGGGCATCACCCAGCGCGCCACCCGTTGCGCTGTGGAATCGGGGACGGGCTGCAGCGAGGTGCGTCGCGCCGTGGACCCGAAACCGCGGGCCTCCATCGCCGTGCCGCGCTCCTCGACGTCGGTGAACATGCCGAGCACCAGCGGCCCGACCAGCGGCATCAGCACCGGCAGCCGGCGCAGCGGGTTGGTCGGGATCGCCAGCCCGCGGGCCTGCTGCGCCAGCAGGATCGCGTCCGCGCGGTCGCTGAACGCCGGGATCAGCTGCAGTGTCGAGGAGATGATGTAGCTGAACTTGGGCGACATGCCGCGCTCGGTGAGCGCCGCCATCAGGTCACCGGGGTGGGTGGTGAGCACCAGCAGTACCGAGGCGAGCACCAGGCAGACCAGCCGGGAGCCGATGCCCAGCGCGAACAGCAGCCCTTCCGCTGTCAATGTGACGAAGCCCCACTCCAGCACCGGGGTGCGTCCGCCGGGGAAGGTGAGCCCCTGCACCAGCACCAGCACCACGACGATCGGCAGCAGGATCTTCCCGCCCGTCCGGGCCAGGTGGCCGCCGCAGCCCGAGGCCACGGCGGCCGGCACGATCACCCCGACCACAACGATCGCAGCCACCCACCACTGGGGTATGGCGAAGACGATCACCAGGATCGAAAGCAGCGCCACCAGCTTGGTCACCGGGTTCAGCCGGTGCACCGGCGACGGGCGGTCGATGTAGAGGGTCGAGGCCACCGCGCCGCTACCCGGCGGTGGTGGCGGTCGGCGTCACCGGGGCCTTGCCGAAGACCCGGTGCTCGCGCACGAAGGGGAAGCGCTGCAGGAACCGGCTGGGCAGTGCGGCCAGGATCGCCACCACGACCGTGAACGTGATCAGCTTGTCCAGCGGGTCGGACAGCAGCCCCTGGAGGGTGGTGGCCGCGAGCAGGGACTGGCCCATCGCCTGGAACGCGCCGACGATGGCCCCCGTGCCGCCTCCGGTCGCCCCGCCGAAGATGAAGGCGGAGATCGGGGCGGAGATGACCGCGGCGACGACGCCGGTGACCGCGCCGGCCAGCGGCGCCAGCCAGAAGCGGCGGAACATGCCGAGCCGGGCGGCGTAGCCGGCCATCACGCCGATCACCACCTGGACGACTGCGAACGGCAGGGCGATCGGGCTGAGGGTGAGCCCCCAGATCACGTTGGTGAGGATGCCGGTGACGACCCCGGCCGCAGGGCCGGCGAGCGCGGACACCAGCACGGTGCCGATGGAGTCCAGGTACACCGGCAGCCCCAGTACCGCCACGAGCTGACCGACCACGATGTTCAGCGCGATCGCCACCGGGATCATCGCGATCGTGGACGTGGGCAGCCGGTGGATCGACCCGGCGGCGATCAGCACCGCGCCGACGAGGTAGCCGGCCATGGCGATCAGCCCTGCGGGGCCGGTGCTGGATTCGGCCATCTCCACCGGCTGGCCCACCACGAGGTAGAGGTAGGTCGCGACGACGATGATCGCGCCCACGGTGATCAGGATGAGGTTCCGGGTCCGGTTCGGGTCTGCTGTGGGGGTTGCGGTCATCTGAATCCCTCCTTGGATCCTGCTGTTGCGGTTGTTGGTAGCGACTGTTCGCCAACGCGCCGGGCGAGGGCCCCGACCCGTTCGATGGTGCGGCGGAAGAACTCGGCCGGGTCGGTGTCCACCACGATGTCGGCGTTGGCGGGGCGGTTCCACATGCCACGCCAGTCAGCCACGGTCTGGCCGCGGGTGAGGGTCCCGGCCAGTTCCACGTCGACAGTCGCAGGGCGGGTGGTGGCCAGCGTGGGGTCAAGCGCAACAGCCGCGGCGAACGGGTCGTGCATGTGCGCAAGGAAGCCCTGGTCGTAGAGCCGGTGGAACTCCATGTAGAACCGGACGGCGTCGGAGAGGTGCCGCACCAGTGCGTTCGAAGCAGTGGACCTGGTGCCCTCCGGGTCGTCGGGGGAGATCACCTCCGCCGGCGTGCTGCCGGCCACCCGGGCCAGTTCGCCGATGTGCTCGGGCAGCATCTCGATCCGCTCGGTGACGTCGAGCGCGCACACGACCGGACGGCGTTCTGCAGGGACGACGCTGAACGCGTCGAACACGATCTTCGCCGAGTCCGGGTCGACGGCGATGTTCCACTCGGTGGTCGGCAGGGTGTTCCCGGCGTGGTTGAAGGCCCCGCCCATCACCACCAGCCGCTTCAGCAGCAGCGGCAGTGCCGGCTCCAGCTTCACCGCCAGCGCCAGGTTGGTCAGCGGGCCGGTGACCAGGCCCGTGATCTCGCCCGGGCGCGACCTGGCGTGCTCGATCCAGACCTGCGTCGCGTGCCTGGCCGACACCGTCGCGGCCGGAGCGGGCAACTCGGCGTGCCCGATGCCCTGTGGGCCGTGGGTCTCCTCCGTGGTGACCAGCGGCTGCAGGATCGGCACCTCGGCCCCGAGCGCCACCTCCACGCCCTGGTGGCCGCACAGCTCCAGCCAGGCGAGGTTGTTGATCGCCACCTGCCGGGCCGGGACGTTGCCAGCGGTGCAGGTGATGGCCAGCAGCTCTGCCTCCGGGCTGGCCAGCAGGTACAGCAGTGCGAGCGAGTCGTCGATGCCGGTGTCGACGTCGAGCAGGAGGGGCACCTTCGCGCCGGGGTCGGCCATGGCTGGCTCCAGGAGAGTCGTGCGGGCAACCTCCGCCCGGCCGTGCCGGGCGGCACCGGTGCCGCGCTGGATGGGTGTTCGGGTGGTTCGGTCTCGGTCACTGGGCGCGACGCCGGACGCGTGCTCAGGCCTCGACCTACCCAGACACGAAGCTCCCTCGTCTCGGGCGGTCCTGCGGTGACCGCGGCAACACCATACTGACGCCCCCCGGGGCGCGCCAGACCCTGCCGGGCTGCGGTCAACCGGCCACGGCGTTGGCCGCGATCGTGCGGGCGTACCACCTGGCCGAGGCCTTCGGGGTGCGCTGCTGGGTGTCGAAGTCCACGTGCACCAGGCCGTAACGATGGGTGTAGCCCTGCGCCCACTCGAAGTTGTCCAGCAGCGACCATGCGTGGTAGCCGGTGAGGCGGACGCCGGCGCTGATCGCCTCCCTCGCCGCCAGCAGGTGGCCGGTGTGGAACGCGATTCGCTGTGTGTCCTCGATCGGGTCCTCCCCGACTGCGTCCGGCACGCCGTTCTCGAGGACCACCAGTTCGGGATCGTCGTAGTCGTCGCGGAGGCGCACCAGCAGGTCGTGCAGGCCCTGCGGGAAGACCTGCTGCCAGCCGTTGGCAGAGACCGGGTGCGGCTGGGCTGGTCCCCTCGGGCCGATCACCGACGGGGAGTAGTAGTTCACCCCGATGAAGTCGACCGGGGCGGCCACGACGCGGGCGTCCGGGGAGCGGACGGCGCTGTCCAGACCGTCGGTGAACTCCGCGCCCAGCGACTCCAGCTCGTCGGGGTAGCCGCCGCGCAGCAGGGGATCGAGGTACAGCCGGTTCTCGGCCAGGTCCACGCGGTCCACCAGAGCCGCGTCCACCGTCTCGTCCAGCGGGTAGCACGGCATCAGGGTCGGGCACGGACCGATCCGGCCCGGCGCGCCGGCGGCCCGGAACGCCTCCACGGCCCGGCCGTGGGCGAGGTTCAGGTGGTGCATCGCCCTGCCGGCAGCCCGGTCGTCCCGTTCCCCGGGGGCCATCAGGCCACGCTGGTAGCCCAGCTGAACCACGATCTTCGGCTCATTGATGGTCACCCAGGACGGCACCCGGTCGCCGAGCCGGCCGAACACAGCCTCCGCGTAGTCGGTGAACCACCCTGCGCTGTCGCGGACGGCCCAGCCGCCGGCGTCCTGGAGGTATTGCGGCAGGTCCCAGTGGAACAGCGTGGCCACCGGGGCGATGCCACGGTCGAGCAGCCCGTCGACCAGCCGCTCGTAGAAGTCCAGGCCACGGGAGTTGACCCGCCCCCCGCGGTTGGGCAGGACCCGCGGCCAGGCGATCGAGAACCGGTAGGAGGTGACGCCGAGTTCGCGCATCAGGTCCAGGTCGCCAGCCCAGCGGCGGTAGTGGTCGCAGGCGATCCCTGCGGTGCTGCCGTCGGCGATCCGGCCGGGCTCGTTGCTGTAGGTGTCCCACACCGAAGGGGTGCGCCCGTCGGCGTCGAGCGAGCCCTCGATCTGGAAGGCCGAGGTGGCCACGCCCCAGGCGAAACCGGGCGGGAACGGGCCAGCGGGACGGCCCGACGGCGTGGCGGCCGCGCTGCCGGTAGGGGATGACGGGTCGGGTGCGCCGACGGTGCAGCCCGCTGCGCCGGCCGCTGCCACGGCCAGCCAGCCCTGCACCAGCCGCCGCCGACTGATGGGCATCGGGCACCTCCCCGCAATTCGCGCTTCCTGTTTCCCATGGTGGCGTCTCGGGAGCCGCCCCGCTGGATACCGGCGAAGGTCGTCGGCGACGTAGCAGCCGGAGGTCGCATAACGGCGAGAAGCGTTGGGTACAGCGCACTCAGGTTCGGGTGGATGCCCGGGAGTCTGTCCGGGCCAGGTGTGCCGGTTGAGTCACCAGCCGGCACACCGCCGGCCCCGACCCCCGGGCCGGCCGCTCTGCCTGCCCTCAGCCCGGGGGCCGGGCGACGCGGCCAGCCGGCCGGCTGCCACCACTTCGACGGCCACCTCCAGAAACCCTCGCCCCAACTGCCGGGCTGTGTTGAGCAGCAGGTCGAACGCCTGCGCCGGAAGCACCCGGTGCCGAGCCATCAGGATGCCCAGCGCCGTGGGCAGCACGGCGTTGCCGTGCGTGGCCGGATCCGCAGCGCGGAGCTCCCGCAAGGCCGCCTCCGCCGCCGGCAGCAGTCCCTCGGCGAGGTGCCGCGCCGCCCCTGCCGAGGTGGTGGCGAACGCCGCGGCGCGTCCGGAGTAGGCGGTGAGCGCGACCGGGGTGCCGTCGGGTAGCGCCAACTGGAACCCCAGCAGGCTGCGAACCCCGATCACCGGCGCGCCGAGTCTGCCGAAGACCGGCCAACGCGGCTCGTCGGCCAGGTCGTGGCACACCACCAGCTTCCCCATCCCGGCGTGCAGCGGCCCTTCACCGAGCTCGTGCTGCAGCCAGTCAGCGCGCACCGGCAGGTCGTCGGTCGCCGCGATCGTCTCCGGGGGGCGGCCGGGGAACAGCACGGTCAGCCCACAGTGGACGCGGCCCAGTTCGACGGAGACCGACCTGATCAGGACCTGTGGATCGCCCACCACGCCGGTGTGGTCGGGAACGCGCAGGCTGCCGGGTTCGCCCAGGTCGGGAGGGGGCGGGTACGGCGGACTCATCGGCGGTGAACCCTTCTGGCGCGGCCGGCTCCTCCGCGTCTTGAAGGGCCGGTTCCTGCTGATCCCGAGGTACCCGGAACCGGCCGGCTGAAGCGCCTGCGGCTAGGGGAGTTGCGCGGGTCGGCGCTGAGCCCACCGCAGGGCCAGGGCAGCGGGCCCGGGCCTGCGTGGGGAGGCAGACGCACGTTTTCGAAAACTCGCTGCGATTTTCGAAAATGCGCATTTGTCACCCGCGAGGATGACCCGATTTCGGCGATGTTTGGTCATTCTGGTGATGTCATACGAAGTCGAACACTTTTTCCGGAGAAAGTGACGTGCGGCCGACCTGACGTGTGCTAACCAGTAGTGGCCCCCCCACGGGGGGCCGTGCTCGGGAGGGTCCGGAGCGCATTTTGCATGTGAAGGAAGCAATGAACCATTCAGGAACCACGCGGCTGCGCCGCGTGGGTGCAGGCGTGGCGCTGGGGGCGCTCGTCGCAGGAAGCCAGTTCGCTACCATCCCGCCGGCTGCCGCTGCCACCGTGCCTGCCACCGTGCGGGTGCGCAACGCGGACATCCGGCCGGACGAGTCCAGCTACGCGGGCTGGCACCAGGGCTACGACAAGGCCGCCTACGCCTCCGCCATCACAGCCGATGGCCTGGAGTCGATCGGTCGCTCGCAGATCCTCTACGGGTACGCGAACAACACCAACGCCGACCTGGCCGCAGACGGGGTCAACGCCGACCTCAGCGATGACCTGGTGGGTGCGTCCTACGAGGTGAAGTCCGGGCGCGCGTACCTGCAGGTCCCGCTGTTCGCCGATCTGGACGGTGCCGGGCCACAAGCGCCCGTGTTCGCAACCCTGCGGCCCGCGGAACCGGCCGAAGCCACCACCAAGGTCGCAGCCGGCGACCAGTGGGTCACCAGCCGGGCGCTGGGTGACATCGCAGCCAACACCCCGATGCCGTTGTCCGGCATCATCGCGGCCATCGAGGCGGGCACCTACAAGACGATCGGCATCGGCGTGCTCACCGACGTCGGCGAGAAGTCGACGGTGGCTTCGATCACCTTCAACGGCAAGAAGTACGTCTTCACGCCGGACTCGGCCACCGAGACGATCGCCAACTCCCAGCTTCGCGAAGAGGAGACCAAGGCCAACTACACCACCTGGCACCAGGGTTACGCCGGTGCCCAGAAGAATGCGCAGATCACCACCGCCGGTCTGGAACTGGCCGGGAAATCCCAGGTGATCAGGGGCCTCAACAACAACAGCGCAAACGTCAAGACCGTTAACGTCAACCTGCAGTTCGCGATCGGGGAGGCCGGCTACACGGTCAAGGCGGGTACCGCCTACTTCCAGATTCCGCTGTTCTTCGACAACGGCAGCGGGGTGAAGTTCGCGACCCTGCGCAACCTCGGGCTGCCGGCCGGCACCCACCAGCTCAAGCTCTCCGACGACTGGCAGTCCAGCAAGGACCTGGGCAGCATCGCAGCCAACACCACTGCTCCGCTGAGCCAGATCATCGCCGCGCTCGGCGCCTACAAGGTGATCGGCTACGGCGTGCTGACCAACGCCGGTGAGTCCGCGGTCGTCTCCTCCATCCGGTTCGCCGGCACCACCACGACCTTCACGGCTCCCGCCGCAACCCCCGCGGTCAGCACCGTCGTCCCCGGTTCGGTCGCACCGGACGAGACCGAGTACGCAGGCTGGCACCAGGGCGCCACGCCGGCCACGGCGGCCAGCATCGACGACACGGGCCTGAAGCTGGGCCCGGACCGCTCCCAGGTGCTGAACGGCTACGAGAACAACAGCGCGAACACCTACTCAGGCAACGTCGACCTTACCGATGCCATCCTCGGCGGCGGATACGAGGTGGTGAGTGGCGACGTCTACTTCCAGGTCCCGATCTTCTTCGAGGACGCTGCCGGCGACACCCGGTTCACCACTTTGCGGCCAGTCCTGAAGGGCAAGGTCGGCAACAACGGGTTCAGCCTGGGCGACCAGTGGACGTCCAGCCGGGGGATCGGGCCGTTCGCTGCCAACTCGCCGGTGCTGCTGGGCGACCTGCTCAGTTCGATCGGCTCCTACAAGGTGCTCGGCTTCGGTGTGCACACCGACCAGGGTGGCAACGGCGTGGTGCGCAGCATCACCTGGGACGGCACCCGTTACGTGTTCGACCGGGCCACAGCCAAGCTCTCGGTGCGGGTTTCGCCCAAGCCGACCGCGCGCAAGGCCTTCTGGACCTACGTCGGCGCCAAGTCCGCCGGCGGTTCCGTGGCCGGCGACGCCTTCACCGTCAGCTACGGCGGCAAGGTGATCGGCTCCGGCAAGCTCGGCTCAGACGGCCAGGGCAAGGTCAAGCTCAGCCGCAGGCTGAGCAAGGGCAAGCGCACCCTCGTGGTCAACTACCTCGGCGGCACGACGACGAAGCCGGCGAAGCAGAACTACGTGGTCTACGTGAAGAGCTGACCAGGTAACGGTGGCTGGAACACCGGCAGGCTGTGGGTCGGCGGCACCGGCTCACAGCCTGCCGGCCGTGCGTGGGCCGGCCGCCCTCCTGATCCGTCCGCCCGAGTACCGCACCCCGCCACGCAGGCGCAGGTACAGGGCGAGCCAGGCGCAGACCGCGCGCTCCGCGAGCCACACCGGCGCCCACCACGCTGACGTGGCAGGGAACCGCGCGCTCCCACCGGAGCGCCGCCGGCCCGCCTCGGCGAGCCCGACGACGAGCAGGGCCATCCCGGCCAGGGCGGCCGGACGCCGGCGGCCGGCTGCCACGAGCGGGAGCACGGCCAGTTCCACCGCGTACCGGCCCGGTTGGGCGAGGCTGTCGTAGGCCTGACGGACCCGTTGTGACCAGAAGTGCGTGGCGGTCGGCGGCAGCCGGTCGACGAACACGTGCTGCGCCCGGCTGACCCGGCCGCCGCGTGCGGCGACCGTGCGCAGCAGCTCGAGGTTCTCGAAGAGCACGTCGGGGTCGTAGCCATCGGCGAGGAATGCTCTGCGCACCGACAGCGTCCCCGGGTAGTCACCGCCGAAGCAGCGGTTCAGCAGCTGCCTGCCGGTGTCCCAGCGGGCGTGCCAGGGCCAGCTCGTGAACACGTTCTGCGGCGCCACGGCGTCAGCAGCAGCCAGTTCTGCCAACACTGCTGCCAGGCTCTCGCGGTCGTACCGGACGTCGTCGTCGGCGATCACGACCAGGTCGTGGCGCGCGACCGCCAGCCCGGTCAGGACGTTGCGCACCTTGCCGTTGCGACCGGCCACGACGGCTGGCGGCAGGTGCCGGACCAGCTCGCCCCACAGCAGGGCGTGGCTGGCGAAGGTGTCCGGTTCGGAGCCGTCCACGACGGTGACGTCGACCCACTCGCGCAGGCGCCGGAGATAGGCGGTCAGTTCCGCCGGGTCGTCGCTGGGCGCTGAACGCAGGGGCAGCAGGTACTCCGCTGGCAACCGGTCGGCATCTGGCATGGCACGGCTGGGTTACCCAACCGCCGCACTCGCCCAACCCCACCCCAGCAATAACTCGCCCCACGCCGGGCTGGGCGCCGCCCGCGGGTACCGGGGCTGCATGAACCACCCAGGTCCGGCTGCCGGCCAGCGTGCGGTCGTGGCTCCGGCCGGCGGCGCCTGCCCGGTTGCGCACGGTCGGGGCAGTGCGGCGACCGATGGGGCTGCGCTGCGCGCGGAGCTGGCTGCGCTCGTTGCCAGCCAGGACTACCCCTGCGTCGGTGCGAAGTCGGTGTTCAACCGCGGGACGGCGCTGGTGCGCGGGTTCGATGAGCTGGGCGGGCAGACGGCCACGAGGGAGCTCTACGCTGCGCTTGCGCGGTTCTCGGCCGACAACCCGCCAGGGGCGGCCGGAGAGGACCCGGAGCTGGTGTCGTTCGTCGCGGTGTTCCGGCAGCCGGAGCGGCTGGCCGAGCCGGACTTCGAGGAACGGCTGTGGCGCCAGTTGTCGATGCTGCACGCGCTGGACACCTTCGCGTGGGACCCTTCGGTCAGCTCCGACCCCGCCAGCCCGCACTTCGGGTTCAGCGTCGCCGGCCGGGCGTTCTTCGTGATCGGGATGCACCCCGACGCCTCGCGCGCTGCCCGCCGCAGCCCGTTGCCGACGATGGTGTTCAACGTGCACAGCCAGTTCGAGCAGTTGCGCTCCACCGGCCGCTACGACCGCATCCGGGACGTGGTGCGCAAGCGCGACCGCCGGCTGCAGGGCGACAACAACCCGATGCTGGCCGACCACGGCCTGGCCTCGGAGGCAAGGCAGTACGCCGGCCGGGCGGTGCCGGCGGACTGGCGTCCGCCCTACGATTTCGCACCTGGGAGGAAGGGAAGCGATTGAACCGACTGCAGCCACAGACCGGCACCGGCTTCCGGCTGGCCCGGGGCGACGAGCTGGTGGTCGTCGATCCCACGGGCGGGCAGGTGAGCGACCTCTATGCCGTCAGTGCGGCCGACCCGGAGGAGTGGCTGTCCAGCGGGCGCACGATCGACTACGCCAACAAGGTGTTCCTCACCACTGGCGACGTGCTCTACAGCAACCGCTCCAGGCCGCTGTTCACGATCGTCGAGGACACCTGCGGCCGCCACGACTTCACCCTCACCCCCTGCAGCCAGGAGACGTTCGACCTGCTGTACCCGGAGTTCGCCGGGGCGCCGCACCCGAGCTGCCTGGACAACCTGCATTCGGGGCTGGGCCAGTTCGGGATCACGAAGGACCGCATCGCCACCTCCCTGAACATCTTCATGAACGTGTGGACCGATCCCGAAGGCACCCTGCACATCGACCCGCCGCTCTCGCGGGCGGGGGACCGGTTCGTGGTGCGGGCGGAGGCCGACGTGTTCGTTGGCCTGACCGCCTGTTCGGCGGAGAAGTCGAACGGCGGGGTGTGCAAGCCGATCGACTACGAGGTGAGGCCCCGAGGCTGAATCCGCAGCCGCGTGCCGCGGATACCATGGCCGGGTGCCGGGGACCATCACCGCGGTGTGGAGCGGGTCGACGAGGGCAGCGGGCACAGCTTCTGCAGGATGGAGGAGCTGGCCGACGGCTGGCGGTTCGACGCCGGTTAGGTGCTCTCGACCCCGACCCTGCAGTGCGCGTGCTGGTTCTCGGTGACCGTGGGCGCCGACTGGCTGACCAACTCGGCCGAGGTGGTGGCCGTGGCCCGGGATGGCGTACGGCGGCTGCGGCTGGACGCCGACGATCGCCGGGTGTGGCTGGTGGACGGGGTGCACCGGCCGGAGCTGGACGGCTGCCTCGACGTGGACATAGCGGCGACGCCGGTGACCAACACCTTCCCGATCCGGCGGCTGGCGGCCCTGCGGCCTGGCACGCCCCGGACGGCGCCGGTGGCCTGGGTCGAGGTGCCCTCGCTGCGGGTCACGCGGGTCGACCAGACCTACCGTCGGCTGCGGCCCGCCGCCGGGCACGCGGCCTGGGAGTACAGCGACCCAGCCCACGGGGCATTCCGGCTGACCGTGGACGAGCACGGCCTCGTGCTGGACTACGAAGGCTTCGCCAGGCGGGTGCAGCGGTGAGTCCGGCTACCGGGTGGCTGCAGCGCTCCCGGCGGCCAGCCTGGCCACAGGCTGGACCGGGGCCGTCCCGAGCAGGGCCGTGACCGCCGGCACCGCCTCCGGGGAGCAGCTGAACAGCACGCAGCTGGCGGGGCCGCCCGAGGCGGTGCGTGAGACCGGCACCGGGTCGAGCCACTCGTGGCCCAGCCCGGCCGACCCGGCGAGCTGGGACACCTCCCACCCGACCCCCTTGGAACCGACCGGCAGCGCGTCGTGGACCAGGCCGGAGGCGACCGCCGCCGCCGCGGCCGCCACGTCCACCTGGTCGGGGTGGCCGATGCGGATGTCGTGCCCCGGCGCGGAGATCGGCAGCCCGGCGCAGAGCACCACGTCGCCCGGCCGGGAGCCCCCGCTGAGCAGCCCATCGGGCCCGATGCGGCCGAGCACGGTCACGCCGACCCCGGTGGCGCTGGTGGGCACGTTGTCCTCCGTGCTGCCGGTAACCGCCTCCGCAGGTACGCCGGCCGCCGCCGCCAGCCGCAGCACTTCCTCGATCATCACCCGCCCGGTGGGTTCCAGTTCGACGCACAGGGCGTCGACCACTGCGATCGGCCGCGCGCCGCAGCACAGCACCTCCAGCAGCGGGACGCGCAACGCGAAGTGCGCCACCGTGGCGGCGTCGGCGGCCACCGTGTCGGCCGGCTTCGGTCCGATCCCGCCGATGGAGTCGGTGGCCACCACCAGGTCGGCGCCGAGGACCAGCAGGTCGCGCACCCGTCGGGGTGCGTCCGGGCCGCCGGGGGTCAGGGGCGTGGTCATGGCTACCGCCGGAAGGGCAGGAGTTGGGAGGCCAGCGCCTCCGGATCGATGCCGTTGACCTCGCGCAGCACGGCGAGCAGTTCTGGCGGGATCGCTGCCAGGCCCGATACGGCGCCGGCCATCGCGCCGGCCATGGCGCCGATGGTGTCGGTGTCCCCGCCGAGGTTGGCCGCAAGTTCGGTGGCCCGCAGCGGGTCTCCGTCGGCGCGGACCAGCAGCCCCACCGCGGCCGGCACGCTCTCGGTGGTGGTGACCCACGCTCCGACGAAGTCGTACAGCTCGGCCAGGAAGTCGGCATCGCTGCCTCCGCGCCCGGCGAGCTCCACCGCCAGCCGGGTCCGAGCCGGGACGGACGCGGCCACCGTCTGCTGGCCCCGACGTCGACCGAGGCTCGCAGCGACCAGCCCTGCCTCGATGGCCTCATCGAGGTCGGCCCCCTCGATGGCGGTTGAGACCACACCGGCTACCAGGCTGGCTCCGCTGATGGCGACCCCGGTGTCGTGGGACATGACCGTGGCTTCCACCACGGCGTCCACGAGGGCCTCCATGTCCCCGGGTCGACGAACCAGGCCAACCGGCGCGATCCGCATCGCAGCGCCATTGGTGTCCCCGCCCGTCCCGGTACTGCGCGGGTCAGCACCCGTACGCAGCAGGTCGATGGCCCGGGCCGAGCTGGGCCCGAGGAAATTGCCGTTGCTGGCGCCGACCCGGTCCGCCCAGGCCACCAGCTCCCTCGCGACGTCCTCGGCACGCACCTCGCCGCCGGCGTCACGGATGGTCTCGGCCAGCATGAACGCCTGCTGGGTGTCGTCGGTCACCTGGCCGGCGACGAACCCGTCCACGATCTCGTGCCCGGGGGGAGCGGGGTGGAAGCCGGACAGCCAGCCCCACTGCTCGCGGATCCGCTCCGGCACCCACAGCTCGCCCGGCATGCCCATCGCGTCGCCGAGGGCCAGCCCGGCCAGCACGCCCGCAGCCCGTTCCTGGGTCGAGGTCATCTCACACCACTCCATATCCGAGTCCGTAACGCAGCCACAGGACGGCTCCCAGCGCACTGAGCACTGCGGCCAGTACGCCGGCGTCGGCCGGCCGCAGCTTCAGGTCGCGCATCGCCGTCATCGAACTCGAGGCGCCGTAGCCGCGGTTGGTCATCGCCACCGCCAGGTTGTCGGCGAGCAGGATCGAATTCGTGATCAGGGGCACCATGATCGGCACGAAGGACACGATCTGCCCGACCGGCCCCTTGTCCTTCACCCGCGCGCCGCGGGCCCGCTGGGCCTCGACGATCAGGTCCTTCTTGTGCGCCATGGTGGGAATGAACGAGATGGCCGTGGTCACCAGGATCGACACCCAGTAGGGCGCGCGCAGCCGGGACATGACGATCAGCAGGTCGTCGATGGACGTGCTGATCGTGAACGCGTACGTCGCCACCACCATCAGCAGGATCCGCATCACGAAGTTCAGCCCCACCAGCAGCCCGCCGAGGGTGGCCTGCAGGCCCCACAGCGTGAACAGCGGACGGGCGTTCTCCGCGAGGGTGAACTGGTTGCTGGCCACCATGGTGACCGCGACGATCAGCACGAACACCAGCAACAGCGGCTGCAGCATGCCCCACAGGCCGGCCATGGGCGTCCGCGCCGCCAGCAGGGCTGCCACCAGCAGGACGAGCAGCACCAGGTTGCCCACCGGATGGGTCACGACGAACAGGGCGACCATGATCGCGACGAAGGCCACGATCTTCACCCGGACGTCGAGCCGCTCAAGCCTCACCGCGCACCTCCGCGCCGGCCAGGGCAGCCGCCAGGTGCGCCCCTAGCATTGCCTCGTCGAGTACCGGCGGGGCCTCGGGCCACAGCCGCAGGGACAGCGCAACGGTCTGGGTGGTCTCCACAGCCGCTGCGGCGAGCACGCCCGTGCGGCTCAGCACTTCCGCAGTCGGCCCGTCGGCCGTGATCCGGCCGTCGTCGACCACCACCACCCTGCGGGCGTGGTGGGCCACCACGTCGATGTCGTGGGTGACCATCAGGATAGTGGTGCCCTCGGAGTTCAGCCGGTCGATCAGCGACATCATCGCCTGCACCCCGGCCCAGTCCTGGCCGGTGGTCGGCTCGTCCACCACCAGGATCGAGGGGCGCAGGGCGAGGATCGAGGCCACCGCGATCCGCTGCCGCTCGCCCTTGCCCAGCGAGAACGGGTGCTCACCGCGGACGGCGTCCAGCCCGGTCAGTGCCAGCACCTCGTCGATGCGGTGCTCGATCTCTTCCGCGGGCAGCCCGGCCAGCTTCAGGCCGTAGCGCACCTCCTCGGCGACGGTGGGGCTGAAGATCTGGTGGTCGGGGTTCTGGAACACGTAGCCGACGTGGTGGGCGAGCTGCCATGGTTCCAGCCGGGCCGCCTCGATGCCGTTCACCACCACGGTGCCTGCGGTCGGGTCGAGGATGCGGTTGAGGTGCTTGACCAGGGTGGTCTTGCCCGCGCCGTTCCGCCCGACGAGCGCAACGTACTCGCCGCGGCCGATGGTCAGGTCCACCCCCGAGAGCCCGCGGTGGCCGCCCGGGTAGGTGTGCACGAGGCCGCGCAGCTCGACCACCGGCTCGCCCGGGGCCGGTGCCGGCTCCAGCGGCGGCGGGGGTGGCAGCACCCGGCCGCCGGACAGGGTGCGGACCAGGCGCTCCGCTGAGTCGACGTCCAGCGGCACCTGGGCCGGTTCGATCAGGCCGGCGGCCACCAGTTCCCCGCCGACCGTCGCCAGTGGCAGCGGCTTGACGAGGTTCGAGCGCACCAGTTCGGCGTCGCGGAAGAAGTCGCCCGGTTCGCCCTGCCAGCTGACCCGCCCGTCGCGCAGCACCACCAGGTGGTCCGCGCGGTGCACGACGTCAGCGCTGGCGTGCTCGACGGCGACGATCGTGGTCTCGCCGGAGCGGCGCAGCGCGTCGACGGTGTCATAGATCTCGGCCCGGCCCTGCGGGTCGAGCTCGGACGTGGGCTCGTCCAGGCAGAGTACCTGGGGCTGGAGCGCGAGGATCCCGGCTATGGCGAGGCGCTGCTTCTGCCCGCCGGACAGCTGGCCGGTCTCCCGGTCGTCGAAGCCGCCGAGGTCCACCGCGGCCAGGCAGTCGGCAACGCGGCGCCGGATCTCCTGCCGCGGCACCAGGTAGTTGCGGGGCCCGAAGGCCACGTCTTCAGCGACGGTGCGGCCGAGGATCTGGCTCTCCGGGTCCTGCAGCACCAGGCCGACGTACTCGGTGATGGTCTGGACGCGGAAGGCCCGCAGGTCGGTGCCGTCCAGCAGCACCCGGCCTTCCAGGTCACCCTCCTTCAGGTGGGGGATGACCCCGTTGAGGGTCATCAGCAGCGTCGACTTGCCCGCTCCCGTCTGTCCCATCACCACGGTGAAGCTGCCCTTCGGGAAGCTCAGCCCCACCTGGTGGAGGACGGCGGCGTCAGCCTTCGGGTACCGGTAGCTGACGCCGACCACGTCCAGTGAGTGACCCATCGGCTCAGTTCAGCAGCTTGCTGTTGCGGACGGCGTAGTAGGCGACCGCCGCGATGATCAGGTTGACCACAGCAGCCACCAGCAACGACGGCACCGAGGCCGCGTACATGCCCCACCCGCCGATCGGCAGGACGATCAGCCCCAGTCCGAAGCTGTTCAGCAGCGAGGTGGCGATCACAGCCACCACCAGCCAGACCAGGCCCTTTCGCCCGAGCCAGCGGAACACCAGGGCGCAGACGCCCATGCCGGCGGCGACGGCGAGGTGCACCGGGAGGGTCAGCGGGAAGCCGACGATCGCAGCGGACAGGATGTGGCCCACCGCGATCACGATGAAGCCCACCCAGCCGCCGAAGGCGACCGCTGCGAAGAACCCCGGCGCGGAGTCCAGGCCGATCGAACCCAGCGGGCTGGGAATCTTGATCAGCGACCCGACCGCGCTGAGCGCGATGAAGATCGCCATGATGGCGAGCTTGCGGGCCGAGACCGGGGAAGCGTTGGCCTGGTCGGGCGCGCGATCAGAAATGGACATCGTCTACTCCTTCGGGTTGGGCGGGTTCGGATTGGGCCAGGAAGGCGGCCAGGCCGGAACGGTCGGGGCCGGAGCGGGCACCCAGGCGGGTGCAGGAGTCTGCGGCGACGGCGTTGGCCAGCCGGACCGATTCGCCGACGGGCAGGCCGTCGACGTAGTGGAAGGCGAGGTAGGCCCCGGCGAAGGCGTCGCCGGCGCCGGTGGTGTCCACCGGGGTGACCGGGAAGCCAGGTACGCGCAGCCGGCCGGCGCCCGGCGACAGCGCCACCGCGCCGTCCGCGCCGAGGGTGACGATCGAAGTGCCCGTGCAGTGCCCGGCCAGGAACTGCAGCCCGGCTTCGAGATCGTCTGAGCCGACCAGTCCGGCCAGTCCCTCCCGGCACGGCAGGAAGGCATCGGCGAGGGACGCCACCCGCAGGATCTGCTCGGTGGTCACGCCGAGGCCGTGCATGGTGGGCAGCCCGACCTCCAGGCCGAACACGACCGGGACGCCGGCAGCGAGGGCTGCCTCCACCCCGGCCAGCGCCGGGGGGCCGGGCAGCAGGTCGGTGTAGAACACGCGCGCGGCAGCGATGGCCGCGGTGTCGACCTCGGCCGGCTCGAGCGTCGCGAACGCATCCCCGAGGTCGAGCAGGATGAACCGCTGGCCGGCAGCGTCCACCACGACGGTGGTGCTGAGCGAGGTGCCGCCGGGCAGCGTCCGCATGCCGGAGGTGTCGACGCCCCCGGATCGGAGCGAAGCCACGATCTGCTCCCCGAGCGGATCGTCACCCACCTTGCCGATGAACGCTGCGGCCGTGCCGAGCCGAGCGGCCTGCGCGACCACGTTGCTGCAGGAACCGCCGGGCAGGAAGTCCCGTCCGGTCACCACTGCGAAGCCGTCCGGCCCGGGTAGCCGGTCCACCTGCACCAGCACGTCCATGGCCAGCGAACCCAGCCCGACAACGCCGCTCATCACTTCCTCCGCAGGGTGATCGTGTGCCGGTAGCGGTCCGACCGGATGGCGATCCGGCTGTACTCGACGGGGTCCCCGGTCTTGTCGAAGCCGCACCTGGCGATGATCAGCAGGGGCTCGCCCAGCTTCACCTCGAGCTCGGCTGCGGCGTCGGCATCGGCCCTGGCGATGCCGAAGGTGTCCTCGGTGGTGTGCACCACGACGCTGAAGACCTCCTCCAGCTGGGCGTAGAGCGACTCCCCGGCCAGGAGCTGCTGCAGGTCACGGCCACGGAACAGCTCCAGTGGGAGGTAGGAGACGTTGGTTGAGACCGGGGCGCCGTCCGCCGTCCGCACCCGGTGGATGCGGACGACCTCTGCGCCGGTGGGGATGCCCAGCGCAGCTGCGATCTCGGTGTCGGCCGGCCCGGTGGTCAGCGACTCGCGCCTGCGGCCCGGCTCGATGCCCTGGGCGAGCATCATCTGGGTGAAGCTCATCAGGGCTGCGGGGGTGAGGCTCAGCCGGGGCGAGACCACCCGGGTGCCCATGCCGTGGATGATCGCGAGCACACCCTCGTCGACGAGGTCGTCCACAGCCTTGCGGATCGTGGTGCGGGAGACGCGGTAGCGCTGCTGCAGGTCCGGTTCGCTCGGGATGAAGGTGCCCGGGGGCCAGGCCCCGCTGGCGATGCGCGCGCCGATGTCCTTCCTCACCTTGAGGTACAGCGGCTCCGATGCCATGAGAGGTCCTGTCGTCACGACGTCATGATGTCCAAGGGTCCCGGTGTTGCCCGATCCCTGTCAAGGGCCCTTTCCGCGCGTCCGGGTCGGGGCGTGGTCGCGGGTGCGCGGACTGGCGGCTAGCCGAGCCGCTGCGCCAGGGCCACGATGATGCCTTCCGGGCCGCGGACGTAAGCCATGCGCCAGGCCCGCTCGTACTGCCCGATGCCGCCGACGAGGCCGTGGCCCTGCGCTGCGGCGCTCGCGACGGCGGCGTCGAGGTCGTCCACCTCGAAGGCGACGCTGCGCAGCCCCAGCTCGTTGGCCGGGGCGCCGGGGGAGCCCGGCAGGTGGTCGGGACGGCTGAAGCTGGCCAGCTCGATCCTGGCGTCCTGCCCGGGCACGCGCAGCATCACGATCTCGGAGCGTGCACCCTCGATCCCGGTCACGACCTCGATGAACTGGCCCTCGACGAGCGTGCGCCCCTCGACCTCCAGGCCGAGGGCGACGAAGAACCCCAGCGCACGATCCAGGTCGGCGACGGTGATGCCCACATGGTCGAACCGGCTGATGGCTGCCATGGCCCCATCATCGTGGCCGCCACGCCGGCTGCGGAAGGGCGACCCTTCCGTCCACCCGCCCACAGACGCCCCCGTTTCGGGGGCATCTGTCGGCTTGGGCAGCTCAGACGGAGCGGGTCAGCAGGCCGTTCAGCAGCACGTCGCAGAGCTCGGCGATCAGCCGGGCGTCGCCGCCCGGCGTGGTCGGCCGGGAGAGGAACGGGTAGAGCATGCCGAGGATGATCCAGACCACCGTTGCCGGGTCGTGGGGCCCGAACTCACCCGTCGCCCGGCCCGCCTCGACCACTTCGGTCAGTGGCTGCAGGAACCGCTCGTGGTAGGCGGCGCCGAACGCTGCCCGGTCGGCGTCGTGGAGGTGTCGCAGGTCGTGCATCGCCACCCGGATCACGGCCCGGCCCTCCGGCGGCAGCGCGAACAGTTCACCGATCACGCCGCGGAGCTGCTCAGCGGCGGTCGCGCCACCCTCCCGGCCGCGGGCTACGGCCAGCGAGACGGCTTCGAGGTAGGTGTCGACGATGTCGAGCAGCAGGTCGGCCTTGCTCGGGTAGTGGTAGTAGAGGGCCGCCTTGGTCACGCCGCAGGCGTCGGCGATGTCGCGCATCGACGTGCCGTCGAAGCCGCGCTCCACGAACAGGCGCGTGGCTTCGACGACGAGTCGATGGCGTAGCGGGTCCAAGGTGGCCGTCCTTCAGCTGGTGCGGGTGGATTGTTCCACAGCGCGAGGCTTGAGCAGCAGCCCCACGACCGCCAGCGCGGCTGCCACGACTCCGATCCCGAGGAAGGACAGGTCGTAGCCGTGCGTCGTGCCGCCGAAGGACGCAGCGAGCGAGCCGATCAGGGCAGCGGCGACGATCTGGCCGATCGCCGTGAAGGTGGTCACCATGCCCTGGGCGGCGGAGCGGTCGGCCGTGGTCGTCTCGTTGAGCGTGATGTAGCGGATCGGCGCGCCCAGCAGTGCCGAGAGCCCCAGGCCGATGGCTGCGCTGCAGGCGATGAACAGCGGCAGCGAGCCGTTCAGCCGGCCGATGCCCACCATGCCGGCGGCCATGACCACCAGCCCGCCGAGGATGACCACCCGCGAACCCAGCCGGTCCACCAGCCGTCCCGCGACGGGGGAGCCGACCGCCATCGCCGCGACCAGGGGCAGCAGCAGGTAGCTGCCCACCGATGCCCCGACGCCGAGCGACAGCACTGCGAGCAGCGGCAGGAACACGGTGCTCGCCTCGCCGAGCCCGGCCCCAGCCGTGATCGCGAAGGCCACCGCCAGTTGGCGGTTCCGGAACAGGCGGACGGGGAACACCGGGTCGGCGGCGCGCAGCTCCACCAGCACCAGCACGACCCAGGCGACCAGGGACGCCACCAGCGAAAGCCACACCTCGGGGCGGGCGAGGCTGGCCGCCGGCTGAGCCGGGTCGAACTCGTTCAGGCCGAGGGTGAGCGTGGTCAGGGCCACCCCGAGCACGACCACACCCGCCACGTCGAACCGCTGGCCGGCCCCCACCCGCTCGTGCGGCAGCAGCCGCCACCCGGCTACGACCACCGCCAGCGCCAGGGGCAGGTTCAGCAGGAACAACCACTGCCAGCCGAAGCCCAGCAGCAGGCCGCCGATCACCGGCCCGAGGATGAACGCGAGCCCGAAGACCGCCCCGATCAGCCCGAGCGCGCGGCCGCGCTCCTCGGCAGGGAAGGTGTCGCCGATCACAGCGCTGGCGATCGGGAAGATGCCGCCGGCGCCCAGGCCCTGGACGGCCCGCCCGGCCAGTAGCAGCAGCCACAGCCCCGAGCCGTGGGAGAGCGCGACCACCAGCGAGCCGACAGCGAACAGCGCGACGTCCAGAACGTAGATCGCCCGCCTGCCGAAGAGGTCCGACAGCTTGGCCATGAGCGGGGTGCTGACCATCTGGAACAGCACGTAGCTGGTGAAGATCCAGGGCAGCTGCCGGGGAGTCAGGTCGAACTCGGCCTGGATCGCCGGCAGCGCCGGCCC
The DNA here is from genome assembly GCA_023460935.1 of Actinomycetes bacterium. GTDB lineage: Bacteria > Actinomycetota > Actinomycetes > Propionibacteriales > Propionibacteriaceae > Propionicimonas. Next base: position 37,768 of record JAEWOI010000034.1, read on the forward strand.
GATGATGGCGATGTCCAGGGCGCCCATCAGGACGCCGACGAACAGCACCCCGAGCACGCGGTTTCGGCCGCTGGATGACATCCTGCTCCTCGTTTTTACTGAACGGTCGGTAAGACGATACTCTTGGTGGCAGGCAGTGACCACTCCTGCGTCCGGAGTTCACGGACGGCTGAGTGGCTCGATGGAGAAACCGAGAGAGGAATCGAGATGGACGTCCTGAGGCTGTTGGTGCTGTGTGTGCACTTCCTGGGCCTGACTGCGTTGGTTGGGGTGTTCCTGGTGCAACTGCGGCAGCGCTCGGGCTTCAACACCAAGCTGCTCATGGCCGGCGCGATCACCCAGCTGGTGACCGGGCTGCTGCTGGTTGGCCTGCGCGAGATGCAGGACCTGCCGGTGAACAACACCAAGATCGCGGTGAAGCTGGTGATCGCCCTGGTCGCAGTCGTTGCGGCGGTGCTCGCCCACCGGCGCCAGCGCAAGGACGGCAAGGTCATGCCGCTGTTCCACACCGCGGGTGGCCTCGGCGCGGTGAACATGCTCATCGCCGTCCTCTGGTGAGGACCGCAGCGGCGGCCGGGTGTTGACCGGTCGCCGCGCCTGCGGTGTGCTGGACGGGACGAACCCACTCCGGCCGCCCGGGCCGACCGGGTGAGACGAGGTGCACCGTGACCCTGCTCTACCTGGTGCGACACGGCCAGACCGAGTGGTCCCGCGACGGCCGGCACACCTCCGCGACCGACCTCGACCTCCTGCCCGACGGTGAGGACCAGGCCCGCGGGCTGAGCTCCAGGCTCGACCCGGGACAGTTCGGGCTGGTCCTGTCCAGCCCGAGGCTGCGCGCCCGGCGGACGGCGGAACTGGCCGGTTTTCCCGATCCCGAGCTGGACGAGGACCTCGTCGAGTGGGACTACGGCGAGTTCGAGGGGCTCACCAGCGTGCAGATCCGCGAGCGGTGGCCGGGCTGGCGGATCTGGTTCAACGGCTGCCCTGGCGGCGAGAGCGCCGAGCAGGTGCGCGCGCGGCTCACCCGGGTGGTCACGCGCGTGCGGGAGTCGGGGGTGGAGCAGGCCATCGCCTTCGGCCATGGCCACGCCTCCCGCGTGCTCGCCCTGTGCTGGCTGGACTTCCCGATCATCTTCGGCCAGAGCTTCCCGCTGGAGGTGTCCAGCGTGTCGGTCCTCGGCAGGGAGAAGGAGTCGCCCGCGGTGCTGCGCTGGAACAGCTGAGCCGCGCGGCCCGCACGAGGGGTGCTAGCGGGCAGCCAGCTTCAGCCGCAGCAGCTCGTCGAAAGCCGGCAGGTCGGTCGCCACCCGGAGCTGCAGCGCGACCGGCAACAGCCTGCCGACCAGCACGGTGGCCGCGATACGTTCCCTGAGCTGCCGGGGCAGCGCGGTGTCCTCGACCAGTGGGTCCCGGTGCCGTTCGGCGAAGTAGAAGGCGACCTTGACCAGCCCCGGCCCGACGCTGAGCCAGGCCACCGTCCGGCCACCGCGGCTCGCCCGCGCGAGCCAGCCACCGTCGCGGTAGTAGCGCCAGGCGACGTCCACCCCGCGGGCTGCTGCCGCAGCGAGCGCTCCGTGCCAGACGTCCGCGGCCGGACCGAGCGCCGTCCCGATCGACTCAGGAGTGGGCGCCTGGTCGGCATCGACGAAGACTGAGCTCATGAGCCAAAGCTAGCGCCGCGGGATTGGGCGCGGACGGGACGGCTGTGGGAGACTGGTCCGATGCGTGCCTACCGGGAAATCCTGATCATTCCGGGCGCGCTGAAGTTCTCCGCTGCCGGGCTGCTGGCCCGCTCGGGCGGGGCCATGATGGGGCTGGGCATCGTGCTGATGGTGTCCGCGCTCTACGGCAGTTACGCGCTGGCCGGCGCACTCGCCGCAGCGAACGCCGTCGCGTGGGCCGGCGGGACGGCCGTGCTGTCCAACCTGGTCGACCGGTACGGCCAGCGCCGCGTGATGTACCCCGCGACGATCGTCTCCGCCGTCTCGCTCTCGGTTGTGGTGGTACTCGCCGTGACCCAGGTGCCGGCGTGGGTGCTGTTCTTCCCCGCGGTGGTCAGCGGGGCCACCGGCGGCGCCCCCGGCGCGCTGGTGCGGGCCCGCTGGAGCCACGTCACCGACGACCCGCACCACCTGCACGCTGCGTTCTCGCTGGAGTCGACGCTGGACGAGCTCACCTTCGTCGTCGGGCCCGTGGTGGCCACGGCGCTGTCCACCGGGGTGCACCCGGCGGCCGGCCTGGTGGCGCCGGTGGTCCTGTCGCTGGCCGGAGCACAGCTGTTCTACTCCCAGCGCGGCACCGAGCCGCCAGTACCGCCGCGTCCGGCGGACGGCAGCGCACCCCCGCGCCGGCGGTTCATCCTGTTCACCCCCGGCTTCGCCGCTGTGGTCGCGGTGAACCTGCTCATCGGCTGCGTGTTCGGCAGCATCGACGTCGGCGTGGTCGCAGCCACCACGGAGTGGGGGACGCGGGCGGCCGCCGGCCTGGTGCTGGCGGTGTTCTCCTTCGCCTCCGGTGTGGCCGGCTTCGTCTACGGCGCCCGGCGTTGGCGCTCGCCGCTGCCCGGCCGGTTCGTGGTCGGCGTGGCGGCGATGTTCCTCAGCGCCTGCGGGCTGCTGGTCGCCCACTCCGAGCTGCTGCTCGCCGGGGTCGGCCTGCTGGTGGGCGTGACCGTCGCCCCGACGCTGATCAACGGCAACGCCTTGATCGAGCGGCTGGTCGCGCGCGACCGGCTGACCGAGGGCCTGGCCTGGATGGGCACGGGGCTGGGCATCGGGGTGGCCATCGGTTCCAGCGTCGCCGGCTGGGTCATCGACCTCGAGGGCTACCAGGGCGGCTTCGCAGCCGTGGTGGGATTCGCCGCGGCAGCGGCGCTGATCGCGCTGGGTGGCTTCTCCGGGCTGCGCCGCCGCGTCCCCGAGCCAGTCCTGGAGCCGGTCGGCTAGGCCTGCGTCCCCGGCTGCGCGGTCGCGCTGAAGGCTGCGTCGAACGAGGCGGACGGCGGGTCGAACAGGTTCGCCCGGACGAAGTCGAGGGCCTCCTTGGCCCCACGCAGCCGGTCCATGCCTGCGTCCTCCCACTCGATGCTGATCGGGCCGGAGTAGCCGATCGCGTTCAGCGTGCGGAAGCACCGCTGCCAGGGCACGTCGCCGTTGCCGGTGGAGACGAAGGTCCAGCCCCGGCGCGGGTCGCCCCAGGGCAGGTGGGAGCCCAGGCGGCCGTTGCGGCCGTTGCCGGTGGCGAGCTTGGTGTCCTTGCAGTCCACGTGGTAGATCCGGTCGGCGAAGTCCACCAGGAAGCCCACCGGGTCCAGCTCCTGCCACATCATGTGCGACGGGTCCCAGTTGAGGCCGAACGCCTCCCTGTGGTCGATGGCGTCCAGGGTCAGCACCGTCGACCAGTAGTCGTAGGCGATCTCGGACGGGTGCACCTCGTGGGCGAACCGCACCCCCTCGGAATCGAAGACGTCGAGGATCGGGTTCCACCTGGCGGCGAAGTCGGCGTAGCCGTCCGCGATCACCGAGTCGGGAACGGGCGGGAACATCGCCACGTACTGCCAGGTCTTGCTGCCCGTGAACCCGACCACGGTGTCGACGCCCAGCCTGCGGGCCGCGATCGCGGTCAGCTTCAGCTCCTCCGCTGCGCGCTGCCGCACCCCCTCGGGGTCGCCGTCGCCCCACACCCGGTCGGAGACCAGGTCACGGTGGCGGAAGTCGATCGGGTCGTCACAGACGGCCTGCCCCTTCAGGTGGTTGCTGATCGCCCACACCCCCAGGCCGTGCCGCTCCAGCGTGGCCAGCTTCGAAGCGACGTAGCCGTCGTCATCGGCGGCGCGGTAGACGTCGAGGTGGTCGCCCCAGCAGGCGATCTCCAGCCCGTCATAGCCCCAGCCGGAGGCGAGCCGGCAGACCTCCTCGAACGGCAGGTCGGCCCACTGGCCGGTGAAGAGGGTGACGGGTCGGTGCATGTCGGTGCTCCTCGGTAGCTGCGTGGTCAGGCCAGTGATTCGGGTGCGAGCACGGTCTCGGTGCCCAGCGCGATCGCGCCCAGCACCCCGGCCATCTCACCGATCACCGAATGGGCGAGGGTGAGGTTGCGGGTGGCGAGGGGGAGTGCGCGCTGGTAGGCCACCGAGCGGATGCCGGCCAGCAGGTCGTCGGTCGCCTCGGTGAGCGGGCCGGTGACGACGATCCGCGCCGGGTTGTACATGTGCACCAGCGAGGCCACCATGCTGCCGATCAGCGCGGCCGCGTCGCGGATCAGCCGGATCGCCAGCGGGTCGCCGTTGCGCGCGGCCTGGCGCAGGTCGGACTGGGTGAGGTCGGGGTTTCCGGTGGCGGCGCGCAGCTTCTTGGTGATCGCCTCAGCCGAGGCCACAGCCTCGATGCAGCCGGTGTTGCCGCAGGAGCAGATGATGTCCTCCGCCCCGACCACCGACAGGTGGCCGATGTCGCAGGCTGCGCCGTCCGCCCCACGGTGCAGGTGCCCCTTGGCTGTGACCAGCCCACCGCCGATGCCGGTGCCGACCTTCACCACCAGCAGCGGGCACTGGTCGGCCGGCAGCACCCTCGCCTCGCCGAGGGCGATCAGGTTCACGTCGTTGTCCACCCGGCACGGGCAGCCGAACTCGTTGCGCAGGTGCGCGGCCACTTCGAAGCCGTCCCAGCCGGGCATGATCGGCGGGCGGACGGGCACGCCGCGCCTGGTGTCCACCGGCCCCGTGAAGGAGACCACCACGATCTTCAGCGCCCCGTCGGGGAGGCCCAGCTCGCCAAGGATCTCCCGCGCCAGGACCACCGTTGCGGCGAGGGTCCGGGTTGGGCCGGCGTCGGCAGCGAACTCGATCCGCCGCTGGGCCAGGAGCTTCTGGTCCATCCGGGCGAGCACGACCCGGATGTGGTGCGGGGTGAGTTCGACCACGAGGATCGCGCCCGCGTGCGGGTTGATCGCCAGCGTCTCCGCCGGCCGGCCGGCGCCGCGCTCGCGTGGCGCGCTGCCGGCGGGCACCACCAGGTTCCGCTTCTCCAGGCCGGCCAGGCAGGCGCTGATCGTGGAACGCGCCAGCCCGGTGGCCCTGGCCAGTTCCGGACGGGTGGTGGCGGTGCCGGAGGCGATCAGCCGCGCCACCAGGCTCATCGCAACCGGGGGGTCGGTGAGCCGGACCATCGGCGGAACGTCGAAGCGCGCGGCCGGGAGCTCCGGCAACGGGTTCGGCTCGCTCATCGGCGCGGGTCTCCGCTTCTAATTATGTCCACAGCGACATTATTCAGGCTCTCGTGGACACGCTAGCACCGCTGTTATGTTCATGCCAGCGCCCAAAAAGTCTGGCGGGCGGCGTGCTCAACGGAGAGGACGAGGAATGGCAGCTGGCAGCCACGAGCCTGGCACTCCACTGCGCGCGCTGGTCGTGGGCAGCGGGATGATCGGCAACGTCCACCGCCGGGCAGCCCTGCTCAACGGCGCCCGCGTGGTTGGGGTGGTGGAGCAGAACCTGGCCGCCGCCGAGGCCGCGGCCCGGCGCTGGGGGGTCGAGACGTTCCACGACTCCCTGGACGGCGCGCTGGCCCTCGACCCCGACGTGGTGCACCTCTGCACCCCGAACGCAACGCATGCGCCGTTCGTCCGGACGGTGCTCGAGGCCGGCGTGAACGTGATCTGCGAGAAGCCGCTGTGCCTGGACGCCGCCGAGGGCGAGGAGCTCGTGCGGCTGGCCGAGGAGCGCGACGTGGTGGCTGCCGTGCCCTACACCTACCGCTACCACCCGCTGGTGCGGGAGCTGCGGCAGCGGCGGATCGCAGGCGAGCTCGGCAGCCTGCACCTGATCCACGGCTCCTACCTGCAGGACTGGCTATTGTCGCCCGAGTCGTCCAGCTGGCGGGTCGACCCCGCCCTCGGCGGTCCGTCCAGGGCCTTCGCCGACATCGGCTCACACTGGTTCGACCTGGTGGAGTGGGTGGCCGGCGAGCGCGTCGCGGAACTGGTGGCGGACACCGGCATCGCCGTCGCGGAGCGCCCCGCCGAGGCCGGCCCGACCTTCTCCCGCGGCGGGGGCGCGGACGTGCCGAGGGTGCGCGTGCAGACCGAGGACATCGCCAACGTGCTGTTCCGCACCGAATCGGGCGTACCGGGCACCTTCACCGCCTCCCAGGTCTCTGCCGGCCGGAAGAACCGGCTCTGGTTCGAGCTGGACGGGGCCTCGCTCTCGGCGGCCTTCGACCAGGAGAACCCCGAGACCGTTTGGCTCGGCGGGGCGGGGGAGTCCCGCGTCCTGGCCCGCGACCCCGGCTCGGCGAGCGCGGACGCCGCGCGGACCATGCTCACCCCGGCCGGCCACGCCCAGGGCTGGGAGGCCTGCTTCGAGAACTTCGTCGCCGACGTCTACGCGGCGGTCCGCGGCGTGCAGCCCGAGGGGCTGCCGACCTTCGCTGACGGGGCCAGGTCCCTGCGGCTGGTCGAGGCCGTCCTGGAGTCGGCCAGGAGCCGGCGGTGGACGGCGGTGGCGCCATGACCGCACCACCGGGCGGGCCGGGCGGCCCCGCCGTCACAAGACTCAACGGTGCAGAGCAGCACCCGAAGCAGAACAGAAAGGAACACCGATGAGGAAGACGCTAGCGGCGCTCGTGGGCACCGCCATGGTCATCACACTCGCTGCCTGCAGCGCCGGTCCGGAACCCGCGGGTACCGAGCCGGGAGCGGGCGGCTCGTCAGCCGCGGGCAAGACGATCTACGTCCTCGGCCCCACGCCCGACCACGGCTGGACGGCCCAGGCCGGCACCTACGCCGAGGCCAAGGTCAAGGAGATCAATGCCGCCGGCAAGTACAAGGCCGAGTACCAGGCATCGTCGGACGGCGAGGCCCAGAACGACCTCGTGCAGAACATCATCGCCAACGGTGACGCCGCCGGCGTGGTGTTCTTCGCCCTCGACGACTCCGCCAAGTCCGGCCAGGAGGCGCTGATCGGGGCGAACATCCCGTTCATCTCCTTCGACCGCATCATCGAGGGCCCGGACAAGTCCGCGATCCTGAACTTCTCCGGCGACAACTGGGCAGTGGGGGCCGGCATCGGCTACTGGCTGCAGAAGAACGGCATGAAGCCCGGCGACACCCTCGTCACCCTGATCGGCGACAACGGCACCGTCAGCTCGCGGCGCCAGGAGGGCTTCGAGCAGTTCCTGCGCGGCGAGAAGGAGTACACCGACAAGGGCACCGGGGAGACCGCCAAGGCCACGCAGACCTGGAAGCAGGACGAGATCGACGCCCTCACTGCCAAGTACAAGGTGGTCAGCAACTGGAGTGCCGACGCGGCCTACCAGTACCTGGAGCAGACCCTGCCCGACATCATCAAGGACGCCAAGGCCAGCGGCGGCAGCCTGTACGTGTTCTCCATGGACGATGAGATGACCTTCGGCTTCATGAACCTGCTCGAGGGCAACACCCTCGACGATGCGGCAAAGGCCGACCTGAAGGACCTCAAGGTCTACATCTCCGCCATCGGCGGCATGCAGGAGCTCTACGACGTGATCGCCGGCTCGGCTCCCCAGTCGAAGATCGCCTCGGAGTACTTCGACGGCCTGATGAGCATGTACTTCTCGCCGAAGATGATGACCAGCGCGGTCGACTACATGGTCAAGTACCTGGACGGCACCGACTGGAAGTACAAGGTCGGCGACGGCGAGTACGAGCCCACCTGGATCGTCGACGAGAGCAACGTGAGCCAGTACGAGGGCTTCACGGGCCACTGACGGCCGGCAGGCGAACGGCTGGTCCGGTCACGGGGCACGGTCCCGTGGCCGGGCCGGCCGGCGACACGGAGGGGGAGGGCGCGGTGCCAGTCCTGGAGATGACCGGGATCTCGAAGGCCTTTGACGGCAACCGGGTGCTGAAGGGTGTCGACTTCAGCGTCGAGCAGGGCGAGATCCACGCGCTGCTCGGTGAGAACGGGGCCGGCAAGTCCACGCTGCTGAACATCCTCGCGGGCGTCCTGCCGATGGACGAGGGCAGCGTGGTCTTCGACGGCGCGCGCTACGCGCATCCCAGCATCGGCCAGATGGAGCGGGCCGGGGTGGCCTTCGTCCACCAGGAGCTCAACGTGGTCAACGACCTAACGGTGAGCGAGAACATCTTCTTCAACCACGAGTTGGCCCACCCCTTCGGGCTGCTCAAGCGCAAGGAGATGGTGCAGCGCACGAGGGCGCTGTTCGACCGGCTCGGCGTGGACATGGACCCCACCCGCAAGGCGGGGGACCTGAAGACCAGCCAGAAGCAGCTGCTGGAGATCTGCCGGGCGCTGCACGCCGAGGCCAAGCTGATGATCCTCGACGAGCCCACCACCGCGCTCGGCAACGACGAGATCGACCACCTGTTCTCGATCCTGCGCCAGCTCCGGGCCGAGGGCCGGTCGTTCATCTTCGTCTCCCACAAGATGCCGGAGGTGTTCCGGATCGCCGACACCTACACCGTGCTGCGCAACGGTGAGCTGATCAGCACCGGGTCGGTCGCCGAGGCCACCCCCCTGTCGATCACGGTCGACATGGTGGGCGAGCAGTACGCGGACGAGGACGTCTACGAGCCGCGGCCGCTGGGCGAGGTGGTGCTGGAACTCGAGGCGCTGAGCGGCTCCGCCTTCCGCGACGTCACCCTCTCGCTGCGCCGCGGCGAGGTGGTGGCCTTCACCGGCCTCGCCGGCTCGGGGTCGAGCGAGGTGATGCAGGCGATGTTCGGGGCACTGCCGATCCTCGGCGGTGAGCTGCGCGTGCACGGCCGGCGGGTCTCGGGGAACATCGGCGCGTTCATGAGGCGCGGCATCGGCATGCTGCCCACCAACCGCAAGGAGAACTCGGTCATCCCCGACACCAACGTGCTGGAGAACCTCTACCTCGCCCGGCACAGCCTCACCGCGCGGCACCAGTGGATCAGCAAGGCGCGCGAGATCGCCCAGTACGAGAACGTGCGCGACGCCCTGAACGTCCGCACCCAGGGGCCGGGGGTGGCCGTGACCAGCCTGTCCGGCGGGAACCAGCAGAAGGTGTTCCTCGGCCGCTGGCTCAGCACCGACGCCGAGATCCTGCTGCTCGACAACCCGACCCAGGGCGTGGACGTCGGCGCGAAGGAGGAGATCTACGGGCTGATCCTGAAGCTGGCCACCGCAGGCAAGACCGTGGTGATCAACACCCTCGAGATCCCCGAGATCCAGAAGGTCTCCGACCGCTGCGTGGTCTTCTACGCAGGCGAGGTGGTGGCCGTCCTCGACCACGACCAGATCAATGAACGCGACGTGATGCTCTACTCGACGAACGCCCGGAACGCAGCGAAGGACAACTGACGTGGATGACAACAGCCGCAACGGCTTCCTGCGGGTGGCCACATCGCTGTGGCGCGGGCACAGCTACATCTACGTCTTCGTGGTGATCCTGCTGGTGTACGCCTTCACCATCCAGGCCAACGGCAAGAGCTTCACCCCCGGCCACGTCTCCTCCGTGCTGTCCAGCCAGAACACCGTGATCGTGGGCACGATGGCGATCGGCATGGCCCTGGTGATCATCACCGGCCAGATCGACCTCTCGATCGGCTCCGCTCTGGTGCTGTGCTCCGGGGTGACGATCGTGGTGTTCAACCTCACCGACAACATCGGCCTGACGATCCTGGCCGCCCTCGGCTCGGGAGCAGTGCTGGGCGCGGTCAACGGCTGGCTGGCTGCGTACGCCAAGATCCCGCCATTCATCGTGACCCTCGGCACGATGCTGATCTACCGCTCGCTGGCGCTGTGGGCCGTGCGCGAGATCCCGCCGGACGTGAGCGGCTCATCCTCCAGCCAGTTCGCGATGAAGTCCGGCTCGGCCAGCTACGAGTGGCTGCGGATGCAGTTCGGCACCGGCTCGATCCGGATCGCGGGGTTCTCGATCCCGTACGTGACGATCCTGTTCCTGCTCTGCCTGGTTTTGTTCGTCGTGGTCGCCGGCAACACCAAGTACGGCAAGGCCGTCTACGCAGTCGGCTCAAACGAGAAGGCCGCCCGCCTGGCCGGGGTGAACGTGCAGCGGATCCAGGCCTCGGTGTTCATGGTCACCGGGCTGCTGGTCGGCGTCGCCAGCATCATCCAGGCGTGCAAGGTGGGCAACATCACCCCGGCCTCATCCGGGCGGGCCTACGAGATGTACGCGATCGCTGCAGTGGTGCTCGGCGGAATCGCCATGGCCGGTGGCCGGGGCAACATGGCCGGGGTGCTGTTCGGTGCCCTGTCCTACTCGGCCATCGACTTCATCATCGTCAGCATCCCAGCCCTCAGCGCCGACATCCAGGACACCTTCCAGGGCCTGGTGCTGATCCTGGTGATCCTGGTCCAGACCGCCGGCCCGGTGGTGCGCGAGCGGTTCGCGTCCAGGCGCAGGCGGAACCGGCCCTCCGCGCCGAGGCCGACCGGGGTGGCTGCCTAGAACCAGGCCCGGACGCCGTTACCGGCGAAGGCTGCCGCGTAGCCGGCCATGGCCTCCTCCCGCAGGGCCGGCACGCCGGCGAACCGGTAGTGCCAGTCGAGCAGTTCGTACTTCCGCTCGCCGAACTGGTGGAAGGGCAGCAGCTGCACCGACTCCACCCCGAGCGGGCGCAACAGTCGGCAGAACGCAGCGGCGTCCTCCAGCCGGTCGTTCACGCCCGGCACCACCGGGATGCGCACCAGCACCTCGGCCCCGACGTCGAGCGCCGCGGCCAGGTTCCGCAGCGGCAGCTCGTTGCCGACCGAGGTCCACCGCCGGTGCTCTGCCGGGTCGTGGTGCTTGACGTCGATGATCAGCAGGTCGGTCTGCGCCAGCACCTTCGCGAACACGGCGGGGGCGGCGTACCCAGTGGTCTCGACCGCGGTGTGGATGCCCTCGGCGCGCAGCCGGCGGAGCAGGCTGGTGGCGAACCGGTGCTGCACCAGCACCTCGCCGCCGGACAGCGTCACCCCGCCGCCGGACTCGGCGTAGAACGCAGCATCCTGCAGGCAGATCGCCACCACCTCACCGACGGTGTAGTCGCGGCTGTCGGGGCTGGTCAGTGCCGCGTCCACCGGGTCGCGCACGGCCAGCGCCGCGAGCTTCTGCGAGCCGGGGTTGGAGCACCAGGCGCACGCCATGGGGCAGCCCTTGAGGAACACGATCGTGCGGATCCCGGGCCCGTCGTGCAGCGAGAACTTCTGGATGTCGAAGACGCGGCCGCGGTCCTCGGTCATCCTTCGCCCTCTCTCACCGGTTGCGGGAACAATCCGCTATGCTTTCGTACGTAAGTTTACGGACCTTCAGGTGGAAGTCAACGTTGCGAGGGGGTGGGACGGTGGTCGGCGACCGGCGCTCGAAGATCCTCGAGCACGTCATCGAGAACGAGCGCGTCGAGGTCAGCGGGCTGGCCGGCCTGTTCGGGGTCTCGCAGGTCACCGTCCGCAAGGACCTCGACGAATTGGAGGGCCGCGGCCTGGTGCGCCGCGAGCACGGGTACGCCGTCGCGATCGCGCCAGACAACCTGCGCAGCCGCCTGGCTGTGCACCACGCCGTGAAGCTGCGCATCGCCGCTGCCGCTGCCGAGCTGGTGGGTGACGGCAGCACCGTGATGATCGAGTCCGGTTCGTGCTGCGCACTGCTCGCCGGCGCCATCGCCCGGCTCCGCCGTGGGGTGACGATCATCACCAACTCGGCGTTCATCGCCGACTACGTGCGTTCCGAGCCCGGGGTGAAGGTCGTGCTGCTCGGCGGGGACTACCAGCCCGAGGCGCAGGTCACCGTCGGGCCCATGGTGGCCCAGGGCGCGGCGAACTTCTTCGTCGACCTCCTGTTCATCGGCATCGACGGCTTCACCCCGGAGGCCGGCTTCACCGGTGGCAACCTGCTGCGGGCGGAGGCGGTGCGGGCCATGGCGGCGAGGGCGCGCGAGGTGGTGGCGCTCACCGAGTCGCTGAAGTTCCCCCGGCGGGGCCCGGTGCAGCTGCTCCCGGCCGAAGCGGTGAGCCGGGTGGTCACGGACGACCACCTGGCCGAGCCGATCCGGCGCCACCTCGCCGGGGCCGGCGTGGCGGTCACCACGGTGCCGGCCGGCTGAGAGCAGACCTGCCGTGCTGCACCCGCAGCCGGCGAACCGAACCAGGAAGGCAGTGCAGTGAGCACCATCGCAGAACCACGGGCCGCTGTGGCCGAGCCCCACTTCGGCCGGCTCACGCCCCGGATGGCGGCGTGGCGGGAGGAGCTGGTCGACACCCGGCAGTCGGTGTGCGTCGAGCGGGCAGTGCTGACCACCCAGACCTACCGCGAGCACTCCGACCAGCCGATGGTGCTGCTGCGCGCGTTGATGCTGAAGAACGTGCTCGAGCACATGACGATCTTCATCGAGCCGGCCTCGCTGCTGTGCGGCAACCAGGCCTCGGCCAACCGGGCCGCGCCGATCATGCCCGAGTACGCGATGGACTGGGTGCTGGCCGAGCTGGACGAGTTCGACTCCCGTCCCGGCGACCGGTTCGCGATCACCGAGCCGGCCAAGCAGGCGCTCCGGGAGATCGCGCCGTACTGGGCGCACAACACGTTGAAGGAGCGCGGGCTGGCCCTGATGCCGCCGGCCAGCCGCAGGTTCTACGACCTCGGGATCATTCACCCGGAGGGCAACATCACCTCGGGCGACGCCCACATCGCCGTCCACTACGAGCGGGCGCTGCGCGAGGGCCTGGCGGGCTACCGGCACCGTACCGAGCGGCTGCTGGCCGCCCTCGACCTCACCGACCCCGCGCAACTGAAGAAGTCGTTCTTCTACCGCGCGGTCCTGATCACGCTGGACGCAGTGGTGGGTTTCGCCCACCGGTACGCCGCGCTCGCGAATGACCTGGCGCAGACCGAGGTGGACCCCGGCCGCCGCGCCGAATTGCTGGAGCTGGCGCGCATCCTGGCCAGGGTGCCGGAACACCCTGCCCGGACCTTCCACGAGGCGGTGCAGTCGGTCTGGCTCGTGCAGCTCTGCCTGCAGATCGAGTCCAACGGCCACAGCCTCTCCTACGGTCGCCTCGACCAGTACCTGTACCCGTACTACGCCGAGGACCTGGCTGCGGGCCGGATCAGCCCGGACGGCGCCACCGAGCTGCTGACGAACCTTTGGCTGAAGACCATGTCGCTGGCGAAGATCCGCAGCTGGTCGCACACCCGGTTCAGCGCCGGGGGCCCGCTGTACCAGAACGTGACGATCGGCGGGCAGACCCCGGACGGTGCCGACGCGGTCAACCCGCTGTCGTTCCTCGTGCTGCGTTCGGTTGCCCAGACCCGCCTGCCGCAGCCGAACCTCACCGTCCGCTACCACCGCGGGCTGGCGGACGACTTCCTGCTGGAGTGCCTCGAGGTGATGCGGCTCGGCTTCGGGATGCCGGCGTTCAACAGCGATGAGGTGATCATCCCCTCGCTGATGGACAAGGGCGTGGCCGAGGCTGACGCGCGCAACTACTCAGCCATCGGTTGCGTCGAGGTCGCCGTCCCCGGCAAGTGGGGCTACCGGTGCACGGGGATGAGCTTCCTGAACTTCCCCAAGACGCTGCTGACCGCGATGAACAACGGCCGCGACCCCAAGACCGGCGAGCAGCTGGCCACGCCCGTCAAGCACTTCACCGAGATGGCCGACTTCGAGGAGCTGATGACGGCCTGGGACGTCACCGTCCGGGAGTTCCAGCGGCACTGCGTGATCCTGGACTCCGCCTGTGACCTCGCGCTGGAGGAGAACGTCGCCGACATCCTGTGCTCGACGCTCGTCGAGGACTGCCTCGGCCGCGGCAAGCCGATCAAGGAGGGCGGGGCGGTCTACGACTTCGTGTCCGGCCTGCAGGTGGGCATCGCCAACCTCGGCGACTCGCTGGCGGCGATCCGGAAGTGCGTCTTCGAGGACCGCACGGTCACGGCCGCCGAGCTTTGGGACGCCCTGCTCAACGACTTCGGGGGCGAGCGCGGGCAGCGGGTCCGCGCCGTCCTGGAGGCGGCACCGAAGTTCGGCAACGACGACGACTACGTGGATGAGCTGCTGGTGCGCGCCTACGGCAGCTGCATCGACGAGATCTTCGCCCACCGCAACACACGCCACGGCCGCGGCCCGATCGGCGGCGGCTACTACGCAGGCACCTCATCGATCTCGGCGAACGTGCCCCAGGGCGCCTCCACCATGGCCACCCCGGATGGCCGCAGGGCGGGCGAACCGCTGGCCGAGGGTTGCTCGCCCAGCCACGGCGCCGACACCCACGGGCCCACCGCGGTGTTCAAGTCGGTGTCGAAGCTGGACACGACCCGGATCACCGGCGGGGTGCTGCTGAACCAGAAGGTCACCCCCCAGGTGCTGGCGAAGGAGGCCGACCGGCGCAAGCTGCTGCTGCTGCTGCGGACGTTCTTCAACCGGCTGGACGGGTTCCACGTGCAGTACAACGTGGTCGACCGGGCCACGCTGCTGGACGCACAGGCGCATCCGGAGCGGCATCGTGACCTGATCGTCCGGGTGGCCGGCTACAGCGCGTTCTTCAACGTGTTGTCGAAGGCCACGCAGGACGACATCATCGCCCGGACCGAGCAAACCCTCTAGCCTCTCCTGCGGGGCCTCGCGCCCGGCAGTTCGGACTTCAGCGTGGAAGGACGTGCATGAACAACCAGCCCGCGGGCCCGCTCGCACTCGGGATCGACGTCGGCGGCACCGGCATCAAGGGTGCGCCGGTGGACGTCGCGACCGGCCGGCTGGCCGGTCCGCGACATGCCATCCCGACACCGCAACCGGCGACCCCGGCGGCGGTGGCGAGCGCCGCGGCGGAGCTCTGTGCGCACTTCGCGCTGCCGGCCACCTCGCCGATCGGGATCACGCTGCCGGCGGTCGTCCGCCAGGGGGTGGTGCGGACCGCTGCGAACATCGACCCGTCCTGGATCGGCACGAACGCCTTCGAGTTGTTCGAGGCGGCGCTCGGGTCGCGTGCCGTTGTGCTGAACGACGCCGACGCCGCCGGGCTCGCCGAGGTGTCGCTCGGCGCGGGCCGGGGCGTCGCCGGGGTGGTCTTCATGGTGACGTTGGGCACCGGGATCGGGTCCGCGCTGTTCGTCGACGGACGGCTCGTGCCCAACACCGAACTCGGGCACCTGACCATCGACGGGTTCGACTGCTGCCCCTGGGCTTCCGCCGCCGCGCGGGTGCGGGAGAACCTGTCCTGGGCGCAGTGGGTCTCGCGGCTGCAGGAGTATCTCGCCTATGCCGAGAGCCTGGTCTGGCCGGACCTGTTCGTCATCGGCGGTGGCATCAGTGCCGACGCCGACCAGTTCCTGCCGCTGCTGCAGCTGAACACTCCGGTCGTACGAGCCCAGATGCAGAACGACAGCGGCATCATCGGGGCGGCGCTGGAGGCGGCGTCGTCACGGCCGGCCAGTGGCGCCGACCTGGTCGATGCCCGCCAGGAGTGAGCGAAGCGCGAAGTCGAAGGCGGCGGAGATCGAGGCCGCCGCGCCTCCCACGGTGATCGGGTGCTCGATCGTCCGGCCTCACCCAGCGCCGGGACGCGCAGCGTTGGGCATTACTGCTTCTTGCCTGCCGGCTCGGGTGGCGCAATCCTCGGCCCAACAGATGCTGGTGGTGGGCTGAGGGGGGCGAATGGCGCAGGGGGTCGGCGGCGCGGGCCGCCCGTCGGCGGAAACACCCGTCGAGTACTGCGACGCGGTCGTGGTCGGCTCCGGATTCGGCGGCTCGGTCGCCGCCTACCGGCTGGCGCAGGCCGGCCGGGCAACGATCGTGCTGGAACGCGGCCAGGCGTACCCGCCCGGCAGCTTCGCGCGCAACCCCTACGAGATGAGCCAGGCCTTCTGGGAACCGAAGGACAAGCTTTTCGGGCTGTTCGACGTCCGGTCCTTCCGCAAGCTGGAGGCGATCGTGTCCAGCGGCCTCGGCGGCGGCTCGCTGATCTACGCCAACGTGCTGCTGCGCAAGGACGAGCGTTGGTTCGTGCACGATTCCCCGCTGCCCGGCGGAGGTTACGAACACTGGCCGATCAGCCGGAACGACCTGGAGCCCCATTACGAGGCGGTGGCCGCAATGCTGGCGCCCACCCCTTCGCCCTACCCGGACCTGCCGAAGGCGAAGGCCCTGCGTGAGGCTGCGCAGGCGCTGGGCCTGGACACCTTCCACCCGCCGCTGGCGATCACGTTCGCGCCGCCCGGAGGCCGTCCCGCGCCCAAGCAGGTCATCCCGGAACCGGAGTACGGCAACGTCCACGGAGACACGAGGCTGACGTGCCGGCTGTGCGGGGAGTGCGACATCGGCTGCAACGAGGGTGCGAAGAACACCCTCGACCACAACTACCTCTCCGCCGCGAAGTACCACGGGGCCGACCTCCGCACGCTTTGCGAGGTCTCCGGGGTGGCTCCGCTGGAAGGCGGTGGCTTCGAGGTGGCCTACACCAGGTACGGCAGCGACCCGGACCGGACGGGGGACCGCTCCAGGACCCGGCACCGCGTCCGTTGCGCGAACCTGTTCCTGGCCGCCGGCACCTTCGGCACCACGTCGCTGCTGCTGCGCAACCGGGTCAACCTGCCGGCCCTCGGACGGGCGGTGGGCTCGCGGTTCAGCGGCAACGGAGACCTGCTCACGTTCTGCATGGGGGCCAAGGGCGAAGGCCCGACCGGCGGGATGCGGCTGATCGACGGCAGCTACGGGCCGGTGATCACCACGGCGATGCGCGTGCCGGACGGCTTGGACGAGGGCGGACGCCGGCGCGGCTATTACATCCAGGAGGCCGGCTTCCCGGACTTCGCCAACTGGCTGATCGAGACCGCGGCGGTCACTTCCTCGATGCAGCGCGCGGCCGTGGTGGCGCGCGACCTGCTGCGGTACCGCCTCGGGAAGCGCTACGAGTCGACGATCTCGGCGGAGATCGCGAGGCTGGTCGGGCAGGGCAAACTCGGCAGCAGCGCACTTCCGCTGCTCGGGATGGGCCGGGACATCGCGGACGGCAAGATCGTCTTGCGCGATGGGGAACTTGACGTCAGGTGGACCTCGGCAACGTCCATGGAGTACTTCACCGCGATGCGCGAGACGATGCGTGAGATCGCGCAGGCGCTCCACGCCGAGTATCACGACAGCCCGCTGTGGTGGACCAAACGGGTCGTCACCGTCCACCCGCTCGGCGGAGCGCCGATGGGGCGGCATGTGCATGAGGGCGTGGTGGACGCCTACGGGGAGTCCTTCGGCTACCCGGGGTTGTTCGTGGTGGACGGCTCGCAGATGCCCGGGCCAGTGGGACCGAACCCGGCGTTCACGATCGCTGCGCTCGCCGACCGGGCGGTCGAGCACCTGCTCGAGCGGCCCCGTGAAATCCGTCCGGTCGAGGTGGCCGACTCGGTTGCGCCGGAGCCGGAGGCTGCGCCGGAGGAGGGCAGCAGCGTCCGGTTCACCGAGCAGATGAAGGGCTACCTGGCGCTGGGGCAGACCGATCCCCTGGCCGGGTGGCGGCAGGCGCGACTGCTGGGACACCGCCTGATGTTCGAACTCACCATCGAAGTCCCCGACGTGAACACCTTCGTCGAGGACGGCGACCACCCGGGCACGGCGGAGGGGTTCGTGCACTGCGACCTGCTCGGCGGTCACCTGCCGGTGGAGCGTGGCTGGTTCAACCTGTTCGTGGCTACGGCGGACGCCGACACGAGGGAGATGCGGTATCGGCTGTGGCTGCGGGACCTGGCCGGATCGCCGGTGACGCTCTACGGGTTCAAGGAGGTGCGCGACGACCCGGGGGTGGACCTCTGGCGCGACACCTCCACGCTCTACATCACGCTGCTCCGCGGGCACGTCGCGCCCGGGCTGACCGGCGAGGTGATCGGGGCGGGGCTGCTGCGGATCCTGCCGCAGGACTTCGCCCGGCAGCTCACCACCTTCCGTGCCGGCGGGGCTGGGCCGCTGGCCTCCGTGGCGAGGTTCGGCGCGTTCTTCGGCAAGTCGTTGCGCGACGTCTACCTGACGCCCGCCGGGCCCAAGGCAGGACCCAATGACTGAAGCGCTGCGGTCGCGGGCCCACCGCAACGAGACCCACTTCCTGCGGGCGGGGGATGGCTTGCCGCTGACGATGATCCGGGTGCGGGGGAGCGACGAGCCGACAAAAGGCCCGGTGCTGCTCGTTCACGGTGCCGGGGTGCGCGCCGAACTGTTCCGTCCGCCGGTGGAGCGGACGATCGTGGATGCCCTGGTCGACGACGGCTGGGACGTCTGGCTGCTGAACTGGCGGGCTTCGATCGACCTGGATCCGGTCCCCTGGACGTTGGACGACGCGGCGGCCTACGACCACCCGGCGGCGGTGCGCCACATCGTGGAGCAGACCGGCGCGGCGTCGATGAAGGCGATCGTGCACTGCCAGGGCTCGACGTCGTTCTGCATGAGCGCGGTTGCCGGGCTGCTGCCGGAGGTGGACCTGATCGTGAGCAACGCGGTCTCACTGCACCCGGTGATCCCGCCGTTCGCCCGGTTCAAGATCCGCACGCTACGGCCGGCGATGCAACAGCTCACGCCTTACCTGAACCCGGCGTGGGGGGACGGGCCCACGTCCGCCTTCTCCAGGGTCGCGCGGACGGCTGTGCTGGTGACCCACCGTGAGTGCGACAACCCGGTGTGTCGCATGGTGAGCTTCACCTACGGGTCGGGTCGGCCCGCGTTGTGGTCGCACGATCAGCTGAATGAGGAGACCCACGACTGGCTACGCGGCGAGTTCGCGGTGGTGCCGATGAGCTTCTTCGCCCAGATGGCCGCCTGCGTCAAGGCTGGGGAGTTGGTGTCGGTGTCGAGGCGGCCGGGGCTACTGGACCGGTACGCGGCGGGGGCGCCGCGTACCGACGCGAGATTCGCCCTGTTCGCGGGTGCCCGGAACCGGTGCTTCCTGCCGGTCAGCCAGCAGCTCACCCACGAGTACCTGGGCCGGTACCGCAGCGGTGACACGCTGCACGTGCTGCCCGACTACGGCCACCTCGACGTCTTCCTCGGCAAGGACGCCGCCCGGGACGTGTTCCCGGCGATGCTGGCGGAGCTGAATGTGGGCAAGGACGCGCCGCGGCCGGCGGCCGCCAGGCGTGGCTGAACCCTCCCCACCCGGGAGCGCCGAGGCCGCCTACGCCACGCGGCTGGAAAGCCTGGGCGCGGCGGAGTGGTCGGAACTTCGCGGGGCCCTGGCACGCCTGGAAGCCGCGGACTCGATGGGCAGTTGGACCGAGGCGGTGCAGCACGCCGACGGCAGCTGGCAACTGCCCTACACCACGTTGTCAGCGGACGCCGAGGACTTCCTCGCGACGCTCGGCCGGCTCGGCTTGCACCTCCCGTTCGAATGGACGGCCTGGGAGCGCGGGCAGGTGCTCGCGCGCGATCCAGCGCAGCTGGAGCAGGCCAGTCCAGCGGAGGCGGCCATGCTGATCGTGGCTATCCGCCGTTCCGACCGGTTCGTCGAAGGGGAGGTGCTGGAGGCGCTGGAGAGCGGGCTGATCCAGCGGGCCGCGCGGCGCGTGCTCGCCGCGGCGCCACCCTGACGATCGGTCCCCTTCGGCCGGCAGGGAGGATCACCAGCCGGTGCTCCCGGGGACTCCCTTGAACGGACCGGCGAGGTCGGTGGTGATCCAGCCGCCGTAGAAGCCGCCGGGTTGTGGGACGACCAGCTCGCCGTCCACGTAGCAACCGTCGGTGAGCGCCGCGTAGACGGCGACGTGGTCGGCAAGCACGTCGAAGCCCGGTGAGGGGGACGGGTAGTACCAGGCCGCGCGCGGCGCGACCCGCCCGCCGGCTACGAGGTCGGCGTAGCTAGCGGCGCCCTTCCATTCGCAGAACGAGTTGCCGGCCGCCGGCCGGAGCGCACCGCGGGGGAAGCTCGAGCGCGGCAGGTAGTAGGTCGGCGGGTGGCTGGTCTCCAACACCTGCCAGGACGCGGTGGTGTCGCACACCAACTCACCGCCGAAGATGACCTGAACGCGTTTCGTGCACGCGCGCAGCGCGGGCGGCCGGGGATACTCCCAGACGGATTCCTGGCCCGGATCGACTGGATCAGGCACCGGGCGCATGCGCACAGCGTAGGCGGGCGGCGAAGGCTCGCCCCGCTCTGCCCTGCGGGCAGGCCGAACCCGGGGCCCTCTTCGACGGTCCTGGGCCGGAGGGCTTCACTGCCGCCGCGCCGTCAGGAACCGCGCGTGGACGCGCGGCCGTTGCTGCGCATCAGCCCGCACCGGCGGGATGACCTCCGGTCGGCCGTCGTCGCGGATCCGCACCTTCCAGCGATCCGCGGTCGGGTCGTGCCCCGGTTCGACGATGCCGTGGTGGTGGGCGCAAACCAGCACCAGGTTTTCCAGCGACGTCCTACCTCCGGCCCACCAGGGCTGGAGGTGGTGGGCGTGGCACGCGTGCGGCGGCTTGTCGCAGCCTGGGAAGACGCAGCCACCGTCGCGCAGTTCGAGGGCGGCTCGGATCGGGCCGGTGACGAGTCGTTGGGTGCGGCCCACATCCAAGATCTGGGAGGGCCCGCCGAGTACCGCGGGCAACAGATCGGCGTCGCACAGCAGCTGGCGCAGCACTCCCGGCGCCAGGGGCTCGTCCGCACCGACCAGGCGGCCGCAGACCACACCGGCGTCGGTGGCAGCCTTCACCAGCTTGTCGTAGGAGAGCGTGACGACCACCCGCGGCCGGTCACCGCCGTTCGTCGGGCCGAGTGCCTGCTGGGAGTGGTGCTGGACCATCGCCACCAGGGCGTCCGCCCGCCGCATCGCAGGGGTCAGGGTCTCGGCCAGCGGGTCCCGCGCCTCGAGGGCCGCTCGCTTCTCGGCGTCGGCGTAGGCGTCGACGATCCGGATCAGCGGCTCGGCCGCAGCGACCGGCAAGCTGCCCCGGAGGCGCACCGATCCCTCGCCGTCGCCGGAGAGTTCTAGGAACCGCCGCGCTCGCGCGATGCGCTCCTGCCGCTCGAGCCGCGCCGCCTCCAGCTCCTCCGCTGTCTCCGGAGCGAGGGTTTCGACGAGGTGGGTGGCGAGCCGGCGCAGCTCGGCGGAATTGTGGGATGCGGCGAACCCGACCATCAGCTCCTCACCGCGGGCCACGCACTCCGGGTCGAACTCCGCGGGCAGGTCAGCCAGCACGGAGGTGATCGCCTCGGCCTGGCTGGGCAGCACCAGCCCGCCCACCGCAGCCTCGGCCACCAGCGGGAAGCGCTGCAGGCCGTGCCCAGCCCGCACCAGCCGACGGGCCTCCCGCGGGGTGAGGTGGGCGGCTTCCACCAGCCAGGTGGTGGTGGACGTGCGGTACTCGTGCCAGGCCGCATCGGAGGTGTCGATCCGGGCTGCAAGCTGCTGCAGCCAGGCCTGCAAGCGCGCGTCGAGCCGCAGCGACTCCTTGAACAGTTGCAGCTGTTCGGCCTCGCTGGGCAGCCGGAGGCGGGCGTCGGTGAGCGCATCCAGCGCCGCACCGATCACAACCAGCAACTGGCTGTCGGTGCACTGCCCGAAATCCGTCTCCATAACCCAAAGCTAAACGCCGCCTCTGACATTTCCGGCGGTCGTGGGCCGCATTCCGGGAGATCCAGAATCAGCAAACCTGCCCACCTCGGAAGTGACGTGAATCAGGCCAGCGTGCCCAAAATAGGGTTGGTGGCGCGCTCGCCCGGCAACGCGGACGCCGCCATCAACCGCCAAGGCTCGGAAACAACCACAACCACACTGGCGGCATCATTCCGCACAGAAATGGGGACTGCGCGAGCCATTTCCCCTGCCCGATCGCAAGGAATCAAGGCACATTGCCGAATCAACCGCAGGCGGGTTCCACCGGCAGTTCGGTGCCCACCACCCGCATCCACTGGGCCGCGCTGATCGCCCCGCCCGCGCTGCGGCAAGCGGCGTCCGCCACCGCTTCGGGGTCGAGGTCGCGGACGGTGAGCGTCGCGGTGCGGGGGTCGGCACCGAAGAAGCCGGTCACCAGCGTGTGGCCGTCCGGCCCGAAAGCGTAGGCCCGCGGCACGGTCTCGAACCCGGGGGGTACCGGCAGCACCCCGGCGGGCTGGCGCGTGCCCAGGTCGTACAGCTGCAGCCCCGAGCGGGTCGGCACGCCCACCAGCCCGTCCGAGCCGACCACCGGCGGGTACCCCTGCACCGAGCCCGTACTGGTGCGGGTGCCCGTGGTGGAGATCCGGGACGTCGCGCCCCGGCCCAGGTCGTCGAGGATGTCGACCGAGCCGTCGAGGTGCGACACCAGCAGCGTCGACCCGGCGAAGGCCAGCCCGGCGACCGCGGCGCCCTGCTGCCACTCCCGCTCGTGCACGACCTGACCGTTGCCGGTGTCCAGCACCCGCAGCGTGACCCCTTCGCCCTCCTGCCCGCCGCTGCGGACGAGCGCGAGGTGGCCGCCGTCGGCGGTGAACACAGCCTGGTCGTACTCCGTCCCCTCGGCAGGACGCCCCACCTCACCAAGGAGCGTCCCCGACGGCACCTGCCTGGTCTGCACCACCCCGCCGGAGGTCGCGACCAGGACCGTCCCCTCCCCGAAGGCGCCGGCGGCGAGCGGCAGCTGGCGTTCACCGCCCTCGGCCAGGGGTGCCAGCCCGAGGTCCCAGCGCAGCACGCCCGCGGGCAGACCGTCACCCGCGACGGGCTCCTCGGCACCCAGCACGAGCACGGTCTCGTTGCCGAGCCAGACCGGTCCGAAGAGGGTCTGCAGCTCGTCCGCGGCGCTCACCGGGGTGTTGGGCAGGGTTGCGCCGCCGCGGCCGGGCAGCGCCACCACCTGCAGCGCTGCGCTGTTCAGCTCCAGCACCGCCACGCGCGAGCCGTCCGGTGAGACCGCCAACCGGGAACTCCGGAAGTCGATCGCGTACTCGGGCACGCCGCCGACGCCGCGTGGCGCGAGTGGCAGGCCCTCGGCGCCCCGCCCCGGACCACCGAAGGCGAGGAAGGCCAGCTCGGTGCGCGCTGCCGCCACGGCCCGCTCGGGGGTCAGGAACGCCATCGCGCCGACCGCGCCGAGGCCGGGAATCCGCGTCGGGCTCACCACCGCGGGCTGGTCGCCCGCCACGGGAGCCACCGAGAGTCCGCTGGCGGAGTCGTTGAGCAGCACGAGGCTCCCGTCCGGGCTGATCGCCATCCCGAGCGGGTCGGTGAACTGCAGCGGCGCGGTGACGGGCTTGGGGTTGCGGCCGGTGGCGCTGAGCGGCCAGGCCCGCACCGCCTGCCCGTTCGCGATCGGCGCCGACAGCAGGTAGTCGGCGCGGTCGGAGGCCACGTACAGGTTGGCGTAGGGCAACCAGGGAACGCCGCCGGACCGCCGGGTGCGGCCCGTGCGGAGGTCCAGCTGCAGCCAGTTCGCGTCGTTGCCGACCAGTTGGAGGGTGTGCTCTCCGACAAAGCCGAGGCGCTCGGTGTACCGGGGGTACAACGCCACCTCGCCCTCGGGAACGAAGGGATCCGCACGCGAGCCGAGCTCTCGGCCAGAGGCGGTGTCGTAGGTCACCAGCTCGACCGTCTCGTCCTCGCGCGCGACCGCTGCCCGCCGTCCGGACGGCGAGAGCGCGACGGCCTGTGGCCCGACCAGGCCCGGACCGTCGGCGAGCGGACGCGAACCCGAGCGGTCCCACACGCTCACCCCTGCCGCGGTGGCTGCCAGCAGGACGGTGCCGTCGGCGTTGGCGCGCAACGCCGTCACCGCCGCCGCGGCGGTGAACCGCAGCTCCGGCCGGCCGGTGCCGCCGCCGCCGAGGGTGAGTACCCGCCCGTCCGCGAGCGCGACGGCCACCGTGCCGGCGTCGGCGCTGGTGGCGATCGCTGTGATGTCGGCGTCGAACGTGGCGAACCGCTCGATCAGCGGTGAGGCGAAGGCCGCCTGGCGCAACGCCTCCCGGGTGGCCGGCGACCGCTCGGTGCGGTAACCCTGCACGGCCAGCAGCTGCGCGAGCCGCAGGTCACTGCCGAGCAGCCCGGACGACGCCCCGGCGAGCTCGCGCGAGCGCAGCGTGACGGCCTGGCGCAGCACGTCGTCGCGCTGCTGGACGGCGATCACCGTGGCCACGATCGAGCTCGCGAGCAGCAGCACGAGCGACGACACAGCCGTCCGGGCCAGCCTGCGCACCCTGCGGTGCTGGGTGAGGTCCTCACCGACCAGCTCGTCGCGCGGGAGGCCGCGCACGGGTGCGGACAGGTCTGCCATGGCCGATGCGAAGCGGGGGTCGGCGGCCGGGGCGGGGGAGTTGCGCAGCCAGCGCAGGTCCAGCCAGCGCGGTTCCTCGCTGAAGGCCGCGCGCAGGCTCGGTGGCACCGGGCTGTCGTCGGTGAACCGGTTCCCGGCCGCGTCCCAGACCAGCTCCCCGTCGTCCAGCACAAGGAGGATCGAGCCGGCCCCCTTGTGCTCGAGCCACCACGCGACCTCCTTGTCGACGTAGGCCGAGTCGCGCGCGCCCGGGCTGAGCAGGACGATCAGGTGGCCGGCGCCGGCCAGGCCGGCTTCGATCGCAGACCACAGCGCCGGGTTGGTCGACATCGCCGAGTCGTCCCGGAAGATCCGGACGGCACGTCGCTGGTGCCAGGGACGCGCGAACCGCTCCAGGCCCCGCTGTACTTGCACGGCCGTCGGTCCGGACGCGGCGCGGGCGTAGGAGATGAAGGCGTCCCACGCTGTGGCCATGGCGCATTCTCTTCCTCTCGGGTGCTGACCGTCGAGCATGAGCGGCGGAAGAGCAGCTGGTGCTGGGCGCCGCGGCGCCACTAGGGTCCAGGTGTGTCCAGGCACGCGAAGCTCCCGGCCATGCTGTTGGGTGCGCTCGGGCTGCTGCTGACGACCGGGTGCACCTTGCTGACGCCGGCACCGACCACGCAGACCGCGCCGGTTGAGGCGCCCACCCAGACGGCGAGCTCGACGGCGGCGCTGCCGCCCGAGATCACTGCCGATGAGTTGGTGAACGCTCCCGTCCCGAGCCTCTGCGACCACGCGGCAGGGACGCTGTCGGACGGGGAGCTCCTGGCCGAGGAGGAGAACCTGGGCGGGGTGTGGATCTCGGGCTATCCCGACGGCCGGTGGCGCACGATGTCGTTCCGCTCGTGGCGCGACGCCAACGGCGTGCCGTTCGCTGCGCTGGTCGTGGACTGCAACCAGGGCGGAGTGGGCTGGCCGCCGCACGTGGTCTTCTACACCTCCGGCCCGAAGCTGCTCGGCGAGGTGGACGTCTCCGACGTGGTGGGGGACGGCCGCCAGAGCGTAGTGGCCCTCGAGCCGGCCGAGAACGGTGTTCGGCTGTCGCTGGTCAACACCTACCAGGAGGGGGACGGCGGCTGCTGCGGCACGTTGAGCGTTGTGGCGGACTTCTTCTGGGACGGCGCCAGGGCCCGCGGACAGATGGTCGAGCGGATCACCGAGAAGCCGGCGGCCAGGGATGCGTTCGCCGCGGCGCTGAAGGGGGAGCGGGACGAGATCCTGCGGCTGTTCAACCTCGACGGCCGCTCCGAGGCCCTGGCCTTCAGGAAGTCGGTTCGCGTCCGCGACCCTTCCGGCTGGAGCAGCCGGGTGGACTGCGTGGCCGCCGTCGAGGACGAGTTGTTCGACGGTGGCGATCGCGACTACCACCGGGTCTGCTACTTCTACGCCAAGGACGCCTCACTCTCCGCCATCCTCGCCATGAAGTGGGTCGACTTCGCCACCTGGGAGGCCGCCGGCATTCGGCTCACCCGGTCCGGCTGAGAGGCTGGGCCCCTCAGGAGCTTCGTGAGCGCAGCGAGCGAAGCGTCGCGAAGGGCCGCCGCGACAGGGCCTCAACCGGTGCCCGGAGTCACCCGATCCCCAGGTACCGCTCGAGGGTCCCGGTCGGAACCGCAAGGACCCCGTTCGCGGCTTGCACGCCGACCCAGCGCAGGTGCCAGGGCTCGTGGCTGAACCCGGTGATGGCCTTCTGTGCGGCCGGGTAGCGGACGATGAAGCCGTACTCGGCGGCGTGCCTGGCGGTCCACCTGCCGGCCGCGGAGGAGCCGAAGCTGTAGCCGCGGATCGCCCGGCCGCAGGTGATCGCGGACAGGTCCACCGAGAGGCCGGACTGGTGCTCGCTGGCCCCGGGCGGCGCGGTCAGCGCTCGATCTAGCTGATAGGCCGCTCTTTGCTGTTCATAGGAGCGGTAGGCCGACCTGACTTCGAGGGTGTGCCCTGCCTGCTTGGCCGCCTTGACCAGTTGGACGAGAGCTTCCCCGACAGGCCGCTGTAGCCGCACTTCGCTGACGCCTGACCTGGCGACCGGCACGGTGACCAGCTGCGGCAGGTACGCCGCGCTGACCCTGTGTTCCATGGAGATGATGGGGATGCCGCACACGGTGAATGGCGTGCCCTTTCGCGCGCCTCCTCGGACGTCGGTCGTGGCGCGGCAATCAGGCTTGACCGGCGGCGAGGTGATGGCCATACGGCCGACCGGCGCCGCCAGGGCGACGGTTGTGGGCTGGCCGCCGCAGATGAAGGCGGCCGTCATGGTGGCGCCGACCGCCGCGATCAGGAAGCGCTTGGCGCCCGCACCGAGCTGCATGCGCCGACGGTATCCGAACCCAGCCCAGCTGGTGGTCGGCGGGCCCAAAGTCGTCCCCGGCGTTGTGGAACCGGCGCGATTGACCGAACCCCGGCGCGCCCCGCTCAGTCGCGGGTCGCATCTAGCCATCGGCGACCCTGCCCTTCCTGACGCTTCACTCGTTCCTCGTGAAGCTCCTCAGGGACCGTGACAGCGCTCATAAGCCGGAGAGGGACCGCGAATGTGTGGGGCGGGCGGGGCTCGAACCCGCGACCCAGGGATTATGAGTGACCCGGATATGCCCCTGACTAGGACATATTGCACGGCTATTGCACGGCGTGTGCAATAAGGACGCGTTCAGAGTCGATTCCTGGCCATTTCTGGCTATACCCCCACCCCTATCGGGGCGGTCGTTCGCTACTGATTCAGTGTACGCCTCGGGCCGGGAAATGGCATCTGACAAGGTCGAAGACGTGGGCCGTCGCCGTAGAGACCGCACCGGGCGACGTCCGGGTTTCTGGCCGTGCGCAAGGCGCCGGAGGTGCCCATCACCCAGGGAAACGGGCCCGAAATCGCCGCCGTCCGCCGATTGGTCCCCTGCAATGCGCCTGTCGGCTAGGCATAACGCTATTGCACGCTATTGCATGCAACTATTCCGGTAGTAGTATCCCTGGGTCTTCAGATACCCCATGGGGTAGGCCCAGAAGGGGAGGGGGTATCCGGCTCCGATGAAGCCGGATGGAGGCGCTGATGGGCCGTCTTTTCGCTAGCGTTGCGGTCGGGAGGTGACACGGTGGCAACGCTGACGATCAGGCATCTGGATGAGCGCACGCATGCCCGGTTGCGGGCCCGGGCCGCCAGGAGTGGCCGTTCGGTCGAGGCAGAGGTCCGCACCATCCTGAACGCGGTCGTCAACCTGCCCGAGGAGAACTTCCTGCTGGCGCTGCACGCGGCCATTCCGGAGGGCGGCGGCGTCAACTTGCGGCTGGAGCCGCGGAGTCGCCCGCCAGATCCCGTGGGGGGAAACAGTGTCGCCCCCCTTGGGGTCGGTGGGACTGCACAGGGCGCCGAGCTCAATGTGTGACGAACAGGGTCAACGGCGCGCGCGAGTAGCCGATGGGCTAGGGGCGCGGAGCAAACGCCTTGAGGGTATGTACCTCGCCGCGTTACGTGCGTTCGATAGCGAGGCGAGCCCGGGTGGCGAGGCAGCTCGCGTCTCGGTCATCTGTCATTGCATGCGGGAACTCATGAACGGGCTCCCTGCCGCTATGGCAGCCAATGTGGTGCCCCGGCCCAAACCGAGTTCGAGCTCACTTGTCGCAAGGCTTCCGGATGTCCTGTCCGGCCACCCGCAGCTCGACCTCCGCGCCCAGCAGGCGATTGTGCAGGTGCCAGCCGAGGTCGCCACGGTGATCGCCGATCTTGTGGAAGCGGCGGTGAAGGAGCGTGGCCTCAACATTGTGAACGCTGCGGCCCTCCTCACAAATGGCACGGACGCAACCCACCCGCTGATTGGTCAATGGAGGGCTGCCCAGCGCTTCTTCCCCGAGTGGGCACACCTTGATCGGAATGCCGACGGTGAACGAGAGCTTCCTCCAGACTCCGAGATCATCGCCCACATCCGTGTCGTTGAGGACGTCATCGAGGTCCGTACCAATCAGTTCTTCACGAACCTCAGCGCTGTCGAGGACATCTTGGCGCTAGCTAATGCCCAGGAGGACATCCCATGAGTAGCTACACGCGCCCTTCTGACGATCAAGTTCGCGAAGCGCTGCGCCGTATTCCCACCCCACAACTGCGGCGAGCCTTCTTCGAAGGTTTGAAGAACCCGCTCTGGCTCGAGCCACTCAAGAACGAAGGGGCCTTTAGGACCCCTCCCGCCCGAGTCGTCATGGATGATGGCACGGCGAGCGACCCCTACTGGCCGGAGATCGAATACGTGGTGCGCGTCGCCGGTGATGCGCCGGCGGTCGCGGTCGACATCCTCGTGTCGCTCAAGGACAGCGACAATGCTTGGGTGCGTCGTGCGCTCTTTGCGGTGGGTGCCGCCGTCCCAGCCTCGGAGGCCGCCCGCCTCAAGCCGGTGCTCAAGTCATGGCTCAGCTCGGGCTTCGGATGGCGCACTGATCCTCGCGAAATGGTCCGCTTTGCCGTGAATCTTATAACGGGTGGCGAACGAAAGACTGGTGAGTGGGTTGCCAACGCGCTTTTCAAACCAGCGGTGCCGGATGGCTCCACAGAGCCCAGCCTGTTGCTCGACGAGTATTGGTATGAGGCATCAGTCCCGCAGGTGGCTCAGGCGCTCGGGTCCGATGGTCTGCCTATGGTGCTGGGCTGGCTCGTTGCATACGCGAAGGCTGCGGGCCGGATGGATGGCTGGTCCCTTTCCCGCCCTAGTATCAAGGAACGCCGTGAGATGCACCGGGGGGTCCAAGACGCACTAATCGATGCGACCCGAGACCTCGCACTCGAACGAATTAAGACTGAGCCACGCAGCACTGTGGAGCGACTGCTCGGCGCCAACCTAATGCTTGCTCGTAGGATCGCCATGTTCGTGATGACTGCTGCGCTGGCTGGGGCGGAGACGGAAGCTGCCGACGTTCCCGAACTCGTCTCGGTCGCTCAGGCACTGCTGTTCGAGCCGCATTCACGGGACGAGCGTTGCCGAGTTGAGTTCGGTGAACTCGCACGCGAAATCTCGCGCCATGAGCCGTCCGCACTTGATCGGCTTGGCGACTTCATTTCCGACGGAGTCGCGGTCCGCGCGGGCCAGGTCCGGGAGCGAGCCAGCCGAGACGAAGAAGACTCCGATGTCGACACCGAAGCACGTGTCACTGAGTCGACCGAGCGCTGGGAACACCTGTGGCTGGCGTCGGTCGGACCGTCCGCGCTACCCGAGGTGCTTGCCCGGCGGTTGTCGGAACTCGATGACCGCTTGGGCGTGATCGAGGACCCCCTCCGTCCGCCATTCTTGATCACTGGCTGGACGGGGCCAAACAGTCCAATGACGCAGGAAGAGATGGCCGCGATGAGCCCCGAGGAGCTCATCGGCCACCTCGAGAGCTGGCACGATCTCGGCGATGGATGGGGACCCGAGCCATCTCACGAAGGGCAGGCTCGTGAGTTGACAGCACTCGTCACCGCCTACCCGCAGATGACCGCGACCGCTAGCGGCCTCGTCGCGAGGCTCCGCCCCACGTACTTGCGAGCGCTCCTGCGGGGGTGGGAGGGCGCCCTAAAGGCAGGTCTCGAGTTGGATTGGGACCAGGTGGAAGAGACAGTGCGTGACGTGCTTACGCACGGCGATGAACTGGACGTCCCGCGGGAGGGCGGGGATGGGGACGATGACCCAGACTTCACGTGGGCGAAGCAGGCCGCGGTAGATCTGCTCGGGGACCTTGTGAAGAAGTCTGAACCGCCACGCGTGCCTACGGAGCGTCTACAGCGGCTTGCGGACCTCTTGATCGACCTTCCATCGAGCGACCAGGAATGGGCCGAGTATGTCGCGGAAGACAGCGCGAACGGGATGGACCCGTTGACCCTGTCGATCAACGAGCGGTGGCCGATCCACCTTCGGGGGCTCTTGGCCCTGGTGGGTCATGGCCCGCTTGTGCCGTGGAGCGACCGTGCGAGAGCGGCCTTTCTCAGAGAAATGGCGCGACAAGACCCACAAGGGGCTTCTTCCGCCGTGATCGGGGAACACCTCGGCCGGCTCATGAATGCGGACGAAACATGGACCGAAGCGCATGTTCGCAGCTGGTTTGGTGATGTCGAGGGGATCACGCACGGTCAGCAGATCGCTCTATCCACAGCCATGGCTATCCACCGGTACCACAGCACCTTGTACAGGCTGCTCGCCCCTTCGATGTTGGCTGCGTTGGCGCTGTCGGAGCCGATTGTCGACGGGTTGCAGTTCGACAACTCGACGCCTCGTGAGCGGATAGGTGAGTGGGCGGTGAAGGCGCTCGTGTTTGGTCACGTGGGCTGGGACGACCCGGTCGTTGCCGCGTTCTTCTCATCGGCGGATGCGGTCGAGCGGGGCGCGGCGCTCGGACATGTCGCCTGGGAGTTCATGCACGCCGAGAGCGTGGAGGACAGCATCCGGGACCGCTTCGCGGGAGTCTGGGATGCTCGCATCGCCCACGTCGAGTCAAATCCCTCCGACTCGGCTGAACTTCGAGAGTTCTTCTGGGTAGTTCGGTGTCGCAAGTTCGACCCGGAATGGTGGCTGCCACGTCTTAAGCGATCGCTGGAGCTTGACCCTGAGCTAGCGGCACAGCGCTACATGATCGGCAAGGACATCGCTAGTGCCGCCGATGTCAACGCCCGCTTGGCTCTCGATGTGACAATGCTCCTGGTCAATGCACCACAGTCCCGGGGATTCGCCATGATTGAGATGTCTCGCCATGCGATTCCCGTGGTGATTGCTCGGGCGCTTGCCGCCGGTGACGCCCAGCTGGAGATCGATGCGACAGAGTTCATGAACGAACTTGGAGAAGCTGGCAACCTCGAGCTCGCCAAGCAAGTGCAAGCTGTCCTCGATGGGGCAATCACGCAGCAGGACGTTCTCGAGTGATCTGAAGCGCTTTGGATGATGCGACCCTGTTACCTGCACGGGCCGCACCAAGCCCGCTGGGAGTTAAGCCCGCTGGACGACCTGCTTCACCGGCGGCGCGATGAACCCCACTGTGGGCGGCAGGCTCCCAAATCGAGACACACACCCGCTACACACCTGGACTGGTTACGTCGTCGACAACCTCCCCCCGGCTGTGGATAACCCTCAGCAGACCCTGTGCGCGAGTACAGGGTGATCTACCGGGTCATCGACCAGTGCTCGGTCATCGAGGTCGTCTCGGGCGTCCACCGCCGCGACGCCTGCCACTCCTGGAGCTTCCGCGTTCCTGAAGATCTCCAGATTCTTGGCTGTCGGGTGTCCGGATACGGCCGTTCTGGCGGCTTAAGGCAATGAGAGGCCGCAGAAATCCACGCATGCTCTGTCCCGATCGCCCCTAGTCCTGGGCCTAGGGAAGGTGAGAAGACCCGAGCCTTTGTGGCCCCTCACGCGTCCCGATCGCCCGTTGCGTGGGCTTAGGGAGAGTGCCCAGGTCTCGCCGGAGAGGAGGTGAGTGGTGACGATCAGCCTGAAGAAGGTCACGGCCGGGTCCGGCTACGACTACCTGACCCGACAGGTCGCCGCGCAGGACGGCATGGTCAGGACCGGGCTCGCCGCCTACTACGAGGAGAAGGGTGAGGCGCCTGGCGTCTGGATGGGCTCAGGACTGGACGGGCTGGACGGCATCGCCGCCGGCGACCCGGTCACCGAGGCGCAGATGAAGGCCCTGTTTGGCAACGGCCACCACCCGCTCGCCGACCAGATCCGACAGGTCGCCCTGGACGCCGGCCTGAGCGAACGCGAGGCCGAGAAGGCCTGCCGGCTCGGCCGTCCCTTCGCCGTCCGGAAAAACGGCTCACCCGAGTTCCACCAGGAACTCAAGCGCCGTTACGTCGCCGCCAACCTCGCCACCGGACGCCCAGCCAGCACCAAGCTCGACCCCGACCAACTTGCCCAGATCCGCAGCGAGGTGGCGTCAGAGTTCTTCGCCCGAGAGTTCGGCCGGGCTCCCAAGACCCCGCTCGAACTCCACCGCGCAGTCGCCGTCTGGTCGCGTCCCGTCGCGGCTACCATCGCCGGCGTCGACCTCACCGTCTCCCCGACGAAGTCCTTTTCGACCTTGTGGGCACTCGCCCCGCTCGCCACCAGCCAGCAGCTCGAGGAGCTACACCGCCAGGCCGTCGCCAAGGTGGTCGAGTATCTCGAGACCCAGGCCTTCAGCCGCGTCGGCCCACACGGCGTCCGCAACGTCGAGACGCGCGGCCTCGTCGCCGTCGCCTTCACCCACCGTGACTCCCGCGCCGGCGACCCCGACCTCCACACGCACCTTGTCATCGCCAACAAGGTGCAGAGCACCGACGGACGCTGGTACGCCCTGAACACCAACCTGATCTACAAGGCCAAGGTCGCCGCGTCCGAGTTGTACTCCGCAGTCCTCGAAGCCTCCCTCGCCGAGACCTTCGGTGTCCGATTCGTCGAGCGCAGTACCCGCACCGGCAGACGGCCCGTCCGGGAGATCGAGGGCGTCGACCTCCATCTCACCGCGCGCTGGTCAACCCGCCGCGGACAGATCGAACACCGGCGCGACGAACTCGCCGCTGCCTTCCTCGCCGATCACGGACGCCCGCCCACCGAGCCCGAGATGATCGCCCTCGCCCAGCGCGCCAACCTCGAGACCCGCGAGGCCAAGCACGAGCCCCGCTCGCTCGCCGAGCAGCGCGCCAGCTGGCGCGGGCAAGCAGAGCAGGTGCTCGGGACCAAGGGAGCGGACGCCATGCTGGCCGCCGTCTTCAACCGGCCGGCGGTAACGCCGAAGACGCCGAGCATCGACGGGCTGATCGACACGTCGGCCCGCGTCATCGGCATCCTGGAGAACGAGCGCTCAACCTGGCAGGGCTGGCACGTCCGCGCCGAGGCCCTGCGGCAGACCCGCGCCGCCGGCGTCTCTGCCGAACTGCTCGACCGCGTCGTCGACACCATCGTCGACCTCGCGCTGCAGACCCGCTCGATCCGCCTCAGCGTCGACGACCCAATCGCGGAGCCGGACCCGCTGCGCCGCTCGGACGGCCAGAGTGCGTACACGATCCCCGGCGTCGACTGGTACACCTCCAGCCGCATCCTCGACGCCGAACAGCGCATCGTCGCCAACGCTGGACGCACCGACGGACGAGTCGTCGCGCCCGAAGTGATCGGCCTCGCCCTCCTCGAAGCCCTCGCCAACGGGACGCCGCTGACGCCCGGCCAGAGCGACCTCGTCCGCGACATGGCCGGTTCCGGGCAGCGCGTCCAGCTCGCCATCGCACCGGCCGGCACCGGCAAGACCACCGCGATGCGCGTCCTCGGCTCGGCCTGGACCGAATCCGGCGGCACGGTGATCGGACTGGCGCCGTCCGCCGCCGCCGCCAAGGCCCTCGCCGACCAGCTCGACGTGCCCTGCGACACCCTCGCCAAGCTCACCTGGAGCCTCGACCACCCCGAGCAACCGGCGCCGGCCTGGCTGGCCGCCATCGGCCCGGACAGCCTCGTCATCATCGACGAAGCCGGCATGGCCGACACCCTCAGCCTCGACCGGGCGATCGCCGAAGTGATGATCCGAGGCGGCAGCGCTCGCCTCGTCGGCGACGACCGCCAGCTGTCCGCGATTGGCGCTGGCGGCGTCCTGCGGGACATTGAGGCTGCGCACGGCGCGTGTCGCTTGCATGAGGTGCTGCGGTTCGATGACCCCGCCGAAGCGGCGGCGTCCACCGCGCTACGAGAAGGACGGACGGAGGCGCTCGGCTACTACCTCGACCACGACCGCATCCATGTCGGCGACATCATCACGATGGCACACGCGGTGCTGGACGCCTGGACGCAGGACCACGCGAACGGCCTCGACGCCCTCATGCTCGCCCCGACTCGAGATCTGGTCAGCCGACTCAACCAACTCGCCCAGCAGAGCCACCACGAAGCACGCAGCATGATCGGTCGCGGCGCCGGTCTCGCCGACGGCAACATCGCGGTGGCCGGCGACCTGGTGATCACGCGCCACAACGCTCGTCGCCTGCCGATCGGAAGTCGTGACTGGGTGAAGAATGGCGACCGCTGGCGCGTCGCGTCCGTGTCGGCGGACGGCAGCCTGCGCGTCCAGAGCCTGCGCTCGAAGCATGCGGTGAGCCTGCCCGCCGACTACGTCCGCGAGTGGGTCGACCTCGGCTACGCCACCACGATCCACGGCGCGCAAGGCCTCACCGCCGACACCATGCACGGGCTCGCGAGCGGCGAGGAATCGCGGCAGGACATCTACACAATGCTCACCCGCGGACGGCAGGCGAACCACCTCTACCTGCAAGTCGTCGGGGACGGCGACCCGCACGGCCTGGCCCACACCGACGCGACCAACCTGCTCACCGGCGTTGAACGGCTGGAGCGCATCCTGTCGCACGACGACGCGGCCGAGTCGGCGTCCACGCGATTGCGGGAGCAGGACGACCCGGCGCGGCTCCTGGCACCGGCCGTCGCGCGGTACAGCGACGCGCTTGGTGTCGCTGCAGAGCAGGTGCTCGGGCCGGAGCTTGGCCATCGGCTCGACCAAGAGGCCGACAACCTCGTCCTGTGGCTCACCGAGTGCCCGGCGTGGGATACGCTCCGTGCCGACTTGCTCGGGTGCGCCGCCGACGGACACGACCCGGTAAGGCTGCTGCGCGAGACGGTCGGCATGGGGGAGCTGGACACCGCCCGTGACCCGGCCGCAGTGCTCGACCACCGTCTGCATCTGCTGGTGCCTGAGAAGGAACCGAGGCCGTTGCCGTGGTTGCGCGGCGTCCCGAGCCGCGTCGCCAACGACGAAGTGTGGGGGACGTACTTGCAGGCCCGCGCGGAGCGGGTCGAGCGGCTGTCGGGCGCACTGCGGTGGCAGGTCCGTTCCAACCACCGCCCTCCGGACTGGCTGGGGCCGGTGTCACTGACCCCCCGGATGTTCGAGAACGGCGCCCTGCTCGGCGACCTCTCGGTTTGGCGCGCGGTGATGGGCGTGCCGGCGTCCGACCTGCGCCCGACCGGGGCGCCGGCCATGGGAGAGGCGGCAGCGCGCTGGCAGCGCGACCTCGAAGCTCGGCTGGATCGATCGCTCGGCGTGGGGGAGTGGGGACGGCGGCTCCCCAGCCTCGACCCGGCGCTCGCACGCGACCCGGGAAGGCTCGTCATCGCGCGTCGGCTCCACGCTCTCGCTGAGAGGGGCGTCGACGTTCCTCAAGTGGTCGAGCGCGCGCTTGCGGAGGGCCCCCTGCCGGGTGAGCATGCCGCGTCAGCCCTCTGGTGGCGAGTGTTCAGTGCCGCCGGTTCGCGCCTTGGCTGGCCGCCCGCGCCCACGAAGGAGGTGTGGGAGACCATCGATCCGCCACGCCGCCGCCGGCCGGAGGAGGAACACCTGCCCAGCTGGGGCCACGACCGTGACCGCGGCGGCCCATCCATCGGCTTCTGAACATCCACCACACAACGAAGGAGAGACCATGCCCGTCATCGAGAGCGCCAAGCCCGGCGCCTTCATCTCCCTGTCCGCCGCCGCCGACATCCTGGGCATCAGCGTGCATACCCTGCGCCGTCGGATCGCCGCCGGCGAGCTACCGGCCTTCCGCACAGGTCGCCGAATCATCCGCGTTCGCGTGAGCGACCTGGAGAAGCTCATGCGCCGAGTCCCCTCTGCGCGGCTGGCGGAATACTGATTCGGTAGCACGGCTCGGGAGTTCCGCGGGCCAACGGGATGATGCTGTGGAGCGCTGACCTAGAATACCGAAGGTGCTAGCTCCGCGACTATCCAGTCACCGATAACTATTCCAATGTCGGCGAGGTCTAGAGCTTTGCGGCGTCCCAGTCCTTCATTCTGCCCGTGGGCAATCTTGTTTCTACGATCGACCAAGAACTCTAGCTCGCGCTGCAGCTCCTCATCATTGGCTGCCAAGAACGCGCCAAGTCGGGCGCTATGCTGCACGTCGAATTTCGCGAGCTCTGCGACGAGTCGCCCGGGCTTGGGGTTCGACCCTCTGAAGTATTGACCTCTGACGAATGCGGCGACCTTGGGGCTCGCCTGATCTTCGGCGGCCCGACAAAGAGTCTCCTCGAATGTGAACTCGAGGTGGCCACACGTTCGGATCACAAGAAACCGGGCCAGAGCGGATTCGATCTCTGACGACGTTGTAGGCGGCAGTTCATCCAGCGTCTTCCTCAACTCGACGAGCCGCCTACGCGACTCAGATATCGCTTGGCTGGGCCAAGCAGCGGCCCACGCCTGCATCTATACCCCTTGAAACGCCGTGAGTGAGGCAGTGAGCCGCGCACTGACAACGTTCTCGTCGGCCGTTGATCGACTCGTTGCCTCGTCGAACTCGCGGACTCCGTCGAGAGCGTTGAGCGCTACGGCAACGTCCTCCCTCGGGAGACTTCCAGATGCCAGACGGGACATGAGGCCGAAGAAGATGGCTTCAGTCCTGGCCGCATTGACTTGGCGGGAGTTCTTGCGTAGGGCGTCTTCCCCAACCGTTTGGTCAAGGAGGTCGCTTGCCTGCTCGAAGAGGCCCTTCGCGCTGACCAGCGCTGGTGCCGCGGCTTGGCGGAACTCTTCTGCGAAGTCGTTCAGGAACGCTTTGAGCGGTCGCGCGTACTCGTCTGACTTCAAGTACATGGCAAGAATACGGAGCACAAGCTCTTGGTCACGCAATCGAGGACTCTTGCGACCGTATAGGGACCTCCACGATGGGCGCACGTTCAGTTCCTCGATCAGGTCCACAAGTGGACCTGCGTATAGCGCAACCCGGATCTCATGAGGAGTCAATTGAGTGCCCCCCGCGTTTAGCCGTTCGAAGATCTGGTAAACAGACTCGAGGGACTCCTTGCTGCCATCCGTCGTCACCACGGTTGCCTGCATGAACGAATTGTCGATAGTGCGGCGATCGCGGTCGTCCAGTGAGGCGTATGTCTTGCCCTTGAGGCGATCACTGACATTCTGAAGTGAAAATTCCCTGGTCGAGTAGATCCCCCTATAGAAGTACTGTAGGGTCAGAAGTCGCTGCTGCCCGTCAAGGACCAAGTACCTGTGGTCAGACTTCTGCCGGACCAAGAAGATGCCCGGAACGGGAAATCCCAAGATCAGCGACTCGACGAACCTGTCCATCTGCTTCTTGGTCCAAACGAATCCACGCTGGAAGCCTGCAGACTCGATGCTGGGATCCGAGAGGCCGAACCGGGGAACCGCGATGTCCCCGGCGTCGAGCCTCCTGACCAGCCCCAGCACATCGAAGTCCTGACCGGCGTAGCTAACGCTTGGCGGGTTGGGATCGGCGTCGCTGAGATCTTCGAGCTCATCGTGAGTGAGGATGAGGTCTTCGTCCTCGATCGTCGGCTCGTTTGGGTTTTCAGACACGATTTCTGCCTCGATATCCGTTGGCGAGGTGGCCCCCCGCGACGTGATGATGCACTAGAACCGTACTGGATGTGACGAATCAGCTGGGTGACACGCGCCACTCGCAGGATCTGGCGAGCGCTCAGGATCCCGCGAGGCTCACTGCACGAGCCGAGAGAGGCTCTCGGCGATGAGTTGGTCCCGTCCCTTCGCAGTGTGTTGATAGAGCAGTGCAGCGTTGGCTGTTGAGTGACCAAGCCGGGCTTGAAGGTCGGCGAGCGTTGCTCCCTGCTGAGCGGCCATCACGGCGCCGGTGTGGCGCAGATCGTGGAAGCGGAGGTCCGGGCGGCCAGCGATCTCCGCTGCCTTCTTGAAGTAACCGGTGATCGTGGAGGGCCACTGCTGGCGTCCGTTCGCGGCCGGGAAGAGCAGACCCTCCTGGCCGGGTGCCGCGAAGGTCTCCAGGTGCTCCTTGATGATCGGGATCAGGTGGGGCGGGATCGCCACGTCGCGGATGCCGGCCTCGGACTTCGGCGGTTCGACCTGGATCTTGCGGTTCACCCAGACCACGCCGCGGCGCACCTGGATCACGCCGGTCCATCGTCCGCCGACGTGGCGCAGCTTGATGTCCTTGCGGCGTAGCTCAGCGATCTCGCCGTAGCGCAGCGCACACCAGGAGGCGAGCAGCACCATTAGCTTCCACTTCTCGGGCATGTTCTCGACGATCACGTCGAGTTCCTCGATCGAGGCGGGCTCCAGCCGGCGACGCTTCGGCTGGTAACCGGCGCCGCGGATGTGCACCGGGCTGGCCTCGATCAGGTCCTCGTCGACCGCGCTGTTCATGATCGCCCGCAGGAGCCCGTACGCCTTCGAGTTCGCCCGCGGGCTGTCGCCGTTGCCCTCCAGCGTGTCCTCGTACCAGCGGCGCACCGCGCCCTTGGTGATGTCACGCAGCCGCATCCGTCCGAACGTCGGCACCAGGTGGTGCTCGAGAGTGGCCTCGTAGTTGGCTCGCGTCGACGCCCGCAGCGGCTCGCCCTTGTCGGTGCGGCGCTTGGCGATCCACTTCTTCGCGTAGGTCTCGAAGTCGGGCGTCGTCGCCACCGCCCGAGCCTTCTCGGCCCGGTGCCTCGGAGGCGACCACTCGTTGGCCTCGATCAGCTTGCGCTCCTCGTGGAGCCAGCCCTCGGCGTCGATCTTGGCCTGGAAGGTGGTCGGTGCGACGTGTCGCAGGAGGTCCGGACCGGTGTAGACGGCCTGGTGACGACCCGAGGCGAGCTTGCGGATCGAGCCGAACTCGCGGCGTTCGCGGCCCATCGGAGCCTCCGATCCTTATTGCACGACGTACGCATATCGTGCAATAGGAGGGGTCTGAAGTGCAACCTTCTGGCCTGTTGCGGCTCGGTCGACCGAAGGTAAGATGCCTAGTGAACGAGCAGTAATCTGCTGGTGGGGCGGGTGGGGCTCGAACCCACGACCCAGGGATTATGAGTCCCCTGCTCTGACCGGCTGAGCTACCGCCCCGGAGCTGGCTGCAGCGCCAAGGTATCCGGCGGCGCGCCGGGCTGTCCAAACCTGCGGGGTGCGCGAACCGCGCTCACGCCGACGTGTCCCCGGCGGCCTCGCCGAGCGTGACAATCCGCTGCAGCTCAAGGGTCAGCGCGCGCTCTGCCACGGTCGCGTCCAGGTGCGCAGCGTCCACGTGCACCGTGCAGAACAACCGTCCCGCGTAGGAGAACGCGGCCACCCCGAAGCGCACGTTGCCCTGCAGCGGCACGACGGGCCACGCGAGCTCCAGGGGCGCCCCGGCGATGAACAGCCGCTCCGCCGGCCCCCGGACGTTGGTCACGAACGCCGCGATGAACCGCTGCCGCTGGGCCAGGAACGCGTACACCCGCGAGCCGAGCTGGCTGCGCGTCAGCTCGAACGTCCCCTGCGCCCTCGCCTCCGCCTTGCCGGCGCTCGTCAGCGCCGAGATCCGCGCCAGCCGCTCCCGCAGGTCGCTCACCCCCGTGGGCAGCCGCACCAGCATCACGCCCACAGCGTTCCCGGACGTCCCCCGCTCCGGCAGCGCCACCGGCACGCTCACCGGCACCGGCTGCAGCACCGGTGCCCCGGCCGCCTCCAGGGCCGCCTCCAGCGCCGGCGCCACCGCAGCCAGCAGCGCATCGTTCAGCGT
The DNA here is from genome assembly GCA_023460935.1 of Actinomycetes bacterium. Classification (GTDB taxonomy): domain Bacteria; phylum Actinomycetota; class Actinomycetes; order Propionibacteriales; family Propionibacteriaceae; genus Propionicimonas. Next base: position 77,429 of record JAEWOI010000034.1, read on the forward strand.
TGCACCCGCACTCCGCGCGCCCGCGCCCAACGAGGCCAGGTCCACCTGGGTGAAGCCCATCCCGCGCCGCGGCCCGATCGGCCCGAGCAGCACCGTCCGCGGCACAGCCAGCCGGAACACCGACAGCACCCGCGCCACCGCCACCCGCAGCGACGCCCGCCGCCTGGGCGCCGGCACCGGCCGCACGCCCTGCGTCGCGGCCCTGGGCTCAGGCAGACGCCCGAACAGGTGCTGCACCAACCCCACCACGCCGACCCCGTCGGCCACCGCGTGGTGCACCCTGAACACCACCCCGGGGCCGGTCCCCGCTCCGGTCACCACGAGCAGCTCCCACAGCGGACGGTCCAGCGGCAACGGCCTGGTCATCAAGTCGCCAGCCAGCTCGCCCAGTCCCGCCGCACCCGCCACGGCCTCAACCTGGCGGACGTGCCAGCCAAGGTCCGGCGCACACTCCTGCCACACCAGCCGCCGGCCGCTGCGACTCACCCGCTGCCGGAAACGACGCAGCTGCGGCGAGGCTCCCTCCAGCGTCCGCGCCAGCTCGGCCCGCAGCGCCTCCAGGTCCGCCTCGCCGTCCGGCCCGACAAAGCCGCCCCTCCCCAGCACCCCGGCCATCAGGAACACGTTCACCTGGTCGTGCGCGTCGAAGACCAGGTTCGACGCGTCCGCGGGGGAGAGCGCCTCCCTTACCTGGTCCACCGGCACTGCCCGCCTCCCTGCTCCGAAGCCGTTCCAAGGGTCCCACGACGCCCGCTCCCGCGCGCCGGGTTGCGCGGGTTGCCCGCTAGCCTGAAGTGACGGACGCGACGCAGCGACGAAGGGAACCCGAGTGGACACCGGCAACCACACCGCAGGCTGGCAGCAACCACCCTTCGGTGAAGGGCTCGACGCGGTCGCCGTCGACCTCATCACCGCCGTCGTGCAGCAGGTCTTCGCCGACCTCGACCCGCTGGAGCTCGCGGCGACCGCCGCGCCCGACCTGTCACCTGAGGACCGGGCCAAGGTGGCGGAGCTGATCGACAGCGCCGTCGTCGAGCTCGACATCGACTTCAGCGGCGAGGACGACCACCACGACCACGACCACGAGCACTGAGCCCGTGGCCCACTTCACCATCAGGACGAGCACCAGCCGGACGGCGACTCAGTGCTTCGCCCGGCTCGTGGACTGGGACGCCCACAGCGCCGCCATTCCCCTCACCCGGCTGCGTCACGACGGCCCGCCGCGCGTCGGGCAGCGCTTCATCGCCCGCACCGGCCTCGGCCGGCTCGGCTTCGACGACGTCATGACGGTCGAACGGCTGCAGCCGCCGGCCGGCGACCTGCCCGGGCAGGCGCCCGGCGAGGTCGAGGTGGCCAAGCACGGCCGGGTGATCGGCGGCACGGTGCGCTGGCAGGTCACCCCGACGGATGGCGGCGCGGACGTCGAGTGGAGCCAGCACCTCGTGGTCGGGTGGTTGCCTCGCTGGCTCGACCCCATGGCCGGCCTGGTGGGCCGGGCCGCCTACACCGCAGGGTTGCGCCGCCTGCTCCGCTGAGCCGCCTGCTCACAGGCGGGGTCTCGACAGGCTCGACCGGCGGTAGCTGGGCGGGGCTGCGCCGCCTGCTCCGCTGAGCCGCCTGTTCACAGGCGGGGTCTCGACAGGCTCGACCGGCGGTAGCTGGACGATCAGGACCGGAGAGGAGTCCGGGCGGGCGAGCAGCCCTAACCGGCCGGTTCGGCCGCCTCGTCCAGCAGCCTTTCCAGCGTGCTCAGCACCCCGTGCTCACGGTTCGACGGCGCCCGGTGGCGCGCCACCTCCGCCACCACGGGGTGGGCGTTGGCCATCGCGAAGGAGTGGGTCGCCTCCTCCAGCATCTCGAGGTCGTTGAGGTAGTCGCCGAACACCACCGTCTGCTCAGGCGCAACCCCCAGCGCCCGCTGCAGCGCGCGCAACGCGACGCCCTTGTTCACCCGCGGGTCCATGATGTCCATCCAGTGCACTCCCGACATCACCACCTGGAACGGGTGCAGCGCAGCAGCCAGCACCTCACGGCTGTTCGCCGCCCCGGCGAAGTCGAACACCGCGAACTTGAGGGGAGGCTCCGGCGCCGCCAGCAGGTCGTCCACCACCTGCAGCGAGGTGTAGAACCGGCCGGCTTCGGCGACGAACGCCTCCTCTGCCCGCTCGACGTAGGCGCTGCGCCGGCCCGACCAGACCAGGCCAAGGTCGTGCTCCGCCGCCAGCCTGCGCACTTGGCGCACCACCTGCTCGGCCGCTTCTGCCTCGACGGTGCTCGAGCTGATCTCTGCGCCGTCGCGGACGACGTACGCCCCGTTCTCGGCGATCAGCGCCAGGCCGGCGTCGGCGCGCGCGAACATCGCGGCCAGCGCCGGGTACTGCCGCCCGCTGGCCGGGGCGAACACGATGCCGCGCCCGTGCAGCCGGCGCAGCAGCGGCCAGAAGGCCTCGGGAATCTTGCCCCGCTCGTCCAGCAGCGTGCCGTCCATGTCCGCGGCCACCAGGCGCACGTCGGTGGGCAGGTCGGTCGGACGAAGCGGTCCAGGCACAGCGGTTCGGGTTCCTTCCAGCAGGGACGAAGCAGGGCCCACCCGGCCGGACGGCGGGGGCGGAGCGGAGCAGGTCAGTCGAGCAGCATCTCTGCGGTCTCGGCGTCGGTGACCAGCGCGTCGAGGTAGCCGCCGCGCAGCGCTGCGCGGATCGCCGCGGCCTTCGCAGCCCCGGCGGCGACGCCGATCACGTGCGGCATCTGGCGCAGTTCCTGCAGCCCCATGCCGATCCGGCGGTCCGAGGTCGCCTCCGGCACCACCTGGCCGTCGGCGTCGAACCACTCGCCGAGCATGTCCCCGGCGCCGCCCAGTTCGGCGATCGCGCTGATCGTGCTTGGGGAGTACAGCCCGGCGCGCACCGAGTTGCCGGTGACCTGGGTGCCGCCGATGCCGGTGATCGTGGCCACGGCCGTCCGCGACAGCTCCAGGACCCGGGTCACCGAGGTGTCCTGGCGCAGCGCCTCGGCCGTGGTCGGGGAGTTGACCACCAGGGGCGCCGGGATCAGCTGCAGGTGCGCCTGCACGCCGTTGCCGGTGGCGAACACCTCCCTGGTGTAGCGGTCGATCCCGCCGGCCACGGAGGCGAAGGTCACCCCGTCCAGCGATTCGGCGCGGATGCTGAACAGCACGTGCATCACGGTGTCGCCCCAGCCGAAGCCGATCACCGCGCCCGGCTTCAGGTAGCGCTCCAGGTAGCCCGCGGCTGCGATCGCCACCCTCCGGTTGACGGAGATGCCAGCGGCCGCGGCGTCGGGGCGGGGCACCACCAGGGCGTCCTCCAGGGCGTAGCGCTCGCACAGCCGGCGGCTGAGGCCCATCGTGGCCAGCACGCCGGGGTCGATCGAGATGCGCACCACCCCGGCCTCCCTGGCCTCCTGCAGCCACCGGCCGACCGTCGCCCGTGACGTCTTCAGCCGTCCGGCGATGTCGGCCTGGGTGAGGCCGTCGATGTAGTAGAGCCAGGCCGTGCTGGCGAGCATGGTCATTCGATCATCTGGAATCACGCGCTCATGCCGTCCGCGGTTCACTTGCCGTCCTCGACCTAGGCTGCCTGGATCAGTAGTGCCCGGGTCCCAGGCTGTCGTCTGGGACCCGGGCAACAACTGTCGTCGGTCAGAAGTTGTAGTCGTCGATGTTGTCCGCGGTGAACATCAGCGGCTTGTTGTACAGCACCTCGCCGGCCTCGCCCACCTCGTACGTACCGGCCTTGCCGGCATCGATCTTCTGGCCCTTCTCGGCCGTGATCTTGCCCTCGGCCAACTGCGCGGCCGCGACGGTCGCGACGTAGCCCAGCTCAGCCGGATCCCACATCATGAAGGCCTTGGAGTGACCGGCCTTGATGAAGTCCTTCACCGAGGACGGCAGCGCCACGCCGGTGGCGAAGACCTTGCCACCCTTGCCGGCGTTGATGATGGCCTGCTCGGCCGCCGGGGCGGAGACCGCGGAGGAGGAGATGATCACCTTCAGGTCCGGGTGGGCCTGCATCAGGTTGAGCGCGATGTCCTGGCTCTTCTGCGCGTCGTCCGCAGCGAACTGGACGGTGTCGACGTACTTGAACATCGAGTACTTCGGGTCGTTGTCGATGAACTGCTTCATGAACTTCACGTGCGCGGTGTGGTTGGGCGCGGTCGGCGAAGCCGAGATGAAGGCCACCAGGCCGCCCTCGGGCGAGTTCAGCAGCGCGGCGTCCAGCATGGTCTGGGCGGCGAGCTCGTAGGACAGCTGGTTCACGAACAGGTCGCGGGCGTCCTCGGCGGCGTCGGCGTCGTAGGTGACCACCTTGATGCCGGCCTGGCGGGCCTGGCGCAGCGCTGGGGCGACGGCGTCGCCGTCGATCGCGCTCACCACGAGGGCGTTCGGCTTCTGCGCTACGGCGTTGGTCAGCGTCGCGATCTGCTCGGTGGCCTCAGCCTTGTCCGAGCCGATGTACTGGAAGTCGAGCCCGAGTTCCTTGCCTGCGTCCTCGCCACCCTTGCGGGCGACCTCGAAGTAGGCCAGGCCGGTGAACTTCGGCGCCATGAACACCTTCATCGCTGCGGTGCTCGCACCCGGGGACGCAGGGGCTGCGCCGGGCGGGGTGGTGGTGCACGCGGCCAGGGACGCGGTCAGCGCGGCCACGGCGACTGCTGCGCCGATCCTGGCCAGACGGTTGTGCTTGGTCATGCGGAGATTTCCTCTCGTCATTGAACGGACTGGTTCATGCTGGACTTGGACCTGAATGAGGGGTGGGAGCTGGGGCAGTCGGGACGCCGGCCTCACCCCCCGACCGGTGCGGCTGGACGGGACCTGGCGAACGCCGAGCGAACCAGGCGCACCAGCTGCGGGCCGCCGATGCTCGCGATCAGCAGCAGGCCGATCACCAGCGTCTGGCTGGTGCCGGGCACGTTGGCCAGCTTCATCCCGGTCTGGATGGTGGCCAGCAGGATCGTCGACAGCAGCACGCCCAGCGCGCGCCCGCTGCCGCCCTTGATCGACACCCCGCCGAGCACCACAGCGGTGAGCACGAACAGGATGGCGCCGTCGGCGTTGTCGCCGCGGGCCGACTGGTACTGGTTCACCCAGACGAAGCCGGCCAGGCCCGCGGCCACGCCGGCGATCGCGTAGGCGATCACCCGGGTCTGCCGCACCGGCACCGAAGCCGTCCTCGACGCGGCCGGGTTCGCACCGATGGCGTAGCTGTGCCGGCCGAACCGGGTGGTCTCCATCAGCACTCCGACCAGCAGTGCCACCAGGAGGAACAGCACCACCGTCGAGGGGACGACGCCCACCCAGGACATGCCGAGGAAGGTGTACTCCGGGGTCAGCCCGGTCACTCCGGCGTCGCCGGCGAGCAGGTAGGCCACGCCGCGGTAGGCGCCCAGCGTGCCGAGGGTCACCGCCAGCGATGGCAGCCCGGCGTAGGCGACCAGGAGCCCGTTGATCGCGCCGAGCGCGCCCGTCACGGCGAGCACCACCGGCAGCGCCACCAGCACCGGCACCCCGGAGACCGAGAACTTGGCGAACAGCACGCTGGCCACGGCGAGGGTCGAGGCCAGCGAGATGTCGATCTCGCCCTGCACCACCACAGGGAACAGCCCGAACGCCATCAGGCCGAACACGACGAAGAACGCCGCGGAGTTCATCAGGTTGGTCAGGTCGAGGAAGTAGGGGGAGAGCTGGCTCGACCAGATCGCGGCCAGCACGATCAGACCCACCAGCAGCAGTTCGGCCGAGTACCGGCGCAGCACCTGGCTCATGCCCCCACCTCCAGGATCACGCGCCGGCTGGTGGCGCTCAGCACCCGTTTCTGTACCAGCGCGTCGACTGCGACGGCGGCCACGATCGCCAGGCCCTGGAACAGCAGCCGGTAGAACTCCTGCACGCCCAGCAGCACCAGGCCGTTGTTGATGGTGGCCAGCACGATCGCACCGAGGGCTGCGCCGTACACGCTGCCCGAGCCGCCCCAGATGCTGACGCCGCCGATCACCACGGCCGCCAGCACCTGCATTTCGATGCCGAAGGCCAGCAGGGAGTTGATGTTGCCCACCTGGGCGCCCAGCAGCAGGCCGACGAAGCCGGCGATGGCGCCGGCGGCGACGTAGGCGCCCACCAGGATGCCGTTCTCGTTCAGCCCGTAGAAGTAGGCCGCGCGCGGGTTGGAGCCGTACGCGTACAGCTTGCGGCCCCACGGCAGCAGGCTCAGCGCCAGGCCGACGACGATCACCACGGCGACGGCGATCCACACGTAGGAGGACAGGCCGAGCCAGCGTGCGGTGGCGAGGTCACGCATCCACTGCGGCAGCTCGCCGCTGGTCACCTCCAGTGCGTTGGCGTAGAAGGAGACCATGCCGCGGTACACCGAGAGGGTGCCGAGCGTCGCGACCAGGGACGGGATCTTCAGGTAGGCCACCAGGACGCCGTTGAGCAGGCCCAGCAGGGCGCCGAGCACGATGGCGAACGGGACGGTCAGCCCGGCCAGCCACTGTGCCTGGCTGGTCACGTCGAAGACCACGTAGGCGCACAGCCCCATGATCGAGCCGACGGACAGGTCGAGGTTGCCGGTGAGCACCACCAGCGTCTGCCCGCTGGCGGCCATGGTCAGGATGGCCGCGGTGAACAGGATGCTCTGCGCGTTGTCCCAGGACAGGAACCGCGGCGCCAGTGCGGTGAACACCACCACCAGCAGCAGCTGGAAGGCGAGCACGCCGATGAAGCGGACGCGGAGCGCTGCGCCCCCGCTGCCGCTCAGCCGGAACCGCTCGAGGATGGAGGTCTGCTTCACTTCTCGCCTTCCTCGGTACGGCCGGTGGTGGCGGCCGCCATGATGGTCTCCTGGGTCGCGGTTGCGGTGTCGAGGGTCGCGGCCAGGCGTCCCCGCCGGATCACCAGCACCCGGTCGCTCACCGCGAGCACCTCGGGCAGGTCGGACGACACCATCAGGATCGCCATCCGTTCGTTGCGGGCCAGCCGGCGCATGATGTCGTGCACCTGCACCTTGGTGCCGACGTCGATGCCGTGGGTGGGCTCGTCCAGCAGCAGCACCCGCGGATTCGTGGCCAACCACCGGGCCAGGGCGACCTTCTGCCGGTTGCCGCCGGAGAGCGAGCTGACCAGGGCCTCGATCTCGCCCTTGATGCTCAGCGCCTCGCGCTGCTCGGTGGCCAGGGCGCGCTCCTTGCGCGGCGCCATGAACCCCGCGGTGGCGAGCTTGCGGATGCTCGGCAGCGCGACGTTTGCCTTGATCGACATCGAGGAGATCACGCCCTCGGCGTCCCGGTCCTCAGGCAGGTAGACCACCCCGCGCCGGGCCATCGCCGCGGGGCTGTCCGGGCGGACGGCCTTGCCGTCCACCTCGATCGTGCCGGTGACCTGCGGGGAGAGCCCGAAGATGGCCTGCTGGATCTCGGAGCGGCCGGAGCCGACCAGGCCGGCGATCGCCACGATCTCGCCCTCGGCCACGTCGAAGTCGATGTCGGCGAACGTGCCGGCGAGGTTTAGGTCACGCACCTTCAGCCGCACCGGGCCGACGTCCTCGGTTCGCGGCACCCGCTGCAGCACGACCGCCCGGCCCACCATCGCGCGGATCATCGCGTCGTCGTCCAGTTCGGCAGCCGGCGCTGTGACCACGTGCTGGCCGTCCCGCAGCACGGTGATGGTGTCGGCCAGCCGGCGAATCTCCTCCATCCGGTGGGAGATCCACACGATCGTGGTTCCGGCTGCCTTCAGCGTCTCGACCATCGTGTACAGCCGGCCGGCCTCGGACGGGGTGAGGGCGCTGGTCGGCTCGTCGAGGATCAGCAGCTGCAGGCCCGGCTCCACCGCTCTTGCGATCTCGACGAACTGCGCCTCGGCCACCGTGAGTTCCGCCACGAGCCGGTCGGGGTCGAGGTCGAAGCCGAGCTGCTCCAGCTTGGTCCTGGCCACCCGCCGCATGCCCGCGCGGTCCAGCAGCGGGCCCTTGCGCGGGTAGGCGCCGGTGACGATGTTCTCCGCGATGGAGAGGTGGGGGAACAGGTTCGGGTCCTGGAACACGGCTGCGACACCCTTGGCGCGGGCGGCCAGCGGGTTGTGGAAGTCCACCTCTGCCCCGTTGAGCAGCACCTGGCCGCGGTCGGGCTGCAGCAGGCCGGTGATCACGCCGACGAGGGTCGACTTGCCGGCGCCGTTCTCACCGACCAGCGCGTGGATCTCTCCCGGCGCCAGGTCGAACGAGACGTCCCGCAGGGCGTGGATCGCCTCGAAGCTCTTCGAGATGCCCCGGATCGACAGGCGCGGCACGCCCGTCCCGACCGACTCAGCAGCCATTCGCAACCTTCTCCTCGCACCCCTTCGTGCCTGGCAAGCCAGGGTTCTTCGGTGAGGTTAAGAACCCGAAGAAGCTGGCGGCAAGCAGATGCACAGGATCTGAGCATTTGCTCAGGTTTGGTCTCGGTTTGGCCACCCCGGGCCTCTTCAGCAGCTCCCGCTCCTTGTCAGCGCCGGAATGGGCAAATGCCCGATTAGGTCGTTCCAGGTTGTCGCCGCCCGCCCCCGACACCTAGAACTGGTGTCGTCGGATCGACGTCGATCGGGAAAAGGTGGGCATGGCCAGGGCAGTGATCTTCGGCGCGGGCAGCGTCGGCCGAGGCCTTCTGGCCCAGCTGCTCTGCGACGCCGGGTGGCAGGTGACGTTCCTCGACGTGGACGCAGCGCTCGTCGCGCGCCTCGCCGCCGACGGCGCCTACCCGCACCTCACCCTCGGCGAGTCCGGGAGCGTACGCACGATGGTGGGCCCGGTAACGGCGATCGACGTCACCGACACCCCCGCCGCCCTGGCCGCCCTGCTCGCCGCCGACCTGGCCGCCACCAGCGTCGGCGCGAGGGTGCTGCCGGCAGTGGCAGACACCCTGGCCAGGGCGGTGGGGCTCCGGATCGAGCGCGGCCGGCCGCCGCTGAACGTGCTGCTGGCCGAGAACGTCCACGGTTGTGCGGGCATCATGCGCAGCCTCCTCACCGAACGGTTGCCGGACGTGCCCGGGGCCGTGCTCGACGCCAACGTCGGACTGCTGGAGACCGCTGTCGGCCGGATGATCCCGGCCGCCGACCCGGCCACCTCGGCAGCCGAACCGACCCTGGTGCGGGCCGAGCCCTACCGGCTGCTGCCGTACGACGCCGCAGCAGCGCTCGGCGGTCCGCTCGACATCCCCGGGCTGGTGGCCGACCGGTCGGTGCCGTTCAGCTTCTACGGCGAGCGCAAGCTCTACCTGCACAACCTCGGGCACTGCTTCACCGGCTGCCTCGGCCGGCTGGCCGGGTACGAGCAGGTGTGGCAGGCGATCGGCGACGTGCGGATCCGCTACCTCGTGCGGGCGGCGATGATCGAGTCCGGGGCCGGGCTGTCGGCGACCTACGAGGTCGCGCCAGCGGGCCTGCTGGAGCACATCGACGACCTGTTGCACCGGTTCGGAAACCGTTCGCTGGCAGACACCAACGAGCGCGTCACCCGCGACCTGCCGCGCAAGCTGGCGGGCGGCGACCGGCTGCTCGGGGGTTTCCGCCTGGCGGCCGAACAGGGCCTGCCCGCACGCCACCTCTCGCTCGCGATCGCCGCTGCCGGGGCACTGCTGCTCGCCGAGGACTGGACCGAGGCGCGGCTGTGGGCCCACCTGGACGCCAACCTCGCCGGGCTGCTCGACCCGGAGCGCCGCCGGCTGCTGGCCGACCAGCTCGCCCTGCTCGCCGACGGCTTCGACTTCCCCGCCCAGCTGGCGCGGCTGGAGGCGGCCTTCGAGCCCACCCACGTGATCTGACCCACTGAGAAGAGGACGGGAAACGACATGCCGATCATCCTTGGCAAGGACCAGGTGGTAGCGGTCTACAGCGAGGCCGCGGCCCGGGGCTGGGTGGTGCCCACCTTCTGCGGGGAGAACCAGACGACGATCGAGGCGGTGCTCGCAGCCTGCCAGGCCAGGGCCGTCGAGCTGGGCACCAGGGTGCCGGTGACGATCGCGCTCACCGGTCGCTACGCGCACCGCGCGCAGGCCGTGTACTACGCCGGCAGCCGCAACCCCGACACCGGGTTCGAGCTTTTCCTCGGCGACTGCGAGGTGTTGGCCCGTCCGGGCGGCGACTACCCCGATGTCGACGTGCTGACCCACTTCGACCACGGCCAGTACGACGTGGACGCCGACCGGCTGGCCGGTGACCTGTCCCGGTTCTCCTCGGTGATGTACGACGCTTCTGCGGCGCCCTGGGCCGAGAACCTGGCCCGCACCGCGGACTTCGTCGCGGCCCACGGCTCGGAGGTGCTGGTGGAGGGGGCCGCGGACGAGGTCGTCGACGCCGGCGGGGGCACCCACGGTGAGCTGACCTCGCCGGAACGGGCCGAGGAGTTCCTGGCCCGCACCGGCGTGGACATGGTGGTGGCCAACCTCGGCACCGAGCACCGCGCGGCGGCCTCCGACCAGCGCTACCACCCTGAGGCCGCCCGGGCGATCTCTGCCCGGATCGGGCCGCGACTGGTGCTGCACGGCACGTCCAGCGTCCCGGTGCCCCAGCTGGCGACGCTGTTCGCGGACGGGGTGTGCAAGGTGAACATCTGGACCACCCTCGAGCGCGACACCAGCCCGCAGTTGCTGCGGGCGATGCTCGAGCACGCCGACGGCGTCGCCGGGCCGGTGGCTGCAGAGCTCGCCGCCGACGGACTGCTCGGGCCGGCGGCGCCGACCGGGGGGAAGGCCGACATCGCCTACTTCACCAGCGCCTGGCGCAACGAGGTGGTGCTGGCCGCGATGCAGCGGATCGTCGCCGGTTACCTCGACCTCTGGTACCGGTGACCGTCCGCCCGCCGGCGGCCCGGCCCGGCACGGCTGCCTCCGTTGCGGTCGTGGTCGAGCGCAGGCGCGCGTACTGGCTAGGGTCCTGACATGGTGCTCTCCTCCTCACCCAGCGACCTCGACCTGGTGGTCAGGGCGGCCTGGCTGTACCACGGCGACGGCCTGACCCAGGCCCAGGTGGCGAAGCGCCTGTTCGTCTCCCGCCAGACCGTCGGCCGCCTGCTGGAGGCCGCCCGCGCGCAGGGTGTGGTACGCATCGAGATCGACGCCAGGTGCCTGGCCGCCCTCGACCTGGCGAACCGGCTGCGGGACACGTTCGGGCTGGCCGACGCGATCGTGGTGCCGCGCGACGACGACACCCCGAAGCCGAGCAGTCGGGCCAACGAGCGGGTGGCCGCGGCGCTGGCAGCCTACGTGCGGCGCCACCTGCACCCGGGCGCCGTGGTGGGCGTGGGCTGGGGCGACACGGTGGCCCGGTCGCTGGCCATGCTGGCAGAGGAGTCGCTGGAGGGGGTCACCCTTGCCTCGGCCGCCGGCTCGATCCAGGCCATCTCGCAGTCACTGGCCGGTGACCCGAAGGTCGCCCACCACCTGCGGGTGGTGCCTGCGCCGCTGCTGGTCTCCTCGCCGGAAGCGGCCCGGCTGCTGCGCGAGGAGGCCTCCGTCCGCGAGGTGCTCGCCCTGGCCAGCACTGCCACCGTCACCCTCACCGGCATCGGCGCAGCGGGGGCCGGCGCCTCCGCCGTCCGCTCCCAGGTGGTCACGGCCGAGGAGGTGGCCGGTTTCGCTGCGCTCGGCGCGGTCGGCGACATGCTGGGGGAGTGGTTCGACGCTTCCGGGCGGATCGTTCCGGCAGCCACCTCCGACCGCCGGATCGGGCTGGGCCTCGAGGAGTTGCGCCGGCTGCCCAACGTCGTGGGCGTCGCCGGCGGCAAGGAGAAGGCCGAAGCCGTGCTCGGCGCGATCCGCGGCCGGTTCATCAAGGTGCTGGTGACCGACGAGACGACCGCTGAGGAGGTGCTGGCCAAGGGAGCGCTGGACGCCACCCGGCCGGCCAGGCAACCGGGTGCGCGGGGGAGGGGCGGGCGATGACCGGCCAGGACCTGCTGCTCGCCATCGACGCCGGCGGCTCGGTGGTGAAGGCAACCACCTTCGACGTCGGCAGCGGCGCCTCCCGGACGGTCTCCCGCTCCGTCCCGCTCAGCCGGCCTGCGCCCGGCAAGAACGAACGGGACGCCGAGGTGTTGTGGGCCGCCACCACCGCCTGCGTGCGCGAACTGCTGGCGACTACCCCGGGCGGGGCGGGACGAGTGCTGGCCGTCGGTTTCACCGGTCACGGCAACGGCCTGTACCTGGTGGACCGGGCCGGCCGGCCCACCCGCGACGCCGTCATGGCCGCCGACACCAGGGCTGCCTCAGCCGTCCGCGGCTGGGTGGCTGCCGGGCTGGCCGAGGAGCTTCAGGCCCGCAGCTGGAACGGGCTGTGGGCCGGGCAGCCGGGACCGATCCTGGCGGTGCTGGCCCGCACGGAGCCGGAGGTGCTGGCCCGCACGCACGCAGTGCTGTCCTGCAAGGACTACCTGCGCGGCCGGCTGACCGGCACCGTCGCCACCGAGCTGTCCGACGCCTCGGCGGGCGGGCTCTACGACAACACCGCCTGGGCTGCTGCCGAGGGCAGGCTGCCGCTGGGGCTGAACGGGCCGGCGCTGGAGGCGTTCGGGCTGCAGGAACTGCGGCACCTGCTGCTCACCCCGATCGCGTCCGACTCCGTTGGCACAATCTCCGCAGCCGCGGCAACGGAGACCGGGCTGGTGGCCGGGCTGCCCGTGCTGGCCGGGCTGGTGGACAACGCTGCCCTGCACCACGGCTCCGGCGTGTTCGACGGCAGCGAGATCTGCGTCGGCGCCGGCACCTGGAGCGTCAACCAGGTGTTGATCCCGGCCGGTGAGGCCACCATGGACTCGGTGCTGGGCGCCATCCGGCCGAGCGCTGCCAACATCGCCCTGGGCGGGCTCGCGCTGATGTGCGAGGCCTCGCCGACCTCGGCCTCCACCTTCGACTGGGCGCTGAACCGCGCCCTCACCGCCACCAGCGCGGCCGACGCCGCTGCCGGCCAGGACGTGTACCGCGCCCGGCTGGACCGCGAGGGTGCCAGGGTGCAGCGGCTGGACGACCCGATGTTCCTGCCGTTCCTCGACGGCAGCCGCGCGGACGCCGGCGTGCGTGGCGCCTGGATCGGGCTGTCCTCCTCAACCGGCGAGGACGAGCTGCTCGGCGCGGTGATCGAGGGCATCTGCCTGGAGCACCGCCGCCACATCGAGCGGCTGCAGGCCGCCCTGCCCGAGCGGCTGCCGGTGCGGCTCTCCGGCGGCGCCACCAAGTCGGCGGTGTGGTGCCAGCGGTTCGCGGACGTGCTCGGCGTACCGGTGCAGATCTCGCCGGTCAGCGAGCTCGGCTCGGTGTGCGCTGCTGCGCTCGCCGGGGTCGGGGTCGGCGTGTTCGGCGACGTCCCGGAAGCGGTCGGTGCGCTCAACCCGGCCTGGCGCGTCTTCGAGCCCGACCCGGCCAGGGCCGACTTCACGGCCACCCGTTACCGCCGCTACCGCGAGGTGGCGGAAGTGTTCGACCACCTGCCATGGGGAGAGTGAAGCAATGCAGCCAGTTGCCAGCGACATCACCGGACCAGCTTCCGGGGAGGTGCCGGCCACTCAGCACGCCATCCAGTTCGTCGGGGCGGACGAGATCCGGCTCAACCCGGCCAAGCCGGTGGACCGGGTCGGGCCGACGCAGTTGCTGCTGCAGGTGGAGGCCTGCGGCATCTGCTTCAGCGACACCAAGCTGCTGCACGCCTTCGACCGGCACCCCCGCAAGTCGGCGGTGGTCGGCGGGCTGACCGAGGCCGAACTGGCCCAGATCCCGAGCTACCACCCCGGCACGGAGCCGACGGTGCCCGGCCACGAGCCGGTGGCCCGCGTGGTGGCCACCGGCGCCGAGGTCACGCGCTTCGGCGTCGGTGACCGGGTGCTGGTGCAGGCCGACTGGCGGCACTTGCCGACAGCAGCCTCCAGCGGGGCGTTCGGCTACAACTTCGAGGGCGCCCTGCAGGAGTACGTGGTGGTCGACGAGCGCATGGTCGTTGCCGGCGGGGAGGAGTTCCTGCTGCGGGTCAGCGAACGGCCCTCCGCGGCTGCGGTGGCCCTGGTTGAACCGTGGGCGACCGTGGAAGCCGCGTACTCGCGCAGCGAGCGCAACCACCTCAGGCCCGGCGGCCGCCTGCTGGTGGTGGCTGACGAGGGCAGTTCGCCGTCCGGACTCCAGCAGGTGCTGGCCGCAGCGGCACCGGCGCAGGTCACGGTCGTCGGCTGCGACCCGGCGCTGGTGCACCCGGGTGCCTTCGCAGCGGCTTCCATCGCCGAGGTCGCGACCGGGCTGGACGACATCATCTACTACGGCCACGACGCGGCCACCGTGGAGCAACTCAGCCGGCTGCTTGGCAACGGCGGCCTGCTGTGCGTCGTCCTGGGTGGGGGCCGGCTCGACCGCAGGGTGAGCCTCGACGTCGGACGCGTGCACTACGACTTCGTCCGTTACACCGGCACGACCGGGACCGACCCGGCCGAGGCGTATGCCTGGATCCCGACCACCGGGGAGATCCGGCCGGGCGACCGGGTGGCGATCATCGGTGCGGCCGGCCCGATGGGCCTCATGCACACGATGCGGGCCGCCGTCCTGGACGTGCCCGGCATCTCGATCGACGCCAGCGACCTCAGCGAGGCCCGCCTGCGGCACCTGGCCGAGGTGGTGGGGCCGGCGGCTGCAGGCAGGTCGGTGCCGCTGCGGGTGGTCGACTCCAGCAGCGAGCAGTTGCAGCCCGGGTACACCTACCTGACCTGCCTTGTGCCCGCGCCCGGCCTGCTCGCCGGCACCGTCGACCTCGCGGGGGAGGATGCGATCGTCAACGCCTTTGCCGGCTTCCCCGCCGGTACCTTCGCAGAGCTCGACCTGCAGGGCATGATCGAGCGGCGCGTGTTCCTGATCGGCACCTCCGGCTCGGAGATGGCCGACCTGCGCACCGTTCTGGAGAAGCTGGAGTCGGGCGTCCTGGACACCTCGATCTCGCTGGACGCAGTGGCCGGCATGGCGGGGTTCGCCGACGCGATTCAGTCGGTGATCGACCGCACCTCCGGCGGCAAGATCATGGTCTATCCGCAGCTGGCCGATCTCGGCCTGGTGCGGCTGGCCGACCTCGCCGAACGACTGCCCGCCGTGGCCGCCCTGCTCAACGATGGCCGCTGGACCCGGGAGGCCGAGCAGGCCCTGCTCGCCGGCCGCTGAGGACGGCGCCCCGGCGGCGGGAAGGGACGGTTGGCGCCCGGTTTCAGGCCGGCAGCCACCGCTCGGTGGCGGGTAGCTCCGCCTCCACGCGCGGTGACCCCGGTGTACCGGCCGTGGCGGGGCTTGGGGCGCCAACCGTCAGCGGAAGGAAGATGTGGTCGGACTCGGCGACGGCGAGGGCCTGCACGACCTCGGCCGCCGTTGGGCGCTGCGCCGGGTCCTTGGCCAGGCAGGCGCCGATCATGGCGGCCAGGTCGCCAGGCACGTACTCCGGCAGCGGTGGGGGCGGATCCTGCACCTGGGCCAGCGCCGTCGCGATCGGGGTGCCCCGGTCGAACGGCTTGGTGCCGGTGAGCAGTTCGTGGCCCATCACGCCGAGGGAGTACAGGTCGGTGGCCGGTGTCACGGTCTCGCCCAGGGCCTGCTCGGGGCTGATGTAGTAGGTAGTGCCGAAGATCTCGCCGGTGGTGGTCAGCGCCGCCCCGTTGAGGTCCTTGGCCACCCCGAAGTCCATCAGCTTGGCGTAGCCGTCAGCGGAGACCAGCACGTTGGACGGCTTCAGGTCGCGGTGGATGATGCCGTTCTCGTGGGCCCGGGCCAGCGCCCCGGCGACCTGCACCAGCAGCAGGCGCACCTGCTCGGCGGGAAGGCCTGTCCCGTCGGCCACCAGCTGGCCAAGGGTGGGCCCGTCGATGAACTCCATCACCAGGAACGCCAGCCCGTCGTGCTCGGCGAAGTCGAAGACCTCGACGATGTTGGGGTGGCTGATCTGTGCGGCGAAGCGGGCCTCGGCGTGGAAGCGCTCGGCCATGGCCTGCTGCTCCGCCGTCTGCGGGTGCATGATCTTGACCGCGACGGTACGCCGCAGGATCTCGTCCTGCGCTGACCACACCTGGCCCATGCCACCGGCAGCCACCAGGTGCGACAGCCGGTACCGACCGGTCAGCAGGAAGCCTGCCACCAGCCGGTTCACGGCCTACCAACGTAACGCTCGGTCACGATCTCTCCTTCTCCCCCTGGGTAACCGCCAGGTCCCTGCCCGGGGTTACGCTGCGTGGCACTCCTACCCCCGGGCGCATCTTTCTGCACCCCGCGGGTACTGGCCCAGCCGCAGCGGGCCGGCGTGCTGGACGGCGCCCGGCCGCAGCAGCGAGGTCACGTCGGGGAATGGCCCCTCCGGCGGACCCGGGCTCGTCCGGGCGGAGCAGCGGGCGGGCCCTCACCGAGTCGGGGCCAACGACGAAATGGGAGTGCAAATGTCACCTACCACCGGAACCGGAATCGGTCTGCTGGTCATCGGCGCGATTCTCGCCTTCGCCGTCCGCGACGCCATCTCCGGCGTGGACCTGACCATGATCGGCTACATCTGCATGGCCGGCGGACTGCTGGCCGTGATCCTCGGACTCGTCACCAACGCCCAGGCCACCCGGCGCACGAACGTCGTGGAACACCGCGACGACAAGATCTAGGCCCAGAACGACCCGTACCCGGGCGCGCAGCATCAGCCGGCGCGCCCGGGTACGGCTGTGTCTGGGGGAGGAGGTGGCATGGGGGAGGAGGTGGCCTGGGCGGGTCGCTCATCGACACCCAGGCCGCCGGCGTGGGCGCTCCCCCGAACGCTCCCACGCACAATCGTCCCGAGCCCCCCGACTCGTTTCGGACGATCAACTGCGATCCTAGGCGGTGCTTCGGCAGGGCCGGAGTCCCCTTTCGGGTGACAGGACCTGACCTTGGTAACCGCTGGCGGGCCCGCGGACGTTACACGCACTGGGAAGGTCTTTCACCGTCCCGGGCGGGCTGAGCGTTGGGGGTCGTACACCTTCTGAGGCAGGGGCTGGCGCTCCGCGGCGACGGGTAAGAACTCCACGGTGGTCGGGCGGATACGGGGGGTGTCGCGGCCGCCGCAGGCCGGCCGGGGTGGATCCCCCCGGTGAGGCCGGGAGGGTCCGCCCGTGGCTCACGCCCGGGCGGACCCTCGCACGACTTCCCGCTGCGGGCTGCCCCGCTTCAGGTCCGCGACCAGGTGCGGTAGCCGCCGTCCAGGTTGCGCGCCTCTCGGCCGTGCTGGGCCAGGGTGCGGGCCGCGAGGTAGCCCCGCAGGCCCACCTGGCAGTGCACGATCGCCTCCGGCGCGACCTCGTCGATGCGGGTGCGCAACTCGTCGACGGGTATGTTCACGGCGCCGTCGATCGCGCCGCGGGCGAACTCGGCGGGGCTGCGGACGTCGACCAGTTGGACGCCCTTCGCGAGTTCTCCTTCCAGTTCGTGCCACTGCACGGTGCGGGTGAGGCCGTCGCGGAGGTTCTCGGCGATGAAGCCGAGCATGTTGACCGGGTCCTTGGCCGAGCCGAACTGCGGCGCGTAGGCCAGCTCGAGGTCGGCTAGTTCGGATGCGGTGAGGCCGCCGCGCATTGCTGTCGCGATCACGTCGATGCGCTTGTCGACGCCGGTGCCGCCGACGCCCTGGGCGCCGAGGATGGCATCGGTTTCGGCGTCCACCACCAGCTTCAGGCTCATGCCCTCGGCGCCGGGGTAGTAGCCCGCGTGGTTCGCCGGGTGGGTGTGGATGACCCGCACCTTTCGGCCCGCCGCCACGGCCCGCTTCTCTGTCCAGCCGGTGGCTGCCGCGGTCAGGCCGAACACACCGACGATCGCAGTCGCGAGCGCTGGCGCCGAGGCCACGTTTCGTCCGGCGATCACGTCGGCAGCGAGCCGGCCGTGCCGGTTCGCCGGGCCCGCCAGCGGTACCAGCGACTGCCCTCCGTCCGCTGCGCCGCGTTTCACCACGGCGTCGCCCACTGCGAGGATCGCCGGGTCCGAGGTGCGCTGGTGCTCGTCGACCAGGATGCCGCCGCGTTCGCCGAGCTCGAGGCCGGCGGCCTCGGCCAACGCGGTCTCGGGCCGCACGCCGATGGCAGCCACCACGAGCCGTGCCGGCAACACGCCCCCGTTGGACAGAACCACCGAGTCGGGCCTGATCTCGGTGACCGAAGCCCCGGTGACCACCGCCACCCCGTGCCGCGTGAGGTGCTTCTCCACCAGCGCGGCCAGTTCGACGTCCAGTGGCGCGAGCAACTGGTCGGCCAGCTCGACCACGGTGACCGCCAGGCCCCGCGCGGTGAGGTTCTCGGCCAGTTCGACGCCGATGAAGCCACCGCCCATGATCACGGCGGTGGGCTCCTTCCCGGCAAGCGCCGCCGCCACCGCCGCCGCCATGTTGTCGGTGTCGGCGATGTTGCGCAGCGTCAGGGCGCGCTCTGCGCCCGGGATCGGCGGCACGAACGGGGCCGCTCCCGGAGCGAGGACGAGGTGGTCGTAGTGCTCCAGGTAATCCTCGCCGGTGGCCAGGTCGCGCACCTTCACCGACTTGGCTGCGCGGTCGATGGCGAGGGCCTCGGAGTTCACGCGCACGTCGATCCCGAACCGGGAGTGCAGGCTCGCCGGGGTCTGCAGCAACAGGGCGTCGCGGTCGGTGATCACCTCACCGATGTAGTAGGGGAGCCCGCAGTTGGCGAAGGACACATGCCCGGAGCGTTCGAGCACGACGATCTCGGCCTGCTCGTCCAGCCGGCGCAGGCGGGTGGCCGCGGACATGCCGCCGGCAACCCCGCCGATGATGACGGTCTTCATGCCCGGGAGAATCTCACCGGCCGAGGAACTTGAACAACCCGGAGCTCGCCTTCACGGTGGGCTGGGCCTCGCCGTGCCCACCGCACCACTGGCCCGCGGGCACCCTGGCCTTCACCTGGTCGACGTGCTGGCCGCAGCCGGTCCAGGTGGTCTTGCCGCAGGTCCTGCAGGTGGTCGGGCTGCACATTCGCTTCCTCCTTCTGTTCGGTGGTCCGAATATACCCCGGGGGGTATGCACGGAGCAATTCGGGGCGCACTCCGTCCATGCCGGTTCAACCCCGCCGGCCGTCCCCGGCCTAGGCTTGCGGGGGAGGTGGTCAGGATGCAGGCGACGGCCGAGAGGCCGGTCTGGCCGCGCGCCCTGTGGGCATCGGCGGGCGGCCTGGTAGGGCTGGGAGTGGTGGGCATTCTCACCATCGGGATCTTCGTCCTTGGGGTTGCCCTACTGCTCGCTGTCGTCGGCTCGGCGCTGCCGGCGTCGCGATCTTCCGCCGTCGTGGCGCTGGTGCCCGGCCTGGGCTTGCTGCCGCTCGCGGTGGGCCTGTCGAACCTCGGCGGGCCGGGGGAGCGGTGCACCTCCGGCGCGGGCTCGATCAGCTGCAGCGAACTGCTCAACCCGTGGCCGTTCCTCGTCCCGGGCCTGGCGTTGCTGCTGGGTGGGTGCTGGCTGGTCTGGCGCGTGCGCACCCCACGACGATCGACCTCGCGGCCGGGTCAGGCCGAGCCGAGGGCGATGTAGGCCAGGTTGAAGGCTGCCGCCACGGCCGGGACGCCGGCAACGGCGATGGTCACCGGGCGCCAGCACCGAAGCCTGCGCACGAGCATCGCGACGAGCAGGGCGATGCCGACGGCGCCGATCCCCACCCAGTACTCCGGCCTGGTGGTGTCTGCGACCACGGTGAGCCCGTAGACCGCCTCCCCGATGAGGATGCCGCCGAGCAGGGCCGTGCCCAGCGCCGCCGGGACCCCTTCGGTCCGCAGCCAAGCTGCGGCGACCCCCACGAAGGGCCCGACGACCACACCGACCACCCCGAACAGCACCGGGCTGTAGTACAGGCCGTTCAGCGAGGCTGCCAGGGTGTAGCCCAGCACCAGCAGCACGAAGCTCACCGCGCCGAGCGCTGCGGCGAGCTTCGCACCGGCCCTCGCGGCCAGGACCAGCGCCGCGGTGAGCAGCGTCCAGCCGCTCGCGGAGTTGGCGAACGAGCTGAGCGCGTCGGGCAGGAAGCCCTGCGCGTAGAACGTGAGCAGGCCGAGGGCGAGACTGGCGAGGCTGACCATCGCCGCAGCGAGCAAGGCGCCTCGGCGCCGAGTACTTGGTTCGGGAAGGTCGGCGGCCACCGCGCCACCCTACCGACGGTGCCAGACCGGCCTGACAGCTTGGTAGGGCAGGGACACTCGAACCGGGCCGGCTTGACCTTGACGCTACGTGAAGGTCTTTTCTGGGACGCGGAGGTGGTCGGAATGACCCGAGACGGATTCGAGACTGTGGTGGACAGGCTGAGGGCAGCGCTGGAGGCGCCGTCGGCGTCCGCCCGCCTGCAGACCGCGATGGCGGCCGGGCTGCGTCCGGCCGACGACTACATCGACGCCCTGGTCGAACGGTTCGCCGTCGAGCCGGACTTCTTCGTCCGCGACATGCTCACCTGGGCGCTGCTCCAGCACGACCGTGCCCGCACGCTCGAACGCGTCCTGCCTGAGCTTCGTTCGGTGTTCCCGCAGTCCCGCAGCCAGGCGCTGCACACGCTGTCCAAACTGGGGGAGCGCAGCGCGTGGCCTGCGATCACCACCGACCTGCTGCTCGACAGCGAGGACGAAGTGGCGCGCACGGCCTGGCGCGCAGCGGCCACGCTCGTGCCGGCGCAGGAGGCGCCCGCGCTGGCGGAGGTGCTGGCGAGCCAGTTCGGCCGCGGGGACCGGGCCACCCAGCGCGGCCTCAGCCGCGCGCTGGCCATGCTCGGGGACGCGGCGGCAGCCGTCATCGCGCGCGGGAAGCTGAGCCGCGAGCCAGGGGTCAGTGCCCATGCCCATGCCACCGAGCAGATGGTCAAGGACCCCGACGTGGGCTTCGACGTGGCGATCGCTGCCGCGCAGCGGACCCTCGCGCTGCGCGGTGCCCCGCTGGTGGGTGACGTGGAGGCCTGACCCGGAGGCCGCAAGCTGCTGCGGCGGCCGCTGCTCGAGCAGGCCAGGAGAACTGCTGGCTCGCCGGGGGCGGGGCGGCAGAGGTGTACGAGATACCCCGGAAAGCCGGTGGCGCAGGCCGGGAGGGTGTTAGCGTTCGCGTGCTCCGCGGCCCCTGCACGGCCCTGCCCACAAGGAACATCGATGGATCACGTCCCGGCATCGACCCCGTCCTTCCACCACTCACGCCGGCCCGTTGCGATGGCGGCTTCCCTCGCGCTGGGAGCCGGCTTCCTGGCCGCCACCACCGCCACCACTTCGTGGGCTGTCCCGAGCGATGTCTCGATTCCGGCGGGAACCACGCATGAGGCGCCGTACATCGTGGCTGCGACCGGAGCCAACGCGATCGTCTCCACCTACGATCCCGACACTGACCAAAGCTCCTACACGGTGACCACCGACAACGGTGCCAGCTGGAGCGACCTGGACCTTCCCGACTACGAGGAGAGCCATGCGAACCTCGCCACCGGCGGCCACCTCTACTACGAGGTGTCCAGCGGCGACCGCTACGTCGTCAAGGACTATGACTTCGCCACCGGGCAGGTGGCCCAGGTGGCCGAGCTGCCGTCGGCCGTCGACCGGCTGAGCCCGACGACCGGGCTCACCGAGGTCTGGTCCGAGGACGAGGAAAGCGTCATCGGCTACACGACCACAGACTTCGCCTCGGGCACGCCGCCCCGCCGGCTGCCGTTCACCCCTCACCGGATTCCCGGCCTCGACCAGTGGACGAGCCTGAGCACAGGCACGCGTGCGCTGGTCATCAGCACCAGCACAGTGCGCTCGACCGCCGGCACCGGCTACCTCGACCTTCTTCCCGTCGACGGCACCAAGGGCCTCTCCGCCAAGGTCACGGGCCTCGCTGACGCGGAACTCCGCGGTGACCAGATCGTCTACGTGACCACCACGAAGACGAGTGCCGCGGTCTGCTTCCGTTCGGCGGCGACGTGGTCGAAGCCCGCGTGCAGAACCGTGAAGAAGGGCAACTTCAGCCGGGCAAGGGCGAACCTGTTCCTTGGAACGGAATGGGCGGCCATCCGGTTCGAGCGCAGCCCCTGGGTGTACGAGGACTTCGTGGTCGCCGGCACCACCGCCCCGTCGAGCCCGATCGCGGTGAAGGCGCCCGCCGGGAACACCATCGTCCGCTTCTACGGGGCCGGCGACTCCGACAGGCCGTTCGCCGACCTGGTGGACAGCACAGCCGGGCATGCCACCCGCTACCTGGTCGACGGCACGTTCGTCCCGATCGCTGACTTCGTGGACCGCGATGCCACGGTGAGCGAGCTGCAACTCACGCCCGGCGGAGTGGTCGCGGCCGATGACCGCCCGGCCGTGGAACTCCCCGGTGCGCGGGTGTGGTCACGCTCCATCGCCAACGGGGTGACGGGCGAGGAGACCGTGTTCGCTCCGCGCGCCTCCAGTGGCGGTCTCAGCGCCTCCGACGCGCGGACCATCATCCGCGGACGCGCAGGCGTGCAGCTCTTCGACCGCGGCACGTTCGTCCGCACGCTGCCGGCGACCGATGAGGTCACCGACTTCAGCGGCACCTATTACCTCGCGTCCACCCGTTACGGCTACGACCTGCGCAGGATCGACGGCACCCGGATGTTGAAGAACGTCTCCGCCAGCTTCGGATCCATGGCCCTGCGGGAGCTGTCCGGCAAGCGGTTCCAGGTCGTCGACGTGACCGGCGGCACCCCGACCATCACGGGGGCGCTCCCGGCCGCGGCCACCTACGGTGTCGAGGACGCGTCCATGTGGGGCGACTGGGTCATGGTCGCGGCGGAGGGCGACACCGGCGACAGCGCGGTCGTGTTCAACTACCGCGACACCACCAAGGTGTACACGCTCGACGGGTACCCGGTCGAGCTCGGTGACGGGTTTGCCCTCGTCGAGGATCCCGACGGCAACGCAGTCGCGTGGCAGTTCCGCGATGGAACCACGGAGACTGTCCTCGCCGCGGACACCGACGTCAGCGCCGCCGCCACCGACGGCACCGGTCACATCGGTTTCGCCATCGAGGGGGAGGGCGTCCGCGTGCAACGGGTCAGCGGTACCGATGTGGGCACCGTCCAGCCACTGCTGCTCGGCCTGGCCGCACCTGCGACGCTGAACAACATGCCCGTCTCGGCGTCGTGGAAGCCCCAGATCGACGCCACCAAGGCGCTCGCGGAAGGCACGCTCACGATCCGGGACTCCGTCGGAGCCGTCGTCAGGACCATCGCGGTCGGCCCCGCCCCGGATGGATCCATCCGTGACCTGTCGTGGGACGGCAGGACCGACGACGGCCTGACGCGAGTGCGCCCCGGCACCTACAGCTGGGAACTAAACGCTCCCGCGGCAGACGGCACCGGGCCGCTCGCACGCAACACCACCAGCACCGGTCCCGACGCGACCATCCGCGGCAGCATCAAGGTGTACACCAAGTATCTGGGGACCGTCTCCGGACCGACCCCGAAGATCTCGGACATGACGCCCGTGGTCGACCAGCAGCTCAAGGCCAGGCCGGGCACCTGGAAGCCGGTGGGGACGACGCTCGCCTACCAGTGGCTCCGGGGGTCCACGCCGATCGCCGGCGCAACCACCGACACCTACACCGTCACCACCGCCGACCTCGGTGCCAAACTGCGCGTTCTGGTCAGCGCGACGGCCGACGGCTGGAAGCCCGTGACCAAGACGTCGGGAAGTACCGCGACCGTGGGCCGGGCGACCCTTACTCCCGCGCCCGTGCCGACTGTCGACGACCCCGCGCCGAAGGTGGGGGGCGACCTCGTGGCCACCCCCGGCACCTGGGGCCCGGCGCCCGTGAGGCTCACGTTCCAGTGGTACCGGATCATGAGCGGGAAGCGCACGGCGATCGCGGGCGCGACTCAGGAGAGGT
The DNA here is from genome assembly GCA_023460935.1 of Actinomycetes bacterium. Lineage (GTDB taxonomy): Bacteria > Actinomycetota > Actinomycetes > Propionibacteriales > Propionibacteriaceae > Propionicimonas. Next base: position 101,298 of record JAEWOI010000034.1, read on the forward strand.
ATCCGGTCGCGGTCGACGACGCCAAGTTCCCGCTGCAGGTGGGCGTGACCGGCACAAAGGACGGCTACTTCAGCCGCACCATCTTCTCAGCGTTGACCGCGGCGGTCCGCATCGATCCGGCGATGGTGCCAGTGGCCGGTGACGGGCGGCCCTGCACGATCTGGGGGACCGCCGCCTCGGACACGCTGTACGGCACTTCCACGGGTGACGTCATCTGCGGGCTCGGCGGCAACGACTCGATCAGCGGCGCCGGCGGCAATGACACCATTGACGGCGGCGACGGCGATGACAGCCTGAAGGGCGGATCCGGCAACGACACCCTCATCGGTGGGGTCGGCAACGACAGGCTCGACGGCGAGTCTGGCACCGACACCGTGTCGTACGTAGATGCCGGCGGCAACCACACCCCCATCGGCGGGGTCGACAACAACAGGCTCGACCGCGAGGCCGGTACCGACACCCTGACCTACGCAGAAGCCGACGAAAACCCGGTCGGTGTCGTCGCCAGCCTGGCGGTCGCCGGCGCCCAGCGGACCGGGCACGGCAGCGACACGCTGGTCGCGGACGAGGGGCTCGTCGGGGGGCCCAGAGACGACACGTTGACGGGCAACGGTGCCGCTAACGTCCTCGACGGTGGTGCCGGCGACGACGTCCTCGCCGGCGGGGCGGGCAACGACACGTTGACCGGGGACGAGGGAGCCGACACCATCACAGGCGGGGACGGCGACGACTCCCTCGATGGTGGCCCGAATCCGGACAACCTCGACGGCGGGGGCGGCGCGAACGTGTGCACCTTCGACGACGAGGACACCGTGGCTCCGAACTGCGACGGCACTGCGCCGCGGGTTGTGAGCGTGACCTTGTCCGCCGACTCCGTGGACACGTCGGATTCAAACCAGACGATCGACGTGACCGTCCACCTCACCGACGACCTTGCCGGGATGGATTACGGCGTCGTCACTTTCACCAACCCGGCCAGCGAACGACCACTCACGCTCTACATCTACGCCCCGCCGAACCCGTTCTCCAACCTCGTGTCGGGCGACGCAAGAGATGGTCTCTACCGGGGGACGTTGTCCGTGCCCCGGAACAGCGCCGACGGGGTATGGACTGCCGGAGTGGACGTCAATGACGCGGTCGGGAACCGACGGATCCTCAATCCCGCGGCCATGGCGAGCGCGGGGCTCACGGCCAGCTTCTCCCACACCGGCGGCGTCGAGGATTCCGCGCCACCGGTGCTCGCCGGCCTCGAGCTGTCCCGTACCACCGTCGATGCCTCCGAGGGAGACCAGGAACTCGTCGTGACCGTGCATGTGACCGACGATGCCGAAGCGAACGCGATCTCGGTGGTCTTCAAGGATCCGCACGTGGGCGAGGAGGACGGGCAACCGCTGTCTGCCTGGATGTCCGCAGAGGACCGCATCTCCGGGACCGGGAAGGACGGCGTGTACCGGAAGTCGATCACAGTGCCTCGCTACGCTGCACCGGGGTTCTGGAGCATCAGGTATGTCGAACTCTTCGACAAGGCCGGCCACGACGTCATGGTGTGGGATCTGGCGGCCCGCGGGATGCCGAACGGCTTCACCAAGGTCGGCACCGGAGATCTCCTGCCGCCGACCCTCATTGAGCTCACCCTCGATCCCACGACGGTGAACGTCGCCGAGGCGGACCAGTTCATCACCGCTACCGCGCGAATCTCCGACAATCTCGCCGGTCTGAAGGTTGGAGGCGCGGGGTTCCGCTCCGCCGCCATCCCCGACCAACAGATCCCCTCCGGCTTCGACGGCAGCCTTTTGGTCGACGGGAGTATCACTGAGGGCACCTTCCGGTGGAAGATCCGCGTTCCGCGGTATTCGGCTGCGGGCTGGTGGGACCTCTCCCTGGAGTTGTCCGACAAGGCCGGCAACATCGTCCGACTCGACTCCGACCAACTCGACCGGATGGGCGTGGCCTCGGGATTCACGATCGGCTGAAGCGGCAGCGGAGGGCGTCTGCCACGGCGAAGGCTCGGGTCGCTGCGGCCGCGATGGGTCAGTTGCCGCCTCGAGGTCGCCGCGCACCCAGCTGATGCAGCGCTCCACCGCACGGCGGCGCGAGCACTACGCCACAGAGAGGTTGTCGTAGAGCCGGTCGAACCACAGGGGCGGTGACGGCAGCGCACCGGTCCACCACGCGCGCCGAGAGCATGGTGCGGTTCGGGTAGGACCGGATGAAGGTCGCCCAGCCCTGGTCGGCACGGCGGCGACGGGGGTCGCGCCCGGAACCAGCTGGTCGCAGAACCTTCAGGAAGCGCTCCCCCGCCTGGACTCGAACCAGGAACCCTCTGATTAACAGTCAGATGCTCTGCCAATTGAGCTACAGGGGACCGCGCTTGGCGCGATCCCGTACGTTACCAGAACCTCAGCCGAGGTCATATTCGGAACGCAGCCGCTGCAGCTCCCCGGCCACGACCGGGTCGCCGTCCACTTCCTCCATGCGAACCCCCTTGCCAGGGGCCACCCGCCAGATCAGCGGGGCGCCGGGACGGCCGAGGTCGCGACGGGCGCTGATCACGGCAGACCGCCGCCCGCCGAGCTCCACCACCCGCAGGCAAGCGACGCTGGTGGTGACGCGCTCGTTGAAGAGCTCCGGCAGCCGACCGGTTTCGGTCAGTACCAGGCGGCCGGCCGCGCCGGAAGCCTCGGTCCAGCGCAGGCTCCCGTCGTCCTTGTCCCAGGACCCGCGCTCGATGTCGTGCCAGGCCAGCTCGCGCCAGCCGTCCTCGGCGCGGAAGACCAGCCGGTCGACCAGGCCCACCACCTGGGCGTCCGCCGTGCGACCGGCGGCGAGCACCCGCCCGCGGCCGACGATCCGGGCCAGTTCGGGGTCGTCGAGCCGGGTGCGCTTGAACAGGGCCATGGCCCCATTGTGGCCGAGCCGCTGCGGCCCGGCCCGCCCAGCCTCACCCCGCGGCGAACACCAGCCGCCGGACGGCGGGCCAGTCCGGCTCGGCCCAGTCGAGCCAGGTCAGGCGTTCCCTTGCGAACCAGGCCACCACGTCGTGGTCGGTGGAGGTCACCGGTGGCTCACCGATCGCCCGGACGAAGTAGCAGGCGAGTGTCACCGCCACGCCGTCGACGACCGTGGTGGTGCGGTCGAACAACTCGCCCACCTCCACCTCCACGTCCAGTTCCTCGGCCACCTCCCGCCCGAGGGCAGCCCTGGGCGCCTCGCCGTCCTCCAGCTTCCCGCCGGGGAACTCCCAGCGGCCGGCAGCCTGCAGCCCCGGCGCGCGCCGGCACGCCAGCACGCGGTCACCTTCGAAGAAGACCGCCGCCACGACTTCCATGGGGCGAGTATCCACCACTGCGCTCAGCCGGCGGCGCGGCGCAGCGCAGCCAGCGTGGTGTCGATGTCGGAATCGGTGGTCGACCAGTTGCACAGCGCCACCCGCAGCACCGCCCGGTCGTGCCACCGGGACCCGCTGGTCCAGGCAGTTCCCTCCGCCAGCATCCTGCGCACCACCTCCCGGGTGCGCTCATCGCTGCCGAAGCTCGCGCACACCTGGGTGAACACCACGTCGTTGAGCACCTCCGCGCCGGGGATCTCCGCGATCCCCTCCGCGATCCGGCGCGCGTGGCCGCAGTACCGCTCCACCAGTTCGGCCACCCCGGAGCGTCCCAGCGCGGCCAGGACGGCCCACACCGGCACCGCTCGCGCCCGCCGCGACATCTCCGGCACCCGGTCGAACGGGTCGCCACCGCCCTCGTCCTGGATCAGGTACTCGCCCCGCATTCCCATCGAGGCCCGCAGCGCGGCGTCGTCGCGCACGATCGCGATCCCGCAGTCGTACGGGACGTTCAGGGTCTTGTGCGCGTCGGTCGTCCAGGAGTCAGCGGCCTCGTAGCCGGCCACCAGGTGGCGCAGCCGGGGCGAGGCCGCGGCGAACAGGCCGAAGGCCCCGTCGACGTGCACCCAGGCGCCGGCGGCGTGCGCAGCGGCGATCGCAGGCCCGAAGTCGTCGAATGCGCCGGAGTGGACGTTGCCGGCCTGCAGGACGACCACCGTGGGCCGCCCGGCCTCACCGGCCAGCGCCTGCTCCAGCGCTGCCACGTCGATCCGGCCCTGGCCGTCCGCGGCCACCGGCTCGGCCCGGCCCAGGCCGGCGAAGCGCAGTGCCGAATCGATCGAGTCGTGGCGTTCCTGGCCGACGAGCACCCGCACCCCAGGGGAGCCGGCGAGCCCGAGGGCGCCGACGTCCCACTCCGCAGCGCGCAGCACGGCGTCCCTCGCCGTCACCAGGCACGTCCAGTTCGACATCGTGGCGCCGGTGACCATGCCCACCCCGGCGCCAGCGGGCAGTCCCAGCAGGTCCAGCAGCCAGCGATCGGCCAGCAGCTCGACCGCCACCGTCCCGGGCGTCACGGCTGCGAGCGCACTGTTCTGGTCCCAGGCCGAGGTGAGCCAGTCCGCGGCCAGGCCGGCGGGGTGGGTGCCGCCGATCACCATCCCGAACCAGCGCCCCGACGGCATCGCGGTCAGGCCCGGCTCAACCGCCGCCGCCAGCCGCTCGACCACCTCCGCAGCCGGGCTCGGCCCGGCCGGCAGCTCGGGCCCGAGCGCTGCGGTCACCTCCGCCACCGTCGCGCCGGGCGGCACCCGGCGCCCCGGAAGGGAGTCCAGCCATTCCCGCGCGTGGCGGTCGGCAGCGGTCAGCGCTTCGTGCAGCTCTTCCATCTGGCCCCTCCTGGTGGCTGCCCCATTCTGGCCGGGCCCGGACGAGCCGGGGCAGCGCGAGTTCTGCTTAGCCCCTACTCGGGCCGGACGTCGGCGGCCGACAGCTCCGGGCGCCACCCGCGCCAGACCGGGTGCCGGAGCCGGCCCGTGGTCGTCCGTTCGGTGAAGAACACCTCGCCCACCAGGGTCGGTTCCACCCAGCGGGCGTCCCTCGCGTCCTCCCTCGGCACCTCGGCAAGCGGCGGGTCGGGGCGGGCCAGCGGGGCCAGCATGCCGGCGGCCTCGGCGAGCGCGGCGTCGCTGAAGCCCGAGCCCACCCGGCCGGCGTAGACGATCCGCTCCCCGTCGGGAATGCCGACCAGCAGCGCGCCCACCTTGCCGTCCCGGTTCCCCTTGCCTGGGCGCCAGCCGCCGACGACCACCGACTGGGTACGGCGGTGCTTGATCTTCAGCCAGGTGGCGGCCCGGCGGCCGGGCTGGTACACCGAGCCGCGCTTCTTGGCCACCACCCCCTCCAGGCGCAGCGCGAGGCTGGCCTCCAACGCCGCGGCCAGGTCGCCCTCGAACACCGGCGGCACCTGCACCCGTGAACCAGCCGGCGGCTGCAGCGCCTCCAGCAGGCCGCGGCGTTCCTCGTAGGGGCGGCGCAGCAGGGAGTTGCCGTCCAGTTCGAGCAGGTCGAACAGCAGCAGCTGGGCCGGGGCCTTGGCGGCGGCAGCGGCGATGTCGCCCGGCCGGGTCAGGTTGATCCGTGGCTGCAGCAGCCCGAAGCTGGGGGCACCGCCCGGGTCGAGCACCACGATCTCACCGTCCAGCACGGCGTGTTCGAGGCCGATCCGGGACAGCTCGGGCACCAGGTCGGGGTAGCGCGCGGTCTCGTCCCTGCCCTTCCGGCTGAGCAGCCGCACCACGCCGTCGGCGATGGCGACGACCACCCGCACCCCGTCCCACTTCATCTCGAAGGCCCACTCCTCCTCCCTGCCCAGGTCGGACGGGGCGGCGAGCGTGGCGAGCATGGGTTCGGGCGGCTCGGTGCCCCGCGAGGCGGCAGCAGGGGAGCGCTTCCGCTCCGGCTGTCGCAGCCCGTCCGGCTGCCCGGGTTGGGCCGGCTCTTCCGGCTCCAGCCGCATCCGGTGGATGAGCCAGTTCTCGCCGGTGCGGATGAGCGCGAACTTCGCCGGCTCGCCGCCCAACCCCCCGTCGGGGCGACCGTGCAGGACGGCGATCACCTCCTTGCCGTCGCGCCACTTCTCCAGCTCGTAGGTGCCGGCGTCCCAGATCGTGACCGTGCCGCCGCCGTACTCGCCGGCAGGGATCGTGCCCTCGAAGCTGCCGTAGTCGAGCGGGTGGTCCTCGGTCGGCACCGCCAGGTGGTTCTGCTTCGGGTCGGTGGGTGGCCCCTTCGGCACGGCCCAGCTCACCAGCACTCCGTCGTGCTCGAGCCGGAAGTCGTAGTGCAGCCTGCGGGCGTGGTGCTCCTGGATCACGAACGAACGCCCGTCACTGCTCGCAGGAGCCTCGCTCGGCACCGGTTCGGGCGTCTTGCCGGGGTCGCGCATGCTGCGGTATCTGGCCAGCCGGTCGGCGGTGGCGCCGCCGTCCCCTGCGCTGCTGCGGCTCGAGCTGCCGGTCCGGCCGGACCCGGCGGCCGGCGACTCTCCGGGTTCGGGAGGGGGCGCCAGGGGTGCCAGCAGGTCGCCGTGCTCCCGCACCCGCTCCAGCACCTCGCCGAACTCCAGGTGCCGCAGCCCCGGGTCGGCCAGCTCCTCCCAGGTGCGCGGTGCTGCCACGGTCGGCCGCGGGCGCCCGCGCAGGGAGTACGGCGTGATCGTGGTCTTGTTGCCGTTGTTCTGGCTCCAGTCGAGGAACACTTTCCCGCCGCGGTCGGCGCGCCGCATCACCGCGGTCACGCGGTCGGGGTGCTCTGCCTGCAGCGACCGGGCCAGTTCGCGGGCGAGGTCGGAGGCCTGCGCCGGGCTGAGCCCGCCGTCGAGCTGGGCGTAGAGGTGGATGCCCTTGCTGCCGGAGGTCACAGGGAAGGTCTCCAGCCCCGCGCCCCCGAGCACCTCGCGCACCCAGCCGGCCACCTCCGCGCACTCGGCCAGCGTTACGCCCTCGCCGGGGTCGAGGTCGAGCACCAGGCGGTCCGGAGGTCGAGGGATGCCGTCGGCCGCGAACCGCCACTGCGGCACGTGCAGCTCGAGCGCAGCCAGCTGCGCCAGCCAAACCAGCGTCGCCAGGTCCTCGGCCAGCGGGTACTCGTTGGTGCCGTCGGAGTGCTCGATCGGGAACCGCCGCACCCAGTCGGGAGTGCCCTTGGGCAGGTTCTTGGCGAAGAACACGTTCGGCTTGTCGCCGGCGACGCCCACGCCGTCCGGCCAGCGCTTGCGGGTGATCGGGCGCATCCTCAGGTGCGGCAGCAGCACCTCACCGATCTCGGCGTAGTAGGCGATCACCTCGCCCTTGGTGGTGCCGGTCTCCGGGTAGAGCACCTTGTCCAGGTTGGTCACGGCGAGCGTGCGCCCGGAGATGCTGACCTGCTGGCTCTCCGCTGCGGGCATGGCCGCCATCCTGCCCCACCGTTGCGGCCCGGGCCAGACTCAGCCGCCCGCACGTTGAGCCCGAACCCCGTGCGCGGACGGGCCGGCCAGCGGGCTCAGGGGACGGCAGCACCCAGCGCTGCACCGATCGGCTCGTGCAGCACCAGCGTGGCCAGGTGGTCGAAAGGCGTCGGTTCACGGTTGATCAGCACTAGCTGGTCCCCGCCGAACAGCCGCACCAGGCCGGCCGCCGGGTACACCACCAGCGAGGTGCCGCCGACCACAAGGGTGTCCGCCGCCGCGATGTGCTGCACCGCCGTGGCAACCACCTGCGGGTCCAGGGCCTCCTCGTAGAGGACGACCTCCGGCTTGATGGTCGAGCCGCACTCGCAGGTCGGCACCCCGGGCCGGGCCAGGATGGCGTCGAGGCCGTGGCTGCGCCCGCAGCCGAGGCACCGGTTGCGGTGCACGCTGCCGTGCAGCTCAAGGACGGTCCGCGAGCCGGCTGCCTGGTGCAGGCCGTCGATGTTCTGGGTGACCACGGCGGTCAGCCGTCCGGCCGCCTCCAGCCTCGCCAGCGCAAGGTGCGCTGCGTTCGGGCGGGCGTCCGGGTGCAGCAGGTGCGTGCGGTAGTGGTCGAAGAAGTCGGCGGGGTGGGACCTGAAGAAGCTGTGGCTGAGCACCTCTTCCGGCGGGTGGCTGGTGCCGGTGTCGCGGTTGTACAGCCCGCCGCCGGAGCGGAAGTCGGGCAGGCCGCTCTCCGTTGACACCCCGGCACCGCCGAAGAACACGATCCGCCGGCCACGCTGCAGCAGCTCACTCAGCTGGTTGCCCACCCCGGCAGCCTAAGCCCGCTCACCGCTCGTTGTTGCGGACGGCAGCCAGCCGGCCAAGCACCGTGAGGGCGTCGACCAGCCGGGACGGGTGCCGCGCGGCCACCTCCCCACCCGGCACCGCCCGCGTGTTCCCGGTGGCTCCCGGCAGCAGCCGGTTGGCCACCTGCATCAGCCTCGTGGTCAGGCCGGGGGCGACGCCCCGCACCCGGATCGCCAGCCAGGTGAGCGGGGTCAGCACCACCATCGGCGAACCGCGCAGCACCCCGCGCACGATCCGCTCGGCGGCGCGGTCGGCGTCCATCGAGAGCAGCGGCAGCGAAGCGGCAACCGAGAACCAGGAGCGCTCGGCCGCGGAGTCGCCGACGAACAGCGCCTGGTCGTGGGAGCCGGTGCGCATCAGGCCCGGCACGATCGTGGTCGCGGTCACCCCCGTGCCGGCCAGCGCCGCGGCCAGGCCGTCGGAGAAGCCGACCGCGCCGAACTTGGCCGTGCAGTACGGCAGCAGGTGCGGAGCCGACACCATGCCCCCGATCGAGGTCACCGTGCCGATCCGGCCGAGCCGGCGCTGCCGCATGCCGGGCTCCACCAGCCGGGCCACGTTGAGCGGGCCCTTCAGCATGATGTCGATCGCGGTGTCGAAGTGCTCGAAGGTGACATCCTCGGCGGGGCCCACCTGGATCACCCCGGCCACTGTTATGGCCACCTCCACCGGGCCGAGGAGCTCGGTGACCTCGGCCAACCAGCGGCCCACGGCCTCCCGGTCGGTCACGTCGCAGGCGGTGGTGTGCACTCCCGGACCCAGCCACAGCCGGGCCCGGTGCAGCTCCGCCTCGTCGCGCGCGCAGATGCCCACCCGGAAGCCGCGGCGCAGCAGCTGGCGCGCGATCAGCAGCCCCAGGCCCCTGGAGCCTCCGGCCACCACGGCCACTCTCGCAGTCGTCATGCCTGCCGAGCCTAGGCGGGCGCTGTGGCCGGCCTGAAGGGTAGATCTACCGGGTTTCGACCGCCCGGAACCTGCTGGAATGGCGGGTCAGGCCGGCCTGGCGCGGCGGGCGAGCGCCTCCGCCACGGTGGCGCGCAGCACCGGGTCGACGACGAGCCCGGCAGCGGTGCGGACGCCGGCTGCCGGGGCGGGCAGGCCCTGGACGGCCGCGGCGATCTCGGCCTTCGCCGCGCCGTCGTGCTGGGTTCCGGTGTCGACCACCAGGTCGTAGGCAGAAGGCTCGGCCCACCCGGCGTTGTAGAACAGCCGGACGAAGCGCTCGCGCAGCTCGTCGTCGGCGCGGATCAGCCCGGCGGCCTCGGCTGTGCTGATCTGGTCCCGCCTGGCGATCCGCTCGGCCCGCAACTCGTCCGGTGCCATCACGAACACGTTCAGGACATCGGCCATGCCCTGCAGCACCTTGAAGCCACCGCGACCGAGGATCACCACGTCGCCGCGGGCAGCGATCGCCTCGATCGTCTGGTTCATCATCCTGATCGTCTCGGCGCTGTCGGTGTTGAACAGCTCGCGGAGCTTCGGCTTTCGGTTGTAGATGACGTCGAGCCGCGTCAGCCCGTACTGCCGGATCACCCCGTTGATCAGAGCCTTGTCCGCGAAGGCGTAGCCCAGGTCCCTGGCCAGCGCCCTGGCGATCCGCCCGCCATGGCTGCCCAGCTGGCGGGAGATGGTGAGAACGGCCATGGCTACCTCCTGGCGATCGCGGCACGTCCCGGCACGAGGTCGGGCGTATATGTCAGAACAATAACGCACTGGAGCGACGGCGGGCAGCCTTTCGGGCCGGGATCCCAGCGCTCAGGCGAGCAGCTCGAAGACCGTGTGGCCGACCCCGTCGGCGTCGTTGTCCGGCACCACGGGGAAGCCGGCGGCCAGCAGGCTGCGGTGGGCGTTGGCCACGACGAAGCCGCGCCCGGCCCAGGTGAGCATGGCCAGGTCGTTCGGCATGTCGCCGAAGGCCACCACGTCTGCGGCGCCGACGCCGAGCTCGCCGCACAGCAGCTCCAGCGTGGAGGCCTTGGTGACGCCGGGAGCGGTGAGTTCCAGCAGCCCGTAGGAGTCGGTGAGCAGGCCGTGCGTCGGGGTCAGCCGGTCGCCGACCACGCCCGTGGCCAGGTCGCCGAGCCGGTCGGAGTCCAGGTCGGGGTGGAAGCCGAGCAGCTTGATCACCGGTCCCAGCCCTTCGGCCAGTTCTGCCAGCGGCGCGACCAGCACCCCCGGCGCGCCGCGCTGCCGGGACGGCGAGCCGGGCTCGCACCCGAAGCCGGCCGGGGTCTCGAACCCGAAGCTGATGCCGGGAATCGCCACCCGCAGGTCGGCCGCGACGGCCAGCGCCGTGCCGGCATCCAGCGGGAAGCTGCGCACCACCGTCCGGGTGGCCAGGTCGAACACCGCTGCGCCGTTGCTGACGATCACCTGGGAGTGCGCCTCGGCCAGGCCGTCCAGGACGTCCAGCCACCGCACCGGACGGCCGGTGGCCACGACGAACGGGACGCCGAGTTCCGCCGCCCGTCGGGCTGCGCCCAGGTTGACCTCCGAGACCGTGCGGTCGGACCGCAGGAAGGTGCCGTCGAGGTCGGTGGCGATCAGCCGCGGCCGGGACCTCACAGCCGGGAGTTCGGCGTGGGCGAACCCGCCGGTCCGGACGGGGAGACCGTCCCGGGGGAGGGCGAGGCCGAGGCCGTGGACGGCGAGGCCGAGCCGGGGCTCGGCGACGGGGAGGCCGAGCCGGGGGAGGGCGACTGCGGTGATGGCGAGGCCGAATCCGGTGACGGCGAGGAGGACTGGGGCGAGCCGGAGGCGCTGTCGGGCACCGGCGGCGGCGGGCTCACCGGAGGGGCCTGCTGGAAGATCAGGATCGCGATCAGCACGGCCAGCGCCGCCAGCAGCACCATCAACAGCCAGGAAGCGAGGATGGACAGCCACCCCGCGCGGTCGTGGCGTCCCGGCCACGGCAGGGGCCACAGCCGGGCCAGGCCGGGCCGCACCCGGTCGATCCAGTGCAACTGGTAGTCGGGGCCCGAGGGACGGCCCTGCAGCGGCACCGTGGACAGGTCGATCGCGGCCAGGATCCGGGAGGCCTCCAGCGCCGCGGCGGGGGTGGCGTCATAGGCCAGCGCAACCCAGGGGGTGGCCGGCAGGTCCTCGCCGATGGTCGGGTCGTCGGTGTCCCTGCGGAAGCGGTTGCCAAGGCGGCCGTCGGCCTGGCCGTGGCCGCCGCGGGCCAGGACGGTGTCGATGTGCAGCTGGTTGATCGCGCCGGCGAACCGGTCCCGCGCGCCGGCGTCGGCGGTAGCGCCCTCCGACAGCAGCAGCACCACGGCCGGGGTGCTGGAGTGGTCGTGGCCGACGTAGGCCACTCCAGACGGCGCGGCCACCAGGCGGGCGTCCAGCCAGAAGTCACCGACCTTCGGCGGGTCAGAGGGCAGCAGCGGCGACAGCGGCGGCGGTTGCTGGCCGGCCTCCGGTGGTGGCGGTGTGCTCATCTGGTCCCATCGGTACGCGGGTCGCCCCGCGGTCACCCATTGTGCCGCACCACCGGAACGGCGCGGCCTGACCGCGGCGCGGCCGGTCGCGCCGCACAGGAGACCCACAGCGCCAGCCGGTATCGTTGGTCAGCGCCCCGGCGTCCAGACCGCGACCAGCAGGAGAACCGCGTGACCAACCCGAGCCAGCCAACGCCAGCCAACGACCAGGACCGGCCCGCCGCCGGCCAGGGCGACAGCGCCAGGGCAGCCAAGCTGCTGGGCGACGCCATCGCCCAGGTGCAGCGGGTGATCGTCGGCCAGGAGCACATGGTCGAGCAGCTCATGGTGGCCCTGCTGGCCAAGGGCCACTGCCTGCTCGAGGGCGTGCCGGGCGTCGCGAAGACCCTTGCTGTGCGCAGCTTCGCCACGGTCGTCGGCGGCCAGTTCGCCCGCATCCAGTTCACCCCGGACCTGGTGCCGTCCGACATCGTCGGCACCCGGATCTACTCTGCCCGGCAGGAGAAGTTCGACATCGCCCTCGGGCCGGTGTTCGTGAACTTCGTGCTCGCGGACGAGATCAACCGGGCCCCGGCGAAGGTGCAGTCGGCGATGCTGGAGCTGATGGCCGAGAAGCAGGTCTCCATCGGCGGCCAGACCTACCCGGTGCCGCAGCCGTTCATCGTGATCGCCACCCAGAACCCGATCGAGTCCGAGGGCGTCTACCCGCTGCCTGAGGCGCAGCGCGACCGGTTCCTGCTGAAGGTGGATGTGCCGTACCCGCGCGGCAACGAGGAGTTCGAGATCCTGCGCCGGATGAGCGTCCGGCCGCCGACGGCTGAGCCGGTGCTGAACCCCGAACTGGTCTCGGAACTGCAGGAACAGGCATCGAACATCTTCGTGCACAACCTGGTGGCCGAGTACGTGGTGCGCCTGGTGCTGGCCACCCGTACCCCGGACGAGTTCGGCATGCCGGACCTGGTGCCGGTGATCCAGGTGGGCTGCAGCCCGCGCGCGACGCTCGGCCTGGTGGCCGCGGCCCGTGCGGTGGCCCTGATCCACGGCCGGGACTACGTGCTGCCAACCGACGTGCAGGCCGTGGCGCGGGACGTGATGAGCCACCGGCTGGTGCTCGGCTTCGACGCCGTCGCCGACAACATCACCCCGGCCCAGGTGATCGAGCGCATCGTCGCCATGGTGCCGCCGCCCACCCCGGTGTGGAACAACCAGCAGCGCCAGCCGGCCCGCAGCCAGCAGGGCTACGCCCCGGAAGCGCGTAGCTGAGCGTGACCGTCCCAGGTTTCGCCCCGCCGCCCGAGGACCTCGGTGCGGTGGCTTCGGTGCTCGCCGAACCCAGGGCGGCGACCATCCCGCTGCACAAGCTGGCTCCCGAGGCCGCGCTGCGCAGGCTGGAGCTCACCGTGGTGCGCCGGCTGGAGGGGTTCCTGCACGGCGACCACCAGGGACTGCTGCCCGGCCCGGGCTCGGAGCTGAACGACGCCCGCGCGTACGTGCCGGGCCAGGACGACGTCCGCAAGATCGACTGGGCGGTCACCGCCCGCACCACCGTCCCGCACGTGCGCGACACGATCGCGGACCGCGAGCTGGAGATCTGGGCGCTGCTGGACGTCACCCCGTCGATGAACTGGGGCACAGAGGGCGTGACCAAGCGCGACCTCGGGATCGCAGCAGTGGCCACGATCGGCTTCCTCAGCCAGAAGATGGGTGACCGGTTCGGTGGCCTGATCATGCGCCCGGACGAGCTCAAGCGGCTGCCCGCCCGGTCCGGTCGGACCGCGCTCTACGGGCTGCTGCGGCGCATGCTGACCGAGCCGATCGTCTCCGACCACACCACCGGCCCGTTCTCGCTCGCCGCCGGCATCCGCCGGCTGGCCCACACCGAGCGCCGCCGCGGCATGCGGATGGTGGTCTCGGACTTCCTCACCCCGGGCGACTTCGAGCTCGACCCCAACGTCGCACCGGAGTGGGAGCGTCCGATCCGGGAACTGGCCGTGCGCAACCAGGTGCTCGCCGTGGAGGTGGTGGACCGGCACGAGGTGGAGTTCGCGGACGTCGGCGACCTGCTCATCCGCGACCCCGAGACCGACTTCGAGCGCTACGTGAACACCTCCGACGACGCGGCGCGGGAACGCATGGACGCGGCCACCTCGGCGCAGCGGGAACGGATCCGGATCGCGCTGCGGCGGGCAGGGGTGGCGCACATCCAGTTGCGTACCGACCGAGACTGGGTGCATGACATCGCCCGCTTCGTCCTGGCCTACCGGCGCACGGCCAGCATGCTGCACCAGCCTCCGGCGGGGGTGAGCCGCTGATGGAGTGGCTGTCCTTCCTGAACCCGGAGCGGTTGTGGATCCTGGTGCTGGTGCCGCTGCTCGTGGCCGGCTACATCTACCTGGTGCTGCGCAAGAAGAAGACCGGCATGCGCTTCACCAACACCACGATCCTCGGCAGGGTGGTGCCGAAGCAGTCGCAGTGGCGCCGGCACCTGGCCGTTGCGCTCTCGCTGGCTTCGCTGGTTGCGCTGAGCCTTGCCTGGGCCCGTCCCAACGGCATCGAGATGGTGCCGCGCGAACGGGCCACCGTGGTGATGGTGCTGGACATCTCGCTCTCGATGCAGGCCACCGACGTCAAGCCGTCCCGGCTGGAGGCGGCCAAGGAGGCGGCGCTCAACTTCGTCAAGGCCCTGCCCCGGCAGTACAACGTGGCCGTGGTCGGCCTGTCGGGCAACCCGTCGGTGCGGCTGCCGCCCACCACCGACCGGGTCCAGGCGCAGCAGGCCATCCACAGCCTGCGGCTCCAGGACTCGACTTCGATCGGTGAGTCGATCTACACCGCACTGGCTGCGCTGCAGATGGCGCCCCGCGGCACCGACTCCAGCCCCGCGCCGGGGGCCATCGTGCTGCTCTCCGACGGCCAGAACACCGCCGGCCGGTCCCCGCAGCAGGGGGCTGCGGAAGCGCGGCGGGTGGAGGTGCCGATCTACACCATCGCCTACGGCACGGAGAACGGCTACGTCGACCTGGACGGCAAGCGGGAGCGGGTGCCGCCGGACGCCGGGCTGCTGCGCACCATCTCGACGATGACCGGCGGTGAGACCTACACGGCCGAGAACCTCGACCAGCTCGACCGGGTGTACAGCAGCATTCGCAGCGAGGTCGGCCAGACCCCGGTGAAGAAGGAGACCACAGCGCTGTGGGCCGGCTACGGGCTGGCCTTCGCAGTGGTCGCAGCCCTTGCCGCGGTGTCCCTGGGAGCGAGGTGGCCGTGATTCCCGAACTGGAGTTCATGCGACCCGAGCGGCTGTGGTGGCTGCTGCTGATCCCGCTGCTGGTCGGGCTCTACCTCGCGCTGCTGTACCGGCGGCGGCGCAGGGCGCGGCCGCACGCCATCACCAACCTGGAACGGGTGCTGCCCAAACAGCAGGCCTGGAAGCGGCACGTCGCGGTGGGTGCCGCCGTGCTCGCGCTGGCCGCGCTGAACGTTGCCTTCGCCCAGCCCAAGGGTGAGGTGGAGGTGCCGAGGGAGCGGGCGACGGTGGTGCTCACCCTCGACATCTCCCGGTCGATGATCGCTGAGGACGTGGCGCCGAACCGGCTGGTCGCAGCCAAGCAGGCAGCGCAGGAGTTCCTCGGGATGCTGCCCCAGGGGTTCAACGTCGCGCTGGTGAGCTTCGCCGGCACCTCGGCGGTGGTCGTGCCACCGACGATGGACCGCGGGGCTGTGGCCGCGGCGATCGACAACCTCGAAGTGGCCCCGTCCACGGCGATCGGTGAGGGCATCTACGCCTCGCTGGACGCGATGGCTCAGGCGCCGCCCGACCCGGACCACCCCGACGAGCCCGCCCCCGGAGCGATCGTGCTGCTCAGCGACGGCTACACCAACGTCGGCCGGCCATCCGACGCGGCGGCGCGGGAGGCGAAGGCCCAGAAGATCCCGGTGCACACCATCGCCTACGGCACGGAGAACGGCTACGTGGAGAGCAACGGGCGCCGGGAGCCGGTGCCGGTGAACCCGGCGGAGCTGGCCCAGATCGCGCGGATCGCCGGCGGCCGGGCGTTCACCGCCGGGTCCTCCGACCAGCTGCGCGAGGTCTACAGCTCGATCGCCAAGTCGGTGGGCTACATCAAGGTCGACCAGGAGGTCACCGAGGCCTACGCCGGCTACGCGCTCGGGTTCGCGATCCTGGCAGCGGTCGCGGTCATCTCGCTCGGGGCCCGCTGGCCCTGACCCGCCGCGTCGCCCGCTGGGCGGGTTTCAGGGTGTCCGGCGGCCGAAGATGGCGGTGCCGATGCGCACCTGGGTCGCGCCGTGGGCGATCGCAAGCTCGAAGTCGCCGGACATGCCCATCGAGAGCTCGTCCCAGGCCTGCCCGGGCAGGCCGGCGTCGCGCAGGATCCGTTGCACGTGCTGCATCCGCCGGAAGCACGCCGCGACCTGGCGCGGGTCGGGCGAAGGCAGGGCGAGGGTCATCAGGCCGCGTACCCGCAGCCGGTCGAACGGCTGCAGCGCCGCGGCGAAGCCGGGCACCTCGTCCGGCGGCAGGCCGAACTTGGAGTCCTCGCCGGATGAGTTCACCTGCACGAGCACGTCCAGGCTCCGGCCGGCCCGCTCCAGGCGGCGGTCCAGCTCGGCGGCCAGCGGCACCGAGTCCAGGGCCTGGAACTCGGCTGCGAACTGCGCCACCAGCTTCGCCTTGTTCGACTGCAGGTGGCCGATCATCACCCACTCCAGCCCCGGGACGGCACTGAGCTCCGCTGCCTTCGCGCCGGCCTCCTGGGCCTTGTTCTCCCCGAACCGGGTGCAGCCGGCCGAATACGCAGCCAGCACGTCCGCAGCCGGACGGGTCTTGCTCACCGGCAGCAGCCGCACCGAGCCGGGGTCGCGGCCGGCGGCCAGGCAGGCGGCGTCGATCCTGGCCCTGACGGCCCGGACGTTCGCTGCGATCTGCTCCACGGGGCTAGCTAACCACGGCGGGCTGGTACGCCAGTGACGCGTGGGGCACAATGGGAGCGACCCCGCTGGCTGAGGTGGCTGGGGAAGGCACATCTCAGCGATAGGGGGACAGATGAACAGCTCGCGCGGGATCGTCCTGATCCACTCCGCGCCGGCAGCGCTACGCCCGCACCTGGAATGGGCGGTGGGCTCGGTGTTCGGCGCCCCCGTCGAGTTCTCCTGGTCACCCCAGCCCGTCGAGGCGCGCAGCCTGCGCGCCGAGTACCCCTGGCACGGACCGGTCGGGACGGGAGCGAGGCTGGCCAGCGCGTTGCGCGGCTGCGTGCGCGCCCGCTTCGAGGTGACCGAGGAGCCCTCCCAGGGCAACGAGGGCATGCGCTGGGCCTACACCCCGCGGCTGGGGGTGTTCGCCTGCGCGATCGGGCCGCACGGTGACCTGATGATCCACGAGGAACGGCTGAAGCAGGCGATCCTCGCCGACGCGCTGGGCCGCCAGCCGCTCGCCGAGGGCGTCGCGGAACTGCTCGGCGCCAGGTGGGACGCAGAGCTGGAGGCCTTCCGCCACGCCGGGGAGGGCGCACCCGTCCGTTGGCTGCACCGGGTGGGCTGACTCCCCAGCCACCCCCCGAACCACCGCAAGCTGTGAGTTAGGCGGCGTACTCGCCGGACAACTCACAGCTTGCGGTGGTTCAGGGGGCTCAGAAGGTGGCGTTCGCGTTGGTCACGGCGATGGCGACGTTGTGGCCGCCGAAGCCGAAGGAGTTGTTCAGCGCTGCGAGCGGGCCCTCCGGCAGCGGACGGGCCACGTTGGCCGCGATGTCGATGCCGAGATCGGGCTCGGGGTCGACGAGGTTGATGGTCGGCGGCACCATGCGGCTGCGCAGCGCGAGCAGCGATGCGATGGTCTCCAGCGAGCCTGCGCCGCCCAGCAGGTGGCCGGTCATGGACTTCGTCGAGGTGACCACGACGTGGTCGGTGTCCGCGCCGAGGGCGTTGCGGATCGAGCCGGCCTCGGTGACGTCGCCCTGCGGGGTGGAGGTGCCGTGGGCGTTGATGTGGTTGATGTCCCCAGCGCTCAGCCCGGAGTCCTGCAGCGCCTTGAGCATCGCACCGGACTGGCCCTCGCCCGACGGGTCGGGCTGCACCATGTCGTGGCTGTCTGCCGTGATGCCGGCGCCGGCGATCGTGCCATAGATCTTCGCGCCCCTGGCCTTCGCGTGCTCGAGGGTCTCGATCACCATCACGGCCGAACCCTCGCCCATCACGAAGCCGTCCCGGCCCCGGTCCCATGGACGGGAGGCACCCTCCGGGTCGTCGTTGCGTCGGCTGAGGGCCTGCATCTGGCCGAACGCGGCCAGCGGCAGCGGGTGGATCGTCGCCTCGGTGCCGCCGACCACCGCGATGTCGGCGCGGCCCAGCCGGAGCAGGTCCAGGCCCAGCGAGATCGCCTCGTTGGAGGACGCGCAGGCCGACACCGGGGTGTGCACCCCGGCCTTGGCGTGCACGGCAAGACCGACGTTCGCCGCCGGTGCGTTCGCCATCAGCATCGGGATCGTGAACGGGCTCACCCTGCGGTAGCCCTTGTCGCGCTGGACGTCCCAGTTGTTCAACAGGGAGTGCAGCCCGCCGATGCCGCTGGCGATCGAGACGCTCAGCCGGAGCGGGTCGACGTTGTCGTCGCGGTCCCAGTCGAAGCCCGCGTCGGTCCAGGCCTCCTGCGCTGCGATCAGCGCGAGCTGGGTGGAGCGGTCGAGCCGGCGGGCCTTCACCCGGTCGATCACCTCGGCCGGGTCGACCTTCACGAACGCTGCGATCCGGACGGGCAGGTCGGCGGCCCACTCCTCGGTGATGGCGCGCACGCCGGACTCCCCGGCCAGCAGGCCGGCCCAGGTGGAGGCCAGGTCACCGCCGAGCGGTGTGGTGGCGCCGAGGCCGGTGATGACGATCTCAGTCATGGTTCTCCGAACTAGAGGTCCGCTGGTCGAGCCTGTCGAGACCAGTGATCTCGACAGGCTCGACCAACGGGTACAAACGGTGCCGGCCACGACGAGCGCTGCCGGCGGTGCTGCTTCGGGTCAGCTGTGGGCCTCGATGTAGGCGACGGCGTCGCCCACGGTCTTGAGGTTCTTGGACTCCTCGTCGGGGATCGTCACGCCGAACTTCTCCTCGCAGCCGACGAGGATCTCGACCATTGCGAGGGAGTCGACGTCGAGGTCGTCGACGAAGGACTTGTCCAGCTGGACGTCCTCCACCGGCACGCCGGCGACGTCGTTGACCAGCTCGGCGAGCTGGGCGCGGATCTCTTCGGTGGTAGCCATGCATTTCTCCTTTGGTTGGGCGTTGTTCCCGGACGGGTCCGGGGGAATCAGGGGAGGGTGATGACCTGGCCGGCGTAGACCAGGCCGGCGCCGAAGCCGATCACGAGGGCGGTCTGCCCGCTGCGGGCCTCACCGCTGGACAGCAGGGCGTCCATTGCCATCGGGATGGTGGCTGCGGAGTTGTTGCCGAGCTCGCGGATCGTCCGGGCCACCACGACGCTCTCCGGCAGCTTCAGGTACCGCAGCAGGGTGTCGGTGATCCGGTCGTTGGCCTGGTGCGGGATGAACACGTCCAGCTGCTCAGGGGTGATCCCGGCCTCGTCGAGGCACTGCTTGGTGGCCTGGGCGATGAAGCTGGTGGCCCACTTGAACACCGAGCGGCCGTCCATGCCGAGCTTGGGGGTGACGCCCTGGTCGAACCCCTCCTGCCAGCGGTGGCTCATCGTGATCGAGTCGGCCTTCGCGCCGTCGGAGCCCCACACCACCGGGCCGATGCCGTTGGTCTCGCTCGGGCCGACCAGCACGGCCCCGGCGCCGTCGCCGAACAGGAACGCCGTGCCGCGGTCGTTGAGGTCGGTGATCTCGCTGAGTGTCTCGCCTGCGATCAGCAGCACGTGCCGGGCCTGCCCGCTGCGGATCATGCCCTCGGCCTGGGCGAGGCCGTAGCTGAAGCCGGCGCACGCAGCGGAGATGTCGTACGCGGCTGCGTCGTGCAGGCCGAGCTCGGTGGCCAGCCGCGGCGCCAGCGCAGGGGTCCGCTCGAAGTGGGAGACGGTGGCCAGGATCAGGGCGTCGATCTGGCTGGGGTCGACGCCCGACCTCTCCACCGCCTTGCGGCCGGCTTCGACGGTGAGGCTGAAGATGCTCTCGTCCTCAGCGATCCAGCGGCGCTCGCGGATGCCGGTGCGCTGGGTGATCCACTCGTCGGAGGAGTCGATGTACTGCAGCAGGTAGGAGTTGTCGATCACCCGGGACGGCAGGGCGGAGCCGACGCTGAGGATGCGGGCGAACTTGGGGCCGGTGCTGGCCTTGATCTCGGTCATGGTCTCCTGACTCAGTCCTGTGTGGTTCCGGCGATCGGGGCCTCCCAGGCCGTTTCGCCGTGCCGGGCGACGAACTCGCGGGCCGCTTCCAGCTGGTCGGGGGTGTTCAGGCTGAACAGCTCCACGCCCTTGAGGTTGCGCTTGGCGATGCCGGTGAGGGTGCCCGCGGGCGGCAGCTCGAGCAGGCCGGTGACGCCGAGGTCAGCCATCGCCTGCAGGCACAGGTCCCACCGGACGGGGTTGGCGACCTGGCGCACCAGCCGCTGGAGGTAGTCCTGCCCGGAATCGACCACCTGGCCGTCGGCGTTCGACAGCAGCCGCGTGCGCGGGTCGTGGGTGGAGATCGCGCGGGCCAGCCGCTCCAGGTGGGCGACGGCCGGCTCCATGTGGACGGTGTGGAACGCGCCGGCGACGCTGAGCTGGATCAGCCGTGCGCGGGCCGGGGGCTGCTCGGCCAGCGCGGCCAGCTGCTCGACGGTGCCCGCGGCCACGATCTGGCCCGAGCCGTTGTTGTTGGCCGCGGTGAGACCGGCTGCCTCTACGGCGGCTAGCACCTCTGCTGCGTCGCCACCGACCACGGCCATCATCGACGTGGGACGGGCGGCGCTGGCCGCGGCCATCTGCTGCCCGCGCTCGCGGACGAAGACCATGGCCTGCTCCGCGGAGAGGACGCCGACCGCGGCTGCTGCCGTGATCTCGCCGACGCTGTGACCTGCGGCCACCCCGGTGCGGCGGAGCCCTTCAGCCGGGTGCGGGAACAGTTCCAGGGCCGTGACCAGCCCGGCGGCCACCAGCAGCGGCTGCGCGATGGCGGTGTCGCGGATGGTCTCGGCGTCGGCGAGGGTGCCGTAGTGCGCGAGGTCGAGGCCCGCCACGGTGCCCAGCCAGTGGAGGCGGTCGGCGAACGCCGGACGTTCCAGCCAGGGGGTGAGGAAGCCGGGGGCCTGGGCGCCCTGTCCGGGCGCGACGATTGCGAGCACGCTTCTACTCTGGCGAACGCGAGGCTGCGGACCGGGACGATTGACAACGAATTTGTAACGGCCAGTTTTGTAGGAATCCCACAACGCAGAGGGCAGCCCCGACCGTGATATCGGGTCTGGTTGTTGTGGGGATCAGTCGAGCAGGCGGCCGAGCGTCAACGCCAGGCGCAGGGCGTAGCCGTCCCTGGCGTCCAGCGGCGAGTAGCCAGTGACCTCCTGCACGCGGCGCAGCCGGTAGCGGACGGTGTTGGGGTGCACGTACCGGGCGCGGGCTGTGGCCTCGATCGAGCCGCCGGTGTCGAAGAACGCAGCCAGGGTGTCGGCCAGCTCGCCCCCGGCGGCCTTCAGCGGGTGGTAGAGGTCGGTGGCCAGCGTGCGCCGTGCGTGGCCGTCGCCGGCCAGGGCGCGCTCGGGCAGCAGGTCCTCCGACGCTACCGGCCGCGGGGCGTCGGGCCAGGCTTTCGCCGCGCGCATGCCGGAGAGCGCGGCCCTGGCGCTGCGCGCAGCCTCGACCAGGTCGGCGACGATCGGGCCCACCACCACCTGCCCGGGGCCGAACAGGCCGACCAGGTCTCCGACCACCCGCAGCAGCTCGGTCGTGGAACGCAGCTCGCCGCCGACCACCAGCACCAGCCGGTCACCCTGCGGGGCGGCGAGCAGGTCGAGGGAGTGCCGGGAGGCCGCCTGCCGAATGGCCTCGACAGCCGGCCCGGGGTCGGCAGGCGCCGCCCCGATCACCACGGCGATGCCGGGCGGTGAGGCCCAGCCGAGGGTGGAGGCCCGCGAGACCACCGACTCGTCCGCATCGCCGCGGATCACGGCGTCCACCACCAACGCCTCCAGCCGGGCGTCCCAGGCGCCGCGGGCCTCCGCTGCCCGTGCGTAGACCCGGGCGGCGGCGAAGGCGATCTCGCGTGCGTAGCGCAGGATGCCCATCCGCAGCGGCCCCTGCTCGGCCTCGGGCAGGGTCGCGATCCGGTCCTCGACCGTGTCGATGGTGGTGCGCACCAGGTCGACGGTCTGGTTGAGCGTGATCCGCCTGGCCAGTGCCCTCGGGGCCGCGTCGAACACCGTCCCGGCGGCGGTGTCGCGGCCCCCGGCGGCGAACCACTCAAGGAAGCCGTCGATGCCGGAGCGGGCCACCAGGGTGATCCAGGAGCGGTGCTCGGCGTCCAGTTCGGCGAACCAGGGGTGCTCCTCCGCGATCCTGGCCAGCGCGGCGGTGGTCATCTCCGCTGCGGAGGCGGCCAGGTGTCGCGCGATCGAACGGCGCGCGGCCGGGGCTGGCCAGCCGGCGGCGTCGGCGGGCCGGTCCAGGCTCACTGCGCCGCTTCGATCTCGGCCAGGCGCAGCCGGATGATCCGGTCGAGCACAGCAGCCGGCACCGGTCGCTCAGCCGTGAACCGGATCGTGCCCTTGGACAGGGCGAACCCGTCGAGGTCCGGCGCCACTGCCGCCACGACGTCGGAACTGAACGGGAACAGGGACAGGTGCTTGGCGCCCACCCGCACCCCGATCAGCGGCCGTCCCCGGTACCGCAGGGCAGGGGTGCCGTAGCTGAGGTCCTCCACGGCCCCCGGTGCCAACGCGAGCGCGCGGTCACGCATTTCGGTGAGCGCGGCCCTGGCCGCGCCATCGGTGCCTGCGATCAGCTCGGCGAACGGGCCCATGCGCGGCATCCTAGGGCCAAGCTTCCCCGGCCAGCCTGCCGGGCTAGCCTGAGGCGGTGTCCGAACAGCTGCACCCGGTGGCCGCGCTCCGCGAGATCGCCTACCTGATGGAGCGCGTGCTGGCCGACTCCCGGCGCGTGCGCGCGTTCCGGACCGCTGCGGACGCCGTGGCTGCGCTGCCTCCAGAGGAGTTCGCGCGGCACGCCGCCGCCGGCACGTGGCGGGACCTGCGCGGGGTTGGGGACAGCACGGCTGCGGTGATCACCCAGGCCCTCGCCGGACGCGTGCCGGACCGGCTGGCTGCGCTGCGGGCCGAGGCGGGGCCGCTGGCGACCGGCGGGGAGGAGCTGCTGGCGGCCCTGCGCGGCGACCTGCACACCCATACCGACTGGTCGGACGGCGGCGCCCCGATCGAGCAGTCCAGGGCGGCGGCTGCGGCGCTGGGCCATGAGTATCTCGCGATCACCGACCACTCGCCGCGGCTCACGGTGGCCAACGGGCTGAGCCCGGAGCGGCTGCGCGCGCAACTCGCGCGGCTCGAGGAACTCAACTCCGAGCCGGGTTGCCGGCTGCTCACCGGGATCGAGGTCGACATCCTCGCCGACGGCGGCCTCGACCAGGCGCCGGAACTGCTCTCCGCCCTGGATGTGGTCGTCGCCAGCGTGCACTCCGAACTGCGGATGCCGGCTGACGCCATGACCCGGCGCATGGTGGCCGCGGTTGCGAACCCCAACACCGACGTGCTCGGCCACTGCACGGGCCGGCTGATCACCGGCGGGCGGGGCACCCGGCCGCAGAGCCACTTCGACGCCGAGGTGGTGTTCGAGGCCTGCCGCCACTTCGGCGTGGCCGTCGAGATCAACTCCCGTCCCGAACGGGCCGACCCGCCGGACGACCTGCTCGCGCTGGCGCTGGAGGTGGGCTGCCTCTTCGCCATCGATTCCGACGCCCACGCGCCCGGCCAGCTGGAGTTCCCCGCCCACGGCGCGGCCCGCGCCGCGGCGGCCGGCGTCCCCGCCGAACGGGTGGTCAACACCTGGCCGCTGGAGCAACTGCTGGCGTGGCGGGGAGGCCGGTCCTAGGGGCGGTCGCCGGATGGCGCAGCCCCCGCCGGGTACGGGTAAGGTCACAGTTGCGCAACGAACTTGTGCGGAAATACGGCTCCACCGAAAGGCACTGCTGTGGCAAGTCGCGACTCTGTCGGCCCGATCCTGAACGGATTGCCGACCAACCTGCCCGACATCGACTCCGAAGAGACCGCCGAATGGCTGGAGTCGCTGGACATGATGATCGACGCCCAGGGCCGCAACCGCGCCCGCTACATCATGCTGCGGCTGCTCGAACGGGCACGCGACCAGCACCTCGGACTGCCGTCGCTGACCGCCACCGACTACGTGAACACGATCCCGGCAGAGGCTGAGCCCTGGTACCCGGGCGACGTCGACCTGGAGCGCCAGTTCCGTCGCCTCGCCCGCTGGAACGCCGCCGTCATGGTGCACCGCGCGCAGCGTCCCGGCGTCGGCGTCGGCGGCCACATCTCGTCCTACGCCTCCTCGGCCACGCTGTACGAGGTGGGCTTCAACCACTTCTTCCGCGGCAAATCCCATCCCGGCGGCGGAGACCAGGTGTTCATCCAGGGGCACGCCTCGCCGGGTGTGTACGCGCGCGCCTTCCTGGAAGGCCGGCTGAGCACCGACCAACTGGATGGTTTCCGTCAGGAGCACAGCCATCCCGGTGGCGGACTGCCGTCCTACCCGCATCCGCGCCT
This sequence comes from Actinomycetes bacterium, assembly GCA_023460935.1. Lineage (GTDB taxonomy): Bacteria > Actinomycetota > Actinomycetes > Propionibacteriales > Propionibacteriaceae > Propionicimonas. The sequence continues at coordinate 125,605 of JAEWOI010000034.1, forward strand.
GATGCCCGACTTCTGGGAATTCCCCACCGTGTCCATGGGCCTGGGCCCGATGAACGCGATCTATCAGGCCCGGTTCAACCACTACCTGCACGACCGGGGCATCAAGGACACCTCCGATCAGCACGTGTGGGCGTTCCTCGGCGACGGCGAGATGGACGAGCCGGAGAGCCGCGGGCTGATCCAGGTGGCGGCCAACGAGGCGCTGGACAACCTGACCTTCGTGGTGAACTGCAACCTGCCGCGCCTCGACGGCCCGGTGCGCGGCAACGGCAAGATCATCCAGGAGTTGGAGTCGTTCTTCCGCGGGGCCGGCTGGAATGTGATCAAGGTGGTGAGGGGCCGCGAGTGGGATGCGCTGCTGCACGCCGACCGCGACGGCGCCCTGGTCAATCTGATGAACACCACCCCCGATGGTGACTACCAGACCTACAAGGCCAACGACGGCGCCTACGTCCGTGATCACTTCTTCGGCCGCGACCCGCGCACCAAGGCGCTCGTGGAACCGATGACAGATCAGGAGATCTGGAACCTCAAGCGCGGCGGCCACGACTACCGCAAGGTGTACGCGGCCTACCGGGCGGCGATGGAACACAAGGGCCAGCCGACGATCATCCTGGCCAAGACCATCAAGGGCTACACGCTGGGCCAGCACTTCGAGGGCCGCAACGCCACGCACCAGATGAAAAAGCTTGCGCTGGAAGATCTCAAGACCTTCCGCGATGTCACCCGGGTGC
>JAEWOI010000035.1 GCA_023460935.1 Actinomycetes bacterium
AAGGGCATCCGGACAAGATCGCCGACCAGATTTCGGACGCTGTCCTTGATGCCATCATCGCCCAGGACAAATACGCCCGCGTAGCCTGCGAAACCCTGGTCAAGACCGGTGTCGCCATCATCGCCGGCGAAGTCACTACGTCGGCCTGGGTCGACCTGGAAGACCTGGTGCGCAAAGTCATCATCGACATCGGCTACAACAGTTCCGACGTTGGCTTCGACGGCGCCACCTGCGCCGTGATGAACATCATCGGCAAACAGTCGGTAGACATCGCCCAGGGCGTGGACCGCTCCAAGCCGGAAGACCAGGGCGCCGGTGACCAGGGCCTGATGTTCGGCTATGCCAGCAACGAAACCGAAGTCCTGATGCCTGCACCGATCTGCTTCTCGCACCGTCTGGTAGAACGCCAGGCCGAGGCGCGCAAGTCCGGCCTACTGCCATGGCTGCGCCCGGATGCCAAGTCGCAGGTCACCTGCCGCTACGAGAACGGCAAAGTGGTCGGTATCGACGCCGTGGTGCTGTCGACCCAGCACAACCCGGAGGTTTCGCAGAAAGACCTGCAAGAAGCCGTGATGGAGCTGATCGTCAAGCACACCCTGCCAGCCGAACTGCTGCACAAAGGCACCCAGTACCACATCAACCCGACCGGCAACTTCATCATCGGTGGCCCGGTGGGTGACTGCGGCCTGACCGGCCGCAAGATCATCGTCGACTCCTACGGCGGCATGGCCCGCCACGGTGGTGGCGCGTTCTCCGGCAAGGACCCGTCCAAGGTCGACCGCTCCGCCGCCTACGCGATGCGCTGGGTGGCCAAGAACGTGGTGGCCGCAGGCCTGGCCGACCGGTGCGAGGTGCAGGTGGCCTACGCGATCGGGCGGGCCCACCCGGTGGGCTTCTACACCGAGTGCTTCGGCACCGAGCGGGTGCCGGTGGAGCAGATCACCGCCGCGGTGCTCGAGACCTTCGACCTGCGGCCCGCAGCGATCATCCGCGACCTTGACCTGATCCGTCCGATCTACTCGGAGGTGACCAACTACGGCCACTTCGGCCGGGAGCTGCCGGTGATGACCTGGGAGCGCACCGACCGTGCCGATGCCCTGGCTGCCGCCGTGAGGGGCTGAGCGGCCCCTAGGGGTTGGACGTTGCAGCAAACGGCGGCTGCCGATGCTGTAATTGCTTGTTAAGTGCGTGTTCTCAGCATATAATCGAACACATGAGCGACTCGTTGGGTGCGGTCGGGACGGCAACTGTCGCCGATCCGTGCCCGGACGAGGGGCGGCTGCTGCTGGAGGCCCTCGCCGCGGGCTGGCTGGGTGTCGATGACGAGCCCGAAGCGCGTCCGGAGCCGTGGCAATTCACCGACAAGGCGTTGTTGCGTGAGCTTGCCACGGCCCAGGCCGAGCGTGCCCGGGCCGAAGGGCGCTGGCTGGCCCTGCTTGCCGAGGCTGAGCGTCGGGAGGCGACCTTCCGGGTTCTCGGGTTGCCCACTGCGAGCTGGCTGACTGAGCGCAACACCCACTGGGCGAGGTCGGCCCGGGAGGAAGTGCGGTTCGCAACGGACCTCGCAGACCAGCCGGAGGTGGCCGGCGCGCTGGCCTCAGGCAAGCTGTCGGTCGAGCAGGCGCGGGTGGTGGTCACCGGGCTGCGGCGGCTCCCGGAAGAGCTCGACCAGGCACGGCGCGACGTCGTCGCTACGCACCTGGTCGGCCTGGGCGCGGAGTTCGGGCCCTACGGGTTGTCCCGGCTGGTCAACCGGGCGGTGGAGGTCGTGGCCCCCGAGGTCGCGGAGGAAGCTGACCGGAAGGCCGTCGAGCAGGCCGAGGCCAGGCACGATCGCGGCCGCTACCTCACCTGGCGCAAGGACGCCGACGGTGCGCTCCGGTTCACCGGCCGGCTCGGCAAGGTGTCCGGTGAACAGTTGCTCGCCGTGCTGAGGGCGCTGGCGACGGGTCGGAGGAAGGCTGCGGCCCTCGCCGGTGTGGCGGTCACCAGGGCGCAGGCAGCTGCCGACGCTCTCGCCACGCTGGTCGAGCACTACTCCTCCTGCGGCGAGGCGCCCGCCTACGGCGCCGACCGGCCGCGGGTGTTGGTCACCGTCGACTACGACGTGCTTCGGGGTGCGCTGGGCACCGCGACCCTGCTCAGCAGCGGCGAGCCGCTCAGCGCGCAACAGGCACGCCGGCTGGCCTGCGACGCCTCGATCCTCCCGGTCGTGCTCGACGGCGCGGGCCTGCCCCTCGACGTGGGCAGGGAGCAGCGGCTGTTCACCAGCCACCTGCGCGCACTGCTGGTCGCCCGCGACCAGGGTTGTGCCTTCCCCGGCTGCGACCGTGGCCCAGCCGAGTGCGAGGCGCACCACCGCCGCCCGTGGTGGGACGGCGGCCGGACGAGCCTCGCCAACGGCGTGCTGCTGTGCAGCTTCCACCATCACCTGGTCGAGCCCGTGCCGGGGGCTCCGCCCGGAGCCGGGTGGCTGATCCGGCTCGACCGGCGGGGCCGGCCGGAGTTCGGTGCCCCCGAAGGTCGCGGCGCACCGCCGGGCCATCGCCGCTGGCGGCAGCATCACCGGTACCGCACCTGAGGGCCTGCGGGACGACCGCAGACTGCGGGCTGTCCGCCGCGCCCCCTACGATGCGAGCCATGGAGCGGCCGGTGGCGAAGGTGGCGGTGGACCTCCCGCTGGCCAACCTGGACCGGCCGTTCGACTACACCGTCCCGCCCGAGCTGGACGCCGCAGCCCAGCCCGGCGTCCGGGTGAAGGTGCGGTTCGCCGGCCAGCTGCGCGACGGCTTCGTACTCGAGCGCGCCGAGCCGGGGGAGCGCACCGACCTTGCGCAACTGCAGCGGGTGGTCTCGGCCGAACCGGTGCTCACCGCCGAGGTCGCCGACCTCGTCCGGGCGGTGGCCGACCACTACGCCGGAAGCTTCGCCGACGTGGTGCGCACAGCCGTCCCGCCCCGGCACGCCGCAACGGAGCGGGCCCCGGCCCCGCAGCACCCCGCACCGGCCTGGCAACCCGGCCCCGGCGCGGTGCTTGCTGCCTATCCGGCTGCGGACGGGTTCCTCGACGTGCTGCGCGCCGGCGGCCGGCCACGGGCGGCATGGACCGTGCTGCCGACCACCACCCCCGCCGGGAACTGGGCGGAGGGCTTCGCAGAGGCCGCTGCGGCCACGCTGGCCGGCGGCCGCAGCGCGCTGCTGCTGGTGCCGGACGCCCGCCACCTGGCCAGGCTCACCGAGGTGGTCACTACCCGGTTCGGCAGGGGCACCCACGCCGTCCTCGCCGCGGACACCGGCCCGGCCGCGCGGTACCGCAACTTCCTCGCCGTCAGCCGCGGCTCGGTGCGCATCGTCCTGGGCACCCGGTCGGCGGTGTTCGCGCCCGTCCGCGACCTCGGGCTGGTCGCGCTGTGGGACGACGGCAACGACGCGTGGGCCGAGCCGCACGCGCCGTACTGGCACGCCCGCGAGGTCGCGGCGATGCGCGCCCACCTGGCCGGGTGCGGGCTGCTGCTCGCAGCCCACGCCAGGACGGCAGAGGTGCAGCAGCTGGTGGCCCGGGCCTGGCTCGCCGGCATCCAGTTCGACCCAGCCGAGGCCCGGCGCCGCTCGGCCGCCGTCCGCACCACCTCCGCTGCGAGTGCCCGCGACCCGCAGGCTGCGGTCGCGCGGCTGCCCCACGACGCGTTCACCGTGGTCAGGGCCGGCCTGGCCGCGGGGCCCGTGCTGGTCCAGGTGCCGAGGGCCGGCTACCTGCCCGTGCTGGTCTGCGCCGGCTGCCGCACCGCTGCCCGGTGTCCGTCCTGCCACCAGCAGCTCGGCGACACCGGCGGGTCGGGGCCGGCCTGCCGCTGGTGCGGCCCGCTGCTGAACCGGTGGCGCTGCCCCGAGTGCGGCGAGACCAGGCTGCGCACGCCCGTGGTCGGGGTGGGCCGCACCGCGGAGGAATTCGGCAAGGCGTTCCCCGGCACCAAGGTGCTGGTGGCGAGCTCGGACAAGCCGCTGGCCGCGGTGGGCGCGGAGCCCGCGCTGGTGCTCGCCACCCCGGGTGCGGCTCCTCCGGCGGCCGGCGGGTACGCGGGCGCTGTCCTGCTCGATGCCGAGCTGATGCTCGGGCGGGTCGACCTGCGCGCCGGTGAGGAGGCGCTGCGGCGCTGGCTGGCGGTGACGGCACTCGTGCGCCCCGGTGCTGAGGGCGGCACGGTGATAGTGGTCGCCGACGCCGGCCTGCGCGAGGTGCAGGCCCTGCTTCGGCTCGACCCGGTCGGCTACGCCGAACGGGAACTGCCCGAGCGCGCGGCGGCTGGCTTCCCGCCGGCGTGGAAGCTGATCACGCTGGAAGGCTCCCCGCCGGCCATCGCCGGTGTGGTCGCCGGCCTGGAGGTGCCGGCCGGCGTGCACACCTTCGGCCCGTTCGACGTCCCCGGCACCGGTGAGCCCCTGGAGCGGGTGACACTGCGTTGCCCACTGCCGGCGAGCTCGGAGCTGGTCGCCAGCCTGCGCGCTCTGCAGTCGGTACGGGCTGCGAAGAAGGAGCCGCCGGTGCGCGTGCGGGTGGACCCGCAGGTGCTGGGCTGAGTAGCCCTAGAGTGCGGCCATGCCAACCACCCGGATCGCCCTTGCGAACCTGCCGTTCCCCGAGTCCCCGGAAGCCTCCGTGGCCGCCGTCGTCGGCGCGATCGGGCAGGCCGCCGCTGCGGGTGCCCAGCTGATCTGCTTCCCGGAGTGCTACGTGCCGGGCTACCGCGCGCTCGGCGCGCCCGTCCCGCCGGCTGAGCCCGGCTGGCTGGAACAGGCCCACGCAGACGTGGCGGCCGCAGCCGGTCGGGCGGGAGTGGCCGTGGTGCTCGGCACCGAACGGTTCGTCGACGGCGCACTGCGGATCACGACGCTCGTCGTGGCCGCCGACGGCAGCCGGCTCGGCTGGCAGGACAAGGTGCAGCTCGACCCCACGGAGGAGGCCTGCTACCAGGCAGCACCGGCTGGCCGGGAAGTGTTCTCCGCGGGCGGCGTGGCCTTCGGCGTGGTGATCTGCCACGAGGGCTGGCGGTACCCCGAGACCGTCCGGCAGGCCGTCCGGGCCGGTGCGCAGCTGGTGCTGCACCCGCACTACTCCGAGCCCGAGCCCGGCGCGTTCCGCCCCGACGGGTACGCCGACCCGCGCAACAGCTTCCACGACGCCGCGGTGCTGTGCCGGGCCGCGGAGAACACCTGCTGGTTCGCCACCGTCAACTACGCGGTGGCCGGTACTCCCACCACGTCCGCGGTGGCCCGTCCGGACGGCACCCTGCTCGCCTTCCAGCCGCACGGCGAGCCCGGCCTGCTGATGGCGGACCTCGACCTGGCCGCGGCGACCCGCCGCCTGGCGCTGCGGCTGCGCGAACCCCCGGCCTGAGCGGCTCGGTATCCTTCGGCAATGCGCCTCGTCTTCGCCGGAACCCCGCAGGTGGCAGCGGACACCCTCGCTGCGCTCCTCGCCGACGGCAGCCACGAGGTGGTGGCGGTGCTGACCCGTCCGGACGCGCCTCAGGGCCGCAGTTCCCGTCCCGTGCCCAGCCCGGTGGCGCAACTGGCCGAGCGGCACGGCATCGAGGTGCTGCGGCCCGCCGGAGCCCGCGATCCCGAGCTGGCACAGCGGCTGCGCGAACTCGCCCCGGACTGCTGCCCGGTGGTCGCCTACGGCGGCCTGATCCCACCGGCGCTGCTCGAGCTCCCGCCGCACGGCTGGGTGAACGTCCACTTCTCGCTGCTGCCGAGGTGGCGCGGCGCCGCGCCGGTGCAGCACGCGATCCTCGCCGGCGACGAGCTGACCGGGGTGACGGTCTTCGAGCTGGTCACGGAACTGGACGCCGGCCCGGTGCTGGGCACCGCGAACTACCAGCTGGGCGCCGCCGAGACCGCGGGGGAGGCGCTCGCAGCGCTCCAGCCGATCGGTGCCGAGCTGCTCGTCGAGACCCTGGCCGCGCTCGCCACCGGTGCCGCGGCCCCGCGGGCCCAGCCCGCCGACGGCGTCACCCTGGCCCCGAAGCTCACCCCGGAGGGCGCCCGGCTGGACTGGACCAGGCCGGCGGTCGAGCTGTCCCGGCAGGTGCGGGCCAGCAATCCCGCGCCGGTCGCCTGGACGGAGCTGGGCGGAGAGCGCTTCCGCGTGCTGCTCGCCGTCCCGGGACCGGACGCCGGCCTGGTGCCGGGGGAGGTCCTGCCCGGCAAGCGCACGGTGCTCGTCGGCACCGGGGACGGCTCGCTGGAACTCCGGCAGGTGCAGCCTGCAGGCAAGCGCCCGCTGCCCGCTGCGGACTGGGCCCGCGGGCTGCGCGGCCCGGGACGGTTCGAGTGAGCCGCAGGCGACGCCGCGACCCTGCCCGCACGGTGGCCTACCGGGTGCTGCGGGCCGTGAGCGCCGACGGCGCCTACGCCAACCTCGAACTGGCCCGACAGCGGGCGGGCCTGCCGCCGGCCGACGCAGCCCTGGCCACCGAACTGGTGGCCGGCACGTGCCGCGCGACGGGCAGCTACGACCGGGTGATCGAGCACGCAGCCGGGCGGCGGCTGAACACCCTGCAGCCGGCAGTGGTGGACGTGCTGCGCCTCGGCACCCACCAGCTGCTGGGCATGCGCGTGCCCAGCCATGCAGCCCTGGCCACCTCGGTCGACCTGGCCGCCCTCGAGGTGGGCGAGCGCGTGGCCGGGCTCGTCAATGCCGTGCTGCGCCGGGTGGCGGAACGGGACTGGCCGGGCTGGCTGGAACAGCTGGGCTCCGAAGAGGACGAGCTGGGCCGGCTGGCGCTGGCCACCCATCACCCGCGCTGGATCGTCGAGGCCTCGGCGCGGGTGCTGCCGGCTGCGGAGCTGCCTGAGGCCCTCGCCGCCGACAACACCGCGCCGGTGCCGCACCTGGTCGCCCGTCCTGGCCTTGCCGAGGTGGCAGAGCTCGGCGGGCAGCCCGCGCGCTGGTCGCCGTACGGCGCCTACCGGGACGGTGACCCGGGTGCGGTTCCGGCCGTGGCGCAGGGCCGGGCCGGGGTGCAGGACGAGGGCTCGCAACTGGTTGCGCTCGCCCTCGCCAGGGCCGCAGCGCCGGCGGGGCCGTGGCTCGACCTGTGCGCGGGCCCCGGCGGCAAGTCGGCCCTGCTGGCCGGGTTGGCCAGGCAGCAGGGGAGTCGCCTGGTCGCGGCCGAGCTGCAGGAGCACCGCGCCCGCCTGGTGCGGGAGAACCTGCGGGCCTACCCGGAGCCGGGTCGGCCGGTGGCGCTGGTCGCGGACGGCACCCGTCCGGCGTGGAGTCAGGGGAGCTTCGCCCGGGTCCTTGCCGACGTGCCGTGCACCGGCCTCGGGGCGCTGCGCCGCCGTCCGGAGAGCCGGTGGCGGCGGCGTCCGTCCGACCTGCCCGGCCTGGTCGAGCTGCAGCGGCAGCTGCTGGCGAGCGCCATCGAAGCTGCGGCGCCCGGCGGGGTGGTCGCGTACGTCACCTGCTCGCCCCACTCGGAGGAGACCGTCCAGGTGGTGGCCGGCGCGCAGGGCGTCAGCGTCCTGAACGCTGCGGAGTACCTGCCGGAGGTGCCCGGCGCCGCCGCCGGCGACCACGTGCAGCTGTGGCCGCACCGGCACGGCACGGACGCGATGTTCCTGGCCCTGCTGCGGAGGCTGGGCGGATAGGGTGCGGGCGTGGGTATCCGAATCACTCCGAGCATCCTGAACGCAGACCTGGCTGCTCTGGCCAGCGAGATCGACCGCATCCCGAGCGCGGACGCCGTGCACCTGGACGTGATGGACAACCGGTTCGTGCCCAACCTCACCTTCGGGCTGCCGATGGTCGAGAGCATCCGCAGGCACACCGACCAGATGCTCGACATCCACCTGATGATCGCCGAGGTCGACCGCTGGGCGCCGGGCTACGCCGAGGCCGGCGCGGAGTCGGTCACGTTCCACATCGAGGCGTCCGACGCCCCGGTGAAGCTGGCCCGGGAGTTGCGTGCCCTCGGTGCCAGGGCTGCGATGGCGCTGCGGCCCGCAACGCCGATCGAGCCCTACGCCGACCTGCTGCCCGAACTCGACATGGTGCTGCTGATGACCGTGGAGCCCGGCTTCGGCGGCCAGGCGTTCCTCGACCTCGTCCTGCCCAAGCTGGAACGCACCCGGGCCCTGGTGGACGCCACCGGCGGCGACATCTGGGTGCAGGTGGACGGCGGCATCTCCGAGACCACGATCGAGCGCTGCATCGATGCCGGCGCCGACACCTTCGTCGCCGGCTCAGCAGTGTTCAGCTCGGCCGACCCGGACGCCATGGTGCGGGCCCTGCGCGCCCGCGCCGAATCCGCCGCCACCCGCTGACCTGGCGCAAAAGGAACCGTCCCCGGCGAACCAGCGGCGAATCAGGGACGGTTCCTTTCGCGCCAGGTCAGCCGCGGCGACGGTCGCGGCGGCGGAGGTAGCGCTCGAACTCTGCGGCGATGCTGTCCCCGCTCGGGGTCGGCGTTGCCTCGTCGCGCCGTTCCTCGAGAGCTGTGATGTAGGTGGCGATGTCGGGGTCGTCGGCCACCAGCTCGTTGACCTGCTCCACCCAGCGCTCGGCGTCCCCGGCCAGGTCACCGGGCTCGAGCGGCAGGTTCAGCACGTCCTCCAGCCGGCTGAGCAGCGCAAGGGTCGCCTTCGGGTTCGGCGGCTCAGCCACGTAGTGCGGCACCGAGGCCCACATCGACACCACCGGGAACCCGGCCTGGGCGCACTCGTACGACAGCACGCCGACGATCCCGGTCGGGCCCTCGTAGTCGGACAGTTCCAGGCCGAGTTCCGCCCCGAGTTCCGCACTGCTCGCCGTGCCGCTGACCGGCACCGGACGGGTGTGCGGCGCGTCGGTGAGCAGGGCGCCGAGCAGCACCACCAGCTCGGGACGGACCGAGCGCAGCATCGACAGCAGCCGGCTGGTGTACTCCTGCCACCGGTAGTTCGGCTCCGGCCCGCCGATCAGCACCAGGTCGCGCTCCGGCAGCCGCGCGATCAACACCTCCGTTGTGGGCCACTCGATCTCCCTGCGACCCTCCACCAGCCGCGTGGTGGGCCGGTTCACCTGGAAGTCGTAGAACTCCTCGGGGTCGATCGCGAACTCCAGTTCGGCGCGATACTGCTCCGCCAGGTGGTCGATCACGCCGCTGGCTGCCTCACCCGCGTCGTTCCAGCCGCCGAACGCGGCCACCACCGCAGGGTTGCGCAGCCCCCTCAGCCCACGAGCTTCTGCCATGGCGCCCACTGTAGGCCGACTCGCCTATTCTGCTCCCCATGACCCGCGATCTGCGCTCGGCGCTGGCCTCCCGCGTCCTCGTGGCGGACGGGGGCATGGGCACCATGCTGCAGGCGTACGACCTCGGCCTTGCCGACTTCGAGGGACTCGAGGGCTGCAACGAGGTGCTGAACGTCACCCGGCCCGACGTGGTGGCCGCGATCCACACCGCCTACCTCGAAGCCGGCGCCGACTGCGTCGAGACCAACACCTTCGGGGCCAACCTGGCCGCGCTCGGCGAGTACGACGCCACCGGCCGGATCGCCGAGCTGGCCGAGGCCGGGGCGCGGGTCGCCAGGGCCGCGGCGGACACGGCCAGCACCCCTGACAGGCCCAGGTTCGTGCTCGGCAGCATGGGGCCCGGCACCAAGCTGCCCAGCCTCGGCCACATCGGCTACGCGGCGCTGCGGGACGCCTACCAGCTGCAGGCCGAGGCCATGATCGCCGGCGGCGTGGACGGCTTCCAGGTGGAGACCTGCCAGGACCTGCTGCAGGCCAAGGCCGCAGTGAACGGCGCCCGCAGGGCACGCGCAGCACTCGGGGTGGACCTGCCGGTGTTCGTCAACGTCACCGTTGAGACCACCGGCACTATGCTGCTCGGCAGCGAGATCGGGGCGGCCCTGGTGGCGCTGGCCGCGCTGGAGGTCGACGCGATCGGGCTGAACTGCGGCACCGGGCCCACCGAGATGAGCGAGCACCTGCGCCACCTTTCGCGCGGCGCCACCATCCCGCTGGTCTGCATGCCGAACGCCGGGCTGCCGGAACTCACCGCGGACGGGGCCCGCTACCCGATGGGCCCAGAGGAGTTCGTCAACCACCTGGCCGGCTTCACCAGCGAGTTCGGGCTGGGCCTGGTCGGCGGCTGCTGCGGCACCACCCCCGCCCACATCGCCCGGCTCGCTGAGGCTGTCGCCGGCTCGACACCGGCGCCGCGCGCCCCCGTCCCGACCGCAGCGGTTTCCTCCCTTTACGCCGACGTGCCGCTGCGCCAGGACACCAGCTACCTCTCCATCGGCGAACGCACCAACGCCAACGGGTCCAAGGCCTTCAGGGAGGCGATGCTGGCCGGTGCCTGGGGCGACTGCGTGGACATCGCGAAGCAGCAGAGCCGCGATGGTGCCCACCTCCTCGACCTGTGCGTCGACTACGTCGGCCGCGACGGCGTTGCCGACATGGCCGAACTCGCGTCCCGGCTGGGCACGGCCGTCGCCCTGCCGATCATGCTGGACTCCACCGAGCCGCCGGTGCTGCAGGCCGGACTGGAACGGCTCGGTGGCCGCTGCGCGATCAACTCGGTGAACTACGAGGACGGGGACGGCCCCGACTCCCGCTTCGCCAGGGTGCTGCCCCTGGTCAAGGAGCACGGCACCGCCGTCGTGGCGCTGACCATCGACGAGGAGGGCCAGGCGCGCACCGCGGAGTGGAAGGTGCGGGTGGCCGAGCGGCTGATCGCCGACCTCACCGGCAACTGGGGCCTCTCCGTCGGCGACATCATCGTCGACTGCCTCACCTTCCCCATCGCCACCGGCCAGGAGGAGACCCGGCGCGACGCGCTGGAGACCATCGAGGCGATTCGGCAGGTGACCACGAAGTACCCCGGCATCCACACCACGCTCGGGGTCTCCAACGTGTCCTTCGGCCTGAACCCGGCCGCCCGGCAGGTGCTGAACTCGGTGTTCCTGCACGAGTGCGTCCAGGCCGGACTGGACTCGGCGATCGTGCCGCCGGCCCGGATCATGCCGATCGCCCGCATCCCGGAAGAGCAGCGCAGGGTGGCCGAGGACCTCGTCTACGACCGCCGCAGCGACGGCTACGACCCGCTCACCCGCTTCCTCGAGTTGTTCGAGGGCGTCACCACCACCAGCACCAGGGAGGCAAGGGCTGCCGAACTTGCGGCGCTGCCGGTGACCGAACGGCTGCAGCGGCGGATCATCGACGGCGAGGCGAAGGGGCTGGAGGCCGACCTGGAGGAGGCGCTGGCCACCAAGCCGGGGCTGGCGATCATCAACGACGACCTGCTCGCCGGCATGAAGGTGGTCGGTGAGCTGTTCGGCTCCGGCCAGATGCAGCTGCCGTTCGTGCTCGCCTCAGCGGAGGTGATGAAGTCGGCCGTCCGTCACCTCGAGCCGCACCTGGACAAGGCCGACGCCGCCGGCAAGGGCACCCTGGTGATCGCCACGGTGAAGGGCGACGTCCACGACATCGGCAAGAACCTGGTGGACATCATCCTGACCAACAACGGCTACACCGTGGTGAACCTCGGTATCAAGCAGCCGGTCAGCACGATCATCGAAGCCGCGGTCGCGCACAACGCCGACGCGATCGGAATGTCCGGGCTGCTGGTGAAGTCGACGGTGGTGATGCGGGACAACCTCTCCGAGCTCAACCAGCGCGGCCTGGCCGGCTTCCCGGTGCTGCTCGGCGGGGCTGCCCTCACCAGGGCGTTCGTCGAGGAGGACCTCAACGACCTGTACGAGGGTGAGGTGCGCTACGCCAGGGACGCCTTCGAAGGCCTGTCGCTGATGGAGAAGGTGATGGCGGTCAAGCGTGGCGAGCCCGGTGCGGCTCTGCCCGAGCCCCGCCGCCGCGTCCGCCCCCGCCAGGCCGGGGACGGTTCCAATTCCCGTTCATCCGGAGGGGACGGTTCCGATTCCGGTTCACCGGGAGGGGACGGTTCCGATTCCGGTTCAACCGCGCTCCGCTCCGACGTCGCCCGCGGCGCTGACGTCGCCGTCCCGGCCCCGCCGTTCTGGGGCAGCCGCGTGGTCAAGGGCGTCAAGCTGGCCGACGTCGCCGGCTGGCTGGACGAACGCGCGACGTTCATGGGCCAGTGGGGCCTGCGCGGCGCGTCCGGCGGGCCGGGGTACGAGGAACTGGTTGAGACCGAGGGTCGGCCCCGGCTGCGCCGCTGGCTCGACCGCATCCAGACCGAGTCGCTGTTCGAGCCCGCCGTCGTCTACGGCTACTGGCCCTGCCATTCGGAGGGCAACACGCTGGTGATCGGTGACCCGGACGACCCCGCGCGCGAACTCACCCGGTTCACGTTCCCGCGGCAGTCCCGCGACCGCAGGTTGTGCCTGGCCGACTTCTTCCGGGACGCAGCAGAGGCCGCCGAGGCCGGGCCGGACGTGATCGCCCTGCAGCTGGTGACGATGGGCGCTGGCGCGGCCCGGGCCACCGGCCAGCTGTTCGCCGCCGACGCCTACCGCGACTACCTGGAGCTCCATGGGCTCTCGGTGCAGCTCACCGAGGCGCTGGCTGAGTACTGGCATGCGCGCGTCCGGGCGGAGCTGGGGCTGGCTGGCGACGGTGCCGTGGACGCGATGATCCGTGACCAGGCCTACCGTGGGTCGCGCTACTCGTTCGGCTACCCGGCCTGCCCCGACCTCGCCGACCGGGCGAAGCTGGTGGCACTGCTGCGGCCGGAGCGGATCGGCGTGGAGCTCTCGGAGGAATTGCAGCTGCACCCTGAGCAGTCCACCGATGCCATCGTCGTGCACCACCCGGAGGCGAAGTACTTCAATGCCCGTTGACGGTCGCGTCCGCCGCGCCGCCCTGGTGACGGCGACGGTAGCGCTGCTCGGCGGCCTCCTCGCGGCCTGCACCCCGACCGTCGCGCCGCCGACCACCAGCCCGTCCGGCAGCGCGACGCCACGGGAGTTCACCGTTGCCACCACCGGCCCGATCACCACCGCCGACCCGGCCGTGGCCGTGGAGGACAGCGACTCGATCCTGGTGAACAGCATCTACCAGCGCCTGATGCTGGTGCTGCCCGGCACGGGCGAGCTCAAGCCGGACGCCGCCACCGACTGCCTGTTCACCTCGCGGCTGGTGTATGAGTGCAAGCTGCCGGAGAACATGTTCTTCCACAACGGCCACGTGCTCGACTCCGGCGACGTGAAGTTCAGCATCCAGCGCGCGCTGCGGCTCAGCCCGCAGAACACCTCGGTGCCGCTGCTGGCCGCCCTCAAGCGCATCGACACCCCGGACGAGCGGACGGTCACCTTCCACCTGTCCTGGGCGGACAACCAGTTCGGTTACGCGCTGGCCGGGCAGGCCGTCTCGATCGTCGACTCCGAGGCGTTCAACCCCGACACGGCCCTGCCGCTGGAGACCCTGCCGATCGGCTCAGGCCCCTACGAGGTGCGCACCATCGAGCCGGGCCAGGTGGCGTTCAGCCGCTTCGACAAGTACATCGGCCCCAAGGCCGGGCTGCTGCAGGAGCTGCGCCTGGCCGTGCTGGCCGACTCCGTCGCGGCAGAGGCAGCGATCGCCGACGGCACGGCGGACGTGGTCTGGCGCAGCCTGGACAACGCAGCCCTGCAGCGGCTCACCGACGAGATGGCGGCCAGCACGGACAAGGCGACCAAGCTGGGCTTCACCCGGTTCCCGCTGCCTGGCATGCGCGTCACCCACCTGGCGTGGAGCCCGGAGTCCAGGTGGCGCGCGGATCCGGCCCTGCGGCAGGGAGTGGCCCGCGCCCTGCAGCCGGACCGCACGCTCGACTCCCTGGTGCCGGTGGGCGTCACGGGTCATGCGACCTCCTTCGCACTCGGCGGCCGTCCCCGGCTGCCGGGGCTGGACGGTGACCGGGTCAAGCTGACGCTCGGCTACCGTCCGACCGCGCCGGGCCACGGCGACCTCGCCAGCCTGCTGCGCGACCGCATCGAAGGCCTGGACGGGGTCAGCGTCCGGCTGGTCACCAGCGGAGCAGCCGACCTCTGGCTGAGCGACCAGCCGGCCTGGGTGAACAACGCGACCGGCTGGCTGCAGCGCTACCTCGCCGGTCCGCTCGAAGGCAGCTCGGCGAAGCTGTCCGCCCTGGAGCGCAGGTCACGGACCACCAACGGCGCAGCGCGGACGGTGGCGCTCACCGAGCTGCAGCAGCAGGCAGCGGTGGACGCCACGGTGCTGCCGGTCTCGCAGGGCGACGGCATCCTGTTCGTCGGCAAGGGCGTGACCCTTGTCGGAGAGGCTTTCGGCAGTGGGCAGGCACTAGGACTGTGGGGGATAACGCGTGGGTGAGGAAGTGAGCGGCGTGCGCACCGGGCCGCTGGTGGCGGGGGAACGGGTCACCCTCACCGACCCCAAGGGCCGCCGTCACTCGGTGCTGCTGGCTCCCGGCGGGGTGTTCCACACCACCAAGGGCGGCATCGGACATGACGACCTGATCGGCCGGCCCGAGGGCGTGGTGGCCCGCTCGGCCGGCGGCGTGGAGTACCTGGCGTTCCGGCCGCTGCTGGAGGAGTTCACCGTCACGATGCCGCGAGGCGCCGCGGTGGTCTACCCGAAGGACGCGGCGCACATCCTCGTGCAGACCGACATCTTCCCCGGCGCGAGGGTGCTGGAAGCCGGCGCCGGCTCGGGTTCGCTGAGCATCTTCCTGCTGCGCGCCATCGGCAGCACGGGGCGGCTGTACTCCTACGAGCGCCGGCCCGACTTCGCCGCGATCGCGGAGAAGAACGTGACCAGCTTCTTCGGCAGCCCGCACCCGGCCTGGACGCTGCGCGTCGGTGACCTGGTCACAGAACTGGGTCCCGAAGAGGTCGACCGGGCGGTGCTGGACATGCTCGCCCCCTGGGAGTGCGTGGACGCTGTGGCCGGGGTCCTGGTGGCCGGCGGGCTGCTCTGCTGCTACGTGGCCACCACCACCCAGCTCGGCCGCACCATGGACACCCTGCGCGCACACGGCGGCTTCACCGAGCCGGTGGCCAGGGAGTACTCGGCGAGGGAGTGGCACGCCGAGGGTCTGGCGATCCGTCCGGGCCACGGCACCAGCGGCCACACCGGCTTCCTGGTGTTCACCCGACGGCTGGCGGCGGGCCAAGTCGCCCCCGTGCGGCGCAGACGGCCGGCGCCCGGGGCCTACGGGCCCGACTACAGCGGCCCGCGGCCCCCGGGGTTGCCCGCCGAGCTTTCGGAAGCCTGAGCCCGGCTCGGTCGTGCCGCTGCCAGACGCTGCTGCCGAGCCACCCTTCGGCTCGAACGCCACCCTTGCGGTCGAGCGCCTGTACCCGGGCACAGGCGCTCGACCGGAACGGTGGCGCTCGGCGGGGAGGAGCCGCGGGTTGAGTAGGCTGACCGGCGGTCAGGTCCATCCACAGATGTCCAGGAAGGCGGGGGAGTGAGCGACCGAGCGTTGTCCCCGGCGTTGGTGGTGGGGACAGGTCTGGTGGGAGCATCGGTGGCCCACGCCCTCACC
Organism: Actinomycetes bacterium; assembly: GCA_023460935.1. GTDB lineage: Bacteria > Actinomycetota > Actinomycetes > Propionibacteriales > Propionibacteriaceae > Propionicimonas. The sequence continues at coordinate 15,480 of JAEWOI010000035.1, forward strand.
CGCGCCGGCCTCACCGTCCACCTGCAGGACAAGGTGTCCAGCCACGCCCGGGTGGCGGCCTCCCGCGGCGCCGGCACCACGGCCGCCCCCGTCGCAGAGGACGTCCGGCTGGTGGTGGTGGCCGTCCCGCCGGCAGCCCTGCCAAAGGTGATCGCGAAGGCGCTGCAGGCCTACCCGAATGCCACCGTCACCGACGTCGGCTCGGTCAAGGGCACCGTCCTGGCGGCGCTGCGCGGCACCGGGGCCGACCTGTCCCGCTACGTCGGCTCGCACCCGATGGCCGGCTCCCAGCACGTCGGGCCGCTAACCGCCGACGCCGACCTCTTCCTCGACCGCACCTGGGTGGTCACCCCGCACGATACTTCCGCAGCCCACGCGGTGCTGGACGTGCAGGAGGTGGCGCGACTGTGCGGCGCGCGCAGGGTGACGATGGGCGCGGCCCACCACGACGAGGCCGTGGCCCAGGTCTCCCACCTGCCGCACCTGCTGTCGGTGCTGGTGGCCGGACGGCTCACGCAGGTGCCGGCGGAGCACCTGCGCCTGGCCGGGCAGGGGCTGCGCGACGTCACCCGGATCGCCGGCTCCGACCCCCAGCTGTGGCAGCAGATCATCCGCGCCAACGCCGGCGCGATCCGGACCGAGCTGGCCGCCGTCCAGGCCGATCTGGCAGAGCTGCTCGAAGTGCTCGACGGCGACGGGCTGGCCGAGGTGCTCGAACGCGGCCAGGCCGGCACCAGGGCGCTGCCCGGCAAGCACGGGCTCGCAGTGGTGAGCTACGCACACGTCGTGGTCGAGATCCCGGACGCCCCCGGCGCGCTCGCCCGGCTGTTCCGTGACATCGAGGCTGCCGGGGTCAACATCGAGGACCTCTCGATCGACCACGACCTCGAACGTGAAGTCGGCTGGCTCTCGGTGCAGGTGGCCCCCGACCGGGCCGATGACCTGGCCGCTGCGATGACTGCTGCCGGCTGGACCATCCGCGACCGCGATCCCCAACCCTGACTAGGAGCAACATGCCAACCGATCGTCTCGTGATCGCCATCGACGGGCCCAGCGGCTCCGGCAAGTCCACCACCTCGCGTGGGGTGGCCAAGGCCCTCGGCCTGGCCTACCTCGACACGGGAGCGATGTACCGGGCGGTCACCTGCGCGTTCCTCGACGCCGGCGTGGACCCCGCGGATGAGGCCCGGGTGATCGAGGCGACCCTCGGTGCCGACCTCGAGATCAGCACCGACCCCGACGACCAGTGGGTGCGGGTGAACGGGCGGGACGTGACCACGGCCATCCGGGAGCCGGAGATCTCGGCGAAGGTGAGCGCCGTGTCGACGGTGGCCGAGTGCCGGGCGAACCTCGTGGCCAGGCAGCGGGCGATCATCGACGCCGCGCCGGCAGGGATCGTTGCCGAGGGCCGCGACATCACCACGGTCGTGGCTCCCGACGCCGACGTCCGGCTGCTGCTCACCGCTGACCCCGAGATCCGGATGGCCCGCCGCCACGCCGACCTCGGCGGACGGCTGGACGCCGACCAACTCGCCGACCAGGTGCTGCGCCGCGACTCCGACGACTCGAAGCTGGTGAACTTCACCACCGCCGCCGACGGAGTCACCCACCTCGACTGCACCTACCTCAGCCTCGAGGAGACCATCCAGGCCGTCCTCGACCTGGTGGCCTTGCGCGCCTGACCGTCCGTCCGTCCGCCAGCCCGGCCTGGCTTCGCTACGTCTCCTCGCCTTCGCTACGCGTACTGGCCTTCGCTACGCGTACTGGCCTTCGCTACGCGTATACGGGTAGTGAAGAGCCAGTTCGCGTAGCGAGGCGGGGAAGGAACGGCTCGATCAACCGGGACTTGTCGGGGCCCCCTTGACCAGCACGCGACGCAGCGTGACCCAGGCGAGCAGCACCAGGACCACCGGGCCGACCTGGACGCGGGTGGCCGCAGCCAACACGGTGGAGACCACCGGCAGCAGCCAGCAGGCCACCAGCACCTCCCGGTCACCGCGCCACCAGCCGTGGCGCAGGGCGTGCCGCGCCAGCCAGGCGATCGCGAACGCCAGCCAGACCAGGTCGTAGTCGTGCACGTGCGGGTTGGCCAGGAAGGTGGCAGCGATCAGCACCGGACCCCGCAGGTCGAGGGACTCGGTGCGTCGCCACACCACCCAGACCGCCACAGCGCCCGCCACGGCAACCACGGCGTGCAGCGCGTACGACCACTCGGTGCCGAGCCCGAGCAGCCGCAGCATCGCGAACACCGAGGGCATCTTCGTCCACGGCAGCGCCCCCGACTCGGTGGCCGCGCTGGCCAGCGGCAGGCTCGCCAGCCACGCGGTCAGCACCCCTGGGCCCAGCACGAGCATGCTCACCCCGAGGGCGGCCAGGGCCGTGCCGGCCGCGGTGAGCATCGTCTTCCAGGCCCGTGCGGCGAGCAGCGCCACGGCGAACGCGACGGCCAGGTGCGGCTTCACGACCAGCAGGCCGAGCAGCACCCCCGACAGCACCGGACGCCGCTGCAGCGACAGCAGCGAGCCTCCGGCCAGCGCTGCGGTGAGCAGGCCGTTCTGGCCCTGCGCTGCGCAGACCCACAGCCCGGGGAACGCGGCCACCAGCCAGCCTGCGCCCGGCCGTCCGATCGCGCGGCGCAGCGTCGCCCACCAGCCGGCAGCGGTGGCCCCGACGAAGACCAGCAGGGCCAGCGCGTGCGGCAGCAGGGCCAGCGGGGCCACCAGCAGCAGGAACGGCGGCGGGTAGAACCACGGGAAGCCGAAGCCGGTGTAGGCGCCGAAGACCTCCTGCTGCACCGGCAGCAGCACAGCGAAGTTCCAGGCTTCGACAGCCCGCCCGGCCAGCGCGAGCCGGCCCGCGCTGTAGAAGGCGAGGAAGTCCGCACCAAGCACCTGCCCGCGGAAGTCGATGCCGTCGCGCAGCGTCAACCCGTAGCCGAGGCCGGCCAGCACGAACACGCCGAGGAAGATCCTGGGGTAGACCCGCAGCCGCTCGCCGTCCAGCCAGTGCGCCTTCGCGATCTCGCCCGTTGGCGTCCCGTCCGGCCCCACCCGAGGATTGTGGCACCCGCGCGCGGGACCGGCCGTGCGGCGCGTGCAGTAACCTGATCAGTCGCGCAGCAGACTTTGAGGAGCCACCCATGACCGAGACCGCAGAACTGGACGTGGTCAAGCCCGTCGTGGCCGTGGTGGGCCGGCCCAACGTCGGCAAGTCGATGCTGGTGAACCGGATCATCGGCCGCCGCGAGGCCGTCGTGCAGGACATCCCCGGCGTCACCCGCGACCGGGTGAGCTACGACGCGGAGTGGAACGGCCGTGAGTTCGTGATCGTCGACACCGGCGGCTGGGCGCCCGACGCCAAGGGCATGGCCGCCCAGATCGCGGAGCAGGCCGAGCTGGCGATCGCCGCAGCCGACGTGGTGCTGTTCGTCGTGGACGCCACCGTCGGCACCCAGGACGTGGACGAGGCGGTGGTGGAGGTGCTGCGCCGCAGCCGCAAGCCGGTGGTGCTGGCTGCGAACAAGGTGGACGACCTGCGCCAGGAGGCCGACGCCGCATCCATGTGGAACCTCGGGCTGGGCGAGCCGCACCCGGTCTCGGCGATGCACGGCCGCGGCACCGGCGACCTGCTGGACGCGTTGCTGCACGTGCTGCCCGACGCGCCGATGGCCGGCGACACCGAGGTCGGCGGCCCCCGCAGGGTGGCGATCGTCGGCCGTCCCAACGTCGGCAAGTCCTCGCTGCTGAACCAGGTGGCCAACTCCCGGCGCGCGGTGGTGGACGACGTCGCGGGCACGACGGTGGACCCGGTGGACGAGCTGGTCGAGGTGGGCGGGGTGGTCTACCGGTTCATCGACACCGCAGGCCTGCGCAGGCGGGTCAAGGAGGCCTCCGGTCACGAGTACTACGCCTCGCTGCGCACGCAGAGCGCGATCGAGCGCGCCGAGGTGTGCGTCGTCGTGCTGGACGCGTCGGAGACGATCAGCGACCAGGACCTGCGGATCCTCACCATGGTCGAGGAGGCCGGCAAGGCGATGGTGATCGCCTACAACAAGTGGGACCTCACCGATGAGGAGCGTCGCCGCTACCTAGCCCGGGAGGTGGAGCAGGACATCCGCGCGTTCGCCTGGGCGCCCAGCGTGAACATCTCGGCCCTCACCGGACGCAACGTCGACCGGCTGAGCAAGGCGATCGAGGAGGCGCTGGAGGGCTGGGAGACCAGGGTCTCCACCGGCAAGTTGAACGCGTTCCTCGGCCGGCTGGCAGCGGCCCACCCGCACCCGGTGCGCGGGGGCAAGCAGCCGCGGATCCTGTTCGGCACCCAGGCCCACGCCTGCCCGCCCACCTTCGCGTTGTTCACCTCCGGGCAGTTCGACCCGCAGTACGTCCGTTTCGTCGAGCGTCGGCTGCGTGAGGACTTCGGCTTCCGCGGATCGCCGGTGAGCGTGCAGGTGCGGGCGAGGGAGAAGCGCAAGGACCGCTGAGCCGGCTGCTCAGAACCGCTGCGGTCCGGGCCCCTGCGGAGGCTGGGACGGCGGCGCAGGCGGCCAGCCGCCCTGGCCAGGCCCTGCCGACGGCGTCCCGTATGCACCCGGCGGCGTCCCGTACCCGCCGGGCTGGGGCCCGCCGTACGGGCCGCCGTGACCACCCGGCTGGGGCCCGTTGTACGGACCCGGCTGGGGGCTGTCCCACGGTCCTGGCTCCGGACCACCCCATGCGCCCGGCTGGGGGCCGCCGTACGGACCTTGCGGGTAGGCCGGGGCCTCGGAGCGCCGCACCTGGTCGACGTACATGTAGGTGGTGTAGGCGTAGATGAACGGCTGGGTGACCAGCTGGACGGCGAGTTGCACCACGATCAGCAGGAAGTAGGCCGGCCCGAGCATCGCGAGGGCAGCCATTGCCTGGCCGGGGTCGCTGGTGTTGAGGCCGGCCAGCCCGGGCGCCAGGGCGAACTGGCCGACGAGGCTGATCAGGTAGCCGATCGCGGTGACGGCGAGGCCGGCCACGAGGTAGTAGCCGAGGGTGCGCCAGAAGGCGCCGCGGGTGAGCTGCCAGGAGCGCTTGATGGCGTCGATGCCCCCGGCCTGCTCGATGGTGACCACCGGCACGATGTAGAGCAGCTTCACCTGCAGGAAGATCGCCACCGGGATCAGCGCCAGGATCAGCAGGAACAGCAGGCCGCCGAGCAGGGCAGCGCCGCCGCCGGAGCTGCCGTCCAGCGCGCCGGCGAAGGACAGCGCGAGGAAGAACACCAGCAGGTACACCGCCACCGCTGCAGCGGCGAAGATCAGGATCACCGCCGTCATCCGCGGCAGAAAGCCGGCCGTGCGGCGGAACAGGCCACCCACGTCGGGACGCTGGCCCTGGGCCACCTCGTAGGCGGCCAGGGTGCTCATCGACTGCGCCTTCAGCTGGGCCAGCACCGTGGCCACAACGGCGAGCAGCAGCACCACGATGCCGACGATCACGCCGGCGGACAGGGCACGCGCACCGGAGCCGGCCGCCACCAGGGAGGAGACGATCAGGGCGACCCCGGCGCCGATCAGCACGATCGCGACCAGGGACGGCAGCAGCGCCAGCAGCACGAAGAGGCCGAACCTGCGCTTCAGGGCCTCGAACGAGGCGGCGAACAGCCCGGAAACGTCCAGCGGTCCGGGACGGAGCATGGGAGTAGGTGCGAGCACGGGTCGAGCGTATTCCGGCTGCCGGGTGCGCGGTGGGAAAGCCGTGCGGACGCGCCGCCCCACCATTGGCCTGACCAATCTGGCCGGAATCGGCCAACCAGCGTCCCGGCTCGGGGAGAATGCAGAGCAAGCGACGAGCCGAGAGGAACACCAATGACGGTGACCATCGCAGGACTGCAGGTCGACGAGCACCTGGCGGCCTTCGTGGCCGAGGAGCTGCTGCCCGGGCTGGGCATCGAGCCCGGCGACTGGTGGCAGGGGCTGGCTGGGCTGCAGGAGCGGTTCGAGGGCCCGCTGCGCAGCCTGCTGGCGAGGCGAGACGAGCTGCAGGCCGCGCTGGACGGCTGGCACGGCGAGCACGGCGCGTCCGACCCGGCAGCCTACGAGTCGTTCCTCACCGAGCTGGGCTACCTGGCGCCCGTGCCGCAGGGGGTGCGGGTTGCGGTGGCCGGCGTTGACCCGGAGATCGCGGCCGTGGCCGGCCCGCAGCTGGTGGTGCCCTCGACCGTGCCGCGGTACGCGCTGAACGCAGCCAACGCGCGCTGGGGTTCGCTGTTCGACGCCCTCTACGGCACCGACGTGCTGCCGCTGGACCACGAGCTCGAGCCCGGCTACGACGAGCGCAGGGGCGCGCAGGTGATCGCAGCGGCGGACGAACTCCTCGACGAGCTCTTCCCGCTGGCCGGGGCGCGTCATGCCGACGTGACCGGCTACACCGTGCGGGACGGTGCCCTGGTGGCGTCCACCCCGGCGGGGGAGACGGGGCTGGCCGATGCTAGCCAGTTCGCGGGTCACGCCGAAGCAGCGGTCCTGCTGGTGCGCCACGGGCTGCACGTCGAGCTGCGGATCGACCGGGACCACCCGGTGGGCCGCGGCCACCACGCCGGGGTGGCCGACGTGCTGCTGGAGGCCGCGGTCACCACGATCGTCGACCTCGAGGACTCGGTGGCCACCGTCGACGGCGAGGACAAGGCGGCCGCCTATCGCACCTGGCTCGGGCTGATGACCGGTGCGCTGAGCGCGACGTTCGACAAGGGTGGGCGCACGGTCGTCCGCTCCCAGCACGGCGACCGGCACTACACGGCACCCGACGGCAGCGGCCTGGAGCTGCCGGGCAGGTCGCTGCTCCTGGTCCGCACGGTCGGCCACCACATGTGGACCGACGCCGTCCGCACTGCCGCGGGCGCGGAGGTGGCCGAGGGCGTGCTGGACGCGCTGGTGGCGGCCACCGCCGCCCTGCACGACCTGCGCGGCCTGGGCCGCGTGCGCAACTCGCGCGCAGGCAGCATCTACTTGGTCAAGCCAAAGCAGCACGGGCCGGACGAGGTGGCGCTGACCGTCGAGCTGTTCGGGGCCGTTGAGGAGGTCCTCGGGCTCGGGGCGGGCACGATGAAGGTCGGGATCATGGACGAGGAGAAGCGCACGTCGCTGAACCTCGAAGCGTGCATCGCCGCCGCGGCCAGGCGGGTGATCTTCATCAACACTGGCTTCCTCGACCGCACCGGTGACGAGATCCACTCCGACTTCGCCGCCGGGCCGATGATCCGCAAGACCGACATGAAGTCGGCCACCTGGATGACCGCGTACGAGGACCGCAACGTCGATGTGGCGCTGGCAATGGGGTTCACCGGGCAGGCGCAGGTGGGCAAGGGGATGTGGGCCAAGCCGGCGGCGATGGCCGACATGGTGGACCAGAAGATCGTGCACCCGCTGGCCGGGGCGAACTGCGCGTGGGTGCCCTCGCCGACCGCTGCGACCCTGCACGCGCTGCACTACCTGCGGGTGGACGTGGCCGGGCGGCAGCGCGAGCTGGCCGGGCGGACGACGGACCGGCGGCTGCTGCTGCACGTGCCGGTGCTGGGGGAGCGGCCCTCGCCGGCGCAGGTGGAGCATGAACTGCGCACCAACGCGCAGTCAATCCTGGGCTACGTGGTGCGTTGGGTTGGGCTGGGCATCGGGTGCTCGACGGTGCCGGACCTGGAGGGGGTCGGGCTGATGGAGGACCGGGCGACCCTGCGGATCTCCAGCCAGCACATCGCCAACTGGCTGCACCACGGCATCGTGGACGAGGGCCAGGTGCTGGGGGTGTTCGCCGAGATGGCGGCCTTGGTCGACCGGCAGAACGCCGGTGAGCCGGGCTACCGTCCGATGGCCGACGACCTGACCGCGAGCGAACCGTTCCAGGCCGCGCTCGAACTCGTCTTCACCGGCCGCACCGAACCCAACGGCTACACCGAGCGCGCCCTCACCAAGTGGCGCCGCCTGGCGAAGTCCAACGCTGGCTGAGCTTGTCGTTGGTTGAGCTTGTCGAAACCAGCCCTGCCGCTGGTTGAGCTTGTCGAAACCGCCCTGTCGCTGGTTGAGCCTGTCGAAACCAGCCTGTCGAACCCGCCCAGCGCCGGTTGAGCCTGTCGAAACCGCCCTGTCGCCGGTTGAGCCTGTCGAAACCAGCCCAGCGCTGGTTGAGCTTGTCGAACCCGCCCAGCGCTGGTTGAGCTTGTCGAACCCGCCCAGCGCTGGTTGAGCTTGTCGAACCCGCCCAGCGCTGGTTGAGCTTGTCGAACCCGCCCAGCGCTGGTTGAGCTTGTCGAAACCAGCCCAGCGCTGGTTGAGCTTGTCGAACCCGCCCAGCGCTGGTTGAGCTTGTCGAAACCCAGCCCGCCGTCACTCGACCGTGCGCGGCACCCGTCCGAACAGCTTGAGCACGGCGCACATGGCCTTGTGGGCGCCGTCCGCCGTGGGGTCGAACATGAGCGGGCAGCCACCGTCGATGACGCGGACGCCGTGCTCGCGGCCGTAGGCGGTGGCCTCGGGGGAGACGCTGCCGGCGTCGACGGAGCGGTGCATCCAGACCTGGTTGACGCCGAGGTCGACGGCCTCCTTCATGGTCTCCATGGCGTGGGTGGGTGCGGTGCCGATGACGACGGCCTCCACGCCGCCGGGAATGGCGGCCAGGTTCGGGTAGGCCGGCTTGCCGCCGAGCTCGGTGGCGTTGGGGTTGACCGGGAACACCTCGTAGCCGCGCTCGACGAGGCGGTCGTAGACGACGTTGCTGCCGTGGCTGCCGGGGGTGCGGGACACCCCGGTGACGGCGATCCGTTTGTAGGCGAGGAAGTCGGTAGCGGCTTCGGCGATCTTCATTGGGCCCTCTTCCATCCGGGAACGCGACGTTGCGCGTCGGCAGAGCTGCGTGGGGTGGCAGGACCACGCCGGATCGCTCCGACCGACCAATTCAGGCTAGACCCGGCGTGCCCGCGCGCAGGCGGCTTTCGGCAGACTCCTCCACGGCGCCAAGTCGCGCCGATGTGAGCGCAGCCCTCTCGATCTAGTACAGTGACCAGCCGGACCGGAGGTCCGCACAACTGAACAACGGGCTGTAGCGCAGCTTGGTAGCGCACTTGACTGGGGGTCAAGGGGTCGCAGGTTCAAATCCTGTCAGCCCGACCATTTAATTGCCTTGTGGGAGGCACATTGGCTGTCTCAGCCTAGGCCGCGTGGAACATACGTGGAACATGAACCACTCGGCACGGCCTAGGCACTGACGCCAGCGCGGCGACCTGGCTGCTCGTGAACGCTCTAGTTCATCTAGTCGCCCCACTCGGGTGGCCGCCACCCAGTCAGATAACGGTCGGCCAGCGAGATGACCTCCTGCAGTTCGGGGTCCTCGGTGCCGCGCAACCCCTCGATCGCCTTCTTCACGCCATCCTCACCACCGAAGATGTCGACCAGCACGTCCCAGTGCAAGCGGGTGGTTCGATGGACGGCCCTGCTACCTACGCTCTGGCTTCGAACGACGCTGCGACCGTCAAGAAGCACCGCCGCCGCCAGAGCCGTAGCTGATGCGTCGACCTGCACCACGCGCCCATCAACGAAGAACTTCGGAGTGAGAAGCAGATGCAAGAGGTTCTTCTCCTGTACGAGCGAGTCGGGTGTTGCAGCTTCGAGTTCCGCAAGCAGATCACGCTCGAGATCCGCGGCTGCCGCTTCCGTGACCAGCTTGTGTCCGGTTCCTTCCCGATGACCAACCATGCTGACCAACTCGAGCCTCGATGAGAGGGACGGCACTGCTGCAAGGATGCTCTCTACCGCCTGCAGTACCGCTTCTGGCGACTCCAGTTGACGAAGCAGTCGCAACACCACGCGAGTCACGACCAAGCGCGTTCCTCCAAACGACAGCATCCCTTGTGGCCGTTCGGGCAGGCTCGGCAGGAGGTTAAGCAGAACCCTCGCTGCAGGGACGACCGCCCCCAGCGGGTACTCGCCCTCAAATGCCTCTAGGGCCGCGATGACATCCTGTAGTGCGTCGAGATCGTAGCTTCGGAGAAGCTCCGCAAGAACAGCTTCATCGTCGAGCACCCTGTACGCCTGCTCAGCAAGACCAAATGCCACCAACGCCTCATTTGCCACCAGCTCCAGGTACGCGGCGAGGACGTCGGGATGGGCGACACGGCGATTCTTGAGCCATGTCTTCATCCAGTCGGATCCATAGCTGTTGTTTTCGATGTGACGTTGAGCGGCCGGGAACACCCGGCGAATCAAGGAGCGCACGAGCTCGCTACGTGAGCCGCTAGTCTCCACAAGCTGGTCAACCTGTTGTTTGAGATGAGGGCTCTCGTATCGAGAATCCCATCCGGAGGGCGTAGTGAGGCCCTCCCGAGCGCTGATCAGCGCTTGGAACACATCGGGTAGGAAGATGCGTATTGCCTCCAGTGCGAACACATCTACGAGCTCGACCTGGCCACCCAGCACACGCACCTTCGATCGGACAGCCGCGGCATAGCGCTTAACGTCTCGCATGGTGCCCACCAGGGGTCGCACGACTTCCATCAAGACATCCGGCCAGGCATCTTGGTTGAAGCGCACGTCAAGGTCGTTGAGCCCGGCGTCAAGCGCCTCAACGAGCTGCCGGAGCAGGACCGGGTCCGGTACGGCGGGGACGCTGATCCCAAGCTGGACGATCTTCTCGAGGTACGACCGCCCGTCGAAGCCTGACTGACTTAGTGCTTCCTCCACCCGCTCTCGATCGAACGCCAGCACGTAGATCAGATTGGGGAAGCTAGCCGTCAACCGGACGAGCTTGAAGATGTCGCGGATCTCACGGGACTCGAGCCGGTCGATGTCATCGATCACGATGACGATAGGCGCCTCTAGTTCGCCCAACTTCTTGGCGAGCTTGTCCCGCTGTGCGCTGACACTGCCCTTGCGCTTCTGTTGCAGTTCGTTGATTACGCTCGCAGCTCCTCGAAACCGAGCGAACCAAGCACCCAAGACGGGGATCGCCTCAACTGGGCTGAGCAGCGCGCTGTAGTCGTCGATGGCCTCAGCGATCTGGCTGAGGCGGCCAGCCCTGAGTTTCAACTGCGCTGAGAGCTCACGAAAGAATGCATCGACAAGTTCGTCCGTGCCCGAAAAGAGCCAAGGGTTGAAGTCGATGACGGGGACGGGCGGTTCAGCTTGGAGCGCTTCGCGCACCATGTTCACTATGGAGGTCTTGCCCGACCCCCATGGACCGACGATGCCCACAACATAGCCCTCAGATGCGTCGACATCACGGATATCCTCCGCCAAGCTCTGCGCGCCCTTCAACCTCTGCAGGCGGTCATCGGCACCTAGTTTGATTGGGTTGTCGCCACTCAATGCCATAACGGCATTATCGCTTGGCGGAGCCACCAACACTCTCAAGTTGCGCATCTCAACGGAGGGCCTCACTCACAGCACCCGGTGGAGCGCCACCCGGAGCCCAGCAGGCAGCCGTTTCAACCGTCGGCGGTGGCGCCCCGACACGACGTCACCACCCCCGGTAGCGATCTTCCGGTCGTGTGGTGGGGATCGCGGGGAAGAGCTTGTCGAGGTCGGTGATGCGGACGCGGATGAGCTTGTAGCCGAGCTTTACCGCGGGCAGGTGGCCCGTCGCGATCCGGCGGCGCAGGGTGTAGGTGCTGACTGCATAGATGCGGGCGGCTTCGCGCAGGGAGATCCATTCGGGTTCGACGCGTTGGGTGTGCGGGATGGCCATATCGATTCCTTCCTTCGGTGGTGCCCGGCGGGTGCCGGGCGGCGGGTGTTCAGATGCCGATGCCGGGGTTTCGGTGACGACTCAGGGGTATCGGCTCGTGGCGGCGGGGGTCGGTGTGGGCCTGTTGGGGCGGCCAGTAGGTTTCCCAGATCTCGACCAGCCAGGGCTCGAGCCGGTAGCGCAGTGCGTCGGCCTTGTGGTCGTCGGGCAGCGGCTCCCGGGCCGCCGCCGCGAGATGCTTGGGGAGGCCGCGGCCCTTGGGGTCCAGCGCGGCGCATTCTCGGGCGAGCCGGATGGTGGCGGGGTCGTCGATGGTGCCGGGCGCGGCTTGGTGGATGCGGTCGAGCCAAGCGAGCACGGCTTCGGACTCGCCGGCGAGCAGGCTGTCGAGGTGGTGCTGTGAGCGGGCCTCGACCAGGTGGTGCTGGGCGGGTCCGGTGGGCCGCAGGTCGGTGTCGGGGATTGCGTGGGCGGCGCGCCACACTTCGATCTGCGCGAGCGTGTCGGGTGTTGGCCGCTCGACGAGCGCGGCGGCCCACCGGGGGATCCTCTGATCTGTGGCCGCGTCGTGCTGAACGCGTTCGGCGAGGTCGGTGACGAGCGCCCATCTCGCGGCGAGGTAGCGGCGCCACTCGGGCTCCGCCACCAGCTTGTCGGGTACGGCTGGCAGCCAGGGCAGCGGGCGCCGCTCGTCGTTGTCAACCCGAAGACTGACCAGGTCGAGGCGCCGGTCCACCACGGCCGCGGGGTCGCGGGCGTCGTCGAGTTCCTCGGTGTTGACGGCGTACTGCAGGGCGCTGATAGGGGAGACGCCTTGGGCGTTGAGGATGAGCAGGTGGGAGCGGGCGACGGGCCAGGCGTCGGCGTCGGCGAGTCCCAGGGTGTCGGCGGTGTGGTCGAGCAGGGTGATCAGGTCCTCGCCGGCCAGGTGTTCGGCGGCGGTGACGATGGCGTCGTGGTAGCAGGCGACGGCGGCGGCGAGCAGGGTCCGTGCGTCGCGAAGTTCGCTGAGCTGGGTGGTGGCGGAGGTTGCCATGTCGGAGCGGGCGAGCATCGCCTCGAGCCGTTCCGTCGGCGTGGCCGGCGTCATGATCTCGGGACGCAGCCGGTCGTGGGGGTCGCCGTCGCCGGTGATCTGGACGTAGGCGTGGTTGGCGTGTCGGCCGCGGCTGAGCATCGTGTAGAGCTGTTGCCTGCTCTCGTGGCCGGTGAGGAGTCCGTGGCAGGTGTCGGCGGTGATGCCCTGGGCGCCGTGGATGGTGGTGGCGTAGCCGAGCTCGACGTGGCTGCGGACGTAGTCCGCGGGGAGGGTGAGCCGGCGGTTCGTTTTCGGGTCGTGGACGTCGAGTGCGCCGTCGCGGTGTACGTCGTCGACTTGCCAGCGGTCGCCGTTCTTGACCCAGCCGTTGCCGGCGCGGAGCCGGCGGTCGTTGCGGCGGGTGATGATCGTGTCGCCGATCGAGGCGCGGTTGCCGTCGGCCAAGTCGGCCTCGCGCCGTGGACAGCTGCCAGCCAGTCGATGCTCGCGCGCCGCCTGGTTGAGGACGGCGACGTGTTCGCGGGTGGGGGCGAGCATGATCGCATCCAGGCCGGCGCGTTTGTCGGCGAGCCAGGCGTCGAGCAGGTGGCTGGAGGCGGTGTCGGGGTCGCCGACGTGGACGCGGTCGTGGTCGAGGTAGTAGCCGAGGGCGGCGGGGTCGCCGTCGCGCAGGGCGAGGGAGGCGTGGGCTTCGGCGGGGTCGGTGAACCGCAGGACTTCGTCGAGCCGGGCGGCGCCGTGGCTGCTGGCGATGTCGCGGAGGATGCCGCCGGCGGAGATGGCGCCGAGTTGCTGGTCGTCGCCGATGAGCCGGATGCTGGCGCCGCGGTCGAGCGCCCAGCTGATCAGGTAGTCCAGGCGCAGTGTGTCGGCCATGCCGGCCTCGTCGATGATCAACAGCGTGTTCGCATCGACCGCGTTCACCCACTGGGCGGGTTGGGGTTGCGCGATCTCGTAGGTGAGCTTGTGGAGCGTGTCGGCGTGGATGCCGCGGCCGAGTTCCTCGCCGAGCTGGGACGCGGCGGTGGCGGATGGTGCGAGGGCGAGGGTGTTGCCGCCGCTGTAGCCCCAGGCGGTGGCGAGGGCGCGCATGGCGGTGGTCTTGCCGGTCCCTGCGGGAGCCAGGGCGAGTTGGACGCGCCGGCCGGAGGTGGCGAGGTCCCGGACGAGCTGGATCTGGCCGCGGTTCAGCTCGGTGCCGTTGGCCTGTTCGGTGAGCAGGGCAGCGTCGACGGAGTTGTCATCGGCCGTCCGGCCGCCACGTTGCCCGGCGGCGGCGATGATCCGGTGTTCGGCGAACAGGATCCGCTGGGAGGTGTAGCGGGTTGCGCCCGCCACCCGGTACACGGAGCTACCGTCGGCGCGTCGCAGCGCGTCGGGTTCGTCGATGCCGTCGTCGGGCGGCTCGAGGCGGATGCAGGCGCGGAGGGCTGTGTCGACCAGGCGGGGGATGGCTTCGTCGAGTTGGTCCCACTGCACGCCGTTGGCGCGGGCGAGGCGTTGGGCTTCGGCGCGGACGTGCCAGATCTGCCATTCGGCGCGGCCGTCCTCGACGTTCATGATCACGGTGCCGGCGAGCCGGCCGTACCAGGCGTCTTCCAGGGTCGGGGCGGGCAGGCGTTTCTGGTCGAAGACGCGGCGATACATCGCCTGCAGCTCGCGCTCACCAAGCAGGCCGACGGCCTGCTGCCACCAGACTGCTCGTTGCTCGTTGCGGGACCGCGGTTCGTGCTTGGCCTCCCGTGTCTCCAGGGTCGCCTGCTGGTACAGGTCCTGCCGCTCCGCGGGGGTGGGCGGCCGGCCGTGCTCGTTGTGGAACAGGTTGGCCAGGGCGCCGGCCCGGGCGCTGATCTCTCGACGGCGGGTCGACCACAGCTGGATCAGGCGGGGATCGACGCCGGTGATCTCACGGACCGGCCGTCGTCCGTCCGTCCGGAGAACGTCGATGAACTGCACACCCAACGCCGCTCCGAGATGGGCTTCCAGGGCGGTGTTGTAGGTCTCGGAGGCGGCGGTGATCGCCTTGTGCATCGCCCTGCCGTCGATCGCCCGCCACTGGCCGTCCGCGACCGCCTGGACCTTGTTGGCGACCGCGACGTGGGTGTGCAGATCCGGGTCGCCGGCCCGGTTGTCGCGATGGGTGAACGCTGCGGCCACGAGCCCGGTGACGTCGACCTGCTCGACTCCGGCGTGGCCCTTGCGGGTCTTGAGCACCTCTGCCTCGATGAACCGCAGCGCCTCGGTGACCGCCGCCCAATGCGCCCTCTCAATCAGGGCCGCCGTGTGTCGGTCCGCAATCGCCCACAGTGACGACACCGACTTCACCGGCGAGAACGTGAGGTCGTATCCCGCCACGGCGGTGGCGGGCGGCCTCGACATGCGAGTGATGAACCCCGCAAGTTCACGAGCGTTCGGCGCCCGGTGCTCCATCGCGTTGAACCACTCCACACCCAGTTCGGTGCGCAGCCTCGCACGAACATCGTCGGGCAGCTTCGCGGTTGGCTTGTTGCCGTGCTCGCGATTCCAGGCGGCGTAGCGGCGGTGCAGCTCCTGCCGGAACAGGCTCGTGCTGGTCTCGGGCTCCCGATAGGGCCGGCCCAACCGAACCGCGTCACGTCGCTGCTGCTCGGTCGCGTCCGGCCCGAGCAGGGCCAGCCGCTGTGCAGCCAGCGGATGCAGGCCCTTGCCGAACAGGAACTCCATCTGCTCGGCGGTCACCACATCGCCGGCCTTCAACCCTTCGATGCCAGCCAGCCCCAAGCCAGACACCGGGCGCCTCACCCTTCTCGTCGTAGTAGTCCGCCAGAGGAGTGCGTGCCGGGCCGACCGCGTCGTTGCGGGCCACCTGCCGGGTCAGGTAGTCAAAGCCCGAACCGGCCGCCAGCTTCTGCATCCCCATCACCGCGATTACACCTCCCTCCCGTATAGGCAGATGAGCCGGCCATCGGTGGCCACGGCTGATCTGCGCTGGTGCTTCCTTAAGCCGCCCAACCCCCTCGATTCGGACAAGATGAGTGCCGAAAGTTGCCTTTCTATTTATCCCTAGGCCCAGAAGGGCGTCGATCGGGACGCTGAAGAAGTAGATCTGCCGAGTATTTGGGCACGCCTGTCCAGATCTGTCCGCGTGCTCGAACCGACTCTGGACCCAGCCTGACTACGCTCGGAGCCAGCGCTCTGAGCCAGATGAGAGCCGCCCGCGACTGCGGGAGAGGGTGATCCTCATGAGCAATTCAACGCAGACGTGAGCAGAACGTCGCGCGAACAGGCAGTTCGTGGCGCTTCCTTGGTGCAGTAGGTGTGTTCCCGGAAATTGGTGGGGTCTTGTCGAGAGTTCGCGGGTCGGGGAATGTCCTCGATTCTTGGGATGGAGCTCGATGAATCAGTGTGGGTGGCGGTGGATGGGGGTTGGGAAGGGGGAAGGTGCGGGAGACATAGGAGTGGTGGCATCGGTGTGAAGGTGGCAGGGCGGCGTCTCGCTGTCCCCGTGTGACCTACCCGCCGATCACAGCCCGCCCGCTGTCCGGGGCGGCGCACGACACCTGCCGATGCCTGCGCTTCGTCACGTCGGCCGACGGCACGATCATCGACGGGCATCGCGAGTCTCCCGTCCTCGGTCCGGCCGCGCCGATAGCCTGTCGACGACACGAACAACCGGCGACAGAGGCACCAGATCGGGTGCAAGGAGAACTGCCAAGAGTGAGCCAAAGGGCATCGACAGCACGCAACCTGGACGACATCCTCACAGGACGGATGGAGCAGTAGTGGCTCTGAAGAAGTCGGACCTGTACAGCTCGCTGTGGGCGGGCGCGGACGAGTTGCGTGGCGGCATGGATGCCAGCCAGTACAAGGATTACGTCCTGACTCTGCTCTTCGTGAAGTACGTCTCGGACAAGGCGAAGGCCGACCCGAACAGTCTGGTTGAAGTGCCAGAGGGCGGTTCGTTCGACGACCTGGTCAAGCTCAAGGGCAAGCCGGACATCGGCGAGAAGATCAACATCGCCATCCGCACGCTGGCCGACGCCAACGACCTCCAGGGCGTGATCAACAACGCTGACTTCGACGACACCGACAAGCTCGGCAAGGGAAAGGAGCTCGTCGACCGCCTGACCAAGCTCGTCGGCATCTTCCAGGATCTCGACTTCTCGGGCTCACGCGCCGAGGGCGACGACTTGCTGGGCGACGCTTACGAGTACCTGATGCGCCACTTCGCCACCGAGTCGGGCAAGAGCAAGGGCCAGTTCTACACGCCCGCCGAGGTCTCGCGGATCATGGCTTCGCTGATCGGCATCACCCAGAGCACACCCAAGTCTGCGACCGTCTACGACCCGACCTGTGGGTCTGGTTCGTTGTTGCTCAAGGTTGCTGACTCGGCTCCGAACGGCCTGTCTGTCTACGGCCAGGAGAAGGACAACGCGACCCGCGCGCTGGCCGTGATGAACATGATCCTGCACGGCAACGCAACCGCTGACATCCGCCAAGGCGACACCCTGACCAGTCCGCAGTTCACCATCGGGAACGAACTGCGCACCTTCGACTTCCTCGTAGCGAACCCACCTTTCTCCGTGAAGTCGTGGACCAACGGGCTCGAGAACGAGTTCGGGCGCTTCGACACCTTCGGCCGCCCGCCCGAGAAGAACGGCGACTACGCCTTCTTGCTCCACATGATCAAGAGCCTCAAGTCGACCGGTCGGGGCGCGGTGATTCTGCCGCACGGCGTGCTCTTCCGCGGCAACGCCGAGGCGACCATCCGCAAAGAACTGATCAAACGCGGCTATATCAAGGGGATCATCGGTCTGCCGGCCAACCTCTTCTACGGGACCGGCATCCCGGCTTGCATCATCGTGCTCGACAAGCACGACGCCCAGGCGCGCACCGGCATCTTCATGATCGACGCCAGCAGAGGCTTCGCCAAGGACGGACCAAAGAACCGTCTGCGTCCGCGTGACGTGCACCAGATCGTCGATACCTTCAACAGGCAACTCGAGGTCGACCGCTACTCGCGCATGGTGCCGGTCAGCGAGATCGCCAGCGCCAAGAACGACTACAACCTCAACATTCCGCGCTACATCGACAGCTCGGAGCCAGAGGACATCCAGGACCTGCACGCCCACCTCAAGGGCGGCATCCCAAACCGCGACCTCGACGCTCTATGGCCCTACTGGGACGCCTTCCCAAGCCTGCGCGCACAGCTGTTCAAGCCGCTCCGCGAGGGCTACTCGGAGCTCGCCGTTGACCGGGCAGACATCCAGAGGACCGTCATCGACTCGGCAGAGTACAAGCAGCTCGCCACCTCGACTGAGGGGATCGTCAAGATCTGGTGGAACAAGCACGTCGATGAGCTGACCGCCATCTCGCCGTCGACCCGACCGGCTGACCTGATTCAGGAGGTCGGCGATTCGCTGCTTGCTGCTTTCCGCACCCGACCACTCGTCGACGAGTACGGCGTGTACGAACAACTCATGAGCTATTGGAACGACGTCATGCACGACGACGTCGCCCTGGTCATGAGCGAAGGCTGGGACGCCGCCGCCAAGCCACGCCCAACTATCGAGAACAAGGAGCGCAAGCTCAACGAGACCCCGGACCTTGTCATCGGCGCAGGTCGTGGCGCCAGCAAGTACAAGATGGATCTGCTGCCGCCGGACCTGGTTGTGGCTCGCTACTTCGCCTCCGAACGGGCCGAGGTCGATGAACTGAACGCCCTTGCCGAACAGGCCAGCCAGACAGTCGAAGAGTTCGTCGAAGAGAACTCGGGCGAGGAGGGACTCCTCGCTGACGCGATGGACGATGACAAGATCTCGAAGGTCCTAGCGAGCGCTCGCCTGAAGGTCGCCAAGAAAGAAGACCCGAGGAGTGACGAGGTTGCTGCTCTGACCACGCTCATCGGTCTGTGGAACGCGGAGGCTGAGGCCAAGAAGACGGCCAAGGAAGCCCGGGTCGAACTCGACCGCGACACTCTGGCCAAGTACGCCAAGCTCACGAGCGAAGACATCCAAAGCCTCGTCATCAACGATAAGTGGGGTGCCCGCTTTGCCCGTGGCGCGCAGGCGGAGCTGGACGACCTTATCCGAAAGCTCGTTCATCGTCTGAACGTCCTGGGCTATCGCTATGCCGAGACCGTGAGTGATCTCGACGCGGAGGTCGAGAAGCTCAGCGCGAGAGTGGCCGAGCACCTGGCCGCGATGGGGGTCACGAGATGACTCGGAAGGCATGGCCCGAACGCCGGCTGGGCGAGTTGGTCCGATTGACAAGTGGGCAGAGTCCATCTGGCTTCAGATTTCGCGGAGTCGGAACGCCTTATTTCAAGGTGGACCAACTGGGCAAGGCTTCGAAGTACCTTGGCCATCGCGAAACGCCCTACTTCGCCCTGGGCATGCCTACTGTTCCGGCGGGCAGTGTCCTAATCGCGAAGAGGGGCGGTGCAATCGCGCTCAACAGGGTGCGCTTGCTGAGTGAGCCCGGATTCATGGACACGAACGTCATGGCTTTGACACCTGGCGCCGAACTCGAGTCCGAGTTCCTCTACTACTGGCTGCTCTATCGAGGTCTCTGGGATATCGCCGACGTCACCTCCGTTCCGCAAATCAACAACAAGCACATCAACCCCCTCGCAATAGCTCTCCCGGACGGGCGATCGCAGCGTGCCATTGTGTCGGCTCTGCGCGACGTGGATGCAAGCCAAGACGTGTTGTCTCGATCACTAGACAAGAAGCGCGCGATCAAGCAGGGCTTGATGCAGGAACTCCTCACTGGTCGCACACGCCTGCCGGGGTTCACGGGTGAGTGGGTGACGCTTCGAGTCGCTGCATCCTCTCTCCTGAAGGCGCGAATCGGGTGGCAGGGGCTAACGACTCTGGAGTACCGGAGCTCAGGCGACTATCGATTGGTCGGCGGCACGGACTTCCGGGACGGCCAAGTCGATTGGAGCGCCACACCCTACGTGAACAAGTGGCGATTCGATCAAGATCGGAACATCCAGCTGCAGGTTGGCGATGTGCTGATCACAAAGGACGGGACGATTGGCAAGGTGGCGTTCGTGGATAGTCTGCCAGGTCCCGCAACTCTAAACAGCGGCGTGTTTGTGGTTCGACCCAAGGCTGGCGCCTACAACTCAGGATTCCTGTACCACATGCTTCGATCGCGCTTCTTTGATGAATTTGTGGCGGGACTTAGCGCTGGTTCGACTATCAACCATCTCTACCAACGGGATCTAGTGACGCTTGAGCTAGTTGTCCCTGCGACGCCGGCAGAGCAGGAGGCCATAGCGGCGGTGTTGTTCGATGCTGACCACGAGATCCAAGCGCTCGAGCGCCGCTTCGAGGCCGCCCGCGCCATTAAGGAGGGCATGATGCAGGAGCTTCTCACTGGTCGTACTCGTCTCGTAGGGGAGGGCGCAGCATGAGTCCGGTAGGTCAACTCGAGCGTGTGACGCAGGACCGCGTCGTCCAGTTCCTCCAGGATCGTCTCGGTTACGAGTACGTCGGCAACTGGGAGGATCGCGCGACCAACTCGAACATCGAGGAGCACTTCCTTCGCCAGAACCTCGCCGCTCGTGGCTACGACGACGAGATCATCGGCAAGGCGATCAACGAGCTCCACAAGGCAGCTTTGGTGGGTGGTGCCCGCTCAATGTACGAGGCGAACCACGAGGTCTACGACCTGCTGCGCTACGGCGTGAAGGTCAAGCGTGGCGTGGCCGATCAGTTCGAAACCGTCTGGGTCATCGACTGGACCAACCCGAACGCCAACCACTTCGCCGTGGCTGAGGAAGTCTCCATCGCGGGCGAGCACAACAAGCGTCCGGACGTCGTGCTATACGTCAACGGCCTTGCCCTGGGCATCATCGAGTTCAAGCGCTCGAAGGTCAGCGTCACCGAGGGCATCCGCCAGAACATCGGCAACCAGAGCGCTCACTTCATCCGGCCGTTCTTCTCGACCGTCCAGCTGCTTTTTGCAGGCAACGACGTCGAGGGCTTGCGCTACGGCGTGATCGAGACGCCCGAGAAGTACTGGCTGGAATGGAAGGAACGCGAGGGTAGCGACTTCGGCGCTGGCGTCGTCGAGCACCTGGACCGGGCGGTGCTCCAGATGTGCTCAAAGGACCGGTTCCTCGAACTGGTCCACGACTTCATGGTCTTTGACGCGGGCACCAAGAAGACAGCGCGTCACAACCAGTACTTCGGCGTGAAGGCTGCGCAGGAACGCATTGCCAGGCGCGAGGGCGGCATCATCTGGCACACCCAGGGCTCGGGCAAGAGCCTCACCATGGTGTGGCTCGCAAAATGGATCCGCGAGCACCAGGACCAATCGCGGGTCCTGATAATCACCGATCGCACCGAACTCGACGAGCAGATCGAGAAGGTATTCGGTGGCGTCAACGAGAACATCTACCGCACCGACTCGGGCGCGGACCTACTGACCCAGATCAACAAGCACGACCCGTGGTTGATCTGTTCGCTTGTCCACAAGTTCCGCGCTGGCGATGACGACCGTGACCTCGACGAAGCCGGCCAGAGCTTCATTTCCCAACTGCGCTCGCGTCTTCCCGCCAACTTCTCGGCCAAGGGCAACCTCTTCATCTTCGTCGACGAAGCGCACCGCACCCAGTCGGGAAAGATGCACCGCGCCATGAAGGAGCTTCTCCCTGGCGCTATGTTCATCGGCTTCACCGGCACGCCACTACTCAAGGCCGACAAGGCAACGAGCATCGAGGCCTTCGGTTCATTCATCCACACCTACAAGTTCGACGAAGCTGTCACGGACGGCGTCGTGCTCGACCTGCGCTACGAGGCCCGCAACATCGATCAAGACCTCAGCAGCCCTGACAAGGTCGACAAGTGGTTCGAGGCAAAGACCAAGGGGCTTACAGACCTCAGCAAGGCTAGGCTCAAGAAGCGCTGGGGAACGATGCAGAAGGTCGTGTCTGCCGAGCCGCGAGCCAGGCAGATCGTCCAGGACATCCTGTTCGACATGGAGACGGAGCCGCGCCTGGTGAGCCGCCGAGGCAACGCCATGCTGGTCGGCGAGAGCATCTACCAGGCCTGCAAGTTCTACGAGATGTTCGTCAACATGGGCTTCAAAGACAAGGTCGCCATCGTGACGAGCTACGTCCCGAACCCGAGCGACATCTCCAAGGAAGACGCGGGCGACGGCGCAACCGAGAAACTGCGCCAGTACGGCATCTACCGCAAGATGCTCGCTGACTTCTTCGGCGTCTCCGAAGACGAAGGCGTCAGCCGGATCGAGGAGTTCGAGAAGGAAGTCAAGCGGCGCTTCATCGAAGAGCCGGGGCAGATGCGCCTGCTCATCGTGGTCGACAAGCTTCTGACCGGCTTCGATGCACCTAGCGCGACCTACCTGTACATCGACAAGAAGATGCGCGATCACGGGCTCTTCCAGGCGATCTGTCGCGTCAACCGTCTCGACGGCGACGACAAGACCTACGGCTACATCATCGACTACCGCGACCTGTTCAACTCTCTCGAAACCGCGATCACCGACTACACGTCGGAAGCCCTCGACGGCTACGAGAAGGACGACATCGACGGCCTGCTCAAGGACCGCACCGAACAGGGTCGAACGGATCTCGACGATGCACTCGAGAAGATCCGCGCCCTCGTCGAACCGGTCGCGCCGCCTAAGGAAACTCTCGAGTATCAGCACTACTTCGTCGCGTCCATTCCCGGTGACGCCGCGCAGATCAAGGCCAACGAGGCCAAGCGCGTCGAGCTCTACGAGTCCGTCTCGACCCTCGTCCGTGCATACAGCGCGATCGCCAACGAGATGGCCGAGGCCAGCTACACCGTCGCGGAAGCCGCTGCGATCAAGCGTGAGGTTGCGCACTTCGTCGCTGTGAAGGACGAGGTCGAACTCGGCGCCGGCGAGAACATCGACATGAAGCAGTTCGAGGCTGGCATGCGCGCACTGCTCGACACCTACATCCAGGCCGACCCGTCCGATGTCGTCGCTACTTTCGACAAGGGCTTGGTCAAGCTGATCGTTGAGCGTGGTGAGGGCGCCATAGACGCACTGCCGCCAGGCATCAAGAAGAACCCTGAGGCCGCAGCTGAAACCATCATTAACAACGTGCGCAAGACGATCATCGACGAGCACGCCATGAACCCGAAGTACTACGACACCATGTCCTCGCTCCTAGACGCCCTGATCGAACGTGCCAAGAAGGAAGCGCTCGACTACAAGACCTACCTGCAGCACCTCCTCGAGCTGGCCGCCAAGGTCGGCAAGGCCGAGTCGGACACCGTCTACCCAGAGTGGGCCAAGGACGGAGCGCAAAAGGCGCTTGTCGACTTCGCGTTCGCCGATCCGAGCCTCGCTGTGACGGTCGACTACACCGTGCGCCACGAGAAGGAGCACGACTGGGTTGGCAACCGCATGAAGGAACGAGCAATGGCCCGAGCCTTACGTCGGCTGCTGCCCGCGGACTTCGACCGCTTCGATGAACTCTTCGAACTAGTGAAGGCGCGCAGTGAGTACCGCTAGCCACCTCACCATTGCCGGCCTGGGGATTGAGGTCATCTTCAAGGACATCAAGAACCTGCACATCTCGGTCTACCCACCAGTCGGCCGCGTGCGCGTGGCCGCACCGCACCGTCTGGACGAAGAGGCGATCCGCCTCGCAGTCATCCAGCGACTGCCGTGGATCAAGAAACAACGCCAGCAACTCCAGGACGCCGACCGCCAAACCGAGCGGCGCATGGTCTCCGGCGAAACCCACTACGTGTGGGGCGAGCGCTACCGACTCGACTCGTCGCGAGTCGGTCGCTCGAGCGTGAAGTTGGTCGGCAAGACCCTGTGGCTTGCCGCGCCGGCAGGCACCGACGGCGAGGCCAAGAAAGCGGTCCTTGATCGGTGGTATCGCCGCGAACTCAAGACGGCGCTGCCTGCGTTGATAGCCAAATGGGAGCCAATCATCGGAGAGCGGGTCGAGAAGGTCGTCGTGCGACGCATGAAGACCAAGTGGGGAACCTGCCAGACCGCGACCCGCGCGATCTGGATCAACCCCGAACTCGCCAAGAAGAACCCGCGCTGTCTGGAATACACCATCGTGCACGAGATGATCCACCTGATCGAGCGCACTCACAACGAGCGGTTCATCGATCTCATGGATTTACACCTGCCCGATTGGCGAGCCCGTCGGGACGAGCTCAACGAAGCACCCCTAGCCGCAGAGGAGTGGGGCAACGGAGGAGCCGAGTGAGGTCCGTGCACACGGTGGACTGCGGTCGGGTGCTGCCTCCTCGGGTTGAGTTGCTCACGATCTGCGTAACCCTCGAACGGTTGGAGCCAAGAGCGTGAGCGCGCCCTACGTGTCGATCAAGCGCCTAGTGGACAACTCGCTTGCCGCGATGCTCGCCGCGATTGAGGTGTACAACAAGCCGCGGATGACCTATCGCGATGAAGTGACGGTCATTCTCATCGTCAATGCCTGGGAGTTGGCCCTCAAGGCCACGCTGCGGCAGAAGAACCGCTCCATCTTCTACAAGAAGGAGCGCGGTGAGCGGTATCGGTCCATCACGCTAGACGACGCCCTTGGCCGGGTGAACGCCAGCAAGCTATGGCCCACCGAAGTTGATGGCGCGGCCGTCACGGCGAACGTCAAAGCGCTGAGTGAGTACAGAGATCGGGCGATCCATCTCTACAACGCGCACGGTCTCGGAGTCGTGATCCACCCGTTCCTTCAGCAGAACGTCCTGAACTACCGGGACTTCGTGCTTGCGAGGTTCAACAAGGATCTCGCCGACTCGATGACGTGGCAGTTGCTTCCGCTCGGCGCGACGGCGCCGGCCGA
Organism: Actinomycetes bacterium; assembly: GCA_023460935.1. Classification (GTDB taxonomy): domain Bacteria; phylum Actinomycetota; class Actinomycetes; order Propionibacteriales; family Propionibacteriaceae; genus Propionicimonas. The sequence goes on from JAEWOI010000035.1 coordinate 40,027, forward strand.
TGCGGTGCAGTTCATGAAGGTGGACAGGAACGCGACCATGGTCGCCGAAGCGGAGGAGTTCATCAACGAACTGCGCAACCTCCTGGACGGAGTGCAGGCGGCGGGCGGCGATATGGGGCGCGTGGCCGTGGTCTACGACATCCACATGCAGTCACAGAAGAAGGTAACCAGCGCGGACCTTCAAGTAGCAGTCTCGCAGACGGCGAACGGTCAGATCGCCGTTCGCAAGACCGATCCAAATCAGACTCATCCGTTCAACACGAAGGAGCTACTCAAGAAGGTCAACGAGAAGCGCACCGGGCGCGCGCTGACCACGCATGACCACAAAGCGATCTGCTGGAAGGAATCGCTTCGCGAGAATGCCAAGTACGCGTGGAAGCACAGCAGCGGTGCTTCTCATGTTTGGTCCGGCGATGCAGTGAGTTACTTGGCGTCCTTGTCTGACGAACAGCTCACGGCGATCCGTGCCGAGTATCGCTTGCACCTTAGTGAGCGGTAGGTAGAGCCGGACCGCGGTCACTCGGGTCGCCTGCAGCCATCACAGACAGGCGGGCAGCGAGAACGGCCTGACGATCGACGGCCGCGTGCTGGTAGATCAACGCCGCCTGCGGGGTTGAGTGGCCGAGGCGGTCCATCAGTTCGCGCATTGTGGCGCCGGCCTGAGCAGCCATTGTGGCGCCGGTGTGGCGGAGGTCGTGGAAACGGAGGTCGGGCCGGCCGATCGCCTTCCGCGCCCGCTTGAAGACCTTGTACAAGCTGTCGTGGTGCATGTGCTTGCCCTCGGTGTTGGGGAACACCAGTCCGTCGGGGCCAGGCGTCGAGTGAAGGGCCATATGCGCACGAAGCACCGGGATGAGATGCGGTGGGATCGCCACATCGCGTATCCCGGCGTTCGACTTCGGCGTCGTGACGACCGGGGTGTGCGGAGTGGGCCAGGTGACGGCTCGACGGACGTGCAGCCAACCGCTGGTGTCATCGTCGGCCAGGTGCACATCATGCCGACGAAGCTCGGTGAGTTCACCGAAGCGCAGGGCGCACCAGGTAGCCGTCAACACCAAGGCGCGGTAGCGCTCCGGCATCTCGGCGACGAGGTGGGCCAACTCTTCGAGGCTGGCGGGCTGGATTCGCCGCTCCCGCTTGGTGACACCGGCAGCCCTGATTCGGCACGGGTTCACCGTGATCAGTTCCTCATCCACGGCGCTGCCCAGGACGTTGCGGAGCAGGGCATAGTGATGCGCCCGCGCCGTCTTTTGCTCTGGGTTCAGACCCGCGTACCACTGGCGAACCTCGGCACTGGTGATCTCATCCAGCCGTTGATTGCCGAACGTGCCGACGAGCCCCCTCATCATGCGGGTGTACTCGCGCATCGTCGAAGGCTTCAACTCACGACTAGCGAGCCAGCGGGTGGAGTACCCGGCGAAGGTCTCGAGAGGCTCTGTCGGCGGCGGGGGAGCGGGCCGCCACCGATGCTCGACAATCTCCGCTTCTCGGGCAGCAAGCCAGCCGGCCGCGTCGCGCTTGGTCAGGAACGTGGTTGGTGCGTTGATCCACGCTGGGCGGCCGGGCCCGTGGTGAGACGGGTCGGCGTAGCGCGCCCGCCAGTTGCCGGACGGGAGCCGTGAAATGCTTCCGAAGGTTCGGCGGCCGGCCCTTCTACGGGGCTCCGTGGCCGACGCCAGGACGGGTCTGATCGGGACGACGTTGGTCGTGGACGTCGATGACTTCCCGGCTTCTGGCATGGCGCTCTCTGATCGTCGGTGTCGCGCGAACTGGCGTTGTGCGGCGGCCCGGCCTGTTCCACGACATGCCGTGCAAGGGAGCTGCGTGTCACTCAGTACCGGACTGTCAGGAACTGGCGTTTTGGCTGACAAGATCAGGCTAGCCGTGGAACATACGTGGAACAAGGAGCGCCGCAAACTGCCCTGAACGTCCTACACCTGCCTAGGCGGGTTTGGAATACCACCTTGCCAGCGCAGCATTGGTACTAGTCCGGCGGGCGTGGGTCCAAATTTCAAACCTGTCAGCCCGACCGGTGTTTGGCCTTGTCAGAGGCCACTTCTCGATTCTGAAACGGCTCGCGTGCTGTTATCGTGCTATAAGCATCTCCACATCGACGGTGTCAGCCCACGTTCAGGGGAGCTCTCAAGGGCGGCGCCTCGCCCCCGTCCTGTCCCGCACGGCGAGTAGGGCCGATCGTGTGCCGTGAAGCCCGGCCAGATGTGCGTGTCTTTGCTGCTGGTCGCCCCGAGCTGTCCGAATCGGTGGGTGGCCGTCGGCTTAGTGGTTCAGGCACCACTGTCGAAGTGAGGAGAGCCCGACCATGTCAGCGAGTGCAGTTCCCAAGCCGGAGTACGTGTCTCTGCAGGACGCGGCGGTCATCTATGGGGTGAGCGTAGATCTGCTGCGCCAGCGAATCCTGACCGGCGAACTACCGGCCGTTCATGCCGGTCGTCGTCTGATCCGGGTTCGCCTGGATGACCTCAAGCGCGTCTTTCAGCCTGTGCCGTGCGCGGGTCGAAGGCCTCGCATCCGGGCATGGTGAACCCGGGGGAGCCAGTCAGCCGATCAGATCAGGCGACCGACTGGAAGTGGACGCGCAGCCCCATCGCGCGAGCCACCTTCACCACCGTCGCGAAGGTGGGGTTGCCCCCGGGCGACAGTGCCTTGTAGAGGCCTTCACGACTGATGCCGGCCTGCCGGGCGATCTCGCTGAGGTTGCGGGAGCGTGCGATAGCTCCCAGCGCTTGGGTGAGAACGGCCGGATCGTCATCACCTTCCTCTATGACTGCCTCCAGATACGCGGTCACGTCCTCGAAGCTGTTCAGGTAGTCGGCCGGGTCGAACGCGGAGAAGGTCTCGGTCGTGGTCATCATTGGGCTCCCTTCCCGTCGTGCCAGGCCTGAGCGATGGTGTGCGCTCGGCGGATGTCGTCGTCCTGACTCGACTTGTCCCCGCCCGTGAGCAGCAGGATCAGCCGATCGCCTTCGCGCAGGTAGTAGACCCGGTAACCCGGGCCGTGGTCGATCCGCAACTCCGAGATGCCGCTGCCGACTGGCCTGACGTCTCCCGCGTTGCCAGCCACAAGCCGGTTGATGCGAACCAGGACACGCGCGGCAGCCTGACGGTCACGAAGCCTGGCGAACCACCGATCGAATGTCGCGGACTTCACAACCTCGACCATGTGTCAACTGTAGTTCACGGCCTCTGGGTCGACAATGGGGCTCGCCGGAGAGCCCCATCGCCTGCATAGTTGTCGCTTTCGCAACCCATCGGCGACTTTCCTAGGTGGGACGAATACGTCCAAGACACTGCTGCGCCGGTTGGCCACCCCAACGGTCCTGGCCCTCATGCTGACCGTGACAACATCTGTGCCGGCTCGCCGAGCCCGCGCCGAGGGGTGCCGGCACGCCACGCCGTGGTCCGTCCGGGCTCGGCTGGCGACATCCACTAGCCTGTGTCAACCCCCAGGTGCCCTGCGGGGCGACCTGAGGTGAGGCGGCCGATGACAGCCAGCTCGACGAGCGCACCGCCACGTCGGGTCGACGCGTACTTCCGGCTCGCCGAGATCGCGATTCTCACCGTCTTCGTCGTCAGCGTGGCCCTCCGCGGCGCCACCCTGGTCGAGAGCCGGTGGGCCGAGTTCGCCTTCATCGCGCTCGGCGCGGCCTGCTCGCAGGCGTTCCGGATCCGCCTCTCGGCTGTGGACGAACGGTTCGCCCTCGGGGTCGGCGCCGGCATCCTCGGGCTGGCCCTGCCGGCACACGACCTGCTCACCACCCTGCTGGTGTGGGTGCTCGGACTCACCGCCGGCGCCACGATCGCCGAACGGGACGTGGTCAAGGGCGCCCGCATCGGCGGTAGGCACGTCCTGCTCGGGCTGGCCTACAGCTCGGTGCTGGGAGTCGTTTCCGGCTGGGGCGCCCCGGTCGCCGTGAGCGTCATGGCCGCGACGGCGGCCTACCTCGCGATCGCGCTGCTGCTGTGGAGCCTGCCGGCCATCCTGGCGGACGAGCACCCGGTCGGCAGCCACCTGATCCTCCAGCGGATCGGGATGCTCTTCGTCCTCAACGCCGCCATCCCGATCGTCAGCCGGTACGGCCAGGCACAGGCCCTCGACTTCATCACCACCGACCCCGACCGGATGAAGCTGATCATGGACCTCACCTTGACCACCTCCGTCCTGTCGGTCGTCGCGCTGGTCTTCTACGGCTACGAGGCCCGGCACCGGCTGGACGGGGTGATCCGCACCGCCAGGGCCCTGCCCTGGCCCGACGACCCCGACCCGCTCGAGCAGATGAAGGCCTTCGCCGCCGCCACCCTGCGGGTCGACCGGATCGAGGTGCGCTCCGAGCCGCCCAGCTCCCGCTTCGAGATCGGCGCCCCGTTCCGGACGCTCTCGGGCGAGGAACGCCATCTCGTCGCCCGACGCAACCCCGGACGGTCGCCGTTACTCGACCGGGACCGGCAGGCCCTCAGCGCGATCGCGCACATCGGCCAGGAGACCCTGCGGGTTCGCGGTGAGGCGACCGAGCTGCGTACCAGGGCCAACACCGACCCGCTCACCGGCCTGTTCAACTACCGGGGTTTCCAGGCGGCGATCGCCGACGTCGGCTCGAGGCGGCAGGAGCGCAGCGGCGCTGCCGTCGTCTACATCGACCTCGACGGCTTCAAGGCGGTCAACGACCAGTACGGCCACGAAGCGGGCAACCAGCTGCTGCGCGAGGTCGCCCGTCGCCTCCAGGAGGCCGTCCGGCCCCGGGACGCCGTCGCCCGCGTCGGCGGCGACGAGTTCGTCGTCCTGCTGCGCGACATCGCCGACCAGGCCCACGCCGAGCAGGTCGCCCGGCGGATCCTGTCCTCCGCCGGCGCTCCGGCCGCCGTCGGGCCGGTCGTGGTGCCGATCCGGCTTTCGGAGGGGATCGCGTTCTCCAACGACCCGGCCCAGCCCCTCGACGCGCTCGTCAACGAGGCCGACGCGCTGATGTACGCCAAGCGGGGCAGGCGGCTGGTGGCCGGCGATGAGTCGGTGGGGGCGGCGCCCTCGGCCGCGCTCACCGGCCGTAGGGCGATCATCGCGAGCCTGATCACCGAGGGCAGGTTGCAGGTGGCCTACCAGCCGATCGTCGACACGACCAAGGGCACTGTGGTCGCCCTCGAGGCGCTGGTTCGCGGCTCCCACCCGGCGTTCGGCTCGATCGACGCGGCGCTGCTCGTCCACGAGGCCCGGCGGCTGAACCTCCTCGACCGCCTCACCGAGCAGGTGCTGGAGCGTGCGTCCGCCGACCTGCGGAGCCTGCGGGAGGTGGCGGCGGGGCTCAACGAGGTGCACGTCAACATCGAGCTCGGCCAGCTCAGCTCGGGCGGGACGCTGGAGCGGCTGCAGAAGTGGTCACGGGCCAACCCGGGCATCCAGCTGACCGTGGAGATGACCGAGAACTCGGTCAATCTCGCCGGGGAGGACATGCTCGCCAGGCTCGAGGACCTTCGTTCCCGCGGGGTGCGCCTGGCGCTGGACGACTTCGGCCAGGGCCACTCCACGATGCTGGCGATCGTGGAGGTGCCGTTCGACTCGCTGAAGATCGACCGGTCGCTGATCGCCTCGGTCACCACCTCGGCGAAGTCGGTGCAGGTGATCCGCTCGCTGGTGCGGCTGTGCCGCAACCTCGGCGTGGGGATGATCGTCGAGGGCGTCGAACGCGCAGAGGAGCGCGACGTGCTGCTGCGCCTCGGCGTCCGCCACATGCAGGGCTACCTGTTCGGGCGGCCACAGGGCGTGGAAGCGCTGCGCGCACGCTTCGCCGCCGACGGGCTCAACGCTTCGCGTCAAGCTTCTCCAGCAGCTCCCTGATCTCCTCCTGGCTCAACGCGGCCCAGGGCGACCCGCCCGGGTCGACCAGGCTGGACTCCGGGCTGGTCGCGGTGTTCCACCACCTGGCCTCGAAGGCGATGCCCTGGTGCATCACCCGCTTGCCGGCCTCGTACGCCACGTCCTCGCGCCAGGTCGGGAAGTAGCCCGCCGGGAGCGTCGGCACCGGCACCGGTGTCTCGCCCGGGAGCACCGGACCGATCAGCCGCCACGGAGTCTGCGACTCCTGCAGCACCGGGTCGTCCGGGGTGTCGCCCCGCGTCCACCACTTGGCCTCGTAGACGTTGCCGTGCCAGACGACCTTCGTCCCCGCCGGGTAGGACGAGAGCGGCTTCCACACCGGGTACGGGCTGGTCTCGGGATCGTCCACCACCGCCGTCGGCATCCCGGACGGATCCTCCGGACCGGCAGAGGGAGCAGCCTGCAGCGGGCTCCCGGTGAGGTCGTCGCCCAGCACGGCGGCGAACCGCTGCTCACCCTGGGCGACGCCACTGCAGGAGTCGTTCACCCTGGTCAGGTCGGGGTAGTTGACGCTGCACGCCTGGTCGCGGTTGAGCGACCACACCGACAGCCGGCCAAGTCCGTTGGCGCGGGCGAAGGCGTTCAGCGCCGCGGCGTCGTCCAGCGTGAACACCTCCCCGCGCTGGTCGTTCTGGCCGAGCATCGGGGTGGCGCCGAGCCGCCGCCACAGCGACTGCGCGCCCAGCCGGGTGCCCGCGTCGGCGGTCAGGATGCCGAGTTGGCGATGGGTGCTGCTCAGCGCGGCGATGGAGGCCGCGGCCATCGACTGCTCCTTGGCCCTGCTGTCGCCGAAGTTCATCGTCATGACATTCACCCCGGCCAGGTCGACACCCGCCGCCAGGAACCGCGCCACCGTGTCCGTGCCGTCCTCGGTGAGCCCGGTGGTGATCACCGGCAGGGTCAGCCAGACCGCCAGGCTCCTGCCGGAGGCGCGGTACGCCTGCTGCAGGGCGGCGACGGCATTGGCCCGGCGTTGGGACGCCCGCGCGTCGGTGAGCCCGGCCCCCTCCAGGTCGAGGTCGATCGCGGCCAGCCGGTAGCGGTCGACGACGGTGCGGTAGGCCGCGGTCAGCTCTGCCTCGGTGCCACAACGCAGCGCGAGTTCGTCGTTGAGCAGCCCACCGAACGACACCACGACGTTGCGCCCCTGGTCTCGGGCCCGCGCGATCCGGCGGTCGAGGTCGAGTTCGACCGAGGCCTGCTCGAGGCTGTAGGCCGATCCCCAGGTGGGCTGGCACGACCCGTCGGCTGCGGCGACGACGAACGACAGCACGATGTTCTGCGTGCCCGGTCCGGTCACGGTCTCGAAGGGATAGGACGGGGTCGCGGTCACGTCGACGTAGCCGCCGAACCACGGGCTGCCCTCGACCTCGGCCTGGGCGGTGTCGCGCCACCAGCCCAGGCCCAGCGAAAGTCCGGTGCCGGTGAGGGCGACGAGCAGGACGAGCAGGGTCAGCCTGAACCAGGAGAACCGGCGGCCCGGAAAGCGCGTTGACATCGGCACTCCGTACTGGCGGGGACGAGGGGGGCCGGCCGGCCGAGAACCCTTGTGGGAGTGCCGACGGCTGTTCGGTCGGCTCATGATACGGTACGCCCCGGTACTCATGTGCCACCCCCGCGCCCCCCGGGTCTCACCGGAGCTCAGATCATCGAGGCAACCCCATGAGCACCAGCACACCAACGGCCACCGTGCCGGTCCAGCAGGAGGCGCGCCGCCGCCAGTGGGGCGCCGAACGACGGCCGGAGCCGCTCTCGATCGTCCACTCGCGCCCCAGCGTGGGCAGGATCGCGATGGGCCGGGTCGCCATCGTGGTCACCTTCCTCGCCTGGCTGATGTACGTGGTCACCACGATCATCCGCGAGTTCATCGACAACCCGCAGCTGGACTTCCGGTTCGCCACCGAAGCGGTGTTCTACCTGGTCGTGGTGACCTCGCTCACCTTCTCCGCGCTCATGTACCTGACCGCCCGGCAGGGGGCGCTGTACCGGTTCCGCGACCACGCCCGCGTCCCCCGGGCGGAGCTCGACCGCCACTTCGGCCCCGACTACGACCGGGCCGTCACCGTGCTCGTCCCCTCCTACGTCGAGGAGCTGCAGGTCGTCCGCAAGACCCTGTGGTCGGCCGCGCTGCAGGAGTTCGGCGACCTGCGGGTGGTGCTGTGCATCGACGACCCGCCGTACCCGAGCGATCCGCTGAGGCTCGCCGACCTGGAACAGACGCGGCGCATCCCCCAGGAGATCGAGCAGCGCCTGGAGCCGATCGCGTCGCGCTTCGAGGCGTTCGCGAAGCGTCAGGCCGAGCGGTTCGCCAGGCAGACCGAGGTGACCGCAGCCGACGTCCGCCTCCTCGCCGCCGAGTACCTGGCCGCAGCGGAGTGGCTGGAGGAGATGGCGGACTCGTGGCCGATGGAGGACCACACCGACGTGTTCTTCACCGAGCAGGTGCTGATCGGCCTGGCCAGCGAGTTCCGGCTGAACCTGTTGGCCCTCACCGCGGCCGTGGAACAGGGCGCGGCCCCGGCGGCGACGCGGATGGCCGAGCTCGCCCGCCGGCTGGTGTGGACCTTCCGGGCCCGACTGGACGCGTTCGAACGCAAGACCTACGCCTCGCTCTCGCACGAGGCGAACAAGGCGATGAACCTGAACTCCTACATCGCCCTGATGGGGCACAACTGGAAGAAGGTCGACACCGCGGAGGGCACGGTGCTGCGCGAGGCCGAGCCGGGGGAGGAGGCCGACCTCCAGGTTCCCGACACCGAGTACCTGCTGACCCTGGATGCCGACAGCATGCTGCTGCGCGACTACTGCCTGCGCCTGGTCGAGTTCCTGGAACAGCAGGGCAACGAGCGGGTCGCGGTCACGCAGACCCCCTACTCGGCCTACCGCGGGGCTCCCACCCGGATCGAGCGGATCGCCGGAGCGACCACCGACATCCAGCACGTCCTGCACCAGGGCCTCACCTACTACAACGCCACCTTCTGGGTCGGCGCCAACGCGGTGATCCGCAAACGCGCCCTGGACGACATCGTCGAGGTCGAGACGGTGGGCGGCTTCCCGATCAAGACCTACATCCAGGACCGCACCGTCATCGAGGACACCGAGTCGTCGATCGACATCGGCACCCACGGCTGGACGCTGGTCAACTACCCCGAACGGCTCAGCTACAGCTCCACCCCGCCGGACTTCGGCTCCCTGATCGTGCAACGCCGACGGTGGGCCAACGGCGGCCTGCTGATCCTGCCGAAGTACTCCGAGCAGCTCAGCGAGCGGCGCCGCCGCAACGAGCGGGTGCTGTGGCGCGAGGTGGCGCTGCGGGTGAACTACATGGCCTCGATCTCGTGGGCGAGCTTCGGGCTGATCTTCCTGCTCGCCTACCCCTACGACGGGCGCCTGCTCAGCCCGTGGGTGTTCCTCGCCGCCGTGCCCTACTTCGTGGCGATGGGCGCCGACCTGCGCTACAGCGGTTACCGGTTCAGCGACATCTTCCGCATCTACGGGTTCAACCTCGTGCTGCTGGCGATCAACCTGGCCGGCGTGCTGAAGTCGATCCAGCAGGCGTTCACGGGGGAGAAGATCCCGTTCGCGCGTACGCCGAAGGTCGCCGGACGGACCGCGGCCCCGGGCCTCTACGTCCTGGCGCCCTACGTCATCGTCGCCTTCTCGGTGTTCACCTTCTGGCGCGACTACTCGGCCCAGAACTGGGGAAACGCCGCCTTCGCAGCGTTCAACGCCGTTCTGTGCGCGTGGGCGATCGTGGCCTACATCGGTATCGGCAACTCGGTGACGGACATGGCGCTCGGCGTCGTGAACTGGCTGTGGGTGGAGGAGAAGCCGGCGCGGCGGCGGCCACAGATCGACCCCAACGCCCCGGTCAACTGGGAGGCCATCCTCTACCACGGCGACCGGCGTCTTGCCCGAGACCTGCGCCGGGACCGGGACCGGCGGCGCAGGGCGGCCGGCCGCAAGAGCTTGTGACCGCACGGTGCCACTCCCGGCGTGCGGGGGTAGGGGTCAGGAAACCACGCTGAGCGGCGTGGTGCCGAAGGGGAGAGACAGCGCCACAGCCTCGTCGCCACCGCGGTGGTGATTCGAGAGGACCCGCAGTTACGCGCCGCGAATCCGCTGCAGCGCCGCCTGCAGTTCGCCGGTGCCCCACGGTCGCACCACCCGGGCGACCTCCTCCCCGTCGAGCAGGAAGATCACGGTGGGCCAGAGTTTCACCCGGTACGACCGGCCCAGCGGCCGGCCCTTGCCGTCCTCGATGAGGATGTGGCGCACGTCGTCCGCCCCGGCCAGCACCGACTCGATCGCCGGCTCCGCGGCCCGGCAGTACCCGCACCAGTCCGTGCCGAACTGCAGCACGGTCGCCCCGGGCAGCGCGTCGACCTCGTCCCGGCTGATGGCCTCCGGCAGGTAGCTGTACGGCATGCGCGACAGGATAGGGGGGCGCTCCAATTCCCCAGGTGACGAAGGTCGTCCCGGCAGGGGAGGAGCACCAGAAGGACCATGCCAACCAACCTGAACGACGTGCTCGCCAGCGTGCTGCCCATCCTCGCCCTGATCGCGCTGGGCATGCTGCTGCGCCGCACCGGCGTGCTCGACGAGCCCACCGTGGCCGGGCTGAAGCGCCTGATCGTGAACGTCTCGCTGCCGGCAGTGCTGTTCACCACCTTCCTGCGCACCGATTTCCAGCCCGCCCACGTCTGGCTCGTGCTGATCGTGTTCGCCGTCTGCGTCGCCCTCTACTGGCTCGGCCGGCTGCTGCTCCGCGCCCGTGGCGGCTCGGCCTACCTGCCGTTCCTGTTCACCGGGTTCGAGCTGGGCATGATCGGCTTCGCGCTCTTCACCGCCGTTTACGGCCTGGACCGGCTGCCGGCCCTCGGCGTGCTCGCCCTCGGCCACGAGGTGTTCATCTGGTTCGTCTTCGTCACGCTGCTCCGCTCTGCCGCGGCGCGCCGGCAGAGCGCTGCCCAGACCGTCCGCAGCCTTGCCACCTCGCCCACCATCCTGGCCATCCTGATCGGTCTGGCCCTCAACCTGGGCGGCGTCGGCCCGCTGCTGTCCCGGGGTCCGCTCGGCGGGGCGCTGACCGCAACGCTCGGCTACCTGGCGGCAGTGATCGTGCCACTGATCCTGCTGATCGTCGGCTACGGCTCCAGGCTCACCATGGACGGCGTGCGCTCAGCCCTGCCGCTCGTGCTCCTGCGGACGGCGGTGACGCTGGCTCTGGCGCTGTTGATCGGCCGGCTGGTGTTCGACGGCCTGCTCGGCCTGGAGCCGATCTACTCCCACGCGCTGTTCACGCTCATGGTGCTGCCGCCGCCGTTCGTCGTGCCGCTGTTCATCCCGGCCGCGCGTCGTGACGACCTGGCCTACGTGAACAACGTGCTGTCGCTGTCCTCGCTGGTCTCCGTTGCGGTGTTCGTCGGCTACGTGCTGCTCACCGGCGCCTGAACCTCAGGCGGTGAGCCTGATCGTCGGCACCCCGAAGTGGGTCGCGTCGGGATCGATCGTGTAGTTGCCGCTGAGGTCGACGTAGTTGGTGAAGTTGCCCTTCACCTGCTTCTGCGAGGGGCAGTTGGTGACGTTCCACTTCGCATCCTGGGAGAAGCAGTAGCCGGTGATCGTGAACGCTGCCAGCCCCTTGATCTTGTACTTCGCGTTGCTGCCCGAGCCGGCGTGGTCGTCGAAGATGGGCACCAGGACGGTCTTGTCCCGCAGGGTGCTCCAGTCGAAGTCCTTGCAGGAGGACGAGCCGTCGTTGCCCGGGTCGGTCAGCACCCACTGCCCCGCCTCGACCATGGCCACGCACTTCGTGCCGCTCAGCCAGCCGAATCCGCCGGGCACCTCGTTGTGGGCCGGCGGGGTGCAGCTGTGCTCTGTGGTCCGGATCACGACCTCGCCCTCACTCAGCGGCTTGCCTTCGTCGTCCCAGCCGCCGGTGGCGGTGTAGAACGCACACCAGGAGAACGTCAGCGGCAGCGTCGCTCCACCCGACGGCCAGCCCCACTCGGCCGTGGCCCGCGCCGAGAGCTCCGTCGTGGGTACGCCGAGCACGCCGGCGAACCAGTTCTGCCGCGTGGCGCTCGTCTGCACGGTGACCGAGTTGGCGCCGATCGCGCCCACGATCTCGCCGGTCGCCTGGCCGTCCAGCTTGTTGGCCTTGGCGAACTTGTCCGCGGAATCCACGCAACCGCCGCGGGCACACGTCTCGGCTATCGCGAGCGCGCCGGCGTCGGCACCGTTGCGCAGTTGCTGCTGCTCGGCGTACGCCGCGCCGAGGTCGATGGCCAGGGCTGCGAAACCCATCAGCACCACCATCGACACGGCCACGATCACGGCTGCCGCTCCGCGCTCGGAGCGGCTACCGGTCAGCCGCCGCACTGCATGCTCCCGGTGCCGCGGAGTGTCACCGGAGAGCCCAGCAGGCCGTCGAACCAGCCGGTGAGGCTGGTGTAGCGGTAGGTCAGGGTGAGTGTGGTCTGGCCCATCGGCACGCAGGGCTCGGAGAACGTCCCGCCCACAACGTTGGCGGGGTTGGGTGTCGCATCCCTGGCGAGGTTGATGGCTGTGGCCTCGGCGCCGGGGCTGGCGTAGCCGATCACATAGCTCCGCACGCCGACCCGGGCGGCGTTGGACACTGCCGCGACGGTGAGGAACGCGTAGCTGAACTCGACTATGGCCAGCATCAGCACCATGAGTATCGGGAGTACGAGAGCGAACTCGACCGCTACTGCTCCCCGTTCGCGCCGCCTGAACCGCACGGTCCCAACCCCCAGCCGGGGCCGCGCGCCGCGGACCGGTTCCGCGGGGGCGCGTCCCTGCCTGACTAACCGCCGGCGGGGGGCCGGACGTTACGCGAAGGGCATCGTTCTCAGGAGAGGTGGACGGGGAGGGACACCGCAGCACAGTCGCTGCCGGGCCTGGCCGGCGCCGGCCGGACGCCGGCGTCTGGCGGGGCCCGGCTCGGGGTAGTTCTTCGGCATGGGTCAGCGCCACCGCTGCGGTGGCTGTAGGGGGGAGGCAGGATGGGCGTGCTGGCGCGTTTCGGTGAGGACCCGACGCCGCCCTCGCTCGGCGAACTGGGACGCGATCTCGTCGTGCGGGCGCTGCTGCCGGCGCTCGGCCTGATGGGGCTCGGGCTCGGAGTCGGCTGGCTCGTCGTCGCCCCGCTCGCCGTGACCACCCGGGAGGACGACCTCAACGTGGCGCTGCAGGCCACGCGGACACCACCGCTGGATGCGTTGGCCCTGACCGCCTCCGCGATCGGTGGCGTGACGGGGAACGCAGTGCTGTGCGTGCTGGCCATGGCACTGCTGTGGGCCTTGTCGCGGCGCTGGTGGCTGGCGGCGCTGCCCTTCATCGCGCTGCAACTGCACATCGGCGTGCACATCGTCACCTCGACCCTGGTCGGCAGGCAGCGCCCGGACGTGCCCAACCTCGACGTCGGCCAACCCACGGCGAGCTTCCCGAGCGGCCACATGGGCGCCACCACGGCGCAACTCCTGGTGGTTGCGCTGTTCCTCTGCCACCGCTTCGGCAGCCGGGCCGTGCGGATCATCGTGGTCGGGGTCACCACCGCCTACCTGCTGGTGCTGGGCTGGTCGCGGCTGTACCTCGGCATGCACCACCTGAGCGATGTCGTCTGGGGCGCGCTCAACGGGGTCGTGTGCGGCCTGATCGCCTGGTTGTTCCTGCGCCGGGACCCGACGCGGACCGCCGGGCCCAAACTGGGCACCGGCGCCGATCCGGTGGAGGCCTCGGGCTAGGACTCAGGCAGTGTGCCTGGCCCGGGCGAAGGAGTAGAACCCGTAGGCAGCGAAGCCCAGGGCAACCACCACTACGAGCGCCTGGCCGAGCGGCAGCCGCACCAGGTCGTTCAGGGCGCCGTCCAGGCCGCGGGACCGCGACGGGTCGTGCTGGAGGCCGGCCAGCGCCAGTCCGACGCCCACGGCGGCCAGGGCGATGCCCTTGGCGATGTAGCCGATCCGACCCGCCAGCACCACCGCCCGGCCCGGGTCGCCGTCCAGGTCGCGCAGGAACCGGTCCGTCCAGCCCTTGAAGACCAGGTAGCCGCCGACAGCAACTACGCCGGCGCCGGCGAGCACCACCAGGGCCACCCCGAACGGCAGCTCCAGCAGCGCCGTGGTTGCGTCCTTGGCCTGCGCCGCGCCGGATTCCCCCGTTCCGCGCAGGATCGAGACTGCGCCAATGCCGAGCGCGAGGTACACCACAGCCTTGGCGGCGTCCTTCGCCTTGTCCCCGGTCTCCCGTGCGCGCAGCGCCTCACCCACCTGCCACAGCGCGAGCAGCCCGAAGGCGACGGCGACCACCACCAGCAGCACCCAGCCGACCGGCGACTTCGCCAGCATCCCGAACGCCCCGGCCGGGTCGGCATCCGCCCCGCGGTTGCCGAAGGCCACCTGCAACGCCAGCCAGGCCAGCAGCAGGTGCAGCACGCCGTTCACCGCGTAGCCGGCCCTGGCCCCTGCCTCGACCAGTGGATGGTCAGCGATCCGTCCCACCGTGCCGGCCGCTCCCGAACGTCGCGGACGAGCCTTTCCTGCCTCCCGTGCCTCACCGGTCATCACGCCCCCCTTTTCTGGTCACCGGCCCAGTACCCCGATAGGGCCGGGTCTCCCCGGGTATGTTCTGCCAGACGACGGCAGCGGCGGGAGCAGGTGCATGGTGGAACCGGAACGTGTGGTGGCTGAGCCGGTACGGCGGTTGCGGCGACGGCTCGGGCCCTACGGCGCCCTGCTCGCCACGGCCGGTATCGGCGTGGCGGTGTTCGTCGCCCTGCTCGTTGCCTCGGCCGGGGTGTACGACGCTGTCGCGGACTCGGACGGCGTGAGCGGCCTGGACCAACCGGTGCTGGACTACGCGATGAGCGTGCGCAACCCGACCAGCGCAGCAATCGTCACCGGGTTCACAAACCTCGGCGACACCGAGTGGATGGTGGTCTTCGTGCTCGCGATCGCCGCACTGATGTACTGGCGCTGGCGCCGGCGCACGGTGCTGGTGCTGACGGTGATCGCGATGACCGGATCGCTGATCTTCACGGCCGTCGGCAAGAGCGTGGTCGGCCGCAACCGTCCCCCGTTGGAGTTCGCGGTTCCGCCGTACGAGTACGCGCCCTCCTTCCCGTCCGGGCACACCCTCAACAGCACGGTGTTCGCTGCGATCGCGGCGTATTTCGCGATCTGGCTCGCACAGCGGCTCTGGGTGAGGGTGCTGGCGCCCGTCCTGGCCGCGCTGTGGGCCGGGGCGATGGGGCTCAGCCGCATGTTCCTCGGCCACCACTGGCTCACCGACGTCGTATTCGGGTGGCTGTTCGGGCTGGCCTGGATCGCGCTGCTGGTCACGATCCATCGAGTACTGCTCAGTCTCGACCGGAAGGAGCCGGACGCTCCCGCCGCACTGGACGAGCAGGAGCAATCCGGCTCCTGATCACTGCTCCGGTCAGGATCGCTGCTCCGGTCAGGCGCGCGGTTCGTCCCGCACGCCCGGGTCACGGCGGACGGTGCCGTCCCCGGTCGACCTCAGGTGGTCTGCGTCCGCGTGACGCAGGTCGCCGTCATCCGCGCGATGCAGGTCGCCGTCATCCGCACGACGCAGGTCGCCGTCGTTCCGGCCCGGGCGGGCGTCGTCCGCGGTGTGGTCGCCGAGCCGTTCAGTGTCGGCCAGCCGGCGGCCCCGGTCGGCGCCGACGTCCGTGCCTTCGGGCATCAGCCGGTCGGCCTCGCTGAGATGGGCCTGCGCGGCCTGCTGTGCGCGCTCAGCCTCCGCAGCGCGGGTGGCTGCTTCACGCTCCAGCCGTTCGGCGTCCATCCGGGCTCGCTGGGCATCGGCCTGCTGCCGGGCTGCCTCCGCAGCGCGCTCCTTGGCGTGCAGGTCGGCTTCCTGACCCTGCACGCGGAGTTCCTGGGCCTTCTCGATCCGCTCCTGGTCACGTCGTCCGCTGCGCTGCCGGTTCCACAGCACCAGCCCGACGAGAATCGCGATCACGACGACCGCGATGAGGATCCACACCCACATGTTGTCCATGACGGCTCCCTCCCGGTGGCCGCACCGTGCGACCCCGTTCCCGGTTGGAGTACCCACTGGCGGGCCGGGAGCGTCATCGACCCCCGTGCGCCGGGTTCCGGCTGCGCTCAGTCGGTGTGGGGCTCGCCCGGCCGGACGTACCCCTCCGGCACCCGCCGGTCACTGCCAGCAGCAGCTTCGGCGACCTGCTGGTCCTCGGGGCCGCCGGCCACGCCACGCGACTCGGCAGCGACGCTCGGCATCGGCACCTGACCGCCGTCGCCGCTGGCTGAGGCCTCGAAGCCGTCCTCGCCGATCACCGGTTCGGTCTGATCGCTCATCATGCCCTCCTCTGGCCGTTCTCCCTGCCTGTACCCACCTGCGCCTTCCCGACCGTGTGGTCGAGTCCACGGGCGCGCTGTCAACGCCGTGCAGCTCGTACGCACGGGGATTGCCCGGTCGCCGCGGGCTGGAGCAGGGTTGGGGACATGAGGTCCACCCCGGACGGTCGCCCGGTTCTGCGCGTGCTCACCTTCAACGTGCTCGCCCCCGCCAACCCCGACTGGGAGCGGCGCTCCGGCCTGCTCACCGCGGCGGTGCGCGAACTCGCACCCGACGTGGCGGCGTTCCAGGAGGTGCCGGTGGGCGGGGACTGCGCGTGGGTGCGGTCGCTGGTTGGGGACGGCTTCGACCTGGCGGTGCACCGGGACCCGGACGAGCACGGCGGGGGAGCGGTCCTGGCGTGCCGTTGGCCGCTGCGCAACGTCGAACACGTCGAGCAGGCCGTCACGGCGCGGGCCTCAGGCCTGCCCTGGCTGGAATCGGTGATCGCCGACGTGGACACCCCGCTGGGGGAGTTGACCGTCGCCCACCACAAGCCCAGCTGGCAGTTCCCCTTTGAGGCCGAACGGGTGCTCCAGGCCGTGCGGCTGACCGAGGCGCTGAAGCGCCGCCGGCAGACCGACGCCACCGTTGTGCTGGGCGACTTCGACGCGACCCCCGATTCGGCCAGCGTGCGCTACCTGCGGGGGCGTGAACCGGTCGATGGCCACAGCGTCTACTTCCAGGACTGCTGGGAGACCGTTCACGGCCCCGAACCCGGACACACCTTCTCCAGCCTCAACCCGCTGGTGCGCGACGGCGAGGTGGCCACAGCCCTGTCCAGGCGGATCGACTACATCCTGGTGTCCGGTGGTGATCACGGCCCGCGGCTGGAAGTGCTGGACTGCCACAGGGTCCTGGACGCCGCCGTGGACGGGGTCTGGGCCAGCGACCACTTCGGGGTGAGTGCCGACCTGGCCCTGCCCCGACACCTCCCCGGAACCTGGCGACGGCCCGGTTAGCGGCCCGGCTCGTCCGGGCTGGCAGGGCTGCTGCCCTCGGCGCGGCGCCGGAGCCGCCAGCGCGGCCGGGGGAGCATCGCGATCGCCCGGCTGGGCGACCAGTCGTAGGACTCCGGCAGGCGCCACTGCCGGCGCCTGGCCAGCAGGGTGAGCAGCATGCCGGTGGCGATCGCGACCAGCGTGGCCACCGGCTGGCTGGTGACCGGGGACAGGACCACCGCAACGGTTGCGGCGACGATCGCGGAGGTGGCGTAGAGGGTGTTGCCGCCGAAGACCTCCGGGGTCTTGCGCAGCACCACGTCGCGCAGGGCCCCGCCGCCGACGGCCGTGATCGTCCCCATCAACACCGCCGGCACCCAGCCGAGTCCCACCCCGAGCGCCTTGGTTGCGCCCACTGCGGCCCAGCAGCCGAGCGCCAGGGCGTCGAGGTAGGGGAAGGTCAGGTCCCACAGCCTCCGGCTGACCGGCACGAGGAACGCGATCGTTGCGCCCGCCAGGGCCGCGGTGAGGTAGGCGGGGTCGGCGAGGGCCACGGGCGGGCCGGCCTGCAGCAGCACGTCGCGGATCATGCCGCCGCCCAGCGCGGACAGGATGGCCAGGGTGAGGAAGCCCACCGGGTCGAACCGCCTGGCGCGCGCGATCAGCCCGCCGAGAATGCCGTTCACCAGCACGCCGAGCACGTCGGCGGCGCGGATGAACATCTCGATCGGCTGGGGATCCACGGCCCCAAGTCTGCCGGTGGGACGCAGCCGGGGTGCGCAGCGGTTCCCCGGTGGACCGGCGGGTGACGCCCCCCGGCCACTGTCCGCGACCGCCCGGACCGCCGGCGGGGGACTGACCGCCCGGCCACCCGGCAGCTAGATTGGCGCGGGTGAGCACCGACCAGCACCCCCAGCCGGCCGCGGACGACGCCGAGGAGCAGCTGCCCGACATCAGCTTCGAGCCCCAGCGCTATGCGGCCCGGCCCGAACGCCTGCGGCCCCGCGCCAAGCGCCGCGCCGGTGCCGACCTCGGCGCGCTCGCGCCCCCGTTCGAGGCCGACGGCCGCAACCCGGCATACGTGAACTGGCTGGAGCAGCAGTCGATGCTGCACGACGCGACGGTGATGGGCCAGCAGTTGGCGGGCAACCACTCGATGTGGGCGGCGCCGTACGCCCACCCCGACCCCCGGGCCGCCGTCCAGCGCGCGTCGGTGTGGTTCACCGCCTACCCGCTGTCGCACGTCACCCAGCCCGGCCAGTCGTTCCTCGGCGCGCTCGGCGACCAGGAACTGTGGGCTGCGTTCGCCCAGGTGGGCATCGAGGCCATCCACACCGGCCCGCTGAAGCTTGCGGGTGGGCTGTGGGGCTGGGAACCGACCCCGAGCGTCGACGGCCACTTCGACCGGATCTCGATGCAGATCGACCCGGCCTTCGGCACCGAGGACGAGTTCCGGGAGATGTGCGCGAACGCCGCCCGCCGCCACGGCACGATCATCGACGACATCGTCCCCGGGCACACCGGCAAGGGCGCCGACTTCCGGCTGGCGGAGCTGAACTACCGCGACTACCCGGGCATCTACCACATGGTCGACATCCCGGAGGAGGCCTGGCACCTGCTGCCGGACGTGCCGCCAGGGGCGGACTCGGTCAACCTGTCCCAGGAGGCCGAACGCGCGCTGGCCGAGGCCGGCTACATCATCGGCGAGCTCCAGCGGGTGATCTTCTACGAGCCCGGGGTCAAGGAGACCAACTGGTCGGTGACGCGGCCCGTCCACGACTGGCGGGGTGAGGTGCGGCGGTGGGTGTACCTGCACTACTTCAAGGAGGGGCAGCCGTCGATCAACTGGCTCGATCCGACCTTCGCCGGGATGCGGCTGGTGATGGGCGACGCCCTGCACTCGCTTCTCGACCTTGGTTCCGGCGGGTTGCGGCTGGACGCCAACGGCTTCCTCGGAGTGGAGAAGTCGGCCGGCCAGGCACCTGGCTGGTCCGAGGGCCACCCGCTCAGCCAGGCTGCGAACCAGCTGATCGGGTCGATGGTGCGCAAGGTGGGCGGCTTCACGTTCCAGGAGCTCAACCTGGCGATGGACGACATCAAGGCCACCAGCGCGGTGGGCCCGGACCTCTCCTACGACTTCGTGACCAGGCCGGCCTACCAGTTCGCGCTGGCCACCGGGGACACCGAGTTCCTGCGGCTGACGCTGCGCGAGGCGCTGGAGCTGGGGGTGGACCAGGCCGGGCTGGTGCACGCCCTGCAGAACCACGACGAGCTCACCTACGAGCTGGTGCACTTCGCGGCGGCGCACCGCCACGACACCTACACCCTCGGCGGCACCGAGTACACCGGCAGCGAACTGGCCGAGTACGTGCGGGAGACGATGCGCCAGTTGCTCACCGGGGACGCGGCACCGTACAACGCCGTGTTCGTGCAGAACGGCATCGCCTGCACCACAGCCTCGGTGGTGGCCGCGACCCTCGGCATCTCCGACCTCGCCGCGATCACCGATGCGGACGTACGGCGGATCACCAGCGCCCACCTGCTGCTGTGCATGTACAACGCGTGGCAGCCCGGGGTCTTCGCGCTTTCCGGATGGGACCTGGTGGGTGCACTGCCCCTCGGGCGCGACCAGGTGCGATCGCTGATCGGCAGCGGCGACACGCGCTGGATCGAGCGCGGCGCCTACGACCTGCTGGGCAGCTCTCCCGGTGCGAAGAAGTCGGCTTCCGGCATGCCGATGGCCACTGCGCTGTACGGGTCGCTGGGCGACCAGCTGGGCAGCGCCAACTCGTTCGCCTCGCGGCTGGCTGAGATCCTCAAGGTGCGCCGGCGCGCCGGCATCGCAACCGGCACCCTGCTGGACGTACCGGACGTACCGTGGAAGAGCATGCTGGTGCTGGTCAACCGGCTGGAGTCGGGTGCGGTCCAGGTCACGGCGCTGAACTTCGGGCCCGAGAAGATCACCGGCCGGGTGCAGTCCGAGCACATCCCCGCCGGGCGCGTGTTCGACCTGAGTACCCGGCGCAAGGTCGAGAACGTCGACGACCTCGGCGGCTTCACCGTCACCCTGCCCGCCTTCGGCGGGCTGGCCATGGTCGTGCGCGAGCCGACCCCACCGGAGGAGGGCTGAACAGATGGACGGACACGCGGGGCACCCGGCAGCGGAACCGGCCGGCACACCGGGGCCGGCGCAGTTCTGGGAGGAGCGCTACTCAGGCTCCGGACGGGTGTGGTCGGGCAGGCCGAACGCCGTCCTGGTCGACATCGCCGGCGGACTGCGCCCGGGCCGGGCGCTCGACCTGGGCTGCGGCGAGGGCGGCGACCCGGTGTGGCTGGCGCAGCAGGGCTGGCGCGTGACCGCTGTCGACATCTCCTCCACCGCAGTGCAGCGCGGGGCCGCGGCAGCTGCCGAGGCCGGCGTGGACGACCGGATCGACTGGGTCGCCGCCGACCTGGCCGGCTGGTCCGACCAGGAGGCCTACGACCTCGTGAGCGCCTTCTTCCTGCAGTCACCGGTGGAGCTCGACCGGGTGGCGATCCTGCGCCGGGCGGCTGCCCGGGTGGTGCCGGGCGGGCACCTGCTGGTCGTCACGCACGCTGCGCCCCCGCCGTGGGCGACCCAGCTGGATGCCCACCACCACGACTTCCACACCCCGGCGGAGGAGCTCGATGCGCTCGGCCTCGACGCCCCGGAGTGGGCTGCCGTGCTGGCGGAGACCAGGCACCGGCACGCCACCGGCCCCGATGGCAGCTTCGGGGACCTGGAGGACACCGTGGTGCTGCTGCGCCGCGTGGGCTGAGCTGGCCCCGCCTCAGCCGCCCGGGGAGAGCTTGGCGTCCTGCCTGGGCACGAAGACGTCCCGCACGATCATCAGCAGGGACGCGGTCACCGGCACCGCAACAAGTGCGCCCAGCAGCCCGAGCAGCGTGCCGCCGACCATGGCCCCGATCAGCACGAGCGAGCCGGGGACGTCCACAGCCTTCGTCATCACGCGCGGCGTCATCACGTAGGCCTCGACCTGCATGTACGCGAAGTAGACCGCGGCGAACACCAGCCCGACCCACCAGGACGTGAACAGGGCGACAGCCGTGGCGAGCAACCAGAACAGCACCGAGCCGATCATCGGGATCATCGTGATCAGCAGCGCGAGGAAGGCCAGCAGGGGAGCGAACGGTACGCCGAGCAGGCTGAGCAGGACGAACGCGACCACTGCGTTGCACGCTGCGAGGATGGCCATGCCGGAGACGTAGCCGCCGACGGCTTCGGTGATCTGGTCGACGATCCCGGCCAGCCGGGTGCGTGCGTAGGCCGGCGCGATCCGGTTCAGCCCTTCCTTCATCGTCCGCAGCGAGGCAAGGAAGTACAGGGTGAGCACCAGCACGATCAGGGCGCCGGAGACGGCGTTCACCACCCCGGTGCCGACAGCCAGCGCACCGCCGCCGATCGCCAGCAGGTTCACCGGGTTCGACAGCCACGCCCGGGCCTGGTCGAGCAGGTTGCGGAACAGCTCGCCCTGGCCGGTGGCCGCCATCACCCCCGCGAACCAGTCGGTGTTCTGCAGGTCGGTCAGGTAGCCGGGCACGGCCTGGGCGAACTGGGTGATCTGGCCAACGGCGGTCGGCAGCACCAGCGCCACCACGGCGCCGAACAGCACGGCGAAGCCGGCGAACACCACGGCGATGCTGAGCCCGCGGGACATCCGGTGTCCTTCCAGCCACCGCACGAGCGGGTCAAGGGCCAGGGCGATGAACAGGGCTGCGCCAACCGAGACCAGCACCGTGGACAGCGAGACCATCGCGTTGGCGAGGGAGATGGCCACCAGGCCGCCGACGGTGGCGGTGAACCCCCAGATGAACGGGTGGCCCAGGTCGACCACCATGCGGCGCGGGCGCGGGGTTGCGCTGGTCTGCAGTGCAGCGTGCACCGCCTCGACCGACGTGCCTTCCAGCGGCGTGGGGACGGGGGCGGGCCCGGCCGGCGCGGGTTCTGGCCCTGCGGCCTGCGGGGCCGGCGAGCTGGGTTCGGCCATGCCAGCAGCGTAGGGCTTCGCTCCGGCCGGGATCAGCGGCGCCACGCCTCCGGCAGCCAGCGCGGCACCACCCGCAGCACCAGCGAGCAGCCGGCGAGCACGAAGAGCATGCCCACCACCTGTCCCGCCGACAGCGCCTCGCGCAGCACCAGGACACCGATCAGCACAGCGAGCACGGTGGCCACCGAACGCGCGCTCGCGACCCGTTCGGGTCCGCTGCGGTCCCGCAGCCGGAGTTCCAGGACGTAGCCGACCCCGCCGAAGACCACCCCGAGCAGGGCGAGCAGCAGCAGGTCACCCGGGGTGGGCGGGTGCTGTGCCGGGAAGAACGGCGCGAACGGCAGGACCAGCACGCCGGCGGCGAGGAACGCTGCCGCCACCAGGCCGGCCCGGTCGGTGCGGGGGAAGCCGGTGCGCGCGTACGCGGTGGCCCAGGCCCCGGCGAGGGAGCTCGCCAGGCCGGCCAGCACGCCGGCCAGGAAGTCCCAGCTGACCTCGCCGGCCGGGAACAGCAGCACCAGCAGCAGCCCGACGAAGCCGAGGACGAGGCCGGCCGCTCCCGGCCCGGTGATCCGTTCGCGCCCCGTCACCTGCCCGATCACGCTCGCGAACAGCGGGAAGGTGCCCACGACGACGGCAGCGAGCGCGACTCCCAGCCCCTCCACCGCGAGCGCAAGACCGGCCACCTGCACGGCGACGGCCGTCCCCAGCAGCAGCACCCTGCGCCAGTGCAGCGGCCACTGCAGCGTGCGCCAGCCGAGCACAGCGATCGTGGCGCCCACCAGCAGGCTGGCCAGTCCGACCGCCCAGGCCCAGCCGAAGCCGACCACGGCCTCGCGGATCAACAGGTAGACCGTGCCCCAGAGCAACGACAGGACGACATAGGTAGGCGTCGCGCTTCGCTGCATGGAACTGGACTCCCGAGACTCGGATTGTCATACGCTCTCATACACCCGCGGGGACTGGTCAACCGTGAACATCCGTGCACGCCGGCGGGCTGCGCGTGGGCGTCGGCCCAGGCTCGCACCGACGCTGCTACCCGGTGGTCGCAGCCACAGCCAGCTCAACGGTGCGCTGCAGGCCGTCCGCGGCCCAGGCGCGTTGCTCCTCCGCACCGGTGCCGCGCCCGAGCAGGTCCTGCCAGCCGGCTTCGGCACCTTCGAGCTCGCCCTGCTCGACCAGCACCGGGCGGACGTGGTCGAGCAGCGCCTCGACGGCCTGCGTCGCCGGGACGGGGCCCAGCGTCACCGGGTGCACCAGGTGACCGCGCAGGCCTGCCCGGCCAGCACGCCAGGTGGCAGCCCGGAGCAGTTCCGGCCGGGGCGCCCTGGCGGGCATTCCGTCGGCCGCCTGCCTGGCCAGGGTCTCCACCAGCGCCCTGGACAGCGTGGCGAGCAGCACGGTGTCGGCTGCGCGCAGCGCCACATCGGCCACCCGGAGCTCGACTGTCGGGTAGCGGTCCGACAGCCTGGCGTCGAAGTAGATCATCGCGCGGTCCAGCGCGGCGCCGGTCCCGACCAGGTCGTCGATCGTGCGGTGGTAGTCGGCTGCAGAACCGAACTCGCCGGTGGGGCCGGCGGTGGGCCAGCGCTGCCACACCTGGGAGCGGTAGCTGGCATAACCGGTGTCCTCGCCCTGCCAGAACGGCGAGTTCGCGCTCATCGCCAGCAGGACCGGCAGCCATGGGCCCAGCCGGTCAAGGACGGCCACCCCCTCGTCGTCGTCGGCCACCCGGACATGCACGTGGCAGCCGCAGGTGAGTTGCTCGCGGGCGGTGAGGCCGTACTCGGCGACGATCCGGTGGTAGCGGAACCGCGCGGTGACGCTGCTGGTCACTGGCAGCGGTGAAGTGGCCAGGGCGGCGAGCCGCGCCCCGGCGGAGCGTGCCGCAGCCGCGGCCGTCCGGCGCTGCAGCCGTACGTCATCTGCCAATTCTGCGATGTCGAGGCACGGCCGCGTGCCGGTCTCCAGCATCTGCTCCTTCAGCTCCAGCTCCAGCTCGCCGGACACCGCGGCCTGCGCCAGCGCCACCGGTGAGCCGTCCGCGGCCACCAGCAGGAACTCCTCCTCCACGCCCACCGTCCGCAAACCGGTCCTCCTTCAGCCTCGGCCGTGCCCTGAGCCCAGCAGGTGTACCCCGGGCGGTCGGCGGCCAACCGGAATAGCCTTGCGCGGTGACCGAGATCGCGCGCGGCGTCCAGCGGCTCTACCTGACCCTAACGCTGCTGACGACGCTCGCGGCGTCCCTGATCTGGGGTGTGAACACCCTGTTCCTGCTGGACGCCGGCCTGGACAACACGCAGGCCTTCGCCGCCAACGCGTTCTTCACCCTGGGGATGGTGCTGTTCGAGGTGCCCACCGGGGTGGTCGCCGACACGCGCGGGCGGCGCTTCTCCTTCCTGCTGGGCACGCTGACCCTGCTCGCGTCCACCGTCCTCTACTGGTGGATGTGGCTGGTGCACGCACCGTTCTGGGGGTGGGCCGTGTCGTCGGTGCTGATCGGGCTCGGCTTCACCTTCTTCTCCGGCGCCACCGAGGCCTGGCTGGTCGACGCCCTGGCCAGCGCGGGCTACGCCGGTGACCTGGAGTCGGTGTTCGGCCGCGCCCAGGTGGCGGGCGGCGTCGCGATGCTGACCGGCTCGGTGCTGGGCGGGGTGATCGCCCAGTTCACCGATCTCGGCTTCCCCTACCTGGTGCGGGCCGCACTGCTGCTGGTGACCGCTGCCCTGGCGTGGCGGTCGATGCGCGACCTGGGCTTCGTGCCGCAGCGGGAGGCACGGCCGCTGCACGCCGTCCGGGTGGTGCTGGACGGCGCGGTGGCCGGCGGCCTGCGGAACCGGCCGGTGCGCTGGCTGATGATCGCGGCACCGTTCACTGCGGGCACCGGCATCTACGTCTTCTACGCGCTGCAGCCCTACCTGTTGCAGCTGTACGGCGACAGCAGCGCGTACTCGGTGGCTGGGCTCGCCGCAGCCCTCGTGGCCGGAGCACAGGTGCTCGGCGGGCTGCTGGTGGCCCGGGTGCGCCGCCGGTTCCGGCTGCGCACCGACGCCCTGCTCGTCGGCGGGGTGGCCAGCGTGGTGCTGCTCGTCGGCATCGGTCTGGCCGGGTCGTTCTGGGTGGTGCTCGCCCTGGTGGCCGCGTGGTCGATGCTCGGCGCGCTGGTCGCGCCGCTGCGGCAGTCGTTCATCAACGGCGCCATCCCCTCGGCGCAGCGGGCCACTGTGCTGTCGTTCGACTCGCTGATGGGCTCAGCCGGAGGAGTGGTGGCGCAGCCCGCCCTCGGTCGCGTCGCGGACCTGTCCGGCTACGCGACCTCTTACCTCGTCTCCGCTGCGATCCAGGCGCTGGCGCTGCCGTTCACGATGCTGGCCCGCCGCGAGCACTCCCCGAGCGACCCGATCGCGACCGGTGCGGGCACCGCTGCCGTGCCCGACCAGCCGGTTGCGGACGGGGACGCCGGCACCGACGGCGGCACCGGGGAGCAGGGATGAGCGAACGGCTGTTCGTCGCGGTGGTGCCCCCGGCGCAGGTGCGCGAGGCCCTCGACGCCTTCCTCGAACCGCGCAGGGAGGCCGGAAGGGAGCTGCGCTGGGTGCTGCCGGAGGCCTGGCACCTCACCTGCGCGTTCATGGCTCGGGTGCCACCGTTGCTCATCGACAGCCTGGACGAGGCGCTGGAGCAGGTTGCGGGCCGCACCGCCCCGTTCGCGATCGAACTCGGCGGCGCCGGCGCATTCCCCGACCCCGACCACGCCAGGGCACTGTGGCTGGGAGTTGGCGAAGGGACGGCCGAGCTGAAGCAGCTGGCCGTGCGCTGCCGCAACGCTGCCGGCGGCTGCGGCATCGTCACCGACGGTGGGCCGTTCCGGGCCCACCTGACCGTCGCCCGCGCCAAGGGCATTCCGGCTACCCGTTGGCTCCAGGTCCTCGGCACCTTCGGCGCGCAGCGGTGGGTGGTCGACCGGTTCGCCCTCATCCGGTCGAAGGCGCTGCCCGGCGGTTCGGGTTACCAGCTGCTGGGGGCGTACGAACTGGGCGGCTGAGCAGGGGCTACGCTGGCCAACCGTGGTCGCCGTCCGAGGATTGTTCGCAGACACGACACCGCTGACCAACCCGCACTTCCGGCGCCTGTGGCAGGCCAACATCATCACTGTGATCGGCGCGCAGCTGACGGTGGTCGCCGTGCCGGCCCAGATCTACGCGATCACGGGCGACTCCGGCTATGTAGGCCTGACCGGCCTGTTCGGCCTCGTGCCGCTGGTCGTGTTCGGCCTCTGGGGCGGCGCCCTCGCCGACCACTTCGACCGCAGGCTGCTGCTACAGGTCACCACCTGGGGCCTGATCGCCACCAGCGGGCTGTTCTGGGTCCAGGCGGCGCTGCAGCTCGACAACGTCTGGGTGCTGCTGGGGTTGTTCGCCCTGCAGCAGGCCTGCTTCGGCGTCAACCAGCCCACCCGCAGCGCCGTGCTGCCGAGACTCCTGCCGGCTACCCAGCTGCCGGCAGCGAGCGCGCTCAACATGACCGTGATGATGGCCGGCGCGATCGTCGGCCCGATGGTGGGCGGCGCCCTCATTCCGCTGCTCGGCTACTCCTGGCTGTACCTGATCGACACCCTCACGCTGTTCGCGACGCTCGCTGCGGTCCGCCTGCTGCCGCCGCTCCCGGTGGAGAACCGGGTGGGCACGCCCGGCCTGCGCTCCGTGCTGGACGGGTTGGGCTACCTGCGGGGGCACGTGGTGCTGCTCACCTCGTTCCTGGTGGACCTGGTGGCGATGATCTTCGGCATGCCGCGGGCACTCTTCCCCGAGATCGCCCACTCCCACTTCGGCGGCCCGCGCGAGGGCGGGCTGGAGTTCGCGCTGCTGTTCGCTGCGATGCCGATCGGCGCCGTGCTGGGCGGGGTGTTCTCCGGCTGGGTGTCCAGGGTCAGCCGGCAGGGACGCGCCGTCGTGGTCAGCATCTGGGTGTGGGGCGCGGCCATCGCTGGCTTCGGCGCGGCGGTCGGGCTCGCCGGCAGCTGGCCGCTGGGCATGCTCGTGGTGGCGGCGGCGATGCTGGTGGTCGGCGGGGCAGCCGACATGGCCTCGGCGGCGTTCCGGCAGGCCATGCTGCTCTCCGCTGCGGACGACGCCGTCCGCGGCCGGCTGCAGGGGGTGTTCATCGTCGTGGTCGCCGGCGGCCCCCGGATCGCCGACACGCTGCACGGCTACGCTTCCGGCCGGTTCGGAGCGGCCTGGGCCAGCGGGGGCGGCGGGCTGTTGGTAATCGTACTGACCGCGCTGGTCGCTGTGCTGGTGCCGGCCTTCTGGCGGTACCGCCCGGCCTAAGCTGCCCCCGTGGCTGTGCAGCGGCTGTTGTGGGTCGACCGGGCGACCGGCCAGGTCAGCCGACGGGCCGATTCGGAGGTCGCGCAGCTGCTCGCGGATCCGTCCGGCTGGCTGTGGCTCGACGTCCCGGAGCCGGACGAGCAGACCGCAGCCCTGCTCGGCGGGGTGTTCGGTGCCCACCCTGCAGCCATCGCGGACGTACTCGAGCGCAACCACGTGCCGCGCCTGCACGTCTACGGCCAGACCCTCTTCCTCGTGCTGCACCGTCCGGAGGCCGGGCTCAACGGACATGTGCACTACCTCGAGCTCGACCAGTTCATCGGGCCCAACTACCTGGTCACCACCCACGGCCCGAGGAACCTGGAGGTGCCGCTGGAGCGGCTGCTCGGGGAGACCGACGAACTGGCCGACCGGATGCTGTCCGGCCGCCACGTGCCCTCCGGGCCCTGGGCCGCGTCCCACCGGGTCGTCACAGCACTCGCGATCACCCAGGAACGGTTCGTGAACCGCCTGGCCCGCGAGGTGGGTGCGCTGGAGAAGCGGGTGATGGCGCACGCCGGCGACCACGACCCGCAGAACTTCCTCGAGGAGCTGTTCTCCACCCGCCACGCCCTGCTGACCGTGCGGACGATGTCGAGCCAGGCGGCAGAGATCTACGGCCGGGCGGTGCGGCTGCTGGGCGACGGCGACCGCGAGGTGCACAAGGTGCTGCGCGACAACAAGGACGCCTACGACCGGCTCAGCCGGATCACGGGCAGCCAGCTGGACTTCCTCACCGGCGTCACCGAGTACTACCGCGCCCGGACCGACACCAAGATGACCATCGCTGCCGAGCGCCTGGCCGTGATCGCGGCGATCACCCTGCCGGTGACCGCCATCAGCTCAGTGGTCGGCATCAACTTCGTCGCCAGCAGCGTCGACCGCTTCGTCCCGCTCGCCGTCGTGGTCGTGGTGATGCTGGCGCTGTCGCTGGTGCTGCTGCACTGGACGAAGAAGCAGGGGTGGTGGTGACCCTCGGCCACCTCAGGCCAGTGCCGCCCGGACCTTCGCCGCCACCTTTGCGCCCTCGGCCCTTCCGGCCGCGCGGGCGTTGACAGCCTTGATCACCAGGCCCATCTGCTTCATCGTCGGCTGCGCGCCCAGCTGGCCGGCCGCCGCCGCGACCTCCGCGGCCACCAGCTCGTCAAGTTCGGCTTCGGTGAGCGCAGCGGGCAGGTAGCGCTGCAACACCGCGACCTCTTCCAGTTCCCTGGCTGCCAGTTCCGGCCGCTTGCCCGCGGTGTAGGCCTCGGCCGAGTCACGCCGCTTGGCCACCTCGCGGTTGAGCACGGCGAGCACCTCCGGGTCGCTGAGCTCCCGCGCCTGGGCGCCCGCGACCTGCTCGGTCTGGATCGCCGTCATCACCATCCGCAGCGTCGAGCGGGTGAGGTCGTCGCGGGCCTTCATCGCGGCCACCAGGTCGGCCTGCAGCCGGTCCTTCAGTTCGCCCATCGGGTTCCTCTCTCGTCCAGCCGGGCGGCCATTCTCCCACGACCCGGACGCCGGAACACCGGCCGCTATGCTGTGGCCCCGCGAACAGGAGGTTGTGCATGTCCTCGACGCCGGGCGCAGCTTCGGTGGGCCTGGTCAGCACCAGCACGGTGCGGCTGTTCACCGCGGAGCAGCCGCTGCGGCTCGAGCAGGGCAGCACCATCGGTCCGGTTGACGTGGCCTACGAGACCTACGGCACGCTGTCGCCGGCAGCGGACAACGCCGTGTTCGTCTGCCATGCGCTCACCGGCGATGCCCACGCTGCCGGCCTGCACGACGGTGCGCGCCGTCCGGGGTGGTGGGACAACCTGATCGGGCCGGGCAAGCCGCTCGACACCAACCGGTTCTTCGTGGTCTGCGCGAACCTGATCGGCGGCTGCCAGGGGAGCACCGGCCCCTCCAGCATCGACCCGGCGACGGGCCAGGCCTACGGGCTGGGCTTCCCGGTGCTGAGGATGCGCGACCTGGTGGCCGCGCACCGGGCGCTGATGGCGCACCTGGGCGTCAGCCGGCTGCTGGCGGCGATCGGCGGGTCGCTGGGCGGCATGCAGGTGCTGCAGTGGGCGCTGGACCACCCGGAGGAGGTCGCCAACGCCCTGGTCATCGCAGCGTCCAGCCGGCTCACCGCGCAGAACATCGCCTTCTCCGCCGTGGCCCGCCGGGCGATCATGACCGACCCCAACTTCGCCGACGGCGGCTACGCCGCCAAGGGCGTCAACCCCGACACCGGCCTGACCATCGCCCGGATGATGGCCCACATCACCTACCTGTCCGAGGATGCGCTCACCGAGAAGTTCGGCCGCCAGCCGCACCCGGAACGGAGCGAGCCGGGCTTCGGCATCGACTTTGCCGTGGAGAGCTACCTCGACCACCAGGGCCAGGCCTTCCTCGAGCGCTTCGACGCGCTCAGCTACCTGTACCTGACCAGGGTGATGGACTACTTCGACCCGTTCGCGGAGTCGGGCGCGCTGGACCGGGTGGCGGCGCTGCCGGTGAACTGGCTGGTGCTGTCCTTCGCCACCGACTGGCGCTTCGGCACCGACCACTCCCGGCGGATAGTGCGCAGGCTGGAGCGCGCCGGCCAGCCGGTCACCTTCCGCGAGATCCCGTCCACGTGGGGCCATGACTCCTTCCTGCTGCCGGTGGAGTCGTACCACGCGACCCTCGCCGCCTACCTCGACCGTGCGCTGGACGAGGTGCGCCGATGACGCTGCGCCCCGACCTTGAGCTGGTCGCCGGCCTCGTGCCGGCGGGCAGCCGCGTGCTCGACCTCGGCTGCGGTTCGGGCACGTTGCTCGCCCACCTGATGGCCCGGGCGGGTTGCCGGGGGACCGGGGTGGAGATCGACCCGGACTCGGTGCTGGCAGCGATCCGGCTGGGCGTGCCGGTGATCGAGCTGAACATCGACACCGAGCTGGACGACTTCGCCGACCACTCCTACGACGTGGTGGTGCTGTCCCGCACGGTCCAGACCCTGCACCGCCCGGTGGAGGTGCTGGCCCACATGGGACGGATCGCGGACCGGCTGATCGTCTCGGTGCCCAACTTCGGCTATTGGCGGCACCGGCTACGGCTGTTGCGCGGCCGGATGCCGATGTCCAGGGAGATCCCGCACGCCTGGTACGACACCCCCAACCTGCGGCACACGACGCTGGTGGAACTGGAGGAGTTGTTCGGCCGGCTCGGCCTGGTGATCGAGCAGCGGATCGTGCTCAGCCCCACCGGCTCCCCGCTGCGGAGCGGCGACCGGCTGGCGAACGTCGTGGCCGGTTCGGCCGTCTACGCGCTTCGGGCCTGACCAAAGGGCCCGGGCGCGGTTCGACCGCTCCGGTCGAACCGCGCCCGGGAAGGGAGCGGAGGTCGGCTCATCGCCGGCCCAGCAGCAGGACCGAGGCCTCAGCCTTGGCCCGTTCGAGGTCCAGCTCGCGCCGCAGCCCCTCCAGCCGGTGGTGACGAACCGCTACCTCTGCCTCGCGGGCGACCCGCAGCGAGCGTTCGGCAGCAGAGCGCCTGGCCCACTGCACGAGGGCGTTGCCGAACTGCAGCGCTGCCCGGTCGACGATACCGAGGGTCGGGCTCGGTATGGGTGGATGGGAATGCACACGAACAAGGGTCTGGGTGTTCATTTTCAGGTGTCCTCTTTGGTTTCAATCCGGTACTCGGCGCAGCCGTTGTTCGGGCGCCGCGAAATACCCGCGCACAGCGGGTTGGCAAGACCGCAGAACGGGTTTCGTCAGGGTCTGGACGGGGCGGTGTACCGGCCGGTCCCGGCTGGTACTGGCTTCGTGGGCATCGCCACCGTCGGAAGCGGTGGCGGCTGTGGAACCGCTAGCCGTTCCGCACGGAGAGGACGCCGACGAAGCCGGCGACGCGCAGCTCGTCCTGAGCTCGCAGTGCAGATGTGATCATCATCACGTGGCCGGCCTCCTTTCTATTGTTCGGCGCAGCCAGATGAACATAGCGGCTCCAATGCCGCCAATGCAACTCCGAATCGCCGAACCTGTTCCCGACCCCTATTGGTCTGTCCAATAGGGCGGGTATTTCACCTCCACACCGACCGCAAACTGTGAGTTATCCGGCGATGTCGCCGCCTAACTCACAGCTTGCGGGTGTTGGCCCCGCTGGCGGCGGCCATCGCTGCGACGATCCGCTCGGCGCTGCCGCCGAGGTTCAGCCGCTCGGCCAGCCCGGCGAACCCTTCGGGGTCGGCGGGCACAGCAGGCAGGGCCAGGTCGAGGGGGGCCAGCGGCAGGTCGGTGCGGACGGCCACCACCTCCCGCGCCGCGGCCAGGTAGTCGACGGCTGCAGCGATCCTTGCGGTGAGGGTGGGGGACAGCCGTCCGGCCCCGGCCGCGGCCAGGATGCCCTCCAGGCCGCCGTAGTCGGCGACGAGCCGGGCTGCGGTCTTGTCCCCGATCCCCGCCACCCCGGGCAGGCCGTCCGAAGGGTCGCCGCGCAACACCGCGAAGTCGACGTAGCCGGGCCCGTCGATGCCGTACTTCGAGCGCAGCCAGCCGGCGTCCACCCGGTCGTGGTTGGCCACGCCCCGGCCGCAGTACAGCACCCGAACCGGCTTGGCGTCCTCGACCAGCTGGAACAGGTCCCGGTCTCCGGTGACCACGTCGGTGGGTACTGCGGAGGTGCTGGCGAGAGTGCCGATGACGTCATCGGCCTCCGCCTGGTCCGCGCCCACAACGGCGAGCCCGAGCGCAGCGAGCACCTCCAGGATCAGGGGCACCTGCTGCACCAGTTCGGCCGGCACGGTCTCGACGTCGCCGTACGCCACCCGGTGGGCCTTGTAGGACGGCACCAGCGCGACCCGCCATGCCGGCCGCCAGCTGTTGTCCCAGCAGCAGGCGACCTGGGTGGGGGAGTAGTCGGTGAGGAAGCGGGCGAGGAAGTCCAGCAGCCCCCGGACGGCGTTGACCGGGTTGCCGTCCGCGCCGCGCAGGCTGGTCGGCAGGCCATGGAACGCGCGGAAGTACAGCGAAGCGGTGTCGAACAACAGCAGGCGCGGTCCGTTCATCGCACCATGCTGCCACGGCGCGACCGCCCGGCACCGCCCACTAGGCTGTGGGCGGTTGTCGAAAGGGTGCGCGTGATCGATTGGCTGGCCGCGAGGCACTGGGGCCTGCGGACGGCCGCCGCGGTCGTCGCCGGACTGCTGGCAGCGCTCGGGTTCCAGCCGTTCGGCTGGTGGCCGCTGGTGCCCGTCGGGGTCGCCGGCCTGACGATCTGCGTGCTCGCCGCCCGGCGCGTCCGGGGCGCGGCCGGCCTCGGCCTCGCCTTCGGCATCGGCCTGCTCCTGCTGGGGATCGGCTGGATGCAGGTGATCTTCGTGCAGGCGATGGTCGGCCTCGTGCTGGTGGAGGCCCTGTTCTACGCACTGCTGGGGGCGCTGCTGAAGGTTGCGTCCCGCACCCCGCTGTGGCCGCTGCTGGGGGCTGCGTGCTGGACGGCTATCGAGTTCACGTTCGCCCGGTTCCCGTTCAACGGCTTCGGCTGGATGCGGATCGGCTACGCGATGGTGGACTCCCCGCTGGCGTGGGTGCTCCCGCTGGTCGGGGTGTCCGGGCTCGGCCTGGCCACGGCGCTGCTGGGGCAGGGCCTGGCGTGGCTCACCACCAGCGTCACGCGCCGCCGGCTGGCCGTGGCCGGAGCTGCCGTGGCGGCGCTGGCCCTGCTCGCCGCTGCGGGCACGCTGGTGCCCGCAGGGGCCGCCGGTGCCCCGGTCGCGGTCGGCTACGTCCAGGGCGGGGCCCCCGGCGGCGGGGTGTACGGGCTCGGCCCGGCCCGCACGATCACCAGGAACCAGGCCGCGCAGACAGCCCACCTTGCCGAGCGGGTGGATGCCGGCGAGCTGCCTGCCCCGGACTTCGTGGTGTGGCCGGAGAACTCCACCGACCTCGACCCGTTCCACGACGCCGAGACCCGGCAGCTGGTGTCCGCGGCGGTGGCCCGGGCCGGGGTGCCGGTGCTGGTCGGGACGATCCTGAACGGGCCCGGCGCGCAGGAACGCCAGACTGCATCGCTGTGGTGGGACCCCGAACGCGGCGAGCTCGGCCGCTACATCAAGCGCGGCATCGTGCCGTTCGGGGAGTGGGTGCCGCTCCGCTCCCTGCTGCTGCCCCTGATCCCCGAACTGGCCTATGTCGGAGCCCAGTCCGTGCCGGGCGAGCGCCCCGGCGCGATGGCGGTGGAGCTGGCCGGTGGCCGGGCCACCACGCTCGGGCTGCTGGTCTGCTACGACCTCGTCTTCGACGACTTCGCCTACGACACCGTGCGAGCGGGCGGCCGGCTGCTGGTGGTGCAGTCCAGCAACGCGATGTACCAGGGCACCGGCCAGATCGACCAGCAGTTCGCCATCACCCGGGCGAGGGCGATGGAGTTGCGCAGGGAGATCCTGGTGGTGACCACCAGCGGGGTGTCCGGCCTCATCCGCGCGGACGGGACGGTGGAGTTCACCGCACCCGAGCACGTCGGCGCGGCCGGGGTGGTGGAGCTGCCGGAGCGCACCGGGCTGACCCCCGCCACCTGGCTGGCACCGGGGCTCGAGCTCGCGGTAGTGCTGCTGGCCCTGGCCGGGCTGGGGCTTTCGGTGCGGTACGGCAGAATGGGTGGGTCCGCACCCCGAGCTGGAGACTGAGACCATGGCCGACCCGGCAGCGCTGGAACGCGTGCTCGTCATCATCCCCACCTACAACGAGTCCGAGAACCTGCGCCCGATCACCGCCCGGATCCGGGCGGCGGTGCCGGCGGCCCACATCCTCGTCGCCGACGACAACTCCCCGGACGGCACCGGCCGGCTCGCAGACGAGCTCGCCGCAGCTGACGACCACTTCCACGTGCTGCACCGCAAGGGCAAGGAGGGCCTGGGGGCCGCCTACATCGCCGGCTTCCGCTGGGGCCTGGAGCGGGGCTACGACGTGCTGGTCGAGCACGACGCGGACGGCTCCCACCAGCCCGAGCACCTGCCCGCGATGCTCGAGCGGCTGCGGACCGCCGACGTGGTCAAGGGCTCGCGCTACGTCAAGGGCGGCGCGACGAAGGGGTGGCCGTTGCACCGCCAGCTGCTGTCCCGCGGCGGCAACCTGTGGACCCGCCTGCTGTTGGGCCTGAAGGTGAAGGACGCCACCGGCGGGTTCACCGCGTGGCGGGCCGGCACCCTGCGGGGCATCGACCTCGCCGGGGTGGAGGCTGCCGGCTACGGCTTCCAGGTCGACCTCGTCTGGCGCGCGCTGCGCAACGGCTTCACCGTCGCCGAGGTGCCGATCGAATTCATCGAGCGCGAGTACGGCGACTCCAAGATGAGCGGCGCCATCGTGGCGGAGGCGATGCTGCTCACCACCCGCTGGGGCCTGGACTACCGGGTTGGCCAGGCCAGGCGGCTGGCCGGCAAGCTCGGCGAGAGCGCGGCGCAGGTCGCGAAGGAGGCCGGCCGGACGGCAGCGGTCGGCCGCGAGCGAGTGGCCGGCTGGTGGCGCGCCCGGCGTACGGACGGGGGCCGGTCGTGAGCGCGGCGCCGCGGCGCCGGCTCCTGCTGCCGTTGCTCGTGGTGGGCTTCATTCTGGTCTCGGTGCTGGAGGTGTGGCTGCTCACAGCCGTCGCCGCCCGGATCACCGTGATCGCCACCATTGCGATCCTGCTGGCCGTGGCGCTGCTCGGAGCCTGGCTGATGCGGCGGGAGGGCGGCAAGGCGTGGAAGGCACTCGTCGACGCCTACAGCACCGGCCGGATGCCGAGCGGTCAACTCGCCGACGCTGCGCTGGTCCTGGTCGGCGGAATCCTGCTGATCCTCCCCGGCTTCCTCACCGACATCGTCGGACTCGCCTGTCTGCTCCCGGTGACCCGGCCGTACACCCGGCGGGTGCTCGGCTCGCTGGTCGCCAGGCAGGCTGCGAAGTCTGGCCTCGACGTGGGGGCACTGCAGGCGAGGTTCGGGCGGGGCACGGTGATTCGTGGGGAGACCGTCGACGATCCGGACGCGGGACCGGGACAGCAGCCGCGCGTGATCAGGGGCGAGGTCGAGGGCCAGTCCTAGCGGTCGTCGCCGCGGATCTGGTCGAGCCGCTCAGCCAGCAGGTCCTCGAGCTCCTCGATCGAGCGCCGTTCCCGCAACATGTCCCAGTGGGTGCGGGGGGCCTTGGTCTCCTTCGCCTCCGGCTCCACGCCGTCCGAACGCCGGGCCACCTCGCCGCAGCGAGGGCACTCCCACTCGGTGGGCAGGTCGGCCTCCTCGGCGAAAACCACGCCGAAGTGGTGGCCCTTTGGGCAGTCGAAGCCGATCTCCTGGCGCGGTGCCAGTTCGACCCCGCTGGGGTCGGCGTGACTCTTCGAACCCAACCCGGAACCCCGCAACGCACGCTCAGCCATCGTTCTCCTCCGTTACCAAGTTAGCCGTGAGGGCAAGAATCAGAGCACCTTGGGCAACGCGTTTCCGGCGTCGGTGATTCCCTTGCGCATGTCCACCCGCGTCAGCAGTTCGCCACCGACCACGAAGAAGACGGCCAGGGCCACCAGGGCCAGGCGGTACGACTGGCTGAACTGGAACACCAGGCCGAAGGTGAGCGTGCCCAGCCAACTGGTACCCCGCTCCATCGCCTGGTAAAAGCTGAAGTACTCCGACTCCCTGCCCCGCGGGACGAGTTGGCTGTACATCGAGCGCGCCAGCGCCTGGGTGCCGCCCATCACCAGCCCGATCGCGGCGCCGAGGCCCAGCAGTGCCGGCAGGTTGCCGGCCGGGAGCACGAAGCCGGCTGCCACCACGCCCAGCCAGACCACGATGCCGCCGAGCACCGTGCGCTTCGCACCGATCGAGGCGGCGATGCGCCCGAACAGCAGCGCGCCGCCGAAGGCAACGAACTGCGTGAGCAGGAAGGTCATCATCACCTGGCTGGTGGCCATGCCCAGCTCGGAGGTGGCGTACAGGCTGGACTGGACGATCACGGTCTGGATGCCGTCGTTGAAGAACAGGAACGCGAGCAGGAACAGCAGGGTCTGGGGATAGCTGCGCAGTTCACGGAAGGTGTCGGCCAATTGCCGCACCGGGTGCA
Source organism: Actinomycetes bacterium (assembly GCA_023460935.1). Lineage (GTDB taxonomy): Bacteria > Actinomycetota > Actinomycetes > Propionibacteriales > Propionibacteriaceae > Propionicimonas. The sequence goes on from JAEWOI010000035.1 coordinate 76,705, forward strand.
CCGTTGCGATCTGCGCCGGTACCGTCCGCGGCAGCCGGCGCAGGCCGAGCACCGGGATGATCGTGAACGCTGCCCACCACAGCCCTGCGGAGAGCAGGCTGAACCGGATCGCCAGGCCGTAGTCCAGCCCGAGGGCCTCGTAGTAGGTCATGAGAACGAAGTTGGCCGCCAGCAGCAACCCGCCGCCGAGGTAGCCCAGGGCCCACCCGCGGCTGGACACCCGGTCGCGTTCGTCGGGGCCGGCGATCCGGCACAGGATCGCGTCGTAGACGACGAAGGATGCCCCCGCTGCGAAGCTGGCCACCACCATCAGCCAGGCGCCGAGAGCCCAGTTGTCGCCCTGCAGGAAGAACATCAGGCAGGCCGCGACGGCACCCAGCCACGCGGTGGCGCCGAGCCAGCGGTGGGGGTGGGCGGAGCGGTCGGCCGCCGCGCCGACGAAGATCAGCAGCACGGCCGAGACCACGGTGCTCAGGGTGGCGAGGAACGGGTGGAGCGCGCCGGGCAGCACCGGGAACAGGCCCAGCAGCAGCACCGGGTTGCGGCACACCTCCCCGGCCGGCAGGCCGGGGCAGGCAGCGTTGTTGGCGAGGCTGGTCAGGTAGGGCCCGATGATCACCGTCGCCGTGGTCGTGATGTAGGCCGAGTTGGCCCAGTCGTACCAGTACCAGGCGCGCTGTTCCCTGGTGCTCCTCATCGGTGGTCCTCCCACAGCCCGTGCCTGGAGAGCACCTGCTTCAGCGCCTCCACGTTGTTGGTCACCAGCCCGTCCACGCCGAGTTCCAGCAGGCGCTCCATCTCGGCCTCTGCATCGATCGTCCATACGTGGACGAGCCGCCCGGCGGCGTGCGCGGCGTCCACCACGTCCCGGCGGACCAGCGCCACCCGCTCCCGCAGGACGCGCGCCGGCACCTGCAGCACCGCGCCGGAGTCCAGCGGCAGCCGGCGCAGCAGTGGCGCGAAGCCGTACCAGGCGACGCCTGCCGGGCTGACCGATGTCACGACCTCCTGGCCGGCCAGCCTGCGGAAGGCGGCGAGCCGCGAGGTGGAGAAGGAGCCGACGCAGACCCGGCGCTGCGCGCCGTGGCGGCGGACCAGCTCGGCCAACGGGGCCACCGACCTCGCGTCCTTCAGGTCGATGTTGAACCGGCAGGTGCCGAACTCCTCCAGCAGGTCCGCCATCCGGGCGATCGGCTCGGTGCCGTCCACCACCAGCCCGGACAGCTCGGCCCAGGTGCGCTCGGCCACCGGACCCGTCCCGTTGGTCACGCGGTCGAGCGAACGGTCGTGGAACGCCACCAGGACGCCGTCAGCGGTCGTGCGGACGTCGGTCTCGAGGTACTCGTAGCCCAGTTCGACGGCGTGGGCGAAGGCGCGCCGGGTGTTCTCCGGGCCGGTGCCGTCGCTGCGCAGCCAGCCGCCACGGTGCGCGAGCGCGGCGAACGGCCGGTCCAGGTAGGGCGGGCGGACGGCGGGCACCACTGCACTCTAGGGCGCAGCTGGCGGGCGGACGGATCGGCAACCTGCGTGTCGAGCGTGGACAATGTGCGGCGTGACCACCATCCTCTCGATCCAGTCCTCCGTCGCCTACGGCCACGTCGGCAACAGCGCCGCGACCTTCCCGCTGATGCGGCTGGGAGTAGAGGTGTGGCCGGTCCTGACCGTGCACTTCTCCAACCACACCGGCTACGGGGCGTGGCGGGGGCCGCTGCTGGCGGCGGACGATGTCGCGCAGGTGGTGCTCGGCATCGACGAGCGCGACGTGCTGCACCGCGTGGATGCCGTCCTCTCCGGCTACCAGGGTGCCCGGGAGGTGGGCGCAGAGGTGCTCCGGGCGGTCGAGCTGGTGAAGCAGCGCAATCCCGATGCGATCTACTGCTGTGACCCGGTGATCGGCGACGTGGGCCGCGGGATCTTCGTGCGGCCGGGGATCCCCGAGTTCATGCGCGACCAGGTGGTCCCGGCCGCGCAGGTGGTCACGCCGAACCACTTCGAGCTGGACTTCCTCACCGGGCGGCGGACCACGACGCTGGCCGAGGTGATCGAGGCCGCGCACGTGGTGCGCGCCTCCGGGCCCGGGCTGGTGCTGGTCACCTCGGTCGTGGCCGAGGGGGATGACCCGGACACCCTGACGATGCTCGCTGTGGACGGTGCGGGGGCGTGGCAGGTGACGACGCCGCGGCTCGAACGCACCTTCACCGGCTCCGGCGACCTCACCTCGGCGCTCTTCCTGGCGAACTACCTGCGCACCCGCGACCCCGGCGCAGCCGTGGCGGCCACGGCCGACTCGGTGTACTCGCTGCTCAAGGCCACAGCCGACGCCGGGTCGCCGGAGCTCCTGCTCGTGCAGGCCCAGGACCAGCTGGTCTCGCCGCGCTACCGCTTCGAGGCCGAGCGGGTCCGCTAGGCGGGACGGGCGGCTTCGGATCCCGCGGCGCGGGGTACGGCAACAGCAGGTGCGTGCGCCCGCAGGGCGGCGGGGCTGACGCGCACCGGAGCTGGAGGTGTGCGATGCGGCTGTTCGGCGCGGTTCAAGGGCTGAGCTTCGGCCCGGTGTCTCCGCCGGAGGACTTCGGTGAGCTCGCTCGGGGCGTCGGCGCCGGCCTGGTCCGGGCGGAGCTGGCCTGGGCAGAGGTGGAGCCCGTGCCGGGGAGCTACGACTGGGCAGAGGTCGACCGGCTGCTGACCGGCGTCGCCGGCTGGGGCCGGCTGTGGCTCAGTGTCCGCTGCCGTTCGCCGTGGGGCACCCGCACCGGCTCCGGTGGCGCGTCCTCACCGCCGCTGGACGAGGCAGCCTTCCGCCGGTTCGTCACCGAGCTGTGCCGGCACTGCGGCGACAGCGTGCGCTACTGGCAGTGCGAGTCCGAACCCGCCGCAGGGGACAACTGGGCCGGCACTCCGGGGGAGTACGCGCGCCTTGCCACCTCGTTCGCCGGTGCCGTCCGTGCTGTGGCCGAGGCGCCGGTGCTGGTGCTGGGTGGGCTGTCCGGGGACGCGCCGGAGCAGGCGTCCAGGGACTTCTTCCGGGTCGTCGTGCCCGGTGCCGCCGGCGACTTCGACCTGCTCGACCTGCACGTCGATGGTGGCCGGGGCCGGCTCCACGCCCAGTTCGAACGGGCGAGGGAGGTGCTCGGGGACGACGACCGCCTGGTGGTGGGGGAGCAGCGCGTACCGGGCCCGGGCGAGCTGGTGACGGCCTCGGTGCTGGCCCTGGCCAACGGTGCCAGCGCGGTCTGCTACCGCGTGGAGGACCGCCTGGCCGAGCTGTCCCCGACGTTGCGGATGCTGTGCCGCTGGCTGGCCGGCAGTACCGGGGCGCGGCGCATCGACGTCAGCGGCCGGCCGGAGGTGTACGCGGTCGAGGTGGGGTTCGACGACCCGGGCCGCTCGGTGCAGGTGTTCTGGCGGGAGGACGACGCGGCCGACGCGGAGGCCGACCTGCGCGAGGCGCTGGAGTGGCACTGGGTGCACTCCTCGCTGCACGTGGCGGCAGCCGACGCCGAGCCGCTGCCGATGCCGGCGTGGGCCAGCGGACGGCTGGCGTTGCCGCTGTCCGGCTCCCCGGTGCTGGTCAGCACTGAGCCGCTCGACCCGGACGGCCGGTCGGGCTAGTCGTGGAAGACGTCGATCCTCGCCCCGAGGGCGTTCAGCCGGTTGGGCAGGTCCTCGTAGCCGCGGTTGATCACGTAAACGTCGCGTAGCACCGACGTGCCGCGCGCAGCGAGCGCCGCCAGCAGCAGGCAGACCGCCGGGCGCAGCGCCTGCGGGCAGATCAGTTCCTGCCCGCGCCACCGCGTGGGGCCGGTGACCACGATCCGGTGGGGATCGAGCAACTGCACGTCCGCGCCGAGCTTGTTCAGCTCCACCAGGTGGATGGCGCGGTTCTCGTAGACCCAGTCGTGAATCATCGTGCGCCCCTCCGCCGCGGCGGCGATGACGGCGAAGAACGGCAGGTTGTCGATGTTCAGCCCGGGGAACGGCATCGGGTGGATCTTGTCTGCGGCATGGTGCAGCTCCGAAGGGCGGACGGTGATGTCCACCAGCCGGGTCTGGCCGTTGTAGGAGCGGTACTCGGGGCTGAGGGAGTAGTCCAGGCCCATTTCGGCGAGGATCGCCAGCTCGATGTCGAGGAACTCGATCGGGCTGCGCTGGATGGTGAGCTCCGAAGCGGTGACGATCGCAGCGGTGAGCAGGCTCATCGCCTCGATCGGGTCCTCGGAGGGGAAGAAGTCGACATCGGTCTGGATGCGCTCCAGCCCGTGGACGGTGAGGGTGGTGGTGCCGATGCCTTCGATCACCACGCCGAGCGCCTCGAGGAAGAAGCACAGGTCCTGGACCATGTAGTTGCTGGACGCGTTGCGGATCACGGTGCGGCCGGGGAACTGGGCCGCGGCCATCAGCACGTTCTCGGTCACGGTGTCACCGCGCTCGGTGAGGGTGATCCTGCGGTCGGCGTCCGGGGTGGCCCGCACGTCGGCGTGGTACACGCCCTGGGTGGTGCGCACGCCGAGGCCGAAGTGACGCAGCGCCTGCAGGTGCGGCGTGATGGTGCGGGCACCGAGGTTGCAGCCACCGGCATAGGGCAGCTCGAAGTTCGTCTCCGAGTGCAGCAGCGGGCCGAGGAACATGATGATCGAGCGGGTGCGGCGGGCGGCGGTCTGGTTCATCCGGGCCAGGTCGAGCCTCGCCGGGCGCTCCAGTTCCAGCCGCGACTTGTCCTCCGACCAGGTGGCCCGCACGCCGATGCTGGTCAGCACCTCGAGAATGCGGTTCACCTCCTCGATCTGGGCGATGCCGTGCAGCACCGTGCGGCCGTGATTGATCAGGGAGGCACACAGCAGGGCGACGGCGGCGTTCTTCGACGACCGCACGGCTATCGACCCCTGCAGCTTCACCGGGCCGTGGATGCGCAGGTGCGTGGGCCCGCCCGCGCCGGCCGAGATCAGCGGCGAGTCCAGTGCCCCGGCGATCCGGTTGATCATGTCGAGGCTCAGGTTCTGGCCGCCGGATTCGATCCGGTGCACGGCGCTCTGGGAGGTGCCGAGGACGTCGGCAAGCTCCTGCTGGGTGAGTCCCCGCTGCTTGCGTGCGTCCCGGATCAGCGTGCCGATGCTGCTCGGGAGAAGGTTTACCACCGACGCAGCTTATCTCACATGGGATATGAACGGGGAAATGGAGCGACGTCCTAGAGTGTGGCCATGACCCAACACTTCGATGTCGTCGTCCTCGGTGCCGGACCCGGGGGATACGTCGCGGCGATCCGCGCCGCCCAGCTGGGCAAGAGCGTGGCCGTCATCGAGAAGCAGTGGTGGGGCGGTGTCTGCCTCAACGTGGGCTGCATCCCGACCAAGTCGCTGTTGCGCAACGCAGAGCTGGCGCACATCTTCAACGCCGAGGCCAAGACCTTCGGGATCGAGGGCGAGGTGCGCTTCAACTACCGCACGGCCTTCGAGCGCAGCCGCGCCGTCTCCGACCGGATGGTCAAGGGCGTCCACTTCCTGATGCGCAAGAACAAGATCACCGAACTGCACGGCTGGGGCACCTTCGTCGACGCCAAGTCGATCCAGTTGCGCAGCGACGAGGGTGAGGAGACCATCACCTTCGACGACTGCATCATCGCGGTCGGGGCAACCACCAAGCTGCTCCCCGGCACGCAGCGCAGCGAACGGGTCTACACCTACGAGGAGCAGATCCTCGCCGACCAACTGCCCAGCTCGATCATCGTCTGCGGCGCCGGCGCCATCGGCACGGAGTTCGCCTACGTGCTGGCGAACTACGGCGTCGAGGTGACGGTGGTGGAGTACTTCGACCGGATGGTGCCCAACGAGGACCCGGAGGTTGCGGCCGAGCTGCTGAAGGCCTACCGCAAGCTCGGCGTGAAGGTGCTCACCGGCACGAAGGTCGACGGCATCGAGGAGCACTCCGACGGCGTCCGCGTCCGGGTCAGCCCGGCCGCGGGGGGCGAGGGCCAGATGCTGGAGGCCGAGCGGGTGCTGCAGTCGCTTGGCTTCGCGCCGAGGGTGGAGGGCTACGGGCTGGAGAACACCGGCGTGGAACTGACCGAGCGCGGCGCGATCGCGATCGACGACTACATGCGCACCAACGTGCCGGGGATCTACGCCATCGGCGACGTCACCGCCAAGCTGATGCTCGCCCACACCGCTGAGGCCCAGGGCGTGGTTGCCGCAGAGACCATCGCCGGCGCCGAGACGATGCCGATCAACTACGACATGGTCCCGCGAGCCACCTACTGCCAGCCGCAGATCGGGTCGTTCGGCTACACCGAGGCGCAGGCTGCAGAGCGCGGCTACCAGGTCAAGGTCGCCAAGTTCCCCTTCAGCGCCAACGGCAAGGCCCACGGACTCGGCGACGCCACCGGCTTCGTGAAGGTGGTGGCCGACGCCCGGTACAACGAGATCCTCGGCGCCCACATGGTGGGCCCCGACGTCTCCGAACTGCTGCCCGAGCTGACCCTCGCCCAGCAGTGGGACCTGACCGCGGACGAGGTCGGCCGCAACATCCACGCCCACCCGAGCCTCTCCGAGGCCTTGAAGGAGGCGGTGGAAGGCATCTCCGGCCACATGATCAACCTGTGACCGCTGCACCTGCCGGCCCACGCGTGGCCGGTCGCGGCTGACCGGCGCGGATGAGGGCTGCGATCGCCGGGGTCGGCGATGAGTTCTGGCGCCTGGCCAGCGGTACCGTCGGTATCTGGCTGCGGTTGCTGCCGCGGCTGCTGGCGCTGACGCTGTTCGGCTGGGTGGCCTACCACGGCACGGTCCTGCTGGGCACGGAGGTCGCCCGGCTGTCGCCCTGGCTGGTGATCGTCGCGCTGGCGCTCGGCCTGGTGGTGCAGCTGGCCACCGTCGTGATCGCGCTGCGCACCGTTGCGACCGAGTTGGACGCCCCGGCGCTGCTGCGCCGCCTCGCCCCGGCCGAGGTGGCCGACGACGACCGCGACCGCAGCCTGGGCAGGCTGCTCGGGATCACTCTGCTGCCGTTCCTCGCCGTCTACGCCGCCTTCGGCTATGTCGACAATTTCGCGCGGGACGTCGTCCTGCTGTCCACCTTCCGGTTCGGGCCGGGGGAGTTGCTGAACCAGCTCAACCCGCTGGCGGACGCCACCACTGCGGTCGTGCTGGTGGTGCTGGTGGTGGGCAGCTACGTCGGGCGCAGGCTGCTCGACCGTTGGCAGGAGCGCGGCGGCGGCGTGGTGGCTGCTGTCCTGGGCTCGTTCGTCGAGGCCTGCGGGCTGTTCGCTGTGCTGCTCGGCGGGTTCCGGTTGCTGGACGAAGCCCGGCTGTGGCTGGCCGACCGCAGGCTGGCCCAGTGGTGGGACCAGGCGCTCCAGGCCGTCTCCGGCTGGCTACGGATCGACCTGCCGGAATGGCTGGACGCCATCTGGGGCTTCTTCGCCGAATCGGTCTGGCCGGTGTTCTGGGATGTGCTCAGCCAGCCCATCGCCTGGCTGACCCTGGCTGCGCTGGTGTTCGGCTCGAAGGTGTTGTCACTGGGGGAGCTCTGGGACGCGACGCCGGCGGGCCGCAGCAGGCGGCTGGCGAGGTTGCGGCGTGCGGTGGACCGGGTCGACGGGCGTCCGGGGGTAGTCGGGCACCTGCGCGAGACCCTGCTGGGCGACCTGGACGACAAGTACCTGCCCGCCTGGATGTCGCTGCGGCTGGTGCTGCGCGCCGGCTGGCGCTTCCTCGGCGCCTTCGTGCTGTGGTTCAACGTGATCCGCTACGCAGGGGAGTGGGCCCGGGACGCGGTCGTTGCGGCGATCGGTGGCCAGCCGGTGGCGGCGTGGATCAAGGCCTTCCCGTTCCTCGACCTGATCCCGAACGCGTTCGGGATGAGCCTGCAGCTGGCGTTGCTCGGAGTGGCGTTCGTGCGGATCCTGCAGCTGCGCGTACAGGCTGAGACCGCCCCTGCCGCAGCCCCGCGCCCCGGCCTGGCGGCCGAGCTGGGCGCGCTGGCCCTTGCGCTCGCTGTCGTCACCACCGCGGTGGTGCTGCGCCCCGACGCCGACCAGGCCGTCCGCACCGTGGCGGTGGGCGAGCCGGCCCGCTTCCACGGCGGCCAGGTGGCGGTGGACGGCGTCCAGGCCGGCGGCAGCCTGGTCCTGCCCGGGGGCAGGGTGGAGCGCAGCCCGCTGGTGTTCGTGGTCGTGCGAGGGCGAGCGGTCCGCCCCGGCGCCGCGGAGGTGCTGGTGGAGCCGCGACTGGTGAACGGCGACCGCACCTATCGCCTCGGCCGCTGGGGAGCCGGCAGCCTCGCGCCGGAACCCGGCTTCAGCAACGCTTCCGACTTCGTCTTCGAGGTGCAGCCGTCGGACCTGCCCGGGCTGGAACTCGAGTACACCAGCCTCGGGCTGGTCAGCTACTACGCCGACGCCGTGCGGGTACCGCTGGGCTTCGGGCGTGCTGACGTAGCCGCTGCCCCCGGCCAGGTGGCCACTGCCGCTGTGGCGGGGGAGGTGCGGGTCGCATGAGGTCGGACCACCGGCTGCTGGCCGTGGCAGTGGCTGTGGCGGTGCTGTTCGGCGCCGGCTGGCTGTGGCGTGCAGCCGACGACCGGATCACCCGCACCGAACTGGTGCCGGCGGGGGAGCCGGTCCAGCTTGACCGGGTGGAGTACCGGCTGGCCAGTCTCGCGACGCCGGGCAGCGTACCGTCCGGTTTCGACGAGCTGGTCACGCCACTGCCCGACGCTGTGCTGGTGCTCGCCAGGATCGACTACGACGCCACCGCCCGCACCGAGCCCCTGTACTGCGGCTTCCAGCTGGTGGCCGGCGAACTGATCTGGAAGCCGCACCGGGACTACTACCCGGCCGATCCGGACACCGGTTCCTGTGCGGCCGGCAGGGCCGGCACGGCGACCGTGCTGTTCGAGATTCCGCAGCACCTGCTCGGCCAGGTTCAGGGGGTGGGCGTCCTGCCCGGCGACGACCGGCCCCTGCCGGTGCTGCAGGGCCGCCCGGGCTGAGCCGTCAGTCGGCCTGGTCGGGCAGCCGCTCCAGCGGTACCTGCAGCAGCGCGGCCGGGGCGTGGGAGTCGACGTTCCAGGTGCGGCTGCCGCCGCCAAGGCCGAGGATCACGTTGTCGGTGTACTCCATCGGGAAGACGCCCAGTTCGATGCCGGCAGCGGGGCGGTACTGCTCCGGCAGGGTGAAGGTGACCCGCAGGTCGAAGGTGGTGTCGCCCGGGGGCACCAGGCCGCGGTGGTCGGAGTCGCCGATCTGCACACCCTCAGGCTCGGCAGTCCGCCCGCTGACCGGGTCGTGCACGATGAAATTGCCGTAAGCGCCGGTGATCGGGGCGAGCGCCTCATCGTTGGGATTTCGCACGGTGCCGGCGAGCACGATTCGCCATTCCTGATCGCCGGAGAAATCGGTCACCGATTGCACGGTGCCGCTCGTGAAGGTGAACACCAGGTTGTGGCTGTCCACCTCTGCACCAAGGGCGGCGGGCACCAGCTGGTCGGTGCGCCGCTCGAACCCGCCGGCGCCGAACAGCGCCAGGACTGCCACGGCCAGCGCGGCCAGCGGCCACAGCCGCCGCAAGCCGCGGGTTGGGCGCTCGGGTTCCATGCCGCCCAATCTAGGCCATGCCGACGGCACCGCTGTCCACCGAAAGAGGGACAATGGCGCAAGAATGTAACCCGAATGGGGGACAAATGGCGCGGTAATCGGCCGTACCATTTCTGGTACCGGTCTTTACGCAGCGGCCGAATTCGCAATAAACTCCGCCCATGCTGAACAAACGCGAGCGCGGGGCCACTGCGGTCGAGTACGGCCTGTTCATCGGCCTGGTGGCCGCGGTGATCATCACCGGTGTGTTCGCGCTTGGCCAGAGCACGCTGGGCCTGTTCGAGCCGGTGCTCACCTTCTTCGCCAGCCGCTGAGCCCGGCAGGCCGCGGAGCGCGTACCAGGGTGAAGCTGTCGCCGGAGCGGTGGCTGTCCTGCGTCACGGTGAGGAGACGCCCTGAGCAGGCCCCGGCGGTGCGTCCAACGGTTGACCGATAAGCTACATTATGTCATTACGCCCTGGTGACCTCCCATCCATCTCCGTTGGTTGAGCCTGTCGAAACCAACCCAGGTCCTGGCCGTTGGCTCCCCTGCCGCACGTGGTTTCGACAAGCTCAACCAGCGGAAGGTGCGTTGGTTTCGACAAGCTCAACCAGCGGAAGGTGCGTTGGTTTCGACAAGCTCAACCAGCGGTCGGTGCGTTGGTTTCGACAAGCTCAACCAGCGGTCGGTGCGTTGGTTTCGACAAGCTCAGCCAACGAAGGCCTCCCGTGTCACCGTTAAGGGGACTTGTCCGTCCGGCGCCCTCACGCTGGGATGGCTGGGTCAGGATGCAACGACGTGGATGGGCGGTTGAGATGGCCGGCGTCTTTCGGTTCTTGCTCGGTCGTGCTTCGGCCTGGCTGGACCGCGTGGTCGAGGCGGACCCCCGATACATCTGTGCGGCCTGCGACGACCGGTTCCCCAACCACGCCCTCGGCGCAGAGCACGTGTGGCGCTGCCACCCCGAGTACGAGGGCGTGGTGATCGCCGAACTGGCCGCCCAGAAGACGCCGCTGGTGCCGCGCACCCAGCCGGCCCGGCTGCCGCTGCCGCAGGCCCAGCCCGCGCTGCGGACCCAGCACGCCTGGAGCTAGCCGCAGCCCTGCGGCCCGGCCGGTCGTCGACCAGCCAGTAGCCTTAATCCGTGTCGGTGAAGCCATCTGGCTTCATCACCGGGCCGCGCCCGCCAAACCCCGGTGCGTATCCGCGTCCGGGGCTAGCATGGCGGCGAGGCGAACGGCGCCCCCGCCTTCGCGGAGCCAGAGGAGCTGCCGTGTTCAACCCCCTCGCGGAGGTGCGCGACTTCTTCGAGGCAGCGTTCGCACGCACCGCCGGTGGCGACGGGGTCGAAACCGCAGACGAACTCGTACGCCGGCGCTGGGTTTCGGCTGTGGCGGTGGCGCTGGGCACATTTCTGGTGAATTGGCTGGTCCGCATCGAGCCCGGAGACCCCACCTTCTACTTCGTGAGCGTCGCACTGGCGCTGGTCTGGATTGCGGGCGGGATCCTCTCCGGACAGCTCCGCGCGGGCTCCTCCCGGACCCGCAGCGGCTCCGAGGACGGCCGCGCGGTCGTCCAGGCCCTCGTGCTGGGCGTGCTGCTGGTGGGGCTGTTCCTGGCCGGCGCCGCACTCGTTGCACGCGTGCCGGCTCTGCGGGAGCCGGTGGACGTGCTGCTCGACCATGTCCGCCACTCCCCCTGGCCGCTGGTGGCTGCCCTCGCCGTGGTGATCGGCGTCGCCGAGGAGCTCTACTTCCGCGGCGGCCTCTACGCAGCCGTCGGCGGCCGGGCGGCCGTGGCCGTAACGGCCGCCATCTACGCCGTGATCACGTTGCCGTCCGGGGTTCCCCTGCTGGTGTTTGCTGCTGCCGTCCTGGGCGTCGTGCTCGGCCTGCAGCGCCGCGCGACGGGCGGCGTGCTCGGGCCCATCATCACCCACGTCGTCTGGCTCCTCGGCATGGTGTTCCTGCTGCCGGGTGCGCTCCAGCCCTGACCCTTGCTCCGTACAGTCAGATGCCTTAATCTGGCTCTATGAAGTCGAGTGCCTTCACCTTCGCGATGGTCGCAGACCAGGTCGGCAGCCGCACCGGGGCCGACCGGGTACCTGCTGCGCTGGCTTCGCTCCAGCCGCTGCCGGGTCTGCTGGGCTTCGAGCGCACTGCCGGAGACGAGATCCAGGGCCTGCTCGGCGAACCCGCCGAGGTGGTGGCGGCGGTGATCGCGCTCAGCCGCCTGGGCGGCTGGCGGATCGGGATCGGCGCCGGGACGGTGGACACTCCCCTGCCCGCTTCCACCCGGGCCGCCAGGGGTCCGGCCTACCTGGCGGCGCGGAGCGCCGTAGCTGCGGCCCGCACGAGTCCCGTGCAACTGGCGCTCCGGCTGTCGGCTGTCGGTCCCGGGCACTACGTTGAGCTGGCCGAGGACGCCGAGACCGCGCTCTGGCTGCTCCGATCGGTGCTCGCCAGGCGCAGCCAGGAAGGATGGGAGCTGATGGACCTGCTGGACCAAGGGCTGACCAACGCCCGCGCTGCCGAGCACCTGGGAATCAGCCCGTCAGCGGTCAGCCAGCGCCTGGCACGGTCGGCTAGGGCCGAGGCCCGGCGCGGCGCTGCGCTCGCCACCCGGCTGCTCACCAGGTTGCAGGCCGAGGCCGGGGCAACCGAGGGGATACCCACATGAACCCGGTGCTCGCCGCCGCTCTGAAGGCTGCGGTCGTTGCCGTCCTCGCGCTGGTGGCGGTCCTCGCCGGCAGCCCCCTGGTCACGGCACTGTTCCGCAGGGCCGACCCTCCGCCACCCCCGCCGGGGGCAACTGCCGAGGCTGGCGAGCCCCCGGAGGCACCAGGCGTGCTGGCGGCGGCCGCCACCCTTCGCGGCGGCCGCTGGATCGGCATGCTGGAACGTCTCGCCGTGTTCGCCGCCATCCTCGCCGGCTTCGGCGAAGGCATCGCGGTGGTCCTTGCGGTGAAGGGGCTGGCGCGCTACCCGGAACTGAAAGCCACCAGTTCCGGCACGGCCGAGCGGTTCATCATCGGTACCTTCGCCAGCGTCCTGTTCGCCGCTGCCTGCGCGGGGCTGGCCTGGTGGCTGACCGGGCTCTGGTGATCGATGCGTTGCGCCGGCGCTGGGAGGTGCTGGCTCCCGGTCACGGCGAACTCGGTGCGGAGTTGCTGGCGAGGTGGGGCGAGCCCCATCGCAGCTACCACGGCCCACTCCACCTGGCCGAGACCCTGGCCGCGCTCGACCGGCTCGGTCCGGCGGCCGCAGCCGAGTCGTTCGCACTCTGGTTCCACGACGCCGTCCACACCGGCGCGCCCGGCAGTGACGAGCGGGCCTCGGCGGAACTGGCCGGCCACCGGCTGGCAGCCCACGGGTTCGACCACCACTTCACGGCCGAGGTGGTGCGCCTGGTGCTGGTGACCATAGAGCACCGGCCGGCGCCCGGGGACCTGCCCGGCGCGCGGGTCAGCGACGCCGACCTCGCGGTGCTGGCCGCGCACCCCGACCGGTACCGCACCTCGGTCGCAGAACTCCGCGCCGAGTCCTCCGGCCTGGACGAGACCGCCTGGCGGCGCGCGCGCCGGCAGCGCGTCCACGAGTTGTTGTCCAGCGACCCCCTGTTTCACTCCCCCGCCGGGCAGACCCTGTGGCTGGAGCCGGCCCTGGCCAACCTGACCGCCGAGCTGGCGCAACTCCGGGCACGATAGGCACGATCCGGAGCCGTACGGGTGGGTAACGGTCGGCCATGGACTTCACTGATCGAACCGCACTCGTCACCGGCGCGGGCTCCGGGATCGGCCGGGCGAGCGCTGTGGAGCTGGCCCGCCGCGGAGCAGCTGTCGCGGTGGTCGGCCACAGCCGGGACAGCGCGGCGGAGGTGGTGGCCCAGATCGAGTCCGAGGGCGGCACCGCTGCACCCTTCGCCGCTGAGCTGAGCCGCCCGGACTCGGTCGCCGCGCTGTTCGCCGAGGTGGGACGGCGCTGGCCCCGGCTCGACCTGCTGGTGGCCAACGCCGGGATCAACGGGGTGTGGGCGCCGCTGGACGAGCTCACCGCCGAGGAGTGGGGCCAGACCCTCGAGGTGAACCTGACCGGAACCTTCCTCACCGTGAAGCACGCCCTGCCCCTGCTGCGGGCTGCCGGCACGTCCGCCATCGTGGTCACCTCCTCGATCAACGGCACGCGTACGTTCAGCAACACCGGTGCGTCCGCCTACGCGACGAGCAAGGCCGGGCAGGTGGCCTTCGCCAAGATGATCGCCGTCGAGCTCGCCCGGGACGGGATCAGGGTCAACGTGCTCTGCCCCGGCAGCATCGACACCGAGATCGAAGACAACACCGAACAGCGCCACACCGACCGGGTGCGCATCCCGGTGGAGTTCCCGCAGGGCCAGATCCCCCTGACCGGAAAGGAGCCCGGCACCGCCGCGCAGGTCGCCGACCTCGTGTGCTTCCTCGGCTCGGCCGCTGCGGCCCACATCACCGGCACCGAGGTGTGGATCGACGGCGGCCAGTCGCTGCTGGCCTGAAGTCGCAACACTGCCACCGCCGGCCCGCTCCGGACGTCCGGGCCGCGCGGGGATACTGGCCGGATGACCGGGTCCAGGGCTGCGCTCGCCGGGGCCGGCGCGGTGGCGGCGGGGATCGGCTGCGTGCAGCTGCTCGGGGCGGTGCTCAACCCGGCCGCCGCACCCTTGGTGGCGTTCGGCTCCCTGCTGATCGACGTGGCGCCCACGCCGGTCAAGGAGTGGGCAGTCGCCACCCTCGGCAACGCGGACAAGCCGTTGCTGCTGCTCGGGGTGGGGCTGGCCGCGCTGGCGGCCGGGGCGCTCGCAGGGGTGCTCGGCTCTCGCCGTGCCTGGGCAGGGCTCGGGCTGGTGGCTGCGCTCGGCCTGCTGGGGCTGGGCGCGGCCGCGCCGCGGGCGTCCGGCCCCCTCGACCTGCTGCCTGCCGTGGTCGGCGGTGGGCTCGCGGTCTGGCTGCTGCGCGTCCAGCTGCGCTGGCTGGCCGGGCCGCGCAGGGCGGGCAGCCGGCAAGGCATCGACCGGCGGGTGCTGCTCACCGCAGCGGTCGGGATCGGCGCGGGGTCCGTGGCCGCCCCGCTCACCATCGGTTCGGCCAGGGTGGAGACGCCGCCGTTGCCACCGCCGGACCGGACGGCCCCGCCGTTACCGGACGGGCTGGAGGCCACCCACGCGGGCATCTCCGCCCTCCGCACCCCGGTGCGCGAGTTCTACCGGGTGGACACGGCACTGGTCGTGCCCCGTCCCGACCTTTCGGCGTGGCGGCTGCGGATCACCGGGATGGTCGCCCGACCGTACGAGTTGGGCTGGGCCGACCTGCTGGCGCTGCCGCTGGTGGAACGTGACATCACCCTGACCTGCGTCTCGAACGAGGTCGGCGGTCCCTACTGCGGAAGCACCCGCTGGCTGGGCGTGCCCGTCGCGCCCCTCCTGCGCAGGGCCGGTCCCGACCCGGCGGCCGACCAGGTGCTCAGCTCCTCGCTGGACGGCTTCACCGCCAGCACCCCGCTGGCCGTGCTCCTCGACGGCCGGGACGCGCTGGTGGCCATCGGCATGGACGGCGCTGCGCTCACCCCGGAGCACGGCTACCCGGCGCGCCTGCTGACCCCCGGCCTCTACGGCTACGTCGGGGCCACCAAGTGGCTGACCGAGCTGAAGGTCACGACGTTCGCGGCTGACGAGGCGTACTGGACGGTGCGCGGCTGGGCCGAGCGGGCGCCGGTGAAGACCGCCTGCCGGATCGACACCCCCACCGGGGGCGTCCGGGCAGGGGCGTCCGTGATCGGCGGCGTGGCCTGGGCCACCCATCGAGGGGTGAGCCGGGTGGAGGTCCAGCTCGACGGCGGCCAGTGGCGGGCCGCCACCCTCGGTCCGGACGTCGGCATCGACTACTGGCGCCAGTGGTACCTGCCGTGGACCGCGACGCCGGGGGTGCACCGGCTGGCAGCCCGGGCCTACGACGGCGCCGGCGTGCCGCAGGAAGCCCGCGTGCAGGGCGTGCTTCCCGACGGCGCCACCGGGTACCACACGGTCACGGTCAGGGTGGCGTGACGCCGCCGGCGGCGGGACCGGTCAGGCCTCGAACGGCGCCGGGTCACCAGCGCCGAGGCGCAGGATCGCCACCTCGCCGTCGGACAGGTCGACGATCGTGGTGGGCTCCAGGCCGCAGTCGCCGGAGTCGAGGACGGCGTCCAGCACGTTGCCGAGCTCGTCATTGACCTGCCAGCCGTCGGTGAGCGGGTCGTCCGCGCCCGGCAGGATCAGCGTCGAGGACATCAGGGGCTCCCCAAGCGCCTGCAGCAGAGCGAGCGCTGTGGTGTGCTGCGGCACCCGCACCCCGACGGTCTTCTTCTTGGGATGGAGCATGACCTTCGGTGCCTCCCTGGTGGCCTTCAGGATGAAGGTGTAGGCGCCGGGAGTGGCGGCCTTGACCGCGCGGAACACGTCGTTGTCCATCTGCACGTACTGCCCGAGCTGGCCGAACTCGCTGCACACCAGGGTGAAGTGGTGCTTGTCGGAGAGCTGGCGCAGCGCGCGGATGCGGTCCAGGCCCTCCCGGTTGCCGAGCCGGCAGCCGAGCGCGTAGCCGGAGTCGGTCGGATAAGCCACCAGGCCGCCCGAGCGGAGGATCTCTGCGACCTGCGCCAGCGAGCGGGCCTGCGGGTTGTCCGGATGCACGTCGAAGTAGCGGGCCATGGCTTTCAGACTAGCCGCGGGCAGCTAGGGTGCGGGCCATGTCGCTGCTGTCCCTGCCCATCGAAGAGCTCCGCGCCCGGCACAGCCTGAAATGGCGCACGTACGCGCCGGACGTGCTGCCGATGTGGGTCGCGGAGATGGACACGGCGCTGCACCCCGCGGTGCGGGAGGCCGTGCTCGCAGCCCTAGACCACGGCGACACCGGCTACCCCTGCGGCACCGCCTACGCCGAGGCGTACGCCGCCATGGCAGCGACCCGCTGGGGGTGGGCGCTGGACGCAGGCAGCCAGGTGCGACGCGCCGGCGACGTGATGAACTCGGTGCTCGCAGTGCTCGAGGCAACCACCGCGCCGGGTGACGCCGTCGTGATCAACCCGCCGGTGTACCCGCCGTTCCGCCAGGTCGTCTCGGGCTACCAGCGCCGGATCACCGAGGCGCCGCTCGCCCCGTCCGGTCGGCTCGACCTGACCGCGCTCGAGGCTGCGTTCGCCGGGCCGGACCGGCCGCGTGCTTACCTGCTGTGCTCACCGCACAACCCCACGGGGGCGGTGCACACCGCCGAGGAGTTGCGCGAGGTGATGGCCCTCGCTGCCCGCTTCGACGTCCAGGTGGTGGTGGACGAGATCCACGCCTGCCTGGTCGACCCGGGCACCGGCTTCGTGCCGCTGCTGACGGTGCCCGGCGGCGAGCGGGCGATCAGCGTCACCAGCGCTGGCAAGGCCTGGAACCTGGCCGGCTTCAAGGCGGGCCTGATCATCGCCGGGACGGCTGCGACGTCGGTGCTCGACGACCTGCCGCCGCTCGCGCTGCAGTCGGCCGGCCACCTCGCCAGCATCGCGCACACCGCTGCGCTCACCTCGGCCCAGGAGTGGATCGACCAGCTGGTCACAGAGCTCGCTGCGAACAAGCGCCTGCTGGCAGCTGAGCTGGCCCGAAGCGTGCCGCAGGCCCGCTACCAGCCGGCTCCGGGCACCTACCTCGCCTGGGTGGACTGCAGCGGGCTTGGACTTGCCGACCCGGCGCGGCACTTCCGCGAGCACGGCGGGGTCGCCTTCTCCCCCGGCGTCAACTTCGGCAGGGCGCACCAGCAGTGGGTGCGGATCAACCTCGCCTGCTCGCCCGAGCTGGTGGTCGAGGCGGTCCGGCGGATGGCCGCCTGCCTCTGACCCGGGACGTTGGCCCAGGGCGCCGTCCGGGGCGGACGGTGCTCAGCGCCAGCCGAGCGCGGGCGCCACGTGGGCCAGCACCGCCTCGATGACGTGGGCGTTGTAGTCCACACCGAGCTGGTTCGGCACCGTGAGCAGCAGCGTGTCGGCCGCGGCGATGGCCTCGTCCCCGCGCAGCTGCTCCACCAGCACGTCCGGCTCGGCAGCGTAGCTGCGGCCGAAGATCGCGCGGGTGGAGGCGTCGATCCAGCCCACCTGGTCGTCGCTTTCGCCCTCGCCCCCGAAGTAGGTGCGGTCGCGGTCGTCCACCAGCGGGAAGATGCTGCGGCTCACCGAGACCCTCGGTTCCCGTTCGTGGCCGGCGGCCGTCCATGCCTCCCGGAAGCGGCGGATCTGTTCCGCCTGCTGCACGTGGAACGGCTCGCCGGACTCGTCGGTCTTCAGCGTCGAGCTCATCAGGTGCATCCCCTGCTCAGCAGCCCAGACCGCGGTGGCGTTGGACGCAGCCCCCCACCAGATGCGCTCGCGCAGGCCGGTCGAGTGCGGCTCGATGCGGAGCAGCCCGGGCGGGTTGGGGAACATCGGGCGGGGGTTGGGCGCAGCGAAGCCCTTGCCCTTCAGCACGGTGAGGAAGACCTCGGCGTGGGTGCGCGCCATGTCGGCGTCGCTCTGCCCCTCGGCAGGGACGTAGCCGAAGTAGCGGTAGCCGTCCACCACCTGCTCCGGCGACCCCCGGCTGATCCCGAGTTGCAGCCTGCCGCCGGAGATGAGGTCGGCAGCGCCGGCGTCCTCCGCCATGTAGAGCGGGTTCTCGTAGCGCATGTCGATCACCGCGGTGCCGATCTCGATGCTGCGGGTGCGCGCCCCCACCGCGGCGAGCAGCGGGAACGGCGAGCCGAGCTGCCGGGCGAAGTGGTGCACCCGGAAGTACGCGCCGTCAGCACCGAGGTCCTCGGCGGCGACGGCCAGTTCCACCGACTGCAGCAGCGCGTCGGAGGCAGAGCGCGTCCGGGACCCCGGGGCGTCGGACCAGTGGCCGAAGGAGAGGAAGCCGATTCGTTTCACACCAGTTAGAACGCCACCCGGGCCCGCCCATTCCCTCAGCGGTTGCCAACCAGTTCGGCCTCGGCCGCGCCGCGGGCGTCCAGCCGGTTGATCCCGACCAGGCTGAGGAACACGGTCTCCGCAGTGGTCGAGGCCCGCACCCGCACCCGGGAGCCGGCCAGTTCGACCTCGCCGGTCACTCCCCCGGCCTCGGCCAGCACCCGCCGTGCTGCGGCGATCGCGGCGCCCGCATCGGGGTCCTCGCCCGCGAGCCTCGCCGCTGCGGTCTCGTCCGCCGCAGCGCGGGCGGCGGCAGCCGCCACCAGCTCCACCCGCCGGGCTGCGGCGGCCTGGGCTCCGCCGTCCACCACCAGGCCCGCGACCAGCAGCAGGGCCGGCACGACGACGGCCACGAACGCGGACAACGACATGCCCCGCTGGCTTCCGGACATCTGCTACCACCCCCCGGGTTCCAGGTGCCATTGTGCCCCGCCGACGACGTCCCATCGACAGTCGTGCACCCCGGATCCGGACGCTGTCTGGATAGGCTGAACCCTGCTCAAGAAGAACTCCCGAACACGATTGGAAGCCTTTGATGGTCCAGAAAGTAGCTCTGCTCACCGCCGGCGGGTTCGCCCCGTGCCTTTCGTCCGCCATCGGCGGACTGATCGAGCGCTACACCCGGCTGGCGCCGGAGGTGGAGATCATCGCCTACAAGAACGGCTACCAGGGCCTGCTGACCGGCGACTACTTCGCCATCACCCCGGTGGTGCGGGAGAAGGCCGCCCTGCTGCACCGTTACGGCGGCTCCCCGATCGGCAACTCCCGGGTGAAGCTGACCAACGCGAAGGACCTGGTCAAGCGCGGGCTCGTGGCCGAGGGCCAGAACCCGCTGCAGGTCGCGGCCGACCGGCTCGTCGCGGACGGTGTGGACGTGCTGCACACCATCGGCGGTGACGACACCAACACCACCGCGGCCGACCTGGCCGCCTACCTCGCCGACCACGACTACGGCCTCACCGTGGTGGGGCTGCCGAAGACGATCGACAACGACGTGGTGCCGATCAAGCAGTCCCTCGGTGCCGACACCGCGGCCGAGATGGGCGCCCGCTTCTCCAAGAACGTGCTGGCCGAGCACAACGCCGGCACCCGCATCCTGCTGATCCACGAGGTGATGGGCCGCAACTGCGGCTGGCTGACCGCCGCCACCGCGGCGAAGTACCACGAGTGGGTCGAGGGTGCCGAGTGGCTGCCGGAGATCGGCCTGGCCAAGGAGGCCTGGGACGTGCACGCGATCTTCCTGCCCGAGGCCGTGATCGACATCAAGGCCGAGGCCGAGCGGTTGATCAAGGTGATGGACGAGGTCGGCTGCGTCAACATCTTCCTCTCCGAGGGCGCCGGGATCGCCGACATCGTCGCCGAGATGGAGAAGGCCGGCCAGGAGGTGGCCCGGGACGCGTTCGGGCACATCCGGCTGGAGCGGATCAACCCCGGCCAGTGGTTCGGCAAGCAGTTCGCCCACATGCTCAAGGCCGAGAAGGTCCTGGTGCAGAAGTCGGGCTACTACTCCCGCTCGGCCGCCGCCAACGAGTTCGACCTTGCGCTGATCAAGTCGATGACCGACCTCGCCGTGGACGCAGCCCTGCGCGGCGAGCCCGGCGTGGTCGGCCACGACGAGGAGAACGGCGACGAGCTGGGCGTGATCGCGTTCGACCGGATCAAGGGCGGCAAGCCGTTCGACATCACCCAGCAGTGGTACCTCGACCTGCTCTCCGGCATCGGCCAGCCCGCCCCGGTGGCAGCAGCGCCGGCCGGGCACTGAGCCTGGCGCAAAAGGAACCGTCCCCGATCGACCGCGGTTGATCGGGGACGGTTCCTTTCGCGCCACGGTGGCCGGGGACGGTTCCTATTCCGGTTCAACCCAGGCGACCAGGCGGTCCAGCGCCTCGTCCAGCTGGGCGGTGTCGCCGCAGAAGCTGAGCCGTAGCCACCGGCCGCCGTCGACCGGGTCGAAATCGATGCCCGGGGCCAGCGCGACGCCCGTGGCGGCCAGTGCTTCCGCGCACCAGCGACGGCTGTCCGTGGTCAGGTGGCCGACGTCGCACCAGGCGTAGAACGCGCCGTCCGGCGGGGCGAAGCTGGTGATGCCCAGCTCCGGCAGGCGGCGCAGCAGCAGGTCGCGGTTGCGCGCGTACCTGGCGACGTGGCCGTCGAGCTCGGCTCGGGCTTCCTGCGTGAACGCAGCCAGCGCTGCGGCCTGCGAGACCGCCGGCGCACAGATCGCGAGGTTGCTCTGCAGGAGCTCGACGGGGCGGCGCAGCGGCTCCGGAAGGCAGAGCCAGCCGACGCGCCAGCCGGTCATCGAGTGGTACTTGCTCACCGAGCCGAGCACCACCGCGTCCGCGCTGAACTGCCGCACGCCGGCGCAGGGCCGGTCATAGCTGATGCCGTGGTAGATCTCGTCGCTGAGCAGCAGGCAATCGTGCGCCGTGCACCAGGCCGCCAGTTCGGCCAGCTCGGCTGGCGCGATCACCGTCCCGGTCGGGTTGGACGGCGACGCGACGACCAGCCCGGCCGGCGGCTCGGGCAGCGCCTCCAGCATCGCCACCGTCGGCTGGTAGCGGGTCTCCGGGCCCACCGGCAGGTCCACCACCCGGCAGCCGAGGCTGAGCAGGGCGTTGCGGTAGGCGGGATAGCCCGGACGGGTCATGGCGACAGCGTCGCCGGCGTCGAAGGCGGCCAGCACAGCGAGGGCGAAGCCGCCGGAGGACCCCGTGGTGACCACGACCTCCACCGGGTCGAGTTCCACCCCGTACCGCCGCAGGTGGTCGGCCGCGATGGCCCGGCGCAGCTCCGGCGTGCCGGGCGAGACCGTGTAGCCCAGCACCTGCCCGCCGACCGCTGCTGCGGCTGCCTCCCGCACCACCAGCGGCGCTGGGGTGGTGGGCTGCCCGACGCACAACAGGATGGCGTCACCATGGCTGGCGTGCCGGGCTGCGGCCGCCTTCGCCACCTCCATCACGTGGAAGGGCTCCACGCGGCCGCGGCCCGAGAGCCGGGTCACCTGCGCCGGCCGAACAGCGCACCGAGCAGCGCGGTCAGGACGGCGCCCAGCCCCAGGCCGGTCGCTGCGCCCACGGTGTAGCCGGTGCCCAGCCCGATGCCGAGCGAGCGCCGCGCGACCGCTGACGAGACGTACCGCTCCCCGGGACGGGCTTCGATCGGCTCTGCCGGGCCCGGGGCACCCACCAGCTCGACCTGTGGTTCCTCCGCGGGGGCCTCGGCCGTCGCCAGCCAGGCTGCGATGAACAGCAGCAGGGTGGCGAACAGGTTCAGGAACAGCATCAGCACGATCGTCGACCCGAACACAGCGGTGCTCAGGTTGTTGGAGAACATGCCGATCAGGTAGCCGGTGAGCCCTTGCAGCACCAGGAGGCTCGCCGATCCGATGGCCGAACCGACCCAGGCGAGGTGGCTGGGCACCGGGTGCGGGCTGAACCAGCCGAACAGCATCCGGAACAGGCCGGCGCCGGCGGCGAACGCCACGATGAGGCTGACCAGCCGCAACAGCCAGGTCCACACCGGGGTGTCACCGAAGCCGAGCCAGTGCCCGATCGTGCCACCGAGGCTGCCCGCGACGGTGGCAGCGGCGAAGGTGGCCGCCACGCCGAACAGCATGCCGACCAGCCCGGCGAAGTTCGCCAGCACGTCCAGCGGCAGCACGAGTTGCCTGCCCGGGTCGTCCACGTCGTCGCGCATGAGCAGGCGCACCGAGCGCTTCAGGTTCCCCACCCAGCCCGAGCCCACCCAGATCGTGATCAGGAGGCCGAAGACGCCGATCGAGGCCCAGTTGTGCAGCGCGCCGGCGATCAGTTCGTACAGGCTGTCGGCGAGGCTCTCCGCGCCCCCGTTGCCGGCGGGCAGCAGGTCGCGCAGCCACGACTCGATCTCGCCGAGCGCCGCCGGCCGCAGGACGGTGAGCGTGAGGCCGAGGCCGGAGAACGCGAGCATCAGGATCGGCACCAGCGACAGCACCGAGAAGTAGGTGACCGCCGCGGCCAGCTGGGCACCTCCGCGGACGTTGAAGCGTTCGACCGCGCGCAGGATGTGGGCGACGAACGGCCTGGCGGAGAACTCCTGCCACCACTTCAACATCGGCTACCCCTCCTGGTTACCCGTCGCGTAGTCCGCCACCGGCGGGCAGGTGCAGACCAGGTTCCGGTCCCCGAAGGCCCCGTCGATCCGCCCCACCGGCGGCCAGTACTTGTCCCGCCCGCCCGAGCCCACCGGCCCGCGGCGCTGCCCCGCGGGGTGGACGGCCTCCTCCCGGCTGTACGGGTGCTGCCACTCGGCTGCCGTGATGCGCGACAGCGGGTGCGGCGCGTTGTGCAGAGGATTGTCATCAGCCGGCCACACTCCGGCGGCCACCCGGTCGGCCTCGTTCCGGATCGAGATCATCGCATCGCAGAAGCGGTCCAGCTCTGCCTTCGACTCCGATTCCGTGGGCTCGATCATCAGCGTGCCCGACACCGGGAAGCTCATCGTCGGCGCGTGGAAGCCGTAGTCGACCAGGCGTTTGGCCACGTCGTCCACGGTGACGCCGGTGCGCCGGGTCAGCTCGCGCAGGTCGATGATGCACTCGTGGGCCACCAGCCCGGCAGCACCGGTGTACAGCACCGGGTAGTGGTCGGCCAGGCGGTGCGCAACGTAGTTCGCCGCGAGGATGGCCGCCTGCGCTGCCGTGCGCAGCCCCGCTGCGCCCATCATCGCCATGAACGTCCAGGAGATGGGCAGCACGCCGGCCGAGCCGAACGGGGCAGCGCTCACCGGGCCGTAGCTGGTCGCCGGCCCGGCGCTCCCGACCAGCGGGTGGTTAGGCAGGTACGGCGCCAGGTGCTCGCGGACGGCGACCGGCCCGACCCCGGGGCCACCGCCGCCGTGCGGGATCGCGAACGTCTTGTGGAGGTTGAGGTGGCTCACGTCCGCGCCGAACCGGCCGGGACGGGCCAGGCCGAGCAGGGCATTGAGGTTCGCACCGTCGACGTATACCTGACCTCCAGCCTCGTGGACGAGGTCGCAGAGCTCGACGATGCCGTCCTCGAAGACGCCGTGGGTCGAAGGGTAGGTGACCATCACCGCTGCCAGCCGCCCGGCGTGCTCGCCGATCTTCGCGCGCAGGTCGGCGAGGTCAACCGAGCCGTCGCCAGCGGTGGCCACCACGACCACCCGCATTCCCGCCATCACGGCGGAGGCAGCGTTGGTGCCGTGCGCTGAGGCCGGGATCAGGCAGACCGTGCGTTCGGGCTCGCCGTTGGCGAGGTGGTACGAGCGGATCGCCATCAGCCCGGCGAACTCGCCCTGGCTGCCGGCGTTCGGCTGCAGGCTCACCCGGTCGTAACCGGTGACCTCTGCCAGCCACTCGCACAGCTGCCCGATCAATTCGGCGTAGCCGGTGGCGTCGGCTGCCGGCACGAACGGGTGCAGGCCGGCGAAGCCGGAGTAGCTGATCGGCTCCATGGCTGCGGCGGGGTTCAGCTTCAGCGTGCACGAACCCAGCGGGATCATGCCCTTGTCCAGCGCGAAGTCACGGTCGGCCAGCGTCCGCAGGTAGCGCATCAGCTCGGTCTCGCTGCGGTAGGCGGAGAACACCGGGTGGGTCAGGTAGTCGGAATCGCGGTGGTGGTCGCCCAGCCCCCCGCTGGCCGCGTCAGTCAGCTCCACGCCGAACGCCGCCGCCACCGCTGCGAGCGCATCCTCGGTGGCGTCCTCGCCGATGCTCACCCCAACGGTGTCACCGTCGACGAGGCGCAGGTGCACCTCTGCCGACCTGGCCGCCGCCACGACCTGCTCCGCCCTTCCGGGCACGGTGACCGTCAACGTGTCGAAGAACGTGGTACCGGCCAGGTCGTGGCCGCCGGCCAGCAGCGCCGCCGCCAGCCTCCGGGTGCGCTGGTGGATCCGGTCAGCGATCGCAGCCAGCCCGTCCGGTCCGTGGTGCACCGCGTAGCAGCTGGCAGCCACGGCCAGCAGCACCTGGGCCGTGCAGATGTTGGAGGTGGCCTTCTCCCTGCGGATGTGCTGCTCACGGGTCTGCAGGGCCAGCCGGAAGGCCGGCACCCCGTCCGCGTCGCGGCTGAGCCCCACCACTCGCCCCGGCAGCTGGCGCTCCAGCCCGGAGCGGACGGCGATGTAGCCGGCGTGCGGCCCGCCGTAGAACAGCGGCACCCCGAAGCGCTGGGCCGAGCCCACCGCGATGTCGGCTCCCCACGAGGCGGCAGAGCCGATCAGGGTCAGCGCGAGCAGGTCGCAGGCTGCGATCAGCTGCGCGCCGGTGGCATGCGCAGCCTCGGCGAGCGAAACCAGCTCGGCAGCACTCGGCAGCACGCCGTCGGCGCCCGGCACCTGCACCACGACGGCGAAGGGACGGTGCTCCCCCACCGTCGCGACCAGGTCGGCACCGCCCTCGACCACCTCGACGCCGGTAGCAGCGCACCGGGTGCGGAGGACGGCGAGGCTCTGCGGCAGCAGGTTGAGGTCGACCACGACGCAACCGTCGGTGCGGGCTACCCTGCGGGCGACGGCCACAGCCTCCGCCACGGCCGTGGCCTCGTCCAGCAGGCTGGCCCCGGCCACCGGCAGCCCGGTCAGGTCGGTGATCATCGTCTGGAAGTTCGCCAGTGCCTCCAGCCGGCCCTGGCTGATCTCGGGCTGGTACGGGGTGTAGGCGGTGTACCAGGCGGGGTTCTCCAGCACCATCCTGCGAATCACCGGCGGGGTGACGGTGCCGGAGTAGCCGAGCCCGATCATCGCGGTGCCGGGGACGTTGCGGGCCGCCAGCGCGGCGAGCCGGCGCTGCGCCTCGGCCTCGCTCAGTGCTGGCGGCAGCTGCAGCGGCTCGGTCAGCCGGATGCCGGCCGGGACGGCGGCGTCGGTGAGGTCCTCAAGGCTGGCGTAGCCGAGTTCGGCGAGCATCTGCTGCTGGTCGGACCCGGAAACGCCCAGGTGGCGTTGGGTGAAGTCGTCCATGGCAGGCACAAACCTACCGCCAGCCACGCCGCTGGAGCGGCAGCGCCCGTTCCAGGGATGGCCCAAAAGGAACCGTCCCCGGCGCGCCGGATCCGGGGACGCTGCGGTGGTCAGCCGGCGGCGCGGGCGCGGCGGCGCAGGGACAGCTCGTCGTCGTGCGCCGGCTCCTCCGCGCGTTCGGCCGGCAGTTCCTGCAGCGTGCCCTCGATGTCGCGCCAGACCCCGCCGAGGGCGATCCCGAACATCCCCTGGCCGCCCTTGAGGAGGTCGACCACCTGGTCGTCGGAGGTGCACTCGTACACCGAGACGCCATCGCTCATCAGGGTCACCTCGGTGAGGTCCTGCACTCCCCTGGCGCGAAGGTGGTCGATCGCGGTGCGGATCTGCTGCAGCGAGATGCCGGCGTCGATCAGCCGCTTGATCACCTTGAGGATCAGCAGGTCGCGGAAGCTGTACAGCCGCTGGGTGCCCGAGCCGCCGGCGGGACGGATCTCCGGCACGACCAGGCCCGTGCGGGCCCAGTAGTCGAGCTGGCGGTAGGTGATGTCGGCCGCGCGGCAGGCCACCGGGCCACGGAAGCCGAGGTCGTCGGGCAGCGGCGAGAAGTCGCCGTCGAACAGCAGGTCCTGGGCCGGCGGCACCTGGTGCTCAGCGTTCATGTCCTGCCTCGTTTCGTGCTGCGGAATCACCTCGTTGGGATTACGACGGTAATCCGCTTCGAACGCGCGGGTCAACGACACGCCGCTGCTCCCAGTTCCCGCAGGATGAGTCTGAACCGCTACCTCAGGGTTTTCCCTCGTCCCCGGTGAAGTCCTCCGGCGTAACCGTGTCGAGGAACTCCCGGAAGCGCTCCACCTCGTCATCTGGCTGGTCCTCACCGGGGGCCAGGTCGGCGATCTCCTCCGCGGAGTCCACCCCGACGGCGTCGAGCAGCTCCTCCGCACACTGGATCGGGCAGCCGACCCGCAGCGCGAGGGCGATCGCGTCGCTGGCCCGCGCCGGCATGGTGTGGCTCTCGAAGACCAGCTCGGCGAAGAACTGCCCGTCGTCGAAGGCCGTGATCTGGGCTGCCAGCATCGGTTCCGGCGCCGCCTCGGCCAGCTCCGCTGCCAGGTCGTGGATCGTCGGGCGCAGCGGGTCGGGATCCTCGGTGGCCCCGAAGATCGCCGATGCGCCGCCGTGGCTGGTCCAGATGGGCAGCAGCCGTTCGGCACCGCCGACCTCGGCGAGCACCACCAGCGGCGGCGCCTCGGAGGTGGAGACCCGGATCTCGATCACCCTGACTTCGCGCACGTCGGCCTCACTGGGGCAGCTGGCTGCGCATCAGCGCGGCATGGGCGTGCAGCACCAGCTGCATCACCTCCGCCGGCAGCGCACGGGCGGACGGATTGCGCCGCAGGTGCGGGGCGACGGCCTGCTCGATCAGGCCCACCTCGCGTTCCGCGGCCTGCTTGACCACCCTCAGGTGCCTGGCGTCCATGCCGAAGGCGGCCAGCTTGCGGGACACGACCGCCACCGTCAGCGCGTCGCGGCCGTAGTAGATCGTGCCCCTGCGGGGCTGGACG
Source organism: Actinomycetes bacterium (assembly GCA_023460935.1). Classification (GTDB taxonomy): domain Bacteria; phylum Actinomycetota; class Actinomycetes; order Propionibacteriales; family Propionibacteriaceae; genus Propionicimonas. The sequence goes on from JAEWOI010000035.1 coordinate 103,792, forward strand.
AGCTGGTGCTTCTCCAGCTCGCTGAGCGCGGATTCGCTCAGGCCGCTCAGCTCCAGCAGCTCACGGCGCGTGACCCGGATCGCGCGTTTGGGGGCACGGGCCTGTGGGGCGAGGTTCTGCGCCGCCTCGGCGGACTCGGTGCCTGGCGTGGCGCGGGGGTTGCCAAGGGCTGGTGGCTCCTGGCCGCGGTCCATCATCTCCAGGTGCTCGCGAATCACCTTCAGCGGCAGGTAGTGGTTCTTCTGCACGTCGAGGATGTAGCGCAACCTCTCGATGTCGGACTCGGCGTAGCGCCGATAGCCGGAAGGCGCCCGTTCGGGTGAGATCAGCCCCTCGGACTCAAGGAACCGGATCTTGGAGATCGACACGTCCTCGAAGTCGGGCTTCAACACCGCGAGCACCTGGCCAATGCTGCGAAGCCCGATCGCCATCACTCCTGCCCGGCGAAGAACACCATGCGGAACTTCCCGATCTGCACCTCGTCACCGCGGCGGAGGGCCACTTCGCCGTCGATCAGGGCGCGGTTGACGTAGGTGCCGTTGAGGCTGTTCTCGTCGCTGACCCAGACCAGGCCGTCCCTTCGGGTGAACCGGGCGTGGTGGCGCGAGACCGTGATGTCGTCGAGGAAGATGTCGCAGCGCGGGTGCCGGCCGGCGGTGATCACGTCGGCATCGATCAGGTAGCGCGCGCCGGCCTGGGTGCCGCGCACCACGAGCAGCAGCGCCGAGCCAGCAGGCAGCGCATCGATCGCTGCGGCGTCGTCGGCGTTCAGGTCCTCCGGCTTGAACTCCTCGACCACTGGCGGGATCACCCTGGTGGTGTCGCCGGAGAGCTTGGCCAAGCTCGCACCGCAGTGCGGGCAGAAGTTGGCGGCCTCGGTCAATTCATGGCCGCACGCGGGGCAATGCATCATCACGAACACCCTTTCGTGCCTGACTGCGAGCCCTCCCCCGCTGCAGGCTCAACTACAGCTTGACGTTCAGCCTAGCCCGAGACGACCTGGCTGTACGCGTCAGCGTCCAGAAGATCCTCGATCTCTCCTGCCTCGGAGAGCTCGAGCTCGAAGATCCAACCGTCACCGTAAGGATCAGAGTTGATGGTCTCGGGCGAATCGTTGAGCAGGTCGTTCACCGCGGTCACCACGCCGGTGGCCGGCGAGTACACGTCCGAGACGCTCTTGGTCGACTCGACCTCGGCGCAGGCGTCGTCCGCTGCGATCTCCTCGCCGACCTGCGGCAGCGAGACGTAGACGACGTCGCCGAGGGCGTCGGCCGCATAGTCGGTGATCCCGACGCGGACGGTGTTGCCCGCGCCCTGGCGGACCCACTCGTGCTTGCTGGTGTAACGCAGATCATCGGGGAACACGAACGCACTCCTTCCGGCAGCGCCGCTGCCGTGTCGACTTCGCGACAACAGTATCGTCCCGGCAGCCTCAGCCGACGCCCCTCGGCACGTTCGCCCCCTGCTCGAGCGGGAACCGGCGGATCACGTCCAGGCCCTGGCCGATGTAGAGCAGGCCCGACCACCAGTAGAGGCCCGCGCCCCAGATCACGAACGCCCAGCCGATCACCCTTGCGACGGTGTGCCACGGGTCGTCGCCCACGCCGAGCAGCACCAGGGGGAAGGCGTACAGCAGTGCGAAGGTCGCAGCCTTGCCGAGGAAGTGGACGGGCAGGCTGGCGAAGCCGCGACGGCGCAGGCCGGGCCCGATCGTGGTGACCATGAGCAGGTCCCGCGCGGCCAGCAGCACCACCAGCCACCAGGGGACGATCTCGCGGATCGCGAAGCCGATCAGGATGGCCAGGATGTAGAGCCGGTCGGCCACGGGGTCGAGCACCTGGCCCAGCCGGGATCGCAGGTGCCAGCGGCGGGCGATCTGGCCGTCGAGCCAGTCGGTCGCGCCGCCGACCACGAGCACCACCACGGCCCAGATGTCGGACTCGCGTTCCAGCAGCAGCCACAGGAACAGGGGCACCCCGAGCAGCCGGATGAAGCTGAGCACGTTGGGCAGCGTCAGCACGCGATCGGTGTCGTAGGGTTCCCCCGCCATGCGGATCAGACTAGGCGATCGGCCTCAACACCGGTTCCAGGCCGCTGCGATCAGTTGCCGCGTCTGTCCCAGCAACTGCGGCAGCGCCTTCGTCTGGCCGACCACCGGCAGGAAGTTGGCGTCGCCCAGCCAGCGCGGCACCACGTGCTGGTGCAGGTGCGCTGCGATCCCGGCCCCGGCCACCTGGCCCTGGTTGAGGCCGATGTTGAACCCTGCCGGGCCCGACACCTCCCGCAGCACGGTCATCGCCGCGCTGGTGAACTCCGCCAGCTCCGCTGTCTCCGGCCCGGTCAGCTCGGTGTAGTCGCTGACGTGGCGGTAAGGGCACAGCAGCAGGTGCCCGGGCGAGTACGGGTAGAGGTTCAGCACGGCGTACACCTGCTCGCCGCGGTGCACCACCAGCCCTTCGGCGTCGGGCAGGGTGTGCGCGCGGCAGAAGGGGCAGCTGTGCTCGCCCGGGTCGGCCGGCTTGTTCTCCCCCTCGATGTAGGCCATCCGGTGGGGCGTCCACAGCCGCTGGAAGGCGTCCGGTACGCCGGCCAGCGAACGGGCGTCCTCCGCCTCCCCCGGACCGGCGGTCATCGTCGCGGCGGCGTGGCTGAGGTGAGGATCTCCTCGATCGCGGCCGCCACCGGCACCCCGTTGTTCTGGGTGCCGTCGCGGTAGCGGAACGAGACGGCGCCGGCGGCTGCGTCGGTCTCCCCGGCGATCAGCATGAACGGCACCTTCTGGGTCTGGGCGTTGCGGATCTTCTTGCCGAACCGGTCGTCGCTGCGGTCCACCTCGACGCGCACCCCGGCAGCCCGCAGCCGGGAGGCCACGTCCGCGAGGTAGGCGTCGTACTCCGCTGCCACCGGGATGCACACCACCTGCACAGGCGCCAGCCAGGCCGGGAACGCGCCGGCGTAGTGCTCGGTGAGCACGCCGATGAACCGCTCGATCGAGCCGAACTTGGCCGAGTGGATCATCACCGGCTGCTGGTGGCTGCCGTCCGCAGCGGTGTAGGTGAGGTCGAAGCGGGCGGGCTGGTTGAAGTCGTACTGGATGGTCGACATCTGCCAGGTGCGCCCGATCGCGTCCCTGGCCTGCACCGAGATCTTCGGCCCGTAGTAGGCCGCGCCACCGGGGTCGGGAACCAGCTCGAGCCCTGATGCCCTGCCGACCTGCTCCAGCACAGCTGTGGCCGTGGACCACTGCTCGTCAGAGCCGATGAACTTGGTCGACTTGCTGCCCTCGTCGTCCCTCGTGGACAGCTCGAGGTAGTAGTCGTCGAGCCCGAAGTCGGTGAGCAGGTTGAGGATGAACGTGAGCAGGTGCTGCACCTCTTCCGCAGCCTGCTCCGCCGCGACGTAGGAGTGGGAGTCGTCCTGGGTGATGCTGCGGACGCGGGTGAGCCCCTGCAGCACGCCGGACTTCTCGTTGCGGTAGACCGTGCCGAACTCGAAGAACCGCAGCGGCAGCTCGCGGTAGGAGCGGCCGCGCGAGGCGAAGATCAGGTTGTGCATCGGGCAGTTCATGGCCTTCAGGTAGTAGGCCTGCCCGTCGTCGTCCATCGGCGGGAACATGCCGTCTGCGAAGTACGGCAGGTGGCCGGAGGTGCGGAACAGCACCTCCTTGGCGATGTGCGGGGTGCCGACGTAGTCAAAGCCGGCCTTGATGTGGGCGTCGCGGACGTAGTCCTCCATCACGCGCTTGATCACCCCGCCCCGCGGGTGGAACACCGGCAGGCCGGCGCCCAGCTCCTCCGGGAAGCTGAACAGGTCGAGTTCGGCCCCGAGCTTGCGGTGGTCGCGGCGGGCGGCCTCCGCGAGCCGGTGCTGGTGGGCCGCCAGGTCGTCCTTGGTGGCCCAGGCGGTGCCGTAGACCCGCTGCAGCTGGGCGTTGGCCTGGTCTCCGCGCCAGTAGGCAGCGGAACTGCGGGTGATCGCCCAGCCGTTGCCGAGGTAGCCCGTGTGCGGCACGTGCGGCCCGCGGCACAGGTCCTTCCACGCCACCGAACCGTCGCGGCGGACGTTGTCGTAGATCGTCAGCTCGCCTGCGCCGACCTCAACCGCTGCGCCTTCGGTGGCGCCGGCGGAGCCCTTGAGGCCGATCAACTCCAGCTTGTACGGCTCGGCGGCCAGTTCCGCGGCGGCGTCGGGATCGCTCACCGCTCGCCGGACGAAGCGCTGCCGCTCCTTGACGATGCCGGACATCTCCTTCTCGATCGCCTTCAGGTCCTCCGGCGTGAACGGGGTTGCGACGTCGAAGTCGTAGTAGAAGCCGTCGGTGATCGGCGGCCCGATGCCGAGCTTCGCTTCGGCGTGCAGCCGCTGCACGGCCTGGGCGGCAACGTGCGCGCAGGAGTGCCGCAGGATGGCCAGGCCCTCGTCGCTGGAAGCGGCCACGGGCTCCAGTTCGTCGCCGTCCTGCAGCGGCGTGGCCAGGTCGACCAGCCGGCCGTTGACCCGGGCTGCGACCACGGTGCGGTCGGCGCCGAACACGTCGATTCCGGTAGTGCCGGTCTCGACCACCCGGGGCTCGCGCGATTCAGGACGCACCACGGTGATGGAGACAGGCACAGGAAGTTCCTTTCGGGCGTGACCGGCGGACACCGGACGAGCGTCCATTCTGCCCCCTCCGCACGTTCGCCTTCACCTTTCACCGCGCAGTGACCCACTGGCTTGGGATCGTCACGGGCGCCGTCGGCTGGCACGCTGGTTGCCGTAGCCTCGCCGACCGGCGGGACCGGCGTCCGGGAGGAGATCGTGACCCAGACCGAACCCAGACCGAAGTGGTGGTTCCGCCGCCCATCGCTCAATTGGCTCGAGCTGATCGGTGGTGCTGCCGCCATCGCGGTCGCCGGCGGTGCGCTCGGCGCGCTCGGCGCGATCGAACTCTCCCCCGCCTCCGGTTCCTGCGACACGACCCGCGTGGCCGCAGGCGCCCTGCCTGCCGTGGTCACGGTCTTCGCCACCGGCCCGGGCGGCTCCGGCTCGGGCAGCGGAGCGGTCGTGCGCGCGGACGGAGTGATCATCACCAACGACCACGTGGTCGCGGTCGCGGCCACGAGCGGGTCCGTGGAAGTGCTGCTGAACAACGGCGAGCGCCTGCCGGCGGAGTTGGTCGGCACCGATCCGGTCACCGACCTGGCCGTGCTGAAGATCGACCGCAACCAGCTGCCGACCCTGCTGCTGGCACCGCGCGAGCGGCTGGAGGTCGGGCAGCCCGTGGTGGCGCTGGGCGCGCCGCTCGGATTGTCGGGGACGGTGACCAGCGGCATCGTCAGCGCCCTGAACCGCAACGTGCCGGCGCCGAAGGCCGGCGGGGGCACCACAGTGCTGGCCGGTGCGATCCAGACCGATGCCGCGATCAACCCGGGCAACTCCGGGGGCCCGCTGGTGACCTGCGAGGGCAGGCTGATCGGGGTGAACACCGCCATCTCGACCGTGCCGGGCCCGGACGGGGCCGGTGGCGGCGGCAGCGTCGGGATCGGCTTCGCAGTGCCGGCTGGAACAGCGCAGCGGATCGTGGAGGAACTGCTGGCGGACGGGCGGGCCACGCACCCGTGGCTGGGGGCTGCGACAGCTGAGGTCAGCCAGGACGTGGCCGATCGCTTCGGTACCACCTCGGGGCTGTTCGTGCAGTCGGTGACCTCGGGCGGTCCGGCGGCCAGGGCCGGCCTGCGGGTCGGGGACGTGCTCACCGCCCTGGACGGCCAGCCGGCGACCAGCGTCAACCTGGCCTGGGTGCTGGTGAGCGCTGAGGTGGGCAGCGAGCTAGCCGTGGACTACGTGCGTGGAGGGCAGGCGGCGAAGGCAACGGTCACGCTGGCCGAGCAGCCTTGACCGGCCGTCAGGCCGGGCCCGCGTCGGACTCCGGCGACAGGTCGCTGGCACCCGACTCCGCCTCGGGTTCCATCAGGAACTCCCAGGTCAGGCCGTGGGCTATGACGACGAGGATCAGCAGCAGCACCGATGCGACCTGCAGCGGGGTGGCGCCGATCGTGCGGGCCAACTCCGGGACGACCCCGAGCACGACGACCAGCGCGTAGAGCACCGGCACCAGCCAGCTGAATCGCCGGAACGGACCCCGCGGACCAGCTGACCTGATCCTCAGCAAGCCGAGCGAGGAGATCAGCCCGACGATCGAGGTGAGCCCGAAGCTCACCCGCCACATCAGCGGGTTGTCAGGGTTCACCTGGGCGAACATGCTCATCAGCGCAGGCAGCAGGAACGAGAGGTAGATGCCGCCGGCGAGCCGGCGCCGGAGCGGGTCCGTGCGCCAGCCCGGGTGCCGCTCCACCACCGTCCACCACAGGCCGACGAGGGTGAAGCACGTCACCGACATCAGGGCGTAGAAGGTGACCAGGTCCATGCCGACCATTCTCGGCCGCGCACGGCCGCCGCCGCGCCGCGGACAATTCCGTACGTCCCGGCGTCACTTGCGGTCGAGCGCGTCGCACAGGCACTCGCCGGTGTTGGACTTCACCGTCCAGCACATGGTGCAGACCTCAGGGGTCCGCACAGTTTCGGTGTTCGACATCTCCACACCTCCTTCCTGACGCGTTCGTGGATTTCCCGGACGCTTTTGGCGAGCCCGGCTGAAAGTCTGCAGAATGTGAAAGAAAAACCGCCCGGCTCGTGTCCGAGTGGGCGGTTCCGTTGGCTGCGCGGGTTGCGCTTCAGCCTGGAGGCCGGCTCAGGACACGAGCGTGGGCAGGCAATTCGCTGCGCCCGATACCCAGCCAGACGCCCACCGACGACGGCAGCAACAGCTGCGGCCGTTCGGCGTGGATTTCGGGCATGGCTGACTCCTCGGGCAGGAAAGAATCAATCCTAGGCCAGGTTCACGGCTTTTCCAAATGTGGTGCGCGGGGCCGATACTCAGTCGTCCACCAGCCCCCGCCCCCTGGCCAGGCTGACGGCCACCAGGCGGTCGTGGACCCCGAGCTTGTCGTAGATGTTGCCCAGGTGCTTGTGCACCGTGCGCGGCGACAACGACAACCTTGAGGCTATGGACGTCGCCAGGAGCCCCTGGGAGAGCAGCTCGAGCACCTCGAGCTCGCGCGCGGTGAGCCCGTACTCCCGTGCGGCCGAGCGGCCCGCCTCGGCGCGCTGCCGGCGGGCCGTGGCGTCGGCGGCGTGGGGCAGGAGTGCCCTCAGCACCGGCGTGGCCTCCCGCAACAGGGCCAGGTCGTCGCCGACGAAGCCGGCAGCGCGGGCGAAGGCGAGCGAGCGGCTTCGGCCCTCGGCAGGGACGGCGTCGGGTGGCTGCGGGGCGACCAGCAGCACGTGGCCGAGCTCTGAGTCCGAGCGGGCCACCGGCAGCTCGCCTGCCGACACGCGCGCCTGGGCCCCGGCCCAGGAGGTCAGCGCTGCCGTCGCCGGACGGTCGGGGTGATGGCTGAGGGTGGCCGGCCGGCCGCCCTCGTCCGGGACGAAGCAGATCGCGGCGTCCGCGTCCAGCGCCTCGGCGAGGTCGCTGCAGATCACCTGCTCGACGTCCTTGTCGGATTCCAGTGCCTGAAACGCCTCGGCAACCATGTGCAGGATCGCCGCTGCCCGCTGTCCCTGGTCCATGCCGAGCCCCCGCCGCCGCCTCCGACCATTCGAATGGATGCCACCAGCAAACCGCACCACACGCCGGTGCGGCTGTCGGTATTCCTGCTCCCCCGGCGGCTGCAGCGCCCGGCGGGATGTGGAATTACCGGTGGTACGCCGCGCCGAGCGGGGCTCGGGTGGGGGGAGCCCTGCCGCCGCCCGTCCTGCTCGGGCGTGATGAAATTCGACGCCGTGGACACCTCCGCAGAAGGGGTATCTCTGCGGGCTCAAAGCAGTGCCCGGGCCGACTTGGGCGGGTGCGGCAGGAGTGTCAGTGGCGAGGGCTAGCGTGAGGTCATGGAGAGGGGTCCGCAGCGCACCGTGGGTGAGCTGGTCGACCCGTGCCCGGAGGCGCTCAGCGAATGGGTCGACGCGCTGGCGAACGGTTGGGTGGTACCGGAGCTGGCCGGCCCGGATGAGCCGGCGGAGCCGTGGCAGTTGACCGACGGCGGAGTGCTGGCGGAGCTCGAGCGCACCCAGGCTGAACTGGCGCGGGTGCAGGGGCGCTGGCTGGCTCTGCTGGCCGAGGCCGAGCAGCGCGAGGTGACGCTGCGGCTCGCCGGGCTGCCCACGGCCTCGTGGCTGGTCGACCGCAACACCCACTGGGCGAGGCAGGCGCGGGATGAGGTGCGCCTTGCGGTGGCCGTGGCGTCGCGGGCACCGCTGGCCACGGCCCTCAACCGCGGTTCGCTGGCGCTGGAGCAGGTGCGGGTGGTCGCCCGCGGTCTCGACCGCCTGCCTGCCGACCTGGATGGCGAGCAGCGCGAAGCGGTCATGGCGCACCTGGTCGAGCTGGGCGCGGAGTTCGGGCCCTACGGCCTGTCCAGGCTGGTCAACCGGGCGGTGGAGGTGGTCGCACCGGAAGTTGCCGAGGACGCCGACCGCCGCGCTGTCGAGCGGGCAGAGGCCGAGCAGCGACGCGGGCGTTTCCTCAACTGGCGCACCGACCCCGACGACGGCTCACTCCTGCTCAGCGGGAAGCTGCCGGCGGTGGCCGGCCAGAAACTCACCGGCCTGCTCAAGGCGCTCGGCGCCCGCGCCAGGAAAGCAGCTGCCCTGGCCGGGGAGCAGCTGACCCGGGGTCAGGCGCACGCCGACGCACTGGAGCGGCTGGCCGAGCACTACTCCGGCTGCCGGCGCCCGCCGCGGCTGGGGGCCGACCGTCCCCGGATCCTGGTGAGCGTGGACCACGAAGTGCTCGCTGGCCGCCTTGGCACGGCGGTGCTGCTGAACACCGGCGAGAAGCTCAGCGCCCGGCAAGCGCGGCTGCTCGCCTGCGACGCCGGCATCCTGCCGGTCGTGATGGGCGGCAAGGGCGTTCCACTGGACGTGGGGCGCGAGCGGCGCCTCTTCGGAGGCACGCTGCGGGCCCTGCTGGTCGCCCGTGACCAGGGCTGCTCCTTCCCCGGGTGCGACGCGGGCCCGGCCGAGTGCGAGGGCCACCACATCGTGCCGTGGCATGCCGGTGGCCGGACGAGCCTCGACAACGCCGTGCTGTTGTGCGGCTTCCACCACCACCTGGTCGAGCCGGATCCCAACCGTCCGCCGGCCACCCAGTGGGCCATCCGGCTGGACGCCGCTCGGAGGCCGGAGTTCGGCGCACCCCTCGGTCAGCGCCCCACTCACACCGAACGGCGCTGGCGCCTCCACCACCGGTACCGGACCCGAGCCGGCGGCCACGCGCGGCAGAGGGAGGACGCCCGGTTACTCCCTGTGAGCCAGGATGGGCTGGAGCCTCGCCGGTCAGGCCGCCGGAGAGGTTGCTCGCTCGAAGCGGACGCGTCCGGGGTGAATGCCGCAGGCCCATGCCATGTTTCGCCAAGTACGTGAGCGCGAGGCCTGCCGGCAAGTTGTTGGAACACCAGAACCCCTTGTCGTCAAGGGGTTCTACGCTGGTGGGCGACACTGGGTTCGAACCAGTGACCTCTTCCGTGTCAGGGAACGTCCAACCGCCCATACGCGCTCACCCGCGTGATGACTCCGCCCATCGTCGCAGCCGAAGTACGCGGGAGTCCAGAACCCCAATGGCAGGGACTTGGCAGGGAGCCTCGAGCTTCTCGACTTGACCCAGACACTCGACCGGACGGTCGGATCGAAGAGGTTGATGGGCCCGAGTGAGTTCCGAGCGTCGCACCCAAACGCGCGCTGCCCACGGTGCAGGCTTGTTGAGGTTGGGGGTGCCGCATGCGAGCCTCGCGTCAACGCTCGTGCGGAGTTGGTGCGCCGCCGGTGACAATCACCAACCGACGGACGCTGCCATTGTCGGTAGACGTGGAAGTCGCTCACGCTGACCGGAGATCATTGAGGGCGCACCCCCAAGCGTCGCCCTGACCGGGAGTCCGCCTGAGTCTGACTGCACTGCGCCCTATCATCGTCCGGTGACGCTCGATGCTAGCTATGGCGAGGACCAGTCGCCGGTGCACGCACTCCACGAAGGCGACGCCGGCGCGATCGAGATCGGCTCCGACGCACTCGTGCTGCAGATGGAGATGGCGCAAGCCGAAGTCCAACGAGCAGAGAACGCCCTGTCTCGTGCGGTGCTCGAACGGGACGAACTCGTCGTGAATGGGATCAGGAATGGGCTATCAACGCGAGCCATCGCGCGGACGCTCGGCGTTGACCCGCGCGCCGTCATGCTCATCAAGACGAGAGCAACGTGGTCCGTCGAAGCAGACGACGTCGCCCGGCAACCGTCCACGGGAGCGCGCAAGCAAGCTATCGCGGCAACGTCCTGGCTGAGGATTGCCCTCCAACAGGTCGAGCGGGCCGAGGAAGCCGAGGAAGACGGCATGCCTGATGGCATGCTCGCCGTCCTGGCGGCACACGTCGCGACGCTCTGCGCAATAGGTGCCCTGGGGCGAACCCATCCCGCCGTCCTGGCGTACCTTCGCGATGGGGTCGCCGGGCACGATGCGCTCAAGAGCAGCCGGGACCTAATGGCTCATTTTGATATGTACGTCCGCGGAGATGGCAATATGCAACGGGCGAAGGTCGAGGGCGTCTTCATTCCTAACCCAGTTGATGCTCGTCCCCCACTTGTGCCAATGTGGAATGGCGGCCGCGGGCAGCAGCTCGTCTTCATAACCAAAACCTGGGTTCGCGGCGACAGCGGCGAGTACCTACTGCGAGATGGAAAGCCTCTGCGACGCGACGACGGCTCGCCCTGGATGGAGACACTGATCATCCCTCTAGACCTGCGCGAGGCTCTTCGGGCGACCGCGTCTTTGCTGTCCGCTGCATGCGAGCACGCTGGCCTTGCCCAGCACAAGCAAGTCCATGAACTCTTGGAGAGGGCACGGGCCTAGTTCTGCCCGTACCCAGCGCTGAGTCGCTCGTCGTCGAAGCAAGCCATACGGTGCTCATCGAGGTTTACCGATCCCGCCGCCCGGCTCCCCCTCAACCTATGAAGACGATCAACGGGGCTCGCTCGCGACAGCTCGGCGAGGGCGACGCCGCCGAGGTGGAGCGCGCCAGCCGAGCGGCCAGATCAAGGCTCGCCTCGGGCGGTGCCGGGGACTCTTTTGCGGCCGGACGTGCAGAACGATCCGACGGTGAGCGATTCAGGACCTATCACCCCTGTTGCCGACCTATGGCCGCCACAGGCTCACGGCGGGCTCCTAGCCGGTCGAGAAGAGATCCCCGCTACTCCAGCAAGTCAGGAAGGTCCTGCGCACTTCCCCGCGTGAGAAACACCATCCGGCGGGACTCTGATTCGGCGGATGCCGACGGGACATCCCAGCCCCTTGGTCGGTAGTCCGGATCCATGGCCCAAAGCAACCCCGACCAGATCCCGTCGGTCAAAGGAAGGTCGCGGCGAGGAAAAGGATCGATGATCACCATCCGACGCACGGACTTTAGCGATGCCCATCGCCGAATCGACTCGTCAATGTGACGATCGCGGAACGAATAGCCCACGACCACCAGGAGATCCGAGTCGTCGAGCCAATCATGGAACTGGCGCATAAGTGCTGGAAAAGCCGAGTGGGGATCGAGCTTGGAACCGGATCCAAAGATGACCGTCGGGGAGAGTAGGTTGTTGGGTGCTGACTCATTGAGGCCCGAAACCTCATAAAGTCCCATCGCGGGAACAAGATTCTCTTCGGACATTTCCAAAACGCGTGACCCCCGCCAGTTCATCGAACCGTGAACTTTGAGTAGCGGAACCTTGTCTTTTTCGAAATCCCAGCGAAGGCCACCAGCCCATCGCTCGGCCCCTGTGGTCACATGCATACCGAAGTGAGCACCGGCCGATTCAACAAGGAGATCGTAGTTTAGGGTTACTATCCCGATCTTTGGTGCTTGAAGCATTGGCCTGAACCGAACGAGAGAGGCGTCCTTTTGGCCTCGATCAAGGCATTCGAGCGCAGTCTGCCTAATCAGGTGGAGGATCAGTTCAGCGTCGCGCCCAAGGTCAGTCGGTCCTCCGCGGTAGGAGTCGAATCGAACGAAACTGGTGATCCAGTGACGTGTTGGGTCGGAGTCCTGATAGGTATGTGTCTGGACTGCCTCGTACACCTCCTCGATTCCCGGACCTATCGTATGAAGCGTTGGTCGGATGTCTCGCCATAGGGACGGCACGTCAGAGGTATCGCTGAAGTCCTTCATCCTTCGATCGAGATCGTCGAGGACAAGGGCAGTGAGTTGGGCCGAGACGGGAAGCTCCGGCGCCGACGCACCCGCACCCAAGAGGAACAGCACCCGCCTACCGGCTTCGCGAACCCACTCTCTCGCTACTTCGATCTCATCCACACGTTGCCCCCTTCCGGCGAGGCTGCGGTCTCTCGATCAGGCAGATCCTCATCGTGCTCGCCAGATGGAGACAGATGATCGCCTGCAGTCACTGACGCGATCCCCTCCAGTAACTGTTGAATCCTGGCACCAACGCGTCAGGCCGGTACCCATGCTCAGGTTTCACTGGCAACAGGCGCCTGCCAGAAGTGCGGATGGCATCCGTGAGTCCCGATGCATCCGTCGGCGCCTGAAGCCCGACCCGGCATGCGGACGGCTTGGTTTGGACCGGCATTACTGCAGGATCTGGTGATCTTGTCCCGATCAGTGATTCTCTTCTCATCGAGCAGACTGCTGGTGTCACACCCGCTGGGGTCCAGCTACACGGCGTGCTCCTGCTGCCGTTTCTCACGGTGTCGCGCCCCTGCTGCCGGAGCACGCCGTGTCGATCTCTGGCAGCATCCGGTTGGCTAGGTCGGTCGATGTCGACGCAGCTAACCTACGCCGGCACAAGACCTGCAGCCCCGGCAGGGCGGCCTGGCAGAGCTCGACGGCACGCCGGCTGATTGCCACCGACCCGCACATGAGTCCGCTCGCACCAATCACCTGGGCGCTGTGACGAGCAAAGTCTGCGCTGTTCGAGATAGTGGCGATTTGCCCACTGCCATGATTGATTGGTCTAGTGAGCTGGGCATCGGAGAGATCGCTGGAGTTGCAGGAGCGGGGCTTCGACGAGGTCGAGGGATGGCTATGCCTAGAACATGTGGCGGACCCTGCGTTGCTAGATCTAGTCGCCCAGGATGGTGGTGCGGGCTCTTGCGCCGTCTGCCAACGAGACGATCGCCCCCGAACGAGCTTGGAGGAGCTCACGTCAGTTGTTGTCGAGACACTGAGGTATTGGTACTCAGACCCTGTTGACGAGTTGCCCTGGGATGGTGCGGAGGGCGGCTACGAAGGCCCTGTCGTAGACACGTCGGACGTAGTCGGGGAGGTTTGCGGCGAAGCGTTTCAGTCGGATGCATCAGACTGGATCATGCAGCGATTGGTCGAAGTCATCTCTATCGATAAGTGGACTGTTTGGGGCGGGGGTTTCGACCTGGATTCTCTGGAATGGCAATGGAGCTACTTCGCCGACGATGTTGAGCACGTCGCCCGATATGTATTCAGTGGGCCGCGCGAGTCCCGTCAGCACGACGCTCCTCGTCGAGTTGGATTGTTCCTTGACAAGGTCCTTGTCTATGCGACAGAGAGGCTAGGGCTATTGAGGCGTGAGGATGCAGGGCTGGCCGTGTTTCGCGGTCGCCTCGTCGATGACCCGAGCAAACTGAAACCAGTCGCCCGAGACCTCGGGCCGCCACCGCCAGAATCTGCATCGGCGAATCGCCTATCAGCGGCAGGGATCTCCTTCCTCTACGCGTCAGAAGACATCGAAACAGTCGTCGCAGAGATCGCTGGCCATGGTGTTGCACCGTATGCGGTCGTGGGCAAATTTGTCAGCAACCGCGCCCTCAACATACTTGACCTCACAGGGCCTCCAGCCGCTGGCGGCTCCCTTTTCGACCCGCAGTTGCGTGAGACTCGGCGGATGCGAGCGTTCCTGCGGAGCTTCGTCGGTCACGTAACCCGCCCAGTCATTCCGGACGGCCGTCAGCATGTCGAGTACGCGCCGACTCAGGTGCTCACCGAGTTCTTCCGCTGGATGGCGCCGAACCCCATCGATGGCATCGCCCTGCCAAGCGCGCAGACCGGCAAGAGGACGTTCGTGTTCTTCTGTAACGCATCGGAGGTGGATGACGAAATCACCAAGAAGGAGAGGGCTGTCTTCACACTCAGTAGCGGTTCCGCCAAGGTGTACACGGTCATCCGAAGTTACTCGTCAGAGCTAAGCCCGATCGGGCTATCCGCACCAGGCACCTGAAGGCCAGATGCCCAGGCAACGCCCTTAGGGCCGAGTGGTGAGGACCACACCTATGGCGAGGAGCTGGTCAGGTTCGTTGCAGTGCGCAACGAGCCGCTGGATCCGCTCGGAGGCGGCGACATGTCCGAGTCGACCCACGAAGCCAGCGTGTATCTGGCGCAAGGCAGCTTCAAGAGGGTCGCGCAATCCCTCCGCCTCGGTCATCGCCGAACGAACGCCTTCGACGATGAAGGGAACCAACTCTGGCTGGCTGATGTGGTGGGAGAGAGCTTCAAGCAGGAGCCGCTCCAGGTTGGCTTGCGCGAGCAAGATGCTGCCGGGTGCCAGACGGATCACACCCAAGGAGGCGGCGGCCACCCATGTGGACACCCCGTCCGGGTTAGTTGAGGCATTTGCGTCTGTGGCCTCGAAAAGGAAAGCCAAGACGAGGTCAGGATCATCCCAAGCAGCAGGACGGGTGAGGTTGACCGCTGCTCCTGCCGGCCGCCATCCGTCTAGCGAAGCCGCTAGCCGCATGACCCCTGGAGCGAAACCGAAGTCCACGTGGAAAGCGCCTATGAGCGCAGCCTCGGCAGCCTCGACGAACGCCGCACTCACGAGCCCCTCGTCGAGCATGTACATGAGGAGGTCCCGCGTCCCGAAGGCGGGCACTCCCAGCTCAACGGCCAGTTGCCGCATAATGACGTCATCACTCCAGAACGGCGCGCCGATCTCGATGGCGTAGTCGAGCGCCGACAGCCAGCGCATCTTGCGGGCTTTCTTCGGGAAGTGGAGGAGCTTCGGCCAACTCCTGCGACGGGTTTTGCCAAGGAGTTGGACCACTCGGCCGGCGCGCTCCTGGAGAAGTGCGGCGTCTTCAGCTGACTGGGTACTGGCGACGATCCGTTGGCCTTCTTCATCCCATCGAATGGTCATTCCACCGCCAAGAGCGACCGAGTCTCTTGCATCGAGCGCGTCGCGATACATCTCGGCCGTGGTGTCCAAGAACGCGAAGGATCCAACCAGTGCTTGCGAGGTGGAGTCACCAAGCGTTGCGAGTGTGACGGCGGCAGTAGGATCGATAACCAATGCAGGTGCAGAGCGAGCTCGGCGAACCGCGTCCGCTCCGGCTCCCTGCAGATTTGGGTTGTCACTTTGAACCGTGCCACCCGCTCGGATGAGAGCGCATTCCGTGTAGCTCCGACCGGTGACGCTGGAGGCTGCTCCGATGGGCATCTCGCCGCGGCCTATGCGAGCTATGAGCTCCACCAGCTCCGGGGGTGGGGCACTCTCGCGGAGGACATCGGCTAGCCCGCGAAGTGGGTCTTCCTCGGGCCCTGTGGGCACGGCTCGCAGCACCCTGCTATCCGGGTTCTCCGCCACGTAAACGTTTGTTGCCGCTTGGAGCTCGGCCACCTCCTCGTCGGTGAGCTCAAGCGAAACGGAGCGGCCATGAAGCTGGAGAAGGATCACGCCCTGGAGATCCGGGTTATCTGCCCACTCCCTATAGAGGTCTAGCGCTCGTCGTAGGAACTGGTCGCTCGTGTCGTACTTTGCGCAAAGCCCAATCCAGACCCGCGCCTCCTGCGCGGTACGCGGAGGCAGTGGCTCGCCACGGTACTCCAGCGCACTCCACGCCTCCTCCAAGCTGCCTTCACGCACGAGGCACTCGATCAGCAACCATCTGACGCTGAGGTTCTCTGGGGCGAGTGCGACCATGCGACGAGCTGTAAGGAGTGACAGCTCGTGCAGTCCGAGCGCTTCCTCCGCCTCGAACTGAATCTGGAGGGTATCTAGAGTTCCTGCCCACCCCTCGCCGGCAAGGCGAAGGGCCGACTCGCAGGCGTCTGCCGCCTTCCGATGCTCGCCGATGCTGAGGAGGTGCCTTGCAGCCATCCTCATCATCAATGGATGCTTCCAGCGCATCGCTCCCGCCCTGAACACTTCGGCTGCATCGGCCTCTTGACCTATTTCCACAAGATGTTCGGCGAGAAGCACCGTGAGCTGCTCGGACTCAGGCGCCCTCGCTCGAAGGACGGGAAGTCGATCGCCTGGCGTCGACATGACGTCGTGGATCGCGCGGATGGCAGCAACGCTGTCGGGGTGCATCGCTTCGACCTCGGTTAGGTCGGGCAGGTCGCCTCCGAGCGGCGCAAGAGAGGACGCCGCCTGGATGCGATCCATGTCGGTCGACGCCTCGTCCCACGCCGTCAGCCAATGTCGGGCGGCTGCCTGCGTATCGCCGTTCCGATGAGCCAGCCAGCCTTGCACCATTGCCTTGTCAAAAGGTCTGTCGATCTGTGGAATCAGCTCCACGGCGGTCTCTTCGTCGTCAGACAGAGCGGCCAGCATCGCCTTCTCGGCGACCAGCCGCTTGTCAGACGCCTCCCTGAGCGTCGCCTCGCCCTCTGGCGCAGCAGTAACTAGGGCTTGCGCCTGGCCAAAGTCCCCTAGCAGCGCGGTTGCCTTCACGGCCGTCAGAATTGCGGCAACGCTGTCACCATCCCAGCGACGCCGCGAGTCCCGCGCAGCGAGTGCGTGCCGCCGTGCAGTGTCGTAATCGACAAGCATGCTCGTGCTCTTAGCGAAGCGTGCTCTTGATAGGAGCATTTCAGCGACTTGAACGCGGAGGCCGGCTGCTTCAGGGTTGGCGGTCACCGCCGCCTCCAGAAACTCGATGGCTGCGCTGAAGCGCCCGATTCCTACAGCAGCGACGCTCCGCAGGTACGCGCGAAGCATGACGTCGGTCACTTCCGTTGCCGGCCATGCGGCGAGAACCGATTCGGCCGCGGCGTAGTCCCCGTTCAGAACATGTTCCAGCCCAGAGGAGAGTGGGTGTGGGGGCTTACCGTTGGCAATGAGTTCGCGCATCTGCGCTTCATTGCCCTCCTGATTGAGCATTAGGGCGGCTCGCGCCCACCAGTAGCTGGCCCCTGGGATCCCGTGGGCGATCCCGGTCCGAATGAAGGTGATCCCGACGTCGCCGCGGCCGTAGTCGTGCGCGAGTTCTCCTAGCCAGACCCATGCTTCGGCCGGCGCGTCTGCCATCTGAGCCGGGGCGGTCGATCCCCAACTCGCGAGCTGCTCGCCACGGTCGGTCGCGGAAACCAGCGAATGCAGGAGGTCCTCGGCAGGTGGCCAACGATCGGCCAAGGCTCGCGTTCGGGCCTGCCTGGCAGGGTTGAGGAGGCTGATGTCGTATGCGACCTGAGCGTGTTGCTCCCGGACTCTTGCGGGAATCCGATCAACGGCCGCCTGGACATCGTCGGCCTTGTTGAGGATGCGATTCGCATTGACATCGATCGCCTCGCGAGTGGACAGCGCCTTCCGATACTCCTCGACGACAAGAACGAGGACCTGCCCCGCGTGCTCAACCGATCGACCCGCGATCCTCCAAGCAAGGTTGGTGAGCGCCGAGTCGACGAGGTGGGGATCCTGGGCGTCAAGGTGCGAGCGCACGTCCCGCCGCGACAGCCAGCGGAATATGGCTACCGCTGAGACGCTGATGTTTAGATCTTGTGCCCGCCGACTGGCTTTCCAAGCCACAGCGGCTCGGCGGACCGGATTCGCCAGCACCTTCCCAATCGCCCGGCCCGCGACGCGAGCCAAGGCCTGCAGTGCGGCGCCGGTCGTTGCATCCATCGGTGATGTCCAATCGTCGTGAGTGCTGGGTCAGGCTGGATCCAGGGTTGGTGCTGGCCTACGTGAGCCAGCCGTGCGCACGATCCCCACAATCCGGCGGGGTGCGTCGACCCATTCTCATCCTCCAAGTTGACGATATTGCGAAGCACCGACAACTCCCCTGTTTGCACAACGCTTTGGCGGGTGCAGGGAGCCGCCAGCTCAAGTCTTTGCTCGCCACGAGACTTAGGTTCAACTCCCACATCGATTCGGCATGGCGCCGACATGCTGCGATGCCGTCAGCGCGTGGAACTGAGATGATCGGTTCGGTCGGCGATGTCGGCCGAGTGTAGCGGCGGAGCCTTCAGCTCCGAGGGGGGCTGTCGTGGGCGAAATGTGGGTCGCTCTGGCGAGCGCAGGTCTTGTTGCAGCGCTCGTCTTGGCGCTGTGGGCAATCCGTCGAGCAAGCGGGTCAGGACGGGGCGGACTGGATCATCCAGCCATCGGCCGGGACCCGTTGGACCTTCCACTTAGCACGTCGATACCGTCGAGCGGCGTCCTCGTTCCCGTAGCGTCGGGGGAGAGCCTCACCCTGCGAGTGCTGCTGCGTGAGGATCTGCAGCGTTCCCAGCAATCGCCGCCCCCATTCAGCCTGGAGTACCGAACGATTTCGGCCAACCTCATGCTGCCGTGGCTTCGTGACGTGACTCCGCTGCCTCAGCAGAGCGTGCTTGCGAAGGTGATGAGCGAACTGGGTGACCACATCCGTCAGGATTCCTTGGCTGTCAGAAGTGGGGAGACCGTCACCCTGTTGCGTTCCGATCTGGACGTCAGCAGACTGCACCCGGCACACGGTGGAGGGCTGCGCGGTTGGGCGCGAAACGCTACCAACATCGTTGACCAGGCGCGCTTGTCGCCGGTCGAGGTTCCGATCGAAGCACTGGATGGCGGTAAGCGCGCGTTCATACAGGTGGGCAAGGCGGGACTGGCGGTGGCGGGGTTCTCCATTTCGTGGCCGGCACTCGCCCTGACGGCGGGCTTCGTCGCGCTGGACGCGGCGAATCAGGCACAGCGACGTGAACTGGACCGACGAATCCACAGCTTCATTCAGAACTCGGAGCGCAGGGAGCTGGAGCGCCGCATCGCGACTCAGCGAAGACACGAAAAGACGTTGAACCGGCTCGTAAGCTGCTTGCTCGACGGTGCAGTCCCTGACTTCGCCGTGCTAGCGGTGCTCGATCGCGATATCCAGCAAGAGTTCGAGGAAGCGGGCCTGGCCATCAGGAGGCTGCAGGCGAGGTTAGCCAGGTATCGGCTCGGGAAGTCGAGCGCCACTGCGCTTGTCAGGGAGCTCGAAATGGACCGACCGGTCGCCGTGATCAGCGAGTTGCTTCACGCCAGAGGCGCCATAGATCAGCAACGCAGGGTCCTCTTGGTGCAAGTCGCGTGCGAGTCGCTCAACCCAGTCGCAGTAGCCGGCGGTTACTACGCGGACAGCCTCGCGAAGCAGATCGGGGACAATGAAGAGGCCGACGGAGCACTGCGGCAACTCATCGCGGACCTTCGCAACCTCGAACTGAGACAGAGGAACCTGCTTGCTCGGCGAGGGAACGACAAGCTCACCTCATCCCTGAAGGCCGCACTGTCCCTCGCGTTCCCTGATGATGGTGTCATTCACGGTGACGATTCAATAAGTTCAACACTGGCCGTCGACAGCGCTGGGAGAGTGTTCCAATTGCCGTCGACCATTGACCTTGATGCGATCGAGCGCCAAGACCTTCACCTCCGTCTCGCCCGCGCGTTACGGGCATCCATGACACGGCGGGAACAGCAGCCGGTGTAGCGCTTGGGGACAACCCAGCCAAAGCGACTGGCGCGATTCCGTGCGGAGGCTGCGTTTCTCCTAAGGCGGCCGATGCTATCCCCCATGTGCCGCGGACTTACCTGGATCAGTGTGCCGGAGAGGTCCGTGCCAGCTCTGTTCTCAGCCGGTTGTTCGAAGCGCTGCCTCACAGCCCGATCATTCGTTCTCCCGGCAGTAGGTCCTCCAATCCCGGCGAGCAGTGCACAAGCAGCACCGGGTGCCCGATGAGGTTAGCGACCCGATCAGCGACGGCGTGGAGGTCGACTGCCGCCCAAGCGCGGGCCTCAATCACGTCGACAAGCACTTCAACCGGGACGCTCGTGGGGAGGTTCGCTCCGCTCGCCGCAAGCCCACAGACTCGTGGGTGCGCGATGCCGGCCTGGTTCAGGACGCTCAGAACCTGCTCTCTGTAGAGGTACAGCAGGTCGAGTGGCGCGAAGTCCTCTGGCACTCCCCCATCCTCTCTGATCGTCCTGCTTACGTCAGTGGCATCCATAGGGCGACGTCGCACCGGCGCAGCCAGGTTCGCCGACTGAGCCCGTACCGCTCCCACTCGATGCAGACGACATCGCCATCAACCCACGCAAGGTGCGCGGCAACAATAGTCGGTCCGCGCGACCACACCAGCCGCGCAAGGACTGGACGGTTCCGACCGGAGTGCCCCCGCCTGGACCCGTGTGGGCGCCGGACAGAGTTGAGAGGCGCTGGGAAGAGTGCCTCGTGGTCCACACCGGTCATTATCGCTCACGCGTTCGATTCCTCCGAGGGCGCGACGTGGCGCGGCGCTCACGAGTCGCCGGCTCGATGCTCGATCGCGCATGAGTAGCCGCACGCATATAGTGCGCCTGCGTGCGGCGGGGTGGCGCCGCTGCGGAGCCGCATCAGCGCCTTATCGTGGCGGTGATGGCCAGACCGCCTGAATGCACCCTGCTCGATGCGGCCCGCTTCGTGTCCCGCCGCTCGACACGCGATCTCGCACGCGAGACCGGCTACAGCGTTCGCACCGTTCAAGAAGCCCTCTGGGGCGAGCGAAGGCATGGAGGGCAATCGGTCAGCCTCCGGCCATCACTTGGGGTCGTCGTAGCCCTTGCACGCGCTCTGAACGTTGCCCCCGACCGCCTTCGCCGGGCCGGTCGAGACGATGCGGCCATTGCCATGGACCTCCTCGGGGAAGAGTTCGACTTCTCACGCGTCCCGACGGCAGCACTCGTCGCGGAGCTCAGTAGGCGCACCGGTGGAGCCGAGGGCGGTTCCTGGGTGTGGGTATCCAGCTGACGCGCGGGGCCGGCGCTCGGTATTGCTGAGTTGGGCCATCGCATCGACACCGACTCTTACCCGGTCGATAGTCACGGTCAGCATTCTCGTGCTCTTCGTTCGATCTCCATCGCGGCGGCATGTGATCCGCGGGCATCCCCGAACAGGTACAGATCGACGAGGACAGCGAACTCCCCCACCCCGGTCTGGGCACTGCCGGCGAGAAAGATGTCGCCTTCATCGTCGAGGACAAGCCCAAACTCCGACTCGATCCTGTCCAGGTCGGTGGTCCGTCCGTACAGAACGTCCTTGCTGTCGGTCATCCCTAGGGCCTCGGAGAGCGCAGCGGTGATCCCGCTCGCACCTGTAACCATCACCGCCGTTGCCAGATCAGTGCGGCTGCAGGTGGCTGAGCGGTACCGGAACCATCCTCGTGCAGCGCCCAGCCGATGGGCGATGCCACCGGAGTCCAAAGTGTTCAGCGATGCGCGAAGTTGGCTGCGTCGCGTAGGGCCGAGACTCCCGCCCCCTCCCCCATCGAGAAGCGAGATCGCCGCTAGACGGGTTGCATCCTCCCAACGGCGACCGCGAGCCTGAGTACGCGTCCACGCCCGGAAGATGGTTCCCTCAACGGTCTCGGTCTTGCCGATCACCCGATGCAGTGGGAGGTCACCCGCAGCTGCCGCATGCTGAAGCCAACGCGTCGTTAGACCGGCGACCCTCGCTGCCTCCGTGAGCGTCAGCTCCATACCATATATGTTCGCATATGCGACGCAATCGGGAACACGACTGTCGGCCGAGAGGCCGTCTCAAGGATGGGACAGACCCGCGCGGGGCCATCAACCTGCTCGCTTCTCGTGGCTCTCCAGCCATGCCTCCACCGCCGAGCGGGGAACCCAGCGGTAGCCGTTTGACTTCGTCCGGACCTCGTTGACGAAGGTGGTCTCCAAATGCTTGATCGCGTGGTTCCGGCTGCATCCGAGGAGTCGGGCGAGCTTCGTCGCACCGAGCTGCTCACCGAGTTCGAACCGCGCCATCTTCTTCTCGGTGGCGGCTGACTCGACTTGGAGGCTGAGGATCAGCCCGTCGAGCGCGATCAGTTCTTGGCGAACACGGTCCCTGATAGACGACAGGGCCTTCAGCCGTTCGGTGGTGGCAACGTTGATTCGTGACATACCAGGAAGGTGTGCGGCTGATCGGAGAAGTGTGCAGCGACGCGAGCGGTTCGAGGATTGGGATCATCATGTCCGGCATCGTGACCGTGGGACGGGTGAATGGTCTCGGACATTCCTCTCGTCGAGTGGTGACGACGGGAAGGTTGACGGCGCCAGCCTAGAGCGGCCG
Organism: Actinomycetes bacterium; assembly: GCA_023460935.1. Classification (GTDB taxonomy): domain Bacteria; phylum Actinomycetota; class Actinomycetes; order Propionibacteriales; family Propionibacteriaceae; genus Propionicimonas. Next base: position 126,132 of record JAEWOI010000035.1, read on the forward strand.
AATGGTCTCCCCGGGCAGTGGCCGCTCCTGACCCGGCGGCAGTGGAGGAGGACCACCCGCCCGCCAGGTCCTGGATCAGCCGGCCGACCTGTTTCCACGCGTGGGCCTACCAGTCGTGCGCCCCGACGACGTCGACGTACAGCTCAATCGCTGCGCTGGGCGGCAGCGGACCGCCAGAGCCGACCAGCCCGGCAACCGTGGGCGAGTGCATGCCGTGCTCGGCGAGCAGCTCGCGGACCCGGTCGCGGTACGGCAACAGGGCGTCGTCGGCCGGGAAGTCAGGCTTCACGGCGGTCAGGCCTGTGGGCGGTCGAGAATCGCGCGGGCGTCCTTGATGAGGATCATCAGGTAGTGCGGATCCAGCGGGGTCGGCTCGAATCCGTAGCCGCGGTAGAACGCGGCCGCCTGGTCGTGCAGGGCGTTGACGGCGAGTGCCCTGATCCCGAACTGGTCCGACGCCGCGACTGTCCTGCTGATTGCGTCGATGAGCAGGCTGCGGCCGACACCGGCCCCCTGGTGCTCCAGGTCGACCGCGAGCCGGCCCAGGAGCATGATCGGGATCGGGTTCGGCATCCTGCGCTTGAACTTGCCTGCCACCTGCCGCTGCTGCACGCTGCCGGCGGCGAGAGCGTAGTAGCCCACCACCCGCCCGGCGCAGGTGGTCACGTAGCAGCGGGACCCGCCGCCGACGTGGTTGCCGTAGGCGTGGGTGCGCAGGTAGTCGTCGAGCGACTGTTCGCCGCTGCGGAAGTCGTTGACCTTGTCGATTTCGGTGAGCAGGCGTGGACGGCTGTAGGAGCCCTCAGGCATCGAACACCGACGGCGAGGTCAGCAGCTTCTCCAGCTTCGCGTTGGGCTGCACCGGGCGGTCGAGGATCGCGTTGAATTCGTCCCATGAGGCCGCGTCGAGCACGAACAGGGTCCGGTCGGCCAGCACGTTCTCGGCAGCGCTTCGCGCGGCCTGCACGGTGAAGTCGGTCACGGAGCGGCCCTGCGACTCCGCCGCCGCCTTGATGATGTGCTCGTCGTCGGCGGTCATGCGGAGTGCGATCCGGGAGTCCTTCGTGGTGCTCATGCAAGGAGTGTACGCCTAACAGGCACACAGACAAACAGAGATGCAGAGTGCTCGTTTGGCTAGGGTCCCCATCGCGCATGAGGGTACGTGCGTCGTCCCTCACGGCACTTCGGATCGCAATACCGCCCTCATCTCGTCGTGGGCAATGCGGATGTCGACGTCCTTCCCCTCAGCCGGACCTCGCCAGGCTGACTCTCTGGATCCCATGCGCCTAGTAGTGGGCTGCGATGTAGTGGTAGGTCTGCGAGAACAGCTCCCCGTCGATCGGCAGGCCGTGCTTGAACAACACGTCACGGATGTTGCTGCGAATCAGCATGTTGCCGCGTTGGGTGGACGCCCAGCGCTCGTAGCGGACGTCTCTCACGATCTCGTCGATGTCGTGCACGGCGAGCGCGATGATCTCGGAGGTCTCGGTGGGCGCGTATTGCTCGAAGATCTGGGTGAGCGCACCCACGTTCGGGTCGAGGATCGCCAGACCGGTCTGGCCGGAGGCTTCGTCGGCCTTCTCGATGTTGCGCAGGTCTGTGGCCAGCTTCAGGGCGTCCCGCAGCCACTCGATGTTCGCCTTGGCGCCGGCCAGGTGACGTTTCCGCAGGGCGTCGAGCCGTTCGGCCAGGGACTTCACCGCTGGATGGCTGCCGTTCGCGCCGGCGAGGAGCCGCTTCAGGCGTTCGGCGATGCCGTCGACGATCTCCTCGGCACTCTTGGGTTGCTTGGCCGGGTCCGGGTCGAGCAGGCCCTCTTCGACGAGCCGCTTGATCGTCTCCGCGTCGGCGACCACGAGTTCCTGGTTGTCGCCCTCGACGTGGACGTCGGTGATGTTGGCGTACACCAGGTTCAACGTCTTGGGCCCGACCCGCAGCCACAGCCGCTCCTCCGAGCCTGGGGTGCCGGAGAACAGGGACACGAAGAGTTGCGACAGCAGCTTGTAGGTCTTGCGGTGCGGCTTCAGTCGCTCGTCGGGCCAGGCGGTCTCCCACAAGCCGTGGAGCATCTTGAAGTCGGCGAAGAACTGGTCGCGGTGCGGCCCTTCCGGGATCCGTTTGACCGCGTCCATCAGGAACTCGGCGGCCGGCGCGTCGAAGGCGACACCGACGAACCGCACCAAGGTCTGGTCGAGCTGGGCCTCGAAGGAGTCGACAACACCTTGCAGGTCGACCTCGCGGGTCGGTGTGTTCGGGTCGTTCGGTTTCATCGCCTTCGCGAAACCGTCGCCGAGGCCGACGTAGTCGACGATCAGGCCGTACAGCTTTTCGTAGCCGGTCTGTGGGTTGCGCCAGGTCCGGTTGGTGCGGGCCATCGTCTGGAACAGGGTGTGGTCGCGCAGCGGCTTGTCCAGGTACAGGACGCCCTCGATCTTCGCGTCGAACCCGGTGCCGAGCTTGGAGGTGACGACCAGGAACTTCAACGGGTCACCCAGGGTCCGAAACCGCTTCAGCAGCTGCTCCTCGGCCTGGTCGGTCAGCCCGTGCACCTGCCAGGCTGGGTCATCCTTCGCACTCACCGTCATCACCACCGCCGCCTGGTCGTAGCGGCGCATCTGCCCCAGCTGCCGGGTGATCTCGTCGTAGTAGGCGACGCACATCGCCCGGTCCAGCACAACGACCTGGGCCTTCATGCCGGTCGGGTCGATCGTGGAGTAGAAGTGGTCGAGCATGTCGGACACCACCACCCGGACCCGTTCGGGGTTGGCGAAGAACGTGGAGATGTCGGCCGCCCGTTGGGCCACCTTGTCCGCCTCCACCTCCGACAGGCCCTCGGCGGCCTTCAGCTCGTTGAACGCCTCGTCGAGCGCGGTCTTGTCGAGCTGGAACTGCACAAGCCGCGGGTTGACGTGGATCGGGACCGTCATGCCGTCGGCGATGGACTGGTCGGAGGTGTAGGAGTGCAGCACCTTCCCCGGGTCGCCGGGGTCGCCGTATAGGGCGAACGTGTCGTGGTCGTCGTTCTTCAACGGGGTGCCGGTGAACCCAAAGAACGTCGCCTCCGGCAAGGCCCGGCGCATGTCGCCGCCAAGCACACCCTCCTGGGTGCGGTGCGACTCGTCGACCAGCACGAAGATGTTGGAGCGCTCGTTGAGCAGGCCGGCGTCCTTGAACTTGTGGACCGTCGTGAAGATGAACCCGCGCTGGTCATCCGCCAACAGGGTCCGCAACTGGGCGGCGGTTTGCGGCATCCGGACCCGCTCCAGTCCGGCGCTGGTGAACTGGGCCCACACCTGGCGCACCAGCTGCTTGCGGTCGGTCACCATCACCACTGTCGGGTTCCGCAACGACTGGTTTCGCAGCAGCGCCACCGCCGTGAACAGCATCGCGATCGTCTTGCCGGAGCCTTGCGTGTGGAACGCCAAGCCCCGCCGGCGCGCCGGGTCGAGCGCACGCTGGTACAGCAGCCGGGTCACCTCCACCTGCGGATAGCGGGCCACGATCTTCACCAGGCTCGGCGTGTCCGGGTCGTCGTCGGCCGGGGTCTCGTAGAACGTAAAGTCCAGCAGCATCGACAACACCATCGCCGGGCTCAGCAGCTGGTCGACCACGCCGAGAACATCGCTCAAGGTCGGCTGCTTCTTAGCGGGACCCCAGGTCTTCCAGTCAAACGCCGGCGTCCGCACCGCCCCGTAGCCGAGCTCGCGGCCTTCGGAGGCGAAGCTGAACACGTTCGGCACGAAGAACGCGCTGCGTTCCGGCTCGTAATGGTCGTGGACGTCTTGGGCGCCCTTCACCCACGTGACGCGAGGGCTCGACGGCGACTTGGTCTCGCCCACCACCAGCGGGATGCCGTTCACCCACAACACGAGGTCGAACCGTGCCTGGTCACCAGGCGTACCGAACACCACCTCATCCGATACCACCAGCGTGTTGTTCGCCGGGTGCTCGAAGTCGACCAGCCGCACCGGCACATGCCCCTTCGTGCCGACGAACTCGTGATGCCTTGACCCCTGCAACCAGGACGCGAACCGCTGATTCGCCTCCACCAGGCCGTCATCAGTCGACCGCAAGGTCACATCCACTAGCTGCGGCACGATCTCCTCAACCCGTGACGGATCATCACTGATCACCGGGTTCAACCGCACTAGCCCGTCGCGCAGGTCGTCCTCGACAAATACCTGCTCGTGGCTCCTCGCCAACTGCCAGCCAGGCACATGCGTCCAACCCAACTGGACCAGACGCTGCACAATCGGCAACTGCACCGCATTCTTCTCATCGATCCCCGACATCACGCCACCGCCTCATCTGCTTCGAGCAGAGCGTCGTAGGACTCCGGGATCTCGTGCTCACCCGAGAGCAGGGCGGTGAGGACATTGGATCGGAGCTGCAGAAGCGAGCGCTCTGCGGCGTCGTGGCCGGCGATGACGGCATCCAGAGCAAGCAGAGGGGCAACGAAGCGAAGCTTCAGTTCATCAGTCGGCCTGCCGATCGGAATCGACTCCAAGATCCGCTGGTTCAAGCCCTTCATGATCGTCCCGGTCGCGTTGAGTTCGAGCCACGCGAGTGTCGACGGCGTCTGGAGTTGGAGAGCCACCAGGCGTGAGTCTTCAAGGGGCAGACCGGTCCTGACGCGCAGGCCGTCTGAGCCCAGGAAGTAACCCGCCTCGGACTCATTCACCCATGCCGAGCGATCGACGGCGCCCTTGCGAGCGAACACGATGTCACCGGCGTTGAGTGTGTATCCCGGCAGTCTGGTGAGGACTGTTGATCCTACCCTCGGGGTCTTGTCTCTGACGAGTAGGTAGCCGTGACGCACCTCCCCGGTCGAGATCACTGGAACACCATCTGACGAATACTCGGCCGCCTTCAGAGCAGTGCCGAACGGTCCTGTCTTGATCGATCCGCCAGCTCCATAGACAACGTCCCCGAGCGTGGTTCGAGTGCCGAGCGCCGACACTTCATCAAGGTCGCGAAGGAGAGCCGCTCTCTCGTTGAGGGCTACCTTTCGCACGGCTCCTTGCGTGGCTATCGCCTCATCGAGCGCGCTCACCAGGTCAACGATGCGTCGCTGCTCGTGCAGAGGAGGAAGGAGAAGTTGGTGACTCGCCACGTCCGGTGGCCGCACGGCGGGATAGTTGCTGCCAGTCGCCTTGCCCACCATGTCGTCACAGAACGCCTCATGGCTCACGATCGACCAGACGAACTCAGGCAGCGCCAGTTCTGCTCTCGCGCGCAGCACGGCGAAGCCTGTGGACGCAACCTCCCCATCGAGCTCCGGAGGGACGGCCGCGAACGCGCGCAGGTTGGGCCGCACCGTTGAAGCGATGACGTCTCCAGCTCGGATCACGCGGCGGGCCCGACCAGGCGCCTCGCCGAAGCGCACTGTGGGTGTGTTGACCGGGATTGGCTTTCCCCAGTTCACGCTCGCGATGTCGACGTAACGGATCTCCTTGTCGTCAGGCCACTTGGGCGTGCTCTCCGGGTTGATCTTTGCGATCTCGCCGAGTGTTGTCTCGACCCATCCGTCACGCACCGAAACCAGCCGCCTTCAGCTTCTCGTCCAGAACACGCTCCGCGGCGCGCAGCGCGTCGCGCGAGTCCCAGTAGGCGGCAAGAGCAGCCTCCACATCGACCTCGGCCAGCTTCGAAGTCTGGATGTAGCGGCCGATGTTCAGGTCGAAGTCGTTGCCGGCGATCTCGGCCAGATCGACCAGGCGGAGCGACAGACCGTCCTCTCCGTCGGCGTCGTCGCCGGCGGCGTAGGCGGTGTGGATGACGTCGATGTCGGTGTCGTCCATCGTGTTCTGGTTCTTGCCGGGCCGGAACCGCTTCGAGGCGTCCACGAACAGCACCTTGCCGGCCCGCTCCGGGTTCTTGGTCTTCCGCCAGATCAGCAGGCACACCGGGATGCTGGTCGAGTAGAACAGGTTCGGCGGCAGCCCGATCACTGCCTCCAGCAGGTCCTTCTCCAGCAGGCAGCGACGGATGTCGCCCTCCTTGCCGCCCCGGAACAGGACGCCGTGGGGCATCACCACGCCAACCCGGCCTGTGTCGTCCTTCATCGAGGCGATCATGTGCTGGATCCAGGCGTAGTCGCCGTTCTTCGCCGGCGGCACCGCACATAGCACCCGGCCCCACTGGTCGTGCTCCCACGTACCGGCACCCCAGTTCTGCAATGAGAACGGCGGATTGGCGATGACCACGTCGAACCGCTTCAGCCGCCCAGCTTCCTTGAACTTCGGCTCGCGGAACGTGTCGCCGCGGCGGATGTCAAAGTCGGTAAGGCCGTGCAGGTACAGGTTCATCTTGGCGATCGCCGACGTGGTGAGATTCACCTCCTGGCCGTGCAACGCCAGCTCGTAGGGGTTGCCGCCGGCCTCGCGGACCGCGTTCACCGTCTCAACCAGCATGCCGCCCGAGCCGCACGCCGGATCCACCACATCATCACCGGGCTTCGGGTCGAGGATCTTCACCAGCAGGTGCACCACATGCCGCGGCGTGAAGAACTCGCCGGCCTTCTTGCCGGAGGCTTCGGCGAACTCCCGCAGCAGGTACTCATACGCCGCACCTAGCAGGTCGCCGTCGACATGGTCGGGGTCGAGCTTCACCGAGTGGAACGCGTCCAGCAGGCCGACCAGCGCCGACTCGGGCAGCCGGTCCTTGTTCGCCCAGTTCACATCTCCGAACACACCGACCAGGTCCCGGTTCGCCAGCTCGATCCGCTGCAACGCTGTGTTCAGCTTCGCCCCGACACCCATCACGGTCGAATGCACATCGGCCCAGTGACAGTCTTCCGGGATCACGAACGGCTGGAAGTCGGAGTTCTCGATCGCCTCGGTCAGCCGGTCTCCGTACCGCTCGACCGCCTCCGCATGCCGGTAGTCCCAGTTGTCGCTGATCCACTTGAAGAACAACACCGGGAACACATACTGCTTGAAGTCTCCCGGGTCGACCGGGCCACGCAACGCATTCGCCGCAGCCCACAAAGTCGTCTCCAGCTTCTGCTGGGTGAGCTTCTGCCCGTTGGGGGTGATGTTCAGGCTCATCTCGATCGACTGACCTTCCTTGATTGCCCGCACCTCCTGTAGCCGATTCTCGCGGTCAGCGGGTCATCCAGCATTCTGCCTGAACGAGCTGACAAGGCGGGTCACCAACGCAACGTCCGTGCGTTCTTCTCGTCGACGAGAGTCTCATGACTCGTTTCGATCAACTGCCGTGTACCGCCCGGTGGTTGACCCGCCGACGCAGTGGCTGCCTTTCAAGTGGGGCGCCATCGCCATCGCAGCCCGTCGCGTGCTTCCCTTACGGTTCAGTCCTGCGCGCCGGTGAGCCGCTCATTCCATACCCGCGAAGAAATCGGAGGTCCGGACACCCAGAACCCGGGACAGGTCAACCAAGCGCTCGTAAAGGAGTCCACGACGCCCGTGCTCTACCTCGATCAGGTGGTTGCGAGAGATGCCGGCTTCCAGTGCCAGCGCCTCTTGGGTCAGACCCTTCTCGATACGAATCGCGCGGATCTGCGCGCCGACCTGCTGACGGATGCCTTGCCATCGTGCGAGGTGGGAAGGATCCGTCTGCGATGGTCTGGTCGGCACCCACTGATGCCACACTCAATGGGCACAGAAGTCTGCCCTACTAGTTAGTCATCCGAGGCAGAGGGCGTTCAGGGCTGGCCTCGAAGCAGCTCATCTTCGCGGTAGCGCTCGGGGAGCTTATGTCCGCCGGCAGCGACTGTCCGCTGCTCGTCCGTGCGATTGAGAGGGTGTGGTGCCGGAGGCCGGACGGTCCGTCAAGGGTTGGTGACCGAACCAGAAGCGCGTGGCCTCAGGTCGGCCTCCATCTGCCGGAGCGCCTGGCGGAGGGCAGAACCGAGCGGATGGCGGTAGTTGTCGACCATTCGGCGTGTGGACCAGCCCATAAGCGCCATCAACGTCGGCTCACTCACCTCCATAGCACCGAGCAGGGAGGCTGCGGTGTGCCGAAGTTCGTGCGGTTTGTAGTGGCGGCTGACCTCGGCGCGGGCGACGAGTCGGCACCACAGTCGGTAGTCGGCGCTGTGAGTGAGGGGACGCCCGTTAGGCGTTGTGAACATCCATGCATGGGCGGCGTTCCATGAATCGGATGAAGCGGCGCGGTCTTCAGCTTGCTGGCATCGATGGGCCTCCAAGGCTTCCACCATCTGGGGACCGAGCGGCAACTCGCGACTGGAAGAGGCGGTCTTGAGGCCGACCACTGAGGGCATGCATCGCCGCTGGGGACAAAGACCGGGCGACCGGTTGCACGTGAGCTCATCGCCACACCCGTGCGAGTAGGTGTCGCGGATTCGGTTCCTGCTGAACCTCAACACGCCAGTCGGCGAGAGGTCCTCCCACACGAGGCCGAGCACCTCTGCGCGTCGGGCGCCGAGAAGACCCAACAGCCATCGGGCCCGTAGGCGGTCGCCGTCGATCTGGCCGAGCAAGGCAGCGAGGTCTCCTGCCTCGATCGCTGTTCTCCGCTCGCCCTTGGTGGGTGGTTCGATGAGTCGTGCATCCCACTTGTCGTCGACGTATGCCGTTACCGGTGCTCGCCGGGCCAGCACCACGAGCGTTGCAGCATTGCGCTCCACAAGCCGTCGACGCACGGCGACCTCCAAGCCTGCTCGAAGCGTCTTCAGCGCCTGTGCCTGAACTGACTCGCTCTCTATCAGGGCGAGCATGCGCTCAACATCTGCTTGTGAGATGTGGCCGAGCGGAAGGTCGCCTAGCACGGGAAGGATGTCTCGTCGTAGGGCTCCTTCGTAGTTTGCGATGGTTGTCGGCTTTGCGTAGGTCGGGACGACCTCGCGCAGCCAATAGACGAGCCAACTCCCACTGGAGCCTTCGGGATAACAACGCCTGCCGTGCCTGTTGTGCTCGGCCTGGATCCGAGCCATTTCAGCAACGAGCTCCGCGCGGGTGGCGCGGGTGATGCTGCGTCGCACCCGTCTCCCGTCGGCGTCTTTTCCCAACGAAACCTGTCCACACCACGAACCCGATGAGGTCAGTGCGATCGTCCCGAGCCCGTTCAGCCGACGGCGGCCAGGCGCCGCAGCTGGCACACCCGCACTCACTCCGCCCGCCCTGCCCACCGTGATGATCTAGCCACGCCTTACCCCCCGGCTACCGAATATGCCCTACTAGTGTGGCGCAAGAACCGTGATCAGCGAAGCCCAGCCTGCCCTCGTGAGCTCGGCAACTGGCCCGTCCTCACGACGCCAGGATCGAGCCTCGCCGCAGACACTTCGGACGACCACGCAGGGGCGGTCGGCTCCACCCGCACGCGCTCTGCCAAGTTCTCCCGGAGGAACCCTCGGTGACAGCCCTCCTCAAGCGCCTCACGCAGCACCGCCAAGCAGCGTTGCTTGCCGCTCAGATCTGGCACCGCCGCCACCGCCTTCTGGACATGCCCAACATTGAGCCGGCCCATTCGTACGTGCCCGATCTGGGGCATGATCCATCTCTCGACCGCTTCCCGACGCTCTCGGCGAGGCCGCGGCGTCCGAATGCGCGCCACCTCCTCCACAAGCCAGAGATCCAGCCACTCCCCCACTAGCTTCGGCTTGGGTGCGAAGACCGCGGCCGCGCCATATCGCTCGGAGATCGCCTTGATCGCAAACGCCTCCCGAGCGACTTCTCGCGGATCCGGGCCACTCACATGCTTCCGCAACCGCTTGCCAGTCGCCCGGTCAACGCCCAGGTCGAGGTAGCAGTGCCACAGCATGTCGCCTCCGAGGCGCGGTGACACCACGCCATTCGGAGTCCGCTCCCGCGTCTGAGCATCACGCTGAACCATCACAACCATCCCATCCGGCAGGCGCTGCTCGCCCACCAACTACATAGTTGGCGGCAAGTGCACAAAACCGGCAAGCCCGGACGAGACGGCCTTCCGCCGGGCCCAGTCCTGCCACCACCACGCTCTGCCAAGCAGTAGCGATCCCATGCTTATCCCGGAGCGAACTGTGCAAGTCATGGCCCGCCTGGGCTACCTGGAGTTCGGCCGTGACTCCATCAGGCGAAGGAGGACTTCGTGAACCCGCCGGGCTAGAGCGCTCCGGCCCAGCCGCGAAGATCTCCGCTTCGGTCCTGGCTGCGTCATCCCTGGTCAGGCTGTGACATCTCTGGTCGCGCTGTGCCAACTTGGTTGTGCTGTGCCAACTGATTGGCAGAGAACGAGACACAAAATCCCCCAGTCAACGCTGTGACTAGGGGATTTGGTGGGCGACACTGGGTTCGAACCAGTGACCTCTTCCGTGTCAGGGAAGCGCGCTACCACTGCGCCAGCCGCCCGAGGTGGAGACGGGATTTGAACCCGTGTACACGGATTTGCAGTCCGTTGCCTCGCCTCTCGGCCACTCCACCGGCCAGAGCCGGCCTCGATAGTCGAAGATTGAGACCTTCTCCGAGCGGACGACGGGATTCGAACCCGCGACCCTCACCTTGGCAAGGTGATGCTCTACCAACTGAGCCACGTCCGCAGACAACCCGTTCCGTTCCCGGCCCGAGTGCGAGAGCAACCATA